>JBGTNQ010000001.1:0-36503 GCA_041742965.1 Minisyncoccia bacterium
TGGATATTATGTAATCGCACAAATTCAAAGACAACACAAACCGTATTTTAAAGAAAATATAGTTGAGTATGTAAAACAAGCATCAGAAGTCTTCGGTAGTAAGATTAATGCAATAGTTAATTAATTATTAATGATTATGAAGCACATTCACCAAAACAATTCCAAATTAGATTACGACTATATAATTGATGGAATTTATATTGGCACAAATCAATGTTGTGTCGTGGGTTTGGCTGATGTTTTAAAGAAGGAAGGAATTACTGCTGATATATCACTTGAAGAAGATCGATTAGACGCTCCATTCGGTGTGGATGTTTATCTTTGGATACCTGTCATTGATCATATGGCTCCAGCATTTGAACAACTTTCCTTCGGTGCAGAATCAATAGAAAAACTATTATCTCAAAATAGAAAGGTGTATGTACATTGTAAGAATGGCCATGGTCGAGCCCCTACATTTGTCTCGGCATACTTAATACGAAAGGGATATAGTGTTAAAGATGCCGTACAGCTAATCAAATCAAAGAGACCAACTATTCATTTGCACGAACCTCAAAAGAGTATACTTGATAAATATTATGAATTTTTTAATAAAAAATAATGGAAATAATAATCTCCACATTAGATGCTATTGGGACTCTGCTTATTGCCTGGGCGGCTCTGAGTGTTCATCATCGTGTGCTTAATGAGCGTAAAATCTCTGATAAAGTATCTCGGATTATGAAAGTCGAGCAAGGGTTAGGGATTTTTGGTATGTTACTTATTCTTGTAGGTTATTTTTTAAAGATTTTCCACTGGTAATTTAATACCTCGATCATGATAATGATGCAGGAGTAATTATTTTTTAGATATAGTGAGCGTGGGTGTAGGGTAACAATCTTTGAAGCTCGGGATGTAAATCGTTGCATCGTCGATTCGCTCGAATATCGTCCTAACACGCGCGACCACGCGACCCAAAAATAAGGAGAGAAACGCGATTGGATTCGTAGAGCGGAGCCCTGCTACTGGGGGGCGAGTTTCGGGAGGAATTTTTATTGTTTGTATAAGTTTATGACATGGTATACTTTTTTCTATGAAAATCAAATTAATAATCGTCGTAATTTTAGTTTTGTCTGTGGGCGGGTACTTTTACTATAATAACCCCACGCGCAATATCGTGGTAAAAGATGGCGTTACCACTTACAATAGCTCAGCTCACGGGTATAGTTTTTCTTACAATCCAGAGTATTACATTTTTAAAAACGATTCTCTTAACAGTGTGTTCCTTATTAAGAAAGACAAGGAGCCAGGTTTTTATACCGAGAATATTCCTGATATTAAAATTGAAGTTTTTGATTCCATGTCCAAACTACCTCATTGGAGAGAGGAGATGACAGACATAAGTGACTACTTTGCCAAGAATGGTTCAGAAGGAATTATTAATAACATAACCTCAGATGGTAAAGAAAAGTTTTACTTTACTGATAATGGAATTTTGAGCTCATATGTGACACTTTTTTTAACTGACAACAAGTATTATCAGATTACATATGTTCATGCAGATACAGGGGACAAATTATCTCCCGAAGAACTCCAGGTTAGTAACTCTTTTGCGCTTACCTTAAGATAGTTATTTTTATAAACAAAATAGTTCTAAACGCACTAGTACTATTGTCTTTTGTCGAAGCGAATTTACTTATTCATCCAAAATAAGACAAGTATTGACTAATTATTGTTTTTATATTATTGTCTTGCCAGAAATTCTGGTCTGTAGACCCCGAAGCTGGAGGTGATAAATGAGTATTGAAGACACGAAATTTCCTCATCTGAATATTGAGGAAGCCAGAGACAGGGTAGAAAAGCTAATCTCTACCCTTGAAGATGAGAAAGCTGACAGTCGGGAGCGCAAATCGGCCCTTGTCAGGTTGACCCTCATTGCGTCTGGGAAGAGACACGCCTTCGGATGTGTTGTTGGAACAGAGTTTGAGTGTCCTTGTGGCTTCTACATGGCGAGTGACTATGTACGCGCCTTGTTGCCAGAGGATTCATAGCCCCCGTCCGCCTTGGGTGGACGGGGGCGTTTGTTTTTGGATATATAATATAAACAATAAAAATGTTTTCAGAAAAATTTATAGAAATAAAAAATTGGTTTCTGCGTTATGAGAGGCACATATCTTCAGCTTCTCTTATACTCGGGTTTGTTATAGACAATCTGACACTTCAGAGAATTGATCTTCTTTTTGAAAATTTGGTTTTACTGTTTTACATAAGCGTATCTGTTCTAGGTATTGTCATATTCAATTTGTCTAAGGCGGGTGTTCTGCGCATCAATTTTTTAGAAAAAATAAATTTTTTTATTCCTGTAATTATTCAGTTTGCTTTTGGAGGTTTATTTAGTGGGTTCGTTGTCTTTTATTCGAGAAGTGCCTCGCTCTCTGCTTCGTGGCCCTTTCTCCTTATTTTGGTTGGTATTCTGATTACAGGAGAGCTCGTTAAGGGCTTTTATTCACGCATAAGTTACCAACTCACCGTCTTTTATTTAGCCATACTTTCATACCTTATCTTTGTGGTCCCAATAGTTGTCGGCCACATGAACAGTTTCGTTTTTGTTTTGAGTGGTTTACTTAGCCTCCTTGTTTTCTATGGAATTTATCGATTTTTTGAATTAGTACTTCCTGAATTTTTTGCTGTCTATAAAAAAGGTCTCATAAGCAGAGTTGTATTTATTTTCATCACAGTTTTTGTATTTTATTTTACAAATATTTTACCTCCCATACCTCTATCTTTAAAAGATGGTGGCGTTTATCACAATGTTGTCCGTATCCCTGAGGGATATCTATTGAGCGGAGAAGAAAAAAGTTTTTTTGACCGCCTTAAAACAACAGAGAACTTCCATCTTTCTCCCGGAGGGAGGGTTTATTTTTTTAGTTCTGTTTTTGCGCCTACCGACCTCAAAGTTAATATTGTTCACGAATGGCAATATTATGATGAAATTAATAAAAGATGGATTACTGCTAATACGATTAGTTTCCCGATAGTCGGTGGGAATGATGGTGGGTATAGGGGATATTCATTTAAAGAAAATGTTTTTGACGGTAAATGGCGTGTAAATGTTAAGACCTCTAGAGGCCAGATTGTTGGGAGGGTTGAATTTAGAATTATATATGGAGGAGATTACAAGATAAGGGATATTATTCGTTAATCATGGCTTTATAAGGCCATCTTTGGGGATCTACTTGGCTTTGATTGGTCGTTTGTTATATACTCCTTTATTATTGATTGATTAAGACTTAACGGAGAAATATATGATGCAAAGAAAAGAAACAATAATCGGAATAGTCGTTATTTTAGGGATAGCCTTATTGGTTTTTTTGTCGAGTTCTCGTGATACCACCGCTCCAGAGGAGGTTCCAGAGGTGAATGAACAAGAAGAAGTGACAGAAAGAGTGTCACCAGACTCTGCGTCTTCTAATATAGATCTTGGTAATACCACATTCACTGTTAATGACAAAAGTGTTTCTCTAGTTAATGGTTCTTTTGAAGAGTCAGTTGTAGGTTCTAGTGGAGCGTTTAGAGTAAAACTTCTTGAGGGCTCTGCGTTTGCTGATGTTAACGATGACAATGTCAGAGACGCGGTTGTTTTGTTGAGAGAAGAAACTGGTGGAACAGGCATTTTTTACTACACAGCAGTGGTTCTGGCTGATGGTGGTACCGGCACAGCCACGAATTCAGTTTTCATAGGGGATAGAATTCGTATTAAAAAAATAACCATAGAACAGGGTGTAATATCTATAGATGTTTTAGAGCGTAATGAGGGAGAGGCGATGGCCGCTGAACCTACTCAATCCAGAACATATCGTTTCAGAGTTGATGGTCAGAGTTTAGTAGTCTTGGAGTAAACAAACAAAAAACGGGTATACCAGTTTTTTGTTTGTTTCGGGTTTGCTAAATAAACTGTCAACTTTTCTCTAGGTGTAATAAAATAAATTTATGTCTTGGTTTGTATACGCACTTTTGTGCGCCGTGTTTTTATCCGCCGCATCTCTTATAGAAAAGAGGGTTCTTCGTAATACGCACGCCATAGATTATTCTGCTACTTTGGCTGTTGCAAACCTATTCATTTCTCTGCCGTTCATTTTCTTCATAGACTTTTCGAAGGTAAGTTTTCAAGCTCTGCTCCTGATATTTATTACAGCCTTTTTTGCCTCAATGGCTTTTTATTTGGTTGCCAAGGCGGTTCGACATTTGGAAATTTCGACAGTTTCTCCATTACTCGCCCTGTCTCCTGGTACTACATCAATCTTGGCCTTTTTCGTTCTCGGGGAAGCTCTTAGTGCTCAAAACATTACAGGTATTGTATTTATGATTATTGGTTCGTATGTTTTGGGGATGGATCCAAAGAACGGTTTGCTTGAGCCGTTAAAAGTTTTTATTCGTTCAAAATACATCCATTTTATTTTCCTGTCCCTCCTCCTTTATTCTGTCGGAGCTGTTTTAGACAGAGCCATTGTAAGTGTGTTTGAGGTGCCGGTAGTGGTCTACATCTTCTTTGTTCATCTTTTTACTTCCGTTCTTTATCTTCCTATAAGCTCTTTTTTCAACGGCTCTGTTGGTGGGGTAATAAGGACGCTCCGTACTTCTGGTTCAGATGTATTTTTCGCCTCAATATTTACGGTTGGTTATCGTTTTTTCCAGATGGAAGCTATTCAACTTGTGTCTGTTGGGCTTGTCTCGGCAATTAAGAGATCTTCCACTTTTATTACCACCATGGTTGGGGGAGAGCTTTTCCACGAAAAGAATTTGGCCAGAAAGATGTTCGCATCAATAATTATTATAGGAGGTGTTCTATTCATCGTACTTTAGTCTATTTACAATTAGCCAAAAGTAGCGTAGTATAAACCTTACGCGCGTTGATTGTTTTCCCCACTACTCAAAACGGAAAGTAGGAAAAGAATGACCTCTAGCGCAGTTGCTTCGGTTGGGGCCCAAAAGGCCACCGTCATATCCGCAAGTTTTCATGGGGTCAATGACCCCAAGAAGGCTGTCCAGTTCATTCGTGAACTGGTAGAGGCGGAAGAGGAGGTTCAGGCAAGGAAGCGAGACCTCATTGAGGCTCTCAAGGGCCACTATAACCTGTCGGTGACAGATGAGGGGGTGTTGTTCCGTCAGTTGTTCAGCGGGGCGAGCACTCCAGACTGCTACCTCGTTCGTCTCCTTGAGAGGCGCCGCAAGACTCGTTAGACCTGAGCGAAGCTGGTCTGACAGAAGAGCACTCAATCAACGCGATCATGGGCCCCACCTGATTCTAGGTTGGGGCCCGCATTGTTTCTTGATATTCTAGTTATGTAGGTAAGTTATGCAGGTAAGAAAGTGTTTAGCCTCGCGTCTTATATGAAGAGAACAAACGATCAAGAAGAAAGATTTATTGAAGCATTTAATCAATACAATGACGCCCTGTTTAGGCATGCTTTTTTCCGTGTTTCTGACCGTCAGGTCTCAATAGATTTGGTACAAGAAGCTTATACAAAGATTTGGGTACAGATTACACAGGGTACAATCGTGGATAATTTTCAGGCGTTCTTGTATCACGTGCTCAATAATTTGATCATTGATTTTTACAGAAAGAAGAAGTCGTCTTCTCTAGATGTTCTCTCAGAAGAGGGCTTTGATCCTGTTGGAAGTGATGGTGAAGAGATTGTTGATAATGCTGAGAAAAGTCAGGTTATGAAAGCTCTAGAAGATCTTTCTAAAGGAGACAGGTCAGTTATAGTTATGAGGTACATTGACGGGCTTCCTGTAAAGCATATAGCAGCTGTTTTAGGTGAAAGTGAAAATGCTGTATCGGTTCGTCTACACAGAGCTATAAAGAAAGTGCAATCAAAATTTCCAAATTGAATATGAAAAAAGACATAGAACAAATATTTAATATTGCAAAAAGAGAATCTCTTACAAAAAGAGAGAAACTTTCTATTGAATCTCATTTAAAAAACCTAATAAAAGATAATCCATTACCTCAAGTGTCTAAACCCTCTCCTTATTCTTGGCTTTTGGTTTTTAGGCAACATATAGTAGTGACCACATTTGCTGTCCTACTTGTTTTCGGTGGAAGCGGATCCCTCTTTGCGGAGCAGGCTTTGCCAGGAGATATTTTTTATGGATTTAAAAAGGGAATTAATGAGCAGATAAGGGGCTGGTTTGTTGGTTCTGATTTGAGTCGTGCCGAATGGCAACTTTCTTTGGCAGAGCGAAGATTAAGTGAAATCGAACTTCTTTCAAAGAAAAATAGACTCTCACCAGACATCCAAGAATCTCTTTCTGTGGAAATTGATTTTCATACTGAAGAGGCGCTTGGCAATAGTGTAGAAAAGATAATAAGTGACTCTTATTCTAGAGAGTCTGCTAGGTCTTTTAAGGCAGAATCTGTATCAGTCAGCGACTCAGTCGGGGCTTCTCTTATGATGGTCCCTTCTTCAGATTTTGAGATTTCCAGAGCTGAAGTTTTAGTATCACCATCTCTTGTAGAAATAGAAGATTTGTTAAAAAAAGTTATTGGGCAAAAACAAAAAATTAGAAATGTCAGTGCAGTGGGCGGTGACAAGAGAGAGGTAATACAAAAAAGAGGTTATGTATTACTTGTTGAAAAATTATTGATTCAAGCCAGATACGCTTTTACATCTGGTAATGAATCTTTGGCTGATGAGTTTTTTCAAAAAGCAAAAGCTATTATGGAAAATCAGCTAATTGAGAAAGAGTCATTGGGTACGGAAGGAGGAGTTTCGGATGAACAGGTAGAAGGTGTTTCAGTAGAAAGAAATACAGAAATAGATACTAGTGAAATAACACCTAGGGTTAATTTGTTTGAATAATATAATTCTCAAGATTCTTCAGATTTGATAGCATAGACGAGTATGCCTTTTCTTATGAGACACAGGGGTTTGGTGGTGCTTTTGTTTTATTCCTCACTTCTTTTTGTCGCTTGTGCTTTTCTACGCGACAACCTGTTGCTTTCTTTTGATGAAAAGATTTATTCGGTAGACTATTCCTATAGTGATAGAGGGGTTTCGGTCTTTATGGGCTTAAGCGATGTGTTTTCTCCAGGAATTCTAATATTACTTTCTTTTGTATTGGCTGGAGCGCTCATTTTTTTTAAAAAAAATAGATGGGCTATATTTTTTCTAGTAACAATGGGATTCGGTATGTTTTCAGTAATTTTACTTAAAGAATTTTTTGAGGTTTCAAGACCGACAAGTTTATTGATTACTGAATCCGGGTGGAGTTTTCCTAGTGGGCACACTACTGCGATAGCTATATTTTTCTTCTCCATACTTTTTGCTATAGAGGAGACAGTGCGCGATTACCGACTAGTTTTTCTCTGGGGAGTGTTTTCTTTTTTATTTGTGTTTGCTATGGGATTGAGCAGGGTGTATCTTGGGGTGCACTGGTTTTCTGATGTGGTGGCAGGCTTTGCTCTCGGAGCATTTTGGGTTTCTTTGATAGCTCTTATTTACGAAAAAATTTATGAATCAAAAACCGTTAATACTTGATGGAAGAAAAATCAGGGATGAGAGAAAAGAGTTTCTAAAGAAAAGGGTAGAAGAAATGAGCGTTATTCCATCGCTCACTATTTTCCAATTAGGTGAAGATCAGGCCTCAGATACATATATTAGACAAAAAGAAATTTTTGGAAAATCTATTGGAGTCAAAGTGAATCTAGTGAAATTTGGTAACAGTGTATCAACGGAAGATTTAATACAGAGTATATATGAGGAGAATAACAAAAATGATACACATGGAATAATCGTTCAGTTTCCTCTTCCTGAGAACATTGATCCTTTTTTAGTTTCACAATCCATTGTTCCTGAAAAAGACATAGATGGTTTTTCACCGAAAAACATTAGGTCCTTATTTTCTAATAGTGTAGGGTTTGTTCCAGCTACAACTAGGGGGATACTATCTCTTCTTGATTATTACGGAATAAAGATTGCAGGTAAAAAGGTTTGTGTCATCGGCCGTTCAGAGTTAGTTGGGAAACCAACGGCAATTGCTTTTTTGAATAGAGACGCCACGGTTTCTATATGTCACTCAAAGACAGAGAATTTAGAAAGAGAAACTCAAAATAGTGATATTTTAGTGGTTGCTGTAGGGAAGCCGAATATGATAGGAAAAAATCATATAAATAAAGATCATATTGTTGTTGATGTCGGAATCACTAGGGGTATAGATGGCAAGCTCTGTGGAGACGCCGATTTCAGGGAAATCTCCCAAATTGTCTCCGCTATAACCCCTGTTCCGGGGGGGGTTGGTCCAATGACCGTTTTGTCACTCTTTGAAAATCTCTGTGATTCAGCAGAATCTTTTGTAAGAAAGGGGGTGGTATAATCGTCTGTAGATTAGTAACAAAATTAATAATTAGTAAATTGTATGCAACAGAATATTTTTAAGTATGTTCCCGTGTTGGCTATTGCACTATCGGCTTTTCTTATAGTTCAGACTGTTGGTGTCGTAAAAAGTTATAGGTATATTGGGGGAGAGAATGTTCCCTCCAATGTGATTACTGTTTCTGGCGAGGGAGAAGTTTTTGCTCCTGCCGACATTGCCTCATTCACTTTTAGTGTCCAAACAAACGCTTCAACTGTAGCTTTGGCTCAAGAAATGGCAACAGAAGCTATAGATAGCGCACTCACAAAACTAAAGGATCTTGGAATTGAAGATAGGGATATTAAGACACTAGACTATAGCGTTTATCCAAAGTACGAATATGATCAGGTGATATGTACTGATTTTAGATGCCCCCCTTCAAGTCAGAGGCTTGTTGGTTATGAAGTAAATCAGACTATTTCTGTAAAAGTCAGGAATGTAGAAAAAGCTGGTAATATTTTGGGAAGTCTAGGAGATACTGGGGTTACTAATGTAAGCGGTCTTTCATTTACTATTGATGATGAAGATGCTCTGAATCGTGAAGCTAGAAAAATGGCCATCGAAGATGCTAGGGAAAAAGCAGAAGAGTTGGCAAAAGATCTTGGGGTTCGTTTGGTTAGAATAATAAGTTTTTCTGAAGGTGGAAATGGATATTATCCAGCAGTTTATCGTACCGAGGCCCTTGGTATGGGCGGTGGAGCTGACGCAAAGGCAGAACCTCAAATACCGGTAGGTGAAAATAAAATTATCTCTAATGTGACGATTACATATGAGATAAGGTAATTCAGTAGAGAGTAATTAGTAAAAACAAAGCCCCATTAGCCCTGGCTAATGGGGCTTTGACATAAATCACAAAAGGGCGTATTATGTATATGTATGCGCCCAGAGGGCGTTTTTTAGTAGAAAAATAGGATTTTTATTACTTTCTTCAATATTATGTCTCTCGTAAATTACGTTAAAGAAACCAAGGCAGAATTGAAACATGTGTCTTGGCCCACAAAAAAACAAGCCCTTGCTTTCACGCTTCTCACGATAGTCATTTCTATTTTGGTAGCTTTTTATCTTGGGCTATTTGATTTTCTATTTTCTCTTATTCTTGAACAAATAATTATTTAATTATTTCTGATCTTTCATTATGTCAAAACAAAAAATTGAGGAAGGAAGAAATTGGTATGTAGTTCATACCTATGCTGGATATGAAAACGCCGTTTTGAGAAATCTCAAACAACGTATAGAGTCTCTTGGAATGGAAGACAAGATTTTTAGTGTTATTGTCCCTACAGAGAAAAAGATAAAAATTAAAGGTGGAAAAAGGGTAGAGGAAGAAGAAAAAATATATCCCGGATATATTTTGGTAGACATGATAGTTACTGACGATTCGTGGTATGTGGTTAGAAACACTCCTCGCGTAACTGGCTTCGTTGGTTCTGGAGTGTACCCTGTGCCAATAGACAAAAAAGAGGTAGATGCTCTATTTGCTCGGATGAATGCAGGTAAGGCTGTCCATACAGCTGATTTGTCCATCGATGAGTCAGTTATGATTATTGACGGTCCATTTAAAGATTTAGAGGGGAAAATCAAGGAAGTTGATAACGACAGAGGCAAAGTGAAAGTTCTGGTTTCTATGTTTGGTCGCGAAACTCCTGTGGAACTCGATTTCTTGCAAGTTAAAAAGATTTAAGGTAATCTCTAGGCTCTATGGCAAAAAAGATAACAAAAGTACTCAAAGTAGTTCTTCAGGCGGGGAAAGCAACCCCCGCACCTCCTATTGGACCAATATTGGGTCAGGCGGGTATTAATATTGGAGAATTTGTAAAACAATATAACGACCTCACTCGCGAAATGATGGGTGAGTCAGTACCCGCTGAAATCACTGTTTATGAAGATAGAAGTTTTACTTTTGTTTTGAAAACCCCACCCGCTTCGAGTTTGATATTGAAAGCCATTGGTGCTGAAAAAGGATCTGGCAAACCAAATACAAGTAAGGTTGGCAAGCTTTCTAAAGCACAGCTTCAAGAAATTGCTGAAAAGAAGATGGTTGATTTGAATGCAAATGATATTGAGGGTGCTAAAAAGATTATTGCTGGAACCGCTCGTTCTATGGGCGTCGATGTGATATAGGCAACATCGACGAAGCCTTTGAGATTTTTGAGTTTGTAATCAAACGAATAAAATCCAAATGCTGCACAGCTTCTGTAAGAAGTTGACGTGATATAAGGAAACGTCCACCGGCCGGAGGCTGTCGAGCCGAGGCGGGCCCGCGCAACTTTTCTTCAGAAAAGTATGCGTGGGTGGATGTGATATAAGGAATGACGAATAGGAAAATATGGATAAACAGACACCCCCGTCGCTCTTTGGCGACAGGGGTGTCTTCATTTATTTTTTAATTTCTCTGTCTTTATATAATTTAGGCAACATGTCTTGTGGTTTCCACTGTTTTTTCATTTCACTAACGGCCTGTGAGGACTGATATTTTCCAGATTTCGTGTAGTCTTTTTTGAGAATCGCTCCGGTTTCAAAGAAAATAATTTGGGCAATGCGTCTACCAACCACAAGGGGGATGGCATAGTGACTAGAGTTGTTTGTAATCTCCATTGTCCAACGGTTTGTATATCCAACATCACCCCAGCCAGCACATTTGCATACTTCTATAAAGTTCCTGCCCATTGAAGAGCGAGCTTTCATCATTGTGGTAATGTGGTTTTTGCCACCGATGAATTCATTTGTGTGGGCGAGTATAGTTTCTCCTGGTTCAAGTAAAATTATTTTGTCATTTGGTTTTATGCCTACATATTCAAATCTAAATTTTTCAAAAATGTCACGAGCCCTTTTGGCTTGAAGCGGTTTCGTGCCCCACACTTCATCTGTGTGTTCTTTGTTATAGATATTGTATAGATTATGATGGTACTTTGGTCGCTGTTCTCTAAAATAATACTCTCCTAGAGTTACATCGTAGCTAGAGGTAGCCAGGTTTTCTTTTTTGAAAGGGTGAATGATTATATTTTCCCTCTTCATCTCCTCGAGAATCTTTTTGTCGGATAGTGCCATACGCAGATTATATCAAAAACGAGTTCTTAACCAATGCGTCCTAATATCAGTGTTTTCTTCACTTTTATATTATTTAGTAGTAAAGTGGCCGAGGATGTAAGCACCTTCACAATCAACCGGTAGAGGTAGAAATGTTGACCAAGCGCGTAGGTATTTCAGCGACCGTAGTTGCGGATAGTGTCTACAATGGAAGCCGCCTCACGACCTTTGAGGCGACCTTTCCCAGATTTATTCTTGCGGAATTTAACACTCACAGGATGTTCAGCCGCAATTCGGCAAGTTCTCGGGCTATTCCAGTATGGAAGCGCCTTGCGGAAGTAATTGAGCATCCATTCGTTCCTCTTCAGTTTGGCAGGAACAAGGCCGGCATGCAGTCTGAGGAGAGTCTTCCAGAGGAGACGAATGAAGCGGCAACAACTAACTGGCTAGTTGGTCGGGACGTAGCGGTTATCCAAGCTTTCGTGCTTGCTGGCGGTAAGGAGCAAGTCATGAAAGACTCCAAAGGAAACCCAAACGCCGTTGAGACCTGTGACACGATTCTTGAGTTGATGGATAGGTATCCAGATGTAACTTCAAGAATAAGGTCTCTTTCGGTCGGTGTTCACAAACAGCACGCCAACCGACTTCTCGAACCATTCTCTTGGCATACGGTCATCTTAACCAGTTCTTGCTGGCGTAATTTCTACGGTCTTCGTGCTTCTACTATGGCTCAGCCTGAGATTCAGGACCTTGCCATAGCGATGGCACAAGCCCATCTACTCAGTGTTCCTCAGGAGCTCGATTTTGGTGAATGGCATCTTCCGTATGTGTTTCCAGAGGATATTGAGGAAGAGGCAGATTTTTACCGACTGGCTCGTATATCCACCGCACGCTGTGCGCGGGTCAGTTACTTGACCCATGATGGCAAGAGAAGTCTGGAGGCAGATTTCTCCATGACTGACAAGCTTCAGAGTAGTGGACATGTGTCGCCGTTTGAGCATCCGGCCACTCCCAATGATATAGTGGGGGATTTCGGAGGCGGTAATTTTGGTGACAAGTGGGTTCAATATCGTAAGACACTCGATTTCGAACATGATTTCTCAAGGATAGCCACCCAAGAGGCTCTACTTGGAGGAATGAAGGGTGATCAGGGGTTGGTTGATTTTGTACTTTCCTTGCAGGAATAGGTCCTGCTTGGCGAAGGCGGTGATAATGTTATCACCGCCTTTTGCTTTACATTATTAAATTTAGTAATTTCAACGCATTTTTAATACTCCTTATTATTTCACGACATTTTTTTTGATGTCGTGCAATATTTACATTGGTCGGGCATAGGCTTAAGGTGGAGAGCAGACACGATCTCGTGCACTAGATCTTTCAACAGGAGAACACAATGTCTCAATCCCGAGGTAAGTTTGTTGTGATTTCTGGGCCTGATGGAGCTGGAAAGACAGCCCTTATTCAGAAAATCAAGGAATGCTATGGAGATAGTCTGGTTTACGTTCGTGAACCAGGGGGAACACCACTTTCAGAAGCTATCAGGGGCGAGCTTCTTTCAGATGTAGGTAAGGGCTGGAGTCCAGTTACTCAACTTTTGCACTTTTTCTGTGCCCGCGCGAATCTGTTGGCACAGGTGGTGGAAAAGACATTGGCCAGAGGAGTGGGTGTCCTCGCTGACCGCTTTGACGAATCAACATTCGCTTATCAGGTTGTCGGTTTTGATAACAGGGAGATCGAGCCTTTGTTTTGGGAAATCCGTGAGCGACTGATGGCGGATCAGAACCTGACTCCCGATCTCTATATTTTCCTCAGTGTACCAGTTGAGGTTGGCGTTTCTCGGCGAATGAAAGATGGGAGAACAGAAGCCAACCATCTCGACAAAAGATCTAACGATTTTCACAGGCGCGTGGCAGGTGGTCTTCTAGAATTTTTCTCCAAGGTTCCCCACACCATAATTGATGGGGACCAACCTCCCGAGAAAGTTCTAGCTGATTGCTTGAGAATTCTCGAGCCATTGTTCGGAAAACCGAATAGAGAGCCCGGCACATAGCCGGGCTTTTCCGTTGTTACTAAAGTGTTATGATACAGCCAATGGTTTCAAGTGATTTAAGGGGGATTATTGAAAAAGCTTTAAAAAATCTTGCTATGGAGCAAGTTGATTTTGCTGTGGAACATCCAGAGGAGATGTCTCACGGGGATTATGCGACCAATGTGGCGATGGTATCCGCAAAGGCCCTGAAGACGAATCCACTGGAATTAGCGGAAAAAATAAAAGAAGAGCTTGAGAAAGAAAAACCAGATTTCGTAGAAAAAATTGAAGTAGCAAAACCGGGGTTTATAAACTTCACCTTCAAAGATAGTTTCTTTGCTGGGGAAATGGCGAACATTTTGGATAAGGCAGATGAATTTGGAAAGAATGAGAAACTCTCAGGACAGAAGACAATCATTGAATACACAGATCCAAATCCTTTTAAAGAGTTTCATATTGGCCACACCATGAGCAATACCATCGGTGAGGCCATATCTAGGATAATTGAGTGGAATGGTGCCGAAGTGAGGAGGGCCTGCTATCAAGGGGATAAGGGAATTCATGTGGCAAGGGCGGTAGCTCATAAAATAAAAACAAAGGTAGAATGGCGCACAGAAAAAGATGTAGCCCTTTCCTATTCCGAAGGGTCAAAACTCTATGAAACAGATGAGGACTTTAAAAAGTTCGTGGTGGAAGTAAATAAAAAAATATATAGCGAGACAGACACAGAAATAAATGAAGTATATATGCTCGGGAGGGGTCTAACCCTTGAGTATTTTGAAAAGCTCTACAAGGTTTTAGGCACCAGGTTTGATTATTATTTTTTTGAATCAACAACAGGGGAGTTTGGTAAAGCCCTAGTGCACAAACACACTCCAGGTATTTTTGAAGAAAGTGAAGGCGCGATTGTTTTTCGAGGTGAAAAAAGAGACACCAAGCTCCACACTCGTGTCTTCATAAATAAAGAAGGAATACCGACATACGAAGCAAAAGAGTTAGGGCTCGCAAAAATAAAATATGATACATATTCGCACGATATTTCTATAGTAGTTACTGGAAATGAAGTCAACGATTATTTCAAGGTTTTAATGTCTGCTTTAAGTGAAATTTTCCCTAATTTGGCAAAAAATACCAAGCATATTGGTCACGGAATGTTGCGTCTCCCAACGGGCAAGATGTCTTCACGAACAGGGGATGTCATAACAGCAGAATCTTTAATCCGAGCTGTTAGTGAAAAGGTAAAAGAGAAAATGAAAAAGTCAGACAGAGATTTGTCTAGTGATGAAAGTTTAGTATCCGACATCGCGGTGGGTGCAATAAGGTATTCTATATTGAGGCAGGCGCCTGGGCGAGATGTGATATTTGATTTTGAAAAGGCAATTTCTTTCGAAGGAGATTCTGGCCCGTATTTGCAATATACAAATGCGCGTATTAATTCTCTTTTAGAAAAAGGAAAAGAGATGGGCATTAATCCTGTTTTTAAAAAAGACGAAAGCGTTTCAGTCTTGGAGAAAATTTTAGTTCGCTTTCCGGAAGTCGTCGCCGAAGCTTATGAAAATACAGCCCCACATGCCATTGTTACCTATCTCACCGAGGTCGCAGGACTCTTCAATGCTTTTTATGCGAACAATCAAATCGTTGATTTAGAAAAAAAAGAAATATCTGCCCACAGGTTGGCCATAGCTCTCTCCACTGGTCAGGTGCTTAAAAACGGGCTATCTGTTTTAGGAATCAGCTCTCCAGAGAAGATGTAATTGCAAAGTTTTCTCTTTTGTCCTAGTCTTCTGTTAGGAATGGTCTTTGTCCGAAACTCGACACGGGAGATTTTCATGCGAGGCAATCTGTTTGTTATCTCTGCTCCTTCTGGCACGGGTAAGACCTCTCTTGTGAGGGCATTGCGAGAAAGGCTTCCTGATATTGAGTTTTCCGTATCATATACAACTCGAAAGGAGAGGAAGGGTGAGGTTCAAGGTAAAGATTACCACTTTGTGACTCACCAAACTTTCTCGATGTTGAGGGAGAACGGCGCGTTTGCTGAATGGGCAGAGGTTCATGGAGAGTTTTATGGCACCAGGAAGACATCTGTACAAGAGAAGCTTGATCGGGGCACAGATGTTATCCTTGACATTGATTATCAGGGTGCTCGGCAAATTCGTCAGAGCACGCTTGGGGCGGTGACCATCTTCATCAGGCCTCCATCAATCGAAGAGCTCGAAAAGAGACTTCGAAGTCGGGGGACTGATAGTGAGGAGACAATACAAAGAAGATTGGCCAAAGCACCTGAAGAGATTGGGTGTGAGTCCGAGTTTGACGATGTCATCGTGAACGACGACTTTGATAGAGCCCTTGTGGAACTTGTTGAGCTCGTCTCGTCGTATCGCCACATGACGAGCTTTGGATGAGTCTGGGTGAATAGTCAGCGTGAATAGAAGTGCTCCCCGGTAAAACCGGGGAGTTATTTTTTGCCTAAAAATATAGGTTTTTGGTGATACTGTGGATAAAAATCTGAAAATTAATTTGACAAAAAATTATTAAGGGTGTATAATTAGGGGTAGAGACTAAAAAGTCGCAGTACCCAGAAGCTCGGCATTCCGTCGAGAATCTGGCTTCACACTTCAGCGAAAGGAAAGGCATGAGGATGCGTTTGATCCCTGGGGCGCTCGCCATCTTGATGATGGCCGTTGCCTCGCCCGTCGTCGCCGTCGAGGCGAACGACGCGGATCCGCCCAAGGTTGGTGAGTTCACCCAGATTTTCTCGCCGACCACGCAGGACCTCGTCACTGCGCCCACGATGGCGACCGCGACCGCGAGTGCCATCGCCTTCACCCTCAACCTGGCCGAGCCCGGCACGCCCACTCGGGCGAGCCCTGCCACGGCCAGCATCGAGACCATCGCCGACCTCGCCTACGTGGCGAGTGGCGACCAAAACGAAAGCCTGCTAATCAATTTCGAAGACTACTCTACTGAGCTGCATCCGGCCGGCGCCACTTCGGCTGCCGCTGCCAATCAACTCACCGGCGCCTTTCTGGGCGTCACGAGTACTAACTGGACCCGGGTCTTGGACCCGGAGCGTCGATGGCGACTCCACACGGAGCCCGCCATCGCCTGAGCTGATCGCCGCCGTCGCTACCGTTGAAGGGAAAATGTGCATGGGACTTTTAACCCCTACTGCACGAGATATTTCCCCAGGCTGCCTCAGCCCCTGAAGGAAACCCCCCGACCACACTGTGGCGGGGGGCCTTTGTTTACCCGCACACCAATGTTTAACATACATAGGCTTAGCCTATGTAAAAACTTTGAATTTAAGCCCTCTCCGAGATACTATGATAGGACAATGTCCGAAGAGAGAAAAAAGAGTGGAATTGCAGAAACTGAAGAAAAGATACTGCAATTTTGGAAAGATAATAATATTTTTCAAAAGAGTTTAGAAAAACCCGCACCACAGGGCGATTTTGTATTTTATGAAGGACCACCAACTGCAAATGGCCGTCCAGGTATTCACCATCTAGAGGCGAGAGCTTTCAAAGATATTGTTTTGCGATATAAAACAATGCGCGGTTTTCATGTTGAGAGAAAAGCTGGATGGGACACTCACGGCTTACCGGTGGAGCTTGAAGTAGAAAAAAAACTAAACCTAACTTCAAAAAAAGATATTGAAGAATACGGCATTGCTCTTTTTAATGAAGAGTGCAAGAAAAGTGTTTGGAAGTATGTGGATGAATGGAGAGAGTTTACGGAGAGGGTTGGCTACTGGGTAGATATGGATAATCCATATGTCACTTATTATCCTGAATACATTGAATCTGTTTGGAATATCATCTCGGAGATTTACAAGAAAAATCTTCTCTACAAAGATTATAAAGTTGTGCCGTGGTGTCCGCGTTGTGGTACAGGGCTCTCTAGTCATGAGCTCGCTCAACCTGGGGCATATGTAGATGTAAAAGACTTGTCGGTTACCGCCAAGTTTAAAGTTGTCGGAGAGGAAAATATTTTCATCTTAGCTTGGACCACAACCCCTTGGACATTACCGGGGAACATCGCACTGGCCGTTGGAGAGGACATTGAGTATGTGGAAATTAGAATAAAAAACGAAGAATCGTCAAACAAAGAAAATCTCATATTAGCTAAAAATAGACTCTCAACAGTTTCAGAAGAATACGAAATAGTTCGTGAGATGAAGGGTGCCGATCTTGTTGGTTTATCATATGAACCACTTTATCCGTATCTCAAGGAGAATATTCCTGAAACAGAAAAAGAGAAGTTAGAAAAAGCTTTCAAGGTTTATCCTGCTGATTTTGTTACTACTGAAGATGGAACAGGGGTTGTGCATACAGCAGTAATGTATGGACACGATGACTTTTTGCTCGGTACAAAAATAGGACTTCCCAAATATCATCTCGTGGATGAAGCGGGACGTTTTATTAAAGGAACAGGGTTTTTAGAACACAGGTTTGTTAAGGATGAGGAAGTAGCAGTGGATATAATCAAAGATCTCGCTCACAGAGGGCTTCTTTTCAAAAAAGAAAAATACGAACACCCATATCCTCATTGCTGGAGATGTTCAACGCCTCTTATATATTACGCCCGTGATTCTTGGTATATCAAAATGTCGGAAGTTCGCGACAGATTAATAGAAGAAAACAAGAATATTAATTGGGAGCCAGAAAATATTCGCGACGGCAGGTTTGGAGAATGGTTAAAGGATGTAAAAGATTGGGCAATTTCTAGAGAAAGATATTGGGGCACACCTCTTCCTGTTTGGGCATCAGAAGACCCAGATGAAATTGTAGTTATTGGTTCAGTGTCTGATTTAAAGTCCTATACAAGAAAATCTGGTAATAAATATTATGTGGCTCGACATGGTGAAGCAGAACATAATGTTTCTGGAAAGATAAGTTATTCTGACCACAAAGACATTCACCTAACTCAAAAGGGGAAAGAAGAGGCGGGACGCATGGCAGAAGATTTAATAGATGCAAAAATTGATAAAATTTTTATTTCTCCATTTGCGCGGGTTAAGGAAACGGCCGATATTATTGTGAAGGCTCTAGGCCTTTCAGAAGACTCTATAATCTCTGATGAGAGAATAGGCGAGCTAAACCCAGGCATCTTTGATGGTAAAACTTGGGAAGAGAGGAATCAGTGGACAGAGTCTCAAGATACTCATACATATCGCTCAGCTCCAGAAAAAGGAGAGAGCCACCTTGATGCCAAGATTCGATTTGCTGATTTTTTGTATGAAATTGAGTCAAAGTATCAAAATGAAAATATTTTGATTTTGACGCACGGTATAGGTATAGAAGTTTTGCCAGCAATTGTGGAGGGGGCAAATGATGGGCGCTCTTACGAGATATATACAAATTCTCCAAAAGAAACTGGAATAATTTTGACACTTGATTTCACCCCCATTCCTCACAATGAAAACTACGAGTTAGATTTACACCGACCTTTTGTCGATGAAATAGTTTTAGAAAAAGATGGAAAAGAATTAAAACGTGTTAAAGAAGTGATGGATGTTTGGCTCGATTCGGGAGCAATGCCTTTCGCACAACATCATTATCCTTTTGCAAAGAATGAATCTCAGACCGAAAATTTACCATATCCGGCTGACTATATTTCTGAAGCTATAGATCAAACCCGTGGTTGGTTTTATACACTGCACGCCATTGGGGTGCTCCTTGACCGTGGAAAAGCATTTAAGAATGTCATTTGTTTAGGCTTACTTTTAGATAGTAAGGGTCAAAAGATGTCCAAATCAAAGGGCAATGTCGTCAGTCCTTTGGATATGATTGATAAATATGGAGTAGATGCTCTTCGTTTTTGGATGTACTCCGTAAATCAACCTGGGGACTCTAAGAACTTTGATGAGAAGACGGTGGATGAGGTGGTGAAAAAAGTTTTCAATCTATTGCTAAATGTTCTCTCTTTTTATGAGCTTTATGCAGAAAGTCGCACAGATAATTCTAGACCGGAGAGTAAAAATGTTTTAGATCAGTGGATACTTCTTTATCTCGATGATCTGGTTTTGAAAATTACAAACTCCCTAGACTCTTATGATGTGTTTACACCCGCTCGTCTTATAAGGGATTTTATTGCCGAGCTTTCACAATGGTATGTTCGCCGTTCTAGAGATAGGTTCAAGGGGGAAGATGAGGAGGACCGTATAAATGCCACAAATACTCTGGGATTTATTTTAGAGAGACTCTCGGTAGTCATGGCTCCGTTTATGCCGTTTTTGGCCGAACATTTATATCAAAAACTTCGTAGTTCAAATGCTCCAGAAAGTATCCATCTTGTGTCTTGGCCAGAAGTAGACACTCGAAGAGTCGGAGAAGTATTACCTCTTTCTCTAATGCGGGAAGTTAGAAGGGTTGTTTCTTTGGGCCTTGAGGCTAGGGCCAAGTCCGGTATTAAGGTTCGTCAGCCACTCCCGAACCTCACGATTAAAAGCGAAATGCTTTCGGGCGCAGATGAGTACACTGCTCTTATCGGGGACGAAGTAAATGTAAAAAATATTTCTTTTGATAAAAATATTCCTGAAGAGGTGGTTTTGGAAACAGAAATAACAGAAGAATTAAAAAAGGAGGGTGAGGCTAGGGAATTGATAAGGACCATCCAAGAAAAAAGAAAGGAAAAAAATCTATCTCCAAAAGATCTAGTTGAGTTGAGACTTTCTCTGACTCCTTGGGGCAAGGATGTTTTGGGTATCTTTAAAGAAGAAATCATGAAAACTTGTGGAATATCAAACTTAGTTTTGGCTGAATTACCAGAAGAATCTTCCTCTTGGTTTTCGGTTGAGATTTAATGTCTTATCATCTATATACAACTCGAGGCATTGTCATTCAGGGCCTCCCATATAGGGAAGCTGACAAATATTATTATCTTTTTACAAAAGATTTAGGTCTAATACTGGCTTCGGCAAAAAGTGTCAGAAAGATTGAATCTAAATTGCGTTTTGGTTTAAATGATTATTCTGTTGGTGAATTTTCTCTTATTCGCGGAAGAGAATATTGGAAGATCACAGGTGTTAAGGAGACAGAAAATCTCTCACATTCATTTATAGAAAGCCCCGAAAAGAGGATTATTCTAGCCAGAGTTTTATCAATGACTCAAAAGCTCGTGGCTGGGGAAGAAATCAATACGGCACTTTTTACTGTTTTAGATGATGCGTTTAAATTTTTAAAATCGTTTTCAGGTAACAATGAAGAGATTAAAGTATTTGAAGTGGTATTGATGCTTAGAATTCTTTCTATTTTAGGTTATGGACAGAGGGGGGAGATATACGATTCTTTTGTTGACACAACTGCTTGGAGTGGGACTCTTTTAAATGATGCAATCCCTTTGGCCAACCAGATGCGAGAGGAAATACAGAAGGCACTTGAGGCGAGCCAGCTTTAATACAGGGATTACGCCCACCTATCGGTTGTCGCCATCACTCATTGCGAGGTATACTGAAGAGTAATTATGAAGCCAAATGATAATAATTCTATTGAAAAGTTAGAAAGAAAGCTTGATTCAAGGGCTCATCCTAAGGGCTATATTGATGAGAGAAGTGGACTTTCTCACCCAGAATTTTCTATTGATGAGCAGTGGAAAGGTGGAGAAGGTATACAGGATTTGGTTCAAAAAACCAGAGAGGAACACGATCACGTTCATGGGAAAATGGTTAGAAAGATTTTGGTAGGTTCAACTATATTTTTTGTCCTCGCCTTAGGTATCGCTACCTTCCTTTTTGTCAGGGGTTCTAATATGGTTTCAGCTGACAATATTGATATTTCTATCTCTGCCCCAACCTCAATTGCAGGAGGGGAAGAGCTTTCTATGGAGATTGTTATTCAAAACAAAAACAATGCCAATCTAGAGAATGTAGCTTTACTTATAGAATATCCAGAAGGGGCTAGAGTTGCAGAGGACATAACTACAGAGCTAACTCGCCAGAGAGAGCTTATAGGATCAATCTCTGCTCGTGGAGAATCAAGGAAGATAATTAAGGCTATTCTTTTTGGAGAAAAAGATGCAATCAAAAATATAAAAATAACCCTTGAGTATCGCATTGAAGGTTCAAGCGCACTTTTTTTTAAAGAAAAAAACTATGACATAGGTATTAGCTCATCACCTATTATTGTTACCTTAAAATATCCGACCGAAGTTACGGCGAACCAAGAGTTTGAGATTGTTCTTGAGGCAACCTCAAACACAGCCGAGATTTTACGCAATGTTTTGATACAAGCCGAGTTTCCTTTTGGTTTTACTTTTGCTCGCTCTACTCCAGAACCTTTTTCTCAAAATAATATTTGGAGAATTGGAGATCTGGCGACCGGTGATCGTCGTACTATTTCTATCAGAGGAACCCTATTGGGGCAAAATGATGAAGAGAGAACTTTCCGTTTCTCTGCTGGTATTGCTAGCGAAACAAATGATCGATTGCTAGGTGCGAATCTTGTATCTCTTCTCGAGACAGTGAAGATAAGCAGGCCTCTTATAGCTTTGGGTGTCACTATTTCTGGAAATCCTAGTGAAGAATATATAAGTAAAAGAGGGGGTAGAATACCCATAACAATTGTTTGGACAAATAACCTTCCGACTAGGGTTCTTGATTCTCGCATTGAAGTCAAACTTTCAGGGGACTCCATTGATAAAAGTTCTGTGATACCAGTTTCAGGTGGTTTTTATAGGTCTTCCGATAATACTGTTATTTGGGAGAAAAGTGTAAATGATTTATTTGCCGATTTTGAGCCGGGAGAAAGAGGGGCGGTGTCTCTTTCTTTCAGCTCTCTCTCATCTTTGCCTTCTTCGGCAAGAAACCAAAGTATTGATATAGATATACTATTTACTGGAAATCAAATTATTCAAGGTAATGCGCCACAAAGAATTTCAACCAGTGTTAAGAGAACGGTAAAGCTTGAGACTGAATGGGGACTTTCGGCTAGGGTGATAAGAGGCAGTGGACCTTTTGAAAATTCGGGCCCAATACCTCCGAAGGCAGAAAATGAAACAACATACACAATTGTTTGGACTGCTACCAACTCTTTAAATGACATAAGTGGAGCCAGAATGAGAGCTGTTCTTCCACAGTATGTTGAATGGAATGGTCTCACGAGTCCTTCTGGAGAATCTGTAATTTATGATCCAGTCACAAGGACTGTTTCTTGGGATGCTGGAACCTTAAGGGCTGGGACCGGTTTTGGCTCGGGTTCCAGAGAAATATTTTTCCAAGTAACCCTTCTTCCGGGTTTGGGACAAGTGGGCACTCAACCTGTTCTTATTGGACCTGTTTCGGCCACTGGAGAAGACACCTTTACAAAAAGCACCATCAACTTTACTCGACCAGAATTAAACACCAGATTTTCAACCGACTCTACTTTTGTAGAGGGTAATCAGACAGTTGTGGAATAAGTCCTGTTAGAAATATGTTAAAAGTTTTTTCTATTTATAACGGGCTAAACCCGTGATACCATAGCCGTATGACAGAAGAACTAAACAAGATGGAAAAGATTATATCCCTAGCAAAGAGGCGCGGTTTCATATTTCCCGGTTCAGAGATATACGGTGGACTTGCTGGGACTTGGGACTACGGTCCTTTGGGTGTGGCTTTGAAAAACAATATAAAAAATCTATGGCGAAAGATGTTCGTTTCTTCTCGTTCTGATATTTATGAAGTTGATGCTGCTATTCTTATGAATAGCAAGACTTGGGAGGCCTCAGGCCATGTCAGTGGTTTCGCTGATCCGCTTGTTGAATGTAAAAAGTGTAAGCGTCGTTTTCGTGCAGACCACGTTGAAGGCCAAACAAAATGTGCGGAGTGCGGTGGCGAATTCGGTCCCACCCGACAGTTCAATATGATGTTTGAAACAAAAGTCGGAGCTTCAGAGGAAGCCCTGACCTCTTACCTTCGTCCGGAAACAGCTCAGGGAATGTTTGTGAATTTTAAAAATATCGTTGACACATTTCACCCCAAGATACCTTTTGGTTTAGCTCAGATAGGAAAAGCTTTTAGAAATGAGATAGCTCCAAGAGATTTTCTTTTTAGGGCCAGAGAATTTGAGCAGATGGAAATAGAGTATTTTGTTAGAGAGCGTGATTGGGACAAGTATTTTGAAGAATGGCGTTTGTCTATGCTTTCGTGGACGGAGGCCTTAGGTTTACCAAAAGAAAGTATTACGGAGGTTGATGTCTCTCCAGAAGACAGGGCTCATTATTCAAAGAGAACAATAGACTTTGAATACGATTTTCCTTTTGGTCGCAAAGAGCTTTACGGACTCGCTTATAGGACCGACTTTGACCTTTCAAATCATACAAAAGAAAGTAGGGTGTCTCTGGACTATTATGATGAGGAAGACAAAGAGCGTTTTACACCGCACTGCATAGAGCCGACATTTGGTGTAGACAGAACTGTTCTTGCCCTGCTTTGCCAGGCTTATAGTGAAGACGAACTTGGTGGCGAGAAGAGGAGTTTTCTAAAACTTTTACCACACATAGCACCAGTATATGTGGCAGTATTTCCACTTTTGAAAAATAAGCCAGAGCTTGTAGCAAAGGCTCGAGAGATTTATGAAATGATTCGCAAAGAGATACCAAACACAGTATTTGATGATAATGGAAATATTGGTAAGCGCTATCGCAGGCAAGATGAAATAGGGACACCCTTCTGCATAACTGTTGATTTTGAAACTTTGGAAGGTAAGGGCGTGACCGTACGCCATCGTGATAGTGGGGAACAGGAGAGAGTTGGTGAGAAAGAACTTCCGAAATATTTAAAGGTAATTAATTAAGATGAAAGCTTATAAAAATACACTTCCTAATGGACTTAGGGTCATTAGTATTCCTCTAAAAGATGCTAGAGCTGTTGCTGTTTATGTTTTAGTGGAAACAGGCACTAAATATGAAGATAAAAATCAAAACGGTATTTCACATTTTCTTGAACATGTTTGTTTTAAGGGTACGAAAAAAAGACTAAGTGCTCACCATATAAATACAGAGTTAGATAGTATTGGAGCACAAACAAATGCTTTCACCTCATATGAATTTACCGGCTATTATGCCAAGGCGCATCCAAAACATTTGCCAAAAATTATGGATGTCCTCTCTGATATATATCTCAATTCCACATTTCCTAAAGAAGAAATTGAGAGAGAAAAAGGTGTGATTATTGAAGAAATAAATATGTATGAAGATTTACCAAAGAGAAGGGTTCAAGATCTCTTTCAGGAACTTTTGTACGGAGACCAGCCCGCCGGGTGGTCAGTTATAGGTAAAAAGGAAGTTATTAAGAGAACCACCTCAGATGATTTTAAAAAATATAGAGATAAACACTATGTGGCAGAAGGCACTATTATTGTGGTTTCTGGTAATTTCAATAAGTCAGAGATTCTACCTCTGGTTAAAAAATCTTTTAAAGATTTGCCAGTTTCTAAAAAAGGTTTAAAGAAAAGAGTTATAGAAAAACAACCATCCCCTAAGTTTGTATTGTTCCCTAAAATATCAGAACAAACACACATTGTCTTAGGTCTAAGAGCTTTTTCAGCTAAAGACAAGAGGGTTTTGGCCCTGTCAGTTTTAAATACTCTTTTAGGTGAAGGTATGAGTTCGCGTCTTTTTCAAAAGCTTCGGGAAGAATTGGGCATCTGCTACTATGTCCGTTCGTCTCTTGATGAATATACTGACCATGGTGTTTTAGCTATATCTGCTGGGGTGGACCCAAATCGTTCCGTTCAAGCCATTGAAGCCATATTGGCAGAATTGAGAAGTATAAGAGATGGGGAAATAGGAGAAATAGAAATAAAGAAAGCTAAAGAGTATATGATCGGAACGATGTATCTGGGTCTAGAGACTTCAGATGCTTTGGCTGGATATTATGGTCTCGATGAGATTATTAGAGGTAAAACCAAAAGCCCCCAGGAGCTTGAAAGAGAAATTCGAAATGTTTCTATGAAAGATATAAAAAAGGTAGCTAAAGATGTTATCAATGATAAGAATCTGAACTTGGCAGTTTTGGGAAAAGTGCCAAAGAGGAGTGATATTAAGCGCATTTTAAAAATATAGCTCTTAGGTGTATTATGGACTTATATGAAAGAAAATTCTCCACAGACTATAAATGTGAGCTCTGGCACCATTATTAGAGTCATACTTATACTGATTCTCTTCTATGTTTTGTTTATAGTACGAGATCTTATATTGGTCATTTTGACTGCTATTGTACTTGCATCTGCTATTGAGCCTGGCACTAGGTGGTTTGTCCGAAGAAAGATTCCGAGAGTGCTTTCTGTGCTTATAATATATATTTCTATTACTGCTTTGTTTGTGGTTTCTTTTTATTTTCTATTTATACCTATACTACAAGAATCCGCAGATTTTTTAAGAAGTCTTCCTGAGTATTCAAGTGCAATTCAGTCTGGACAAAAAGCTTCTGGTGGCGGTAGCTTGCTCAGCGGATTTTCTGAAAGTTTTTCCCTTTCTTCTATTATTAAGGAAGTGAACGAGGCCCTCTCAAATCTTTCAAGTGGGCTTTTGAGTACGGTTGATGTGGTGTTCGGTGGCGTATTTAGTTTTGTGCTTATTATAGTTTTGTCATTTTATCTAGCTGTACAGGAAGACGGAGTTGGAAAGTTTCTTCGCATTGTTGCCCCCTTAAAGCACGAGCAATATATTATTGGTCTTTGGAAAAGGTCAAAAGAAAAAATTGGTCTGTGGATGCAAGGGCAGATTCTCTTGGCTGTTATTGTGGCGGTATTAGTGTTCTTAGGCTTAACTCTTATAGGAGTTAGGCACGCCCTTCTCCTGGCTGTAATCGCTGGTCTTTTTGAGCTCATACCTCTATTCGGTGCTTTTTTGGCAGCAGCACCCGCTGTCGCCATCGCGTTTATTGATGGTGGATTGACTATGGCTCTTGTGGTTGTTGGTCTATATATCATCATTCAGCAATTTGAAAGCCAGCTTATATATCCTTTGGTTGTAAAAAAGGTGGTTGGCGTTCCGCCCATTATTTCTATTTTAGCCATTATTATTGGCGCCAAAATAGCTGGCTTTTTAGGCATTATTTTATCAGTTCCAATCGCTGCAGTTTTGATGGAGCTTTTGAACGATTTTGAGATGAGCAAAGCGAAAGAGGCTAAAAAATAATTTTCTATGGGTATTTTATCAAAAGAGAAAGGAAAGCCTTTCTATATTACGACTACACTTCCTTATGTAAACGCAGAACCCCACATGGGTCATGCGTTGGAGTTTGTGCGCGCAGATATTATTGCTCGGTTCAAAGAAGGTCAGGGTTATGATGTGTTTTTTAATACTGGCACAGATGAACACGGCCAGAAACTTTTTGAGTCTGCCAAAGAGGCAGGAATGGATGTGAACGATTTTGTAAATCAAAATGCACAGACTTTCAAAGGCATTCTTCCCAAGCTTGGAATGATGGACAGCATAAACTTTATTCGCACTACTGATGAGAAACACATTAAGGCGGTAGAAGAGTTTTGGAAGAGGGTGTATGACAGAGGTTTCATATACAAGAAAAACTACAAGACAAAATATTGTGTTGGGTGTGAAGAAAACAAAACAGAGTCAGAGCTGGAAAATGGAAGGTGTCCCATACATCCAAATCGAGATGTTGAGGATAGGGAAGAAGAAAATTATTTTTTTAAATTCAGTGAATTTGGCGACAAGCTTTTGGAGCTTTATGACAAAGTAGAGAAAGAGGGGAGGAGTTTTGTGGTTCCAGGGTTTAGACTAAATGAGATGAGGGAGTTTATAAAAGGAGGACTACAAGATTTTAGTATTTCAAGACTCAAAAGTAATATGTCGTGGGGCGTTCCCGTGCCGGGCGACCCAGATCATGTAATGTATGTGTGGTTTGATGCATTGGTAAACTATATTTCAACCTTAGGTTGGCCTGATGGTGAAAATTTTGAAAAGTTTTGGGTCAATGGTACCCCGGTTCAGTATTGCGGTAAAGACAATACCCGCTTTCAGTCTGTTATGTGGCAGGCGATGCTTATTGCAGCGGGAGTTCCAAATTCGCACACTATTGTAGTAAATGGATTCATAACCGGTGAAGGTGGAGTGAAAATGTCCAAATCTCTAGGTAATGCAGTAAACCCATTGGATATCATTGAGGAGTATGGCACCGATGCCTTGCGATACTTTTTGGCGCGGGAAGTAGCGTCTTTTGAAGATAGTCCTTTCACCATTGAAAGGTTTAAAAATTCTTATAATTCCGGATTAGCTAATGGACTCGGTAACCTAGTAAGTAGGATTTTAAAAATGTCGAGTTCTTATGGCGTGTATTTTGAAAAACAAGATGAGACTTTACCTGAAGAGAAAGATTTCGTGGCTTCTCTAAATTCTTTCGATATCTCTCAGGCCATGTGGCAAATAGAGAAACTTATTGGGCTGGCAGATGCTTACATTCAAAATGAAGCGCCGTTTAAGAAAATTAAAGATAATCCTGAAGAGGCCAAAAAAGATGTAATGGAGTTACTTGCTGATTTGTTTAGAATAGCCAATTTACTCCAACCTATTTTGCCAGCCACATCGAATAAGATACTAGAACTTATAAAGCAGAATAAATCACCAGAAACTCCACTCTTCCCCCGCAAAGATTAATCCCTATTCCTCATTCACTATTCCTCCCCCATGCCTCAATTTTTTGATATACATTCCCACCTGAACTTCAAAGATTACGAATCTGATTTCGCCGATGTATTGGCGCGTCTAAAAGACACGAATACACACACCATTGTTGTAGGCACAGACACTGGGTCGTCTCAAAGGGCGGTTGAAATTGCAGAAAAATATGCCGAAGTTCATGCCTGCATAGGTGTGCATCCAGTAGATAATCCCACTAGAAATTTCGAACTAGATAAGTTTGATAGTTTAGCAAATCACCCAAAAGTTGTGGCTATAGGAGAATGTGGCTTGGATTTTTTTCATCAAGATAAGTCGGATAAAAAAGAGGTCAAAAGACAAGAGGATTTATTTTTTGCTCACATTGATTTTGCTCTCGCACACCAGAAACCTTTGATGATTCACTCCCGTGGGGCTTACCCAGAGCTTCTAGATATTTTGGAACCTATCGCTAAAAAAGAAGGGGAGAAGCTTACTGGTAATGTGCACTTTTTTGCGGGGGACAAGGAAATAGCTAAAAGGTTTATTGACATCGGTTTCACACTGTCTTTCACCGGAGTAATCACTTTTACTCACGATTATGATGAGGTTATTGAGTTTGCCCCATTGGATATGATAATGAGTGAAACGGATGCGCCATATGTTTCTCCGGTACCTTACCGTGGAAAGAGAAACGAACCCTCTTATGTAAGTGAGGTGGTCAAAAAAATCGCCGAAATACGAGGCGCCCCCTTTGAGGAAGTGAGAGAGGTGATGGTTTCTAATGCTCTGAGGGCGTTTAAAATAAAAGCTTAAAGCTAACAGCCGTAAGCTCAAAGTTTGCCCAGCGCCATTGCTCCCACCCTTTTATTATGCTATTGTGCTTTAACCTCAAACGAGGATTAATAGCTAAGGAATGACCATATATGACCGAAGATATAGAAAACAAAGAGGATGCACAAAGGGTCTATGAAGTGGGTTATTTGTTACTCCCTTCCATTCCAGAAGAGCGTCTTTCCGAGAGCGTTGATGCTGTCAAGAAAATGATAGCGGATGCTTCCGGAACGATTATCTCCCAAGGAGACCCCCAGTTTCGCAACCTCTCTTATGAGATGGTGAAGACAATAGGTACTAGGAATGAAAAGTTTCGCACCGCTTATTTTGGTTGGATTAAGTTTGAGACAGATGCGGAAAATATTATTCCACTCCAAGAGAAATTGAGAATGACAGACGCAATCCTCCGTTTCCTACTCATAAAGACCGTTCGAGAGGACACCCTATCTTCTTTTGCAAGAGCAGAAGAAATAGAGGCCGAATCTCCGGATGAAGATGGATCTGTGTCAGACATAGATACAGATACAGATGCTACAGCTCCAGACGAGGAGCTTGATAAGAGCATAGATGAACTAGTGGCTTAATTGTTATTGGAATTAAAGATATGATACTGTTTATTAGTAAAAGGTTATAAGAACTAATTTCTAACAGGATGTATTTTAATCGCGCTATAATCATTGGAAATCTCACTCGTGATCCAGAACTCAAGGCTCTACCATCAGGTATTCAAGTTGGCACATTTTCTGTGGCAACAAACAGGGTTTGGAAAGACAAAAATGGTGCTAAGCAGGAAAGTACTGATTATCACAATGTTGTAGTTTTTGGTCGTCAAGCAGAAATAGTCGGTCAATATTTGAAAAAAGGAAGTTCAGTATTGGTTGAAGGACGAATGCAGACTAGGAGCTGGGATGGTCCAGATGGTACAAAGAGATACAGGACAGAGATAGTGGCTGATAGGGTTCAGTTCGGCCCCCGTTCTGCTGGCGGTGGAACTAGAGACAACACCCCTTCTGCCCAAGCGCCCGGTTCTAATGATGAAAAGTCCAAAGGTTTGGACACGATTGAATACCCAGAAGAAGAAATAAACCCAGACGATATTCCGTTTTAAGAAAATTAAATTTTATGAAAAAAGCAACATACTTAGAAAACATTAATCACATTGATTACAAAGACACAGAGCTCTTGAAAAAATTCTTGAATCCTCACGCTAGGATTATTTCCAGAAAGAAAACAGGGGTTTCTGCTAAAGAGCAAAGGGAAGTGGCTAATTCGGTTAAACGAGCAAGATTTTTGGGTCTTTTACCGTTTGTCGCTAAGTAAAAATAAAATAATCCCCCTCTCGCCAATCGCGAGAGGGGGATTATTTTTAGTTAGTTTAGTACAATGCTCTTATGACACCCATAAATGGAGCTATACATGGAGCCATATTTGTTTTTGCGCTCTCAATCCTAGTTTTCTTTTTGAAGGTTATATGCCCCATAGATTCAGGGTGTCTTGTTGATCCATTCTTATTGATTCTCTTTTATCCTTTATCTTTCTTAAATACACTTGGTATCGTCAATCTGATACCGATGTCTTATGAGCCATTTCTGATACTATTTTTTTGGACACTCTCGGGCTTTATTGTCGGCTGGATTATAGTTAAAATTCTTCCAAAAGATTTTTTTGTTGAAGTAGAAGAAGAGGAGGGGATTTAAAAGTTACTTCCTAGTCTATCTGTGTATTCTCCAGTTTCTGTATTGATTCTTATTACATCACCTTCTTTTACAAACATCGGCACATTAATAGTGGCGCCCGTTTCAAGTACTACTTGTTTGTTGCCACCCTTCGCGGTATCTCCTTTTACGGCTGGATGAGCTTCTGTGACTTTCAAATCTACTTTGATGGGAAACTTAACGCCTATTATTTCGTCATCAAACATTATTGCTTCTATTTTTTCATTTTCTTTTAGAAACCCCCCCTTGTTACCCAGCATACCCTGTGACACCTTAAATCTTTTTGATGGGTCGCTCGGTTCACAAAACCACCACTCTCCTTTGTTGTTATAAAGATATTTTATTTCTTTTGAATCTATTTCAGCTTCTTCAGCTTTTTCTGATACATGAAAAGATCTTTCCGTTACTTTACCTGTAATTAAGTTCTTAAGCTTGGTAGCATTTACTGGCTTTCTTTGTTGTTTACGAAAAACATGAGACTCCAATACTTCATACGGAGCTCCGTCTAGGACTACATACTTTTTTTCTACGATTTCGTTGTATTCAAGCATTTTGTATAAATATTATTTTCAGATTTTTGGAAAAAAAAGAGGCCGCCCGGTGAGCTCCGGCACGACCCCTGCCCGAAGGCCTCGACTGTGGCAGTTTATTCCTTGCGACCACCTTGTTTTTAAGGTTAGAAGGCTGCGAAGGCTTCACCCTGTTTGGCTATATGGTAGACGCAAGAACCCTTCCCCAAAGGCTCATTGGGAGTGCTATTCACTGTCTCCACTGATGTCGAGTGGGTACAGTATAAAACAATGTCTCTGAATAGGCAAGAGCCTCAATTTACCCCACTTGGAAACTCGGTTTCCAAGTGGGGTAAGAAGCCCCTCTACTCTTCTTTGAGTTTGGTCTTTATTTCTTTAAGTATAGTGTCGCTCAATTTCTTATCTTCTTTTAGAAATTGTCTTGTGGAGTCATACCCTCGTCCAAGTTTTGTTTCTCCGTATGAATAGCTTGAACCGCTTTTTTGTATAATCCCATATTTTTCTCCGAGAGCGATTATTTCTCCTTCGCGAGATATACCTTCGTTGTACATAAGATCAAATTCGGTTTGTCTAAATGGCGCAGCTACTTTGTTTTTTACCACCTTCACCCTTACGCGCCCACCCATTACTTCCTCCCCCTTCTTTATCTGGGCGATTCTTCTTATATCAAGCCTGACTGATGTGTAAAACTTTAGAGCTTTTCCTCCAGGAGTAGTTTCAGGGTTTCCAAACATTACTCCAATCTGCATACGGATTTGGTTTATAAAAATAACAATCGTTTTTGAGCGAGCTACAATTGCGGTGAGTTTACGAAGAGCCTGAGACATAAGACGCGCCTGTTTACCTACATGGTGAGCACCCATGTCTCCCTCGATTTCATCTTTCGGGGTTAGTGCTGCCACTGAGTCTATGACGATAACATCCATTTTTCCAGAGCGTACTAGAGACTCTACAATTTCAAGAGCCTGCTCTCCAGTGTCTGGTTGCGAGATAAGCAATTCGTCAATTTTCACTCCCAGCCTACCAGCGTATTCCGGGTCCATCGCATGCTCAGCATCTATAAACGCACATATACCTCCGGTTTTTTGAGCTTCAGCGATAACATGAAGAGAAAGTGTTGTTTTACCAGAAGACTCTGGGCCAAATATTTCAATAATCCTTCCTCTCGGTAACCCTCCGACACCCAAAGCTGCGTCAAGTCCTATTGAACCAGTTGGGATGGCGTTTACATCTACTCTCGGTTTTTCCCCGAGCTTCATAATAGATTCTTCACCAAACTTGGTTTTTATCTGCCGTATAGTGTCTTCTATATTTGCTCCACTTTCCTTGGGTGCTTTTTCTGGTTTTGATTTTTTCATATTTTTGATTATATGTTTACGTTTTCTTCTACCACCTCGCTTTCTATATTCTCATCCTCCACCACTTCTTCATAAAACACATCGTAGAGGGGAGGGCTTTCTTCGGCTAAGTATACTCTTATAAGTCTTTCTTCCGTTTCACCAAACTTGTCTCTAGCGGAGAGTTTTATTACAGAATAGCCAGATGGAGCGATGATGGTTTCAGAAAACATGCCGTCGTTGTCTACAAAAATTTGTCTGTCGTTTAAATTTATATAAGCAATATTTTTTGCTTCCCCTCTCACTTCCACGATTTTTTCCTGAAGTGTGGCGCCGTCCAGTGGGTGTTCAATGTCTATAATCGGGCCCCTTAGAAGATCTTTTGACTGAAAGATTCCATAAACTATGAGGAGTAATACGATTATTATACTCAAACTATTTTTTAATTTTTTTCTCGGATTACTCATTTTGTTTTAGGCAATAGGCGTCTCCTCCTCTGCTCCATCTCCCTTTATCAGTACATCACGAGGTTTTGAACCAGACCCTTCACTTACGACACCTCTTTCTTCCAACATATCTATAAGTCTGGCAGCTCTAGCATATCCCACGCCGAGTTTTCTTTGTAGATATGAAGTGGAGGCTTTGCCGGCAGATATGACAGTTTCTTTCGCTTCTTCATAGAGTTCGTCTTCATCATCCCCACCATCCAAATTTTCGCTGAATATAGAATTTTTTGATGAATCTTGGGCGAAGTCTATTTCGTGAGGGACCTCATCTTCATAGTTTTCTGCTAGGTATTGAACCAGTTTTTTTACCTCAGATTCTGTGATAAATGCAGATTGTATTCTTTCTGGTTTAGACATTTCTCCAGACATATAGAGCATGTCTCCTGCGCCCAGTAGTTTTTCTGCTCCAGCGGAGTCAAGAATTGTTCGTGAATCAACTTGCGAAGCTACTTGGAGAGCAATTCGAGAGGGGACATTGGCCTTGATGAGTCCGGTTATAACATTTACAGACGGTCTCTGTGTTGAAAGGATGAGGTGTATACCTACCGCTCGGCTCATTTGAGCCAGTCGGACAATGGCTGACTCCAGCTCTCTAGGATATGCCTGCATAATGTCTGCGAGTTCATCGATGACTATGGCGATATAGGGCATTGTTTCGGGCAGGTTCTCATCTAAAACCTCTTTACCTTTTTGTTTTTTGAGTTCTGGCTCAAGTATATTTTTGTGATAAGAGTCTATGTCTCTTACAGAGTTTTCTTCCAATAAGTCATATCTTCTATCCATTTCTTTTGCCGCCCACTTAAGTGCGAGTATGGCTTTTTTAGCATCTGTGATAACTGGAGTTAGAAGGTGGGGGATTTTGTTATAGAGAGTTAGCTCAACTCTTTTCGGGTCAATCATTATAAACTTCAGATTTTCTGGATGGTTACGAAATAGTAGGGAAGCGATGATGGCATGTATTGTCACTGATTTTCCAGAACCAGTAGCACCCGCAATAAGAAGGTGGGGCATTTTAGCAATATTTGCAAAATGTGATTTTCCAGAAATTCCTTTTCCGAGAGATACGAGTAGTGGTTTGTCCGAGTTTTCAAATTCTACTTCTGCTAGAAGGGTGCCCAAACCGACTGTCGTCTTTGTGCTATTCGGTATCTCTATGCCGACTAGAGATTTCCCAGGTATTGGTGCTTCTATACGCACCGGGTGTGCTGCCAGGGCAAGCTCCAGATTGTTTTGAAGTCCCAATATACGAGAGAGCTTCACTCCTTCAGCTGGCTTCAATGCATAGCGGGTAATGGACGGTCCAATAGATACCTCATCCATCTCTACTATGATGCCGAAGTTTTGCAGAGTCCTCTTTATAATATTTGCGTTTGCTTTTATGTCTCCGACTCCAGGTTTGCCCCGATCTCTTTCTAGGAGTGAGAGTGGAGGAGGGGTAAATTCTTTGAGCGAAACCCTCCGTGTTATTGGTGTGAATTCTTCAGTTTCGTCACCTTTCTTTTTTGAAAGCATGGCGCGCACTTTTTCAAGAGGGGCTTCTTTCTCTTCCGACTCTTCCTCTCTTTGTTCAATGGCAGATACTGATTCTTCTAGTTTCAAATCAGTAGTTTCGCTTTCCTTTTTTCTAAAAAGACCAAAGATCTTTTTCAGCAATTCTCCGTCTGGCACTGTATCAAATGTGATAAGGAAGGAAATTAAGAGAATGGCTACCAGTATGATACTCGTGGCGTATATATCCAAGAGACTCAAAAGCGGATTAGATATCATTGAGCCGAGTACGCCTCCACCCTCAGGCATGGTTATAGTAATGAGACCCAGTGCGGAAACGAAGAGCACAAAGGAGCTTATTGTGTGAACTAGTGAAAAATGCCTTTCTACATCTTTCACATAAGAGGCGCACATGAGGAAAGAGAGTATGGGGATAAGAAAATATCCGTATCCAAAAAGAAAAGACAGGGAAGAGAATGCCAAATTACCCAAATTACCCGCTTTTTCAAAGGCAGCTAATACGAAAAATAGGCCAATGGCGAAAAAGGCAACAGTAGAAACCCACCTTAAGGTCTCTTCTTTTACATGGTCTGAAATCCGAAATTTATCACCCTTTTTTCTTCTGCCCATAAAATATGTATATATGTCTAATGTTTTCCATATTATATCACAGGGTTTCTATCAATTTTTATATGTAGATTCATAGCCCGTATTCAAAGAGGGCTTAATAAAGCCATTTAAATAGTGTCCGTTAAAGTTTATTAAAAGACAGCTTGATTTATTCTAAAAGACATGATAAAATTAAAGGACATTTAGATACATAAAAAAGTTTCTTTAATAGATTAAAGGACAACTATTATGGAAAGAGAAAATCAATCAGACAAAACAAAGGAAGTTTCTGAGAATAGCTCAAAATCTATTGAAGCATTAAAAGGTTTTGACCCAATAGTCTTTTTTAAAAAAGACAAAAAATTTGTATTTGCTCATCAGAAAATTGAAAAATTAGTTTCAGCTGTCTATCTGATGACCAACTCTTTCCAAGACGAGGAGCCAGTCAAATGGTCGTTGAGGACTCTGGGGACAGAGCTTCTCCGTTTAAATATTGACCTTAAAGAGAGTACTTCATCCGGGCTTAATTCAATTGAAATACGTTTGCGCGAAAGAGTTCTGGAAATGGTCTCATTACTTGAAGTGGCTTTTTTCGCCGGACTTGTTTCAGAGATGAATCTCTTGATAATCAAGAAGGAATTTCACAATCTTTTGAATCATGTCAGTCTTATGCTTAGAGAAAAAAATGAAGGGTCTTCTCTTTTAGGAAGTCCGTTTTTTGATATTGAAAATGATTCTTCCACTGCTGATTTACACAAGATTGAGAGCAGAGATAGTTATCAACATATGTCCCATATTTCAGCACACTCGGAAGTAAAATCTAATGAAGAAAAGGACCTTATAAAGGACAAAACATATTTAGAGAGATCTCCTACCTACAGTACACACAAAAATACAGAGAAAAAACTGAAAGAATATGGCCCTGTGGCCGTCAAAAGGAATAAGCGACAAAGCGTAATTATTAACCTTCTGAAGCGTAAAAAGGAGATTATGGTCCGCGATGTTGCCGAGATAGTGCATGATTGTAGCGAAAAGACCCTTCAAAGGGAACTTCTGGCTCTCGTATCCCAAGGTGTTTTGAGAAAGGAGGGGGAGCGAAGATGGAGTCGCTACAGTCTTGCTTAATAGTCAGTGTCTTAAATTGACTAAGCGTCTTATTTTAGCTACTATATTCTTAGTCCCTATGAGTAGGTGTAATAGTGATGTGGGTTATCCACATAGCCATATTTCACAGCTTGGGGAAGAGGACATATAATAGTCTTAGGTGAGCTTAATTTTATTTGCTCGCTAAAAGGTCTTTGACAATAGAATAGCGAGTTTACAAATTTCAGAACTCTAGGATTTCCGGAAATTGACTGATTGACTGAATTATGTCCCATTCCCTTACTCAACTCTCTTCATCGGTTCGTGTCGATTTTACGCGCACCGCTTTC
>JBGTNQ010000002.1:0-50135 GCA_041742965.1 Minisyncoccia bacterium
AATTATTAAAAGGTTTATTAACAGTCAATCGTCTTGGGAGAGCAATCTCCGAAGACGATTAAACCGGCTTTCTGTCTTCCGCAATTTAATAATAATGGAAGCGAAAGTCGTTCAAAATTAATTATTTATGAAAAGAATTTATGTAGGTGTTCTTGCACTTGCTTTTGCTTTCTCTGCGACTCCAGTACTTGGAGCAACAATGGAAGAGCTACAGGCAATGATTGCACAATTACAAGCACAACTTGCAGCCCTATCTGGTGGAACACCAACAGGTACTGCTGTTCAGTTTAATATGGATTTGACCATCGGAAGCACAGGAGCAGATGTTACTGCACTTCAGCAAGCTATGGTTAATCTAGGTTTCCTTCAGATGCCAGCAGGAGTTTCCTATGGCTACTTTGGACCTTTGACCCAGTCAGCAGTTGCTAAATGGCAAGCTGCTAACGGCATCGCTCCAGCAGTTGGATACTTTGGACCAATCTCACGAGCGAAAGCTAACGCTACGTTCGGAGCTGGAACAGGTACTGGCACTGGAACAGGTACTGGCACTGGAACTGGAACTGGAACTGGAACAGGTTCTACCGGACTTCAGGGTGGAGAAGGATACTTGTCTGAGACTACAGTAGCTGACTCTGATATTCAGATTGATCTTGGAGACAGCGAAATCGTCATCGAAGTAGACTTTGAAGCGAAAGATTCAGATGTTGCTGTCAACAGAGTTGACTTTATGTTTAATTCACGACCTTGGCTATACTTCGACGAAGTTAATCTTCTCGTAGATGGCAAGGAAGTTGGTTCACTATCACGACAGAGTGATTTCTCTGAAGTTAGTGGCAACTACCGTGCTCGCTTCTCTCTAAACAACACAGTAATCCGTGAAGGAGACACATCTGCAATTGCTCTAGAACTTGTTGTTCTTAGTTCAATGGCAGGTACTCGTGATCAAGACACTGTAAGAGTTTGGCTTCCAGCGAACGGAGTTCGATTCTTGGATGGAGCAGGTCTTACTGACTACTCACCAGCAACAGGTGATGATATTCCTGGAATAGGAAACAGTGGTCTCGCAGTTACCTTTGACGATACATTCGGAAATGGTGACATAGATCTATCTATCGGGGATAATTCTCCAGAAGCAGCTAAAATCGTATTGAATGAAACTTCCCGCACAAATGGCGTTGAAGTTCTAACATTCAATGTTGAGGCTGATGATAGTGATGTAGAAGTTACAAGAGTTGATGTTGCGTTTAGTTCAAATACTACTGGAATTCCAAATGTACTCTATCGAGCATATTTGTACGCTGGTAATACTCTACTCAAACAGACTTCAGTAAACGCTTCTACAACATCATTTACAGATGTTGATTACATGATTGACGCAGATGATACACAGGAGTTTCGTGTATTGGTTGATTTCAACCGAGGAGACACACTGGCTCTTCCTCTTACCCTCACTGTTGCTTCAACTACAGTTTGGGCTGAGAACTCTGACTTTGAGGTAGTTTCTGACAACCTAACAGTTGGTGAAGCTCACACTCTCATTGTGAATGGTGCTCTTATAGAAGCTGTAAGTTCAACCGTTCTTGCAACTAATAGCAACACGGCTGATGACAGTTACGGTACATTTACTACGAGATTCAAAATCTCTGCAATAGGTGATGATGTATTCGTACCTCTTACAGCTTATCGTGGTGCTTCTACAACAGCTGGTGCTGCTTACCAAATGGAGAGAGCAGATGGAACAGCCACAACTACTGGCGCAACCACTCAATCTCTTACTCGCGTAAGCGGAGGTAGTCAGGTAACACTAGATGGTATTAACTACGCTAAGATCAATAAGGGTTCATCTGCAACACTTGAACTTGTTGTAACATTCAATCCTTTGGCTGGTAACGCTGGTCAATACCGTGTACAGTTGCTGACATCAGGATTTAGCACTGGCTCAGTTGCAGTTCCTGCAACCACAGTTTCTGCCACACCTGAATCAAACTTTGAGACAAGTAACCTATTTATCACTAGCTAATTTATTAGCAAATGATAGAGGGTTTCCTCTTCAAGTTTGAGTGTTAGTCTGGTTCGTACGCCTTATAAAGTACAAACAAAAACCACCCTTCGGGGTGGTTTTTGTTTTACCCAGAACGATATACATAGGCTTAGCCTATGTATTTTAAAAAGTTGTTGATACAATAGATTTATATGGCAAGAAATTTAATTTTCAGCATAGAAGAGCACTATCATATTTATTCTCGGGGGGTTGATAAGAGACTTATTTTTATAGACGAATATGACAGAGATAGATTTATAAAGCTCCTCTTTCTTTCTAATAGTGAAAAATCTTTTGTTTATAGAGATATTCAAGATAAATCATTATCAGAGATAGATATGGGTGAAAAATTAGTTGCAATAGGGGCTTACTGTCTTATGCCAAATCATTTCCATATTCTTGTTAAAGAAATCACTGAAGGTGGTATCTCTAAATTTATGGGTAAATTACTAACAGGATATTCTTCTTATTTTAATAAAAGACACGGTAGAACGGGGAGGCTATTTGAGGGGGCATTCAAAGCTGAGCATGCTGATTCTGATGAATATTTAAAATATTTGTTTTCATATATACACTTAAATCCAATAAAACTTATACAGAGTGATTGGAAAAAAGGAGGTATTTCTAATATAAAACAAGCAAAGGAGTATTTGAATAAGTATAAATATTCTAGCTATTTGGATTATGTAGGGCTTGATCGTAAAGAAAACATTATCGTGACAAAAGATGCTTTTCCGGGGTATTTTATAGAAGTAGTAGATATGCAGAGAGAGATTGATGAGTGGCTTTTTATCAATACATAGGCTATCAATACATAGGCTAAGCCTATGTATGGGGATTAATTGTATGTAACACTCCTTTTAGGGCGTGATAGCATTAATATATGAGTCAATATTTTGACGATACATTTTTCAAGTTTTTCTTTGGTTTTTTGACTATAATTTTTGTTAGTTTATCTTTGCTTTTTGCTACGCAGTATTTTGAAAAAAGGTCCGATGAGCGAGAAGCAGAGAGTGGTGAGCCACGAATTACGGAGACAGTTAAGGTTAATTTTTAGTATATTCGCCAGTCCTTAGAGACTTGGTTTGTATATGAAAATAATAATCAAACTTTTGTTTGTTTTCTCTTATACGATTCCAGTATCAGTCTTTTCTCAACTGGTGTTTACTGAAATTATGTATGACCCAGAAGGGGTGGATTCTCAATCTGGAGGCGAGTGGGTTGAAGTTTATAATGGCACAGATAGTATTGTAGATTTGAGTAAATTTAAAATCGCCGACAAAGCGACTAGTGGTTCATTTACCAATCGAACTATTAGCTTTTCTTCTGGTTCTCAAAATTTAAGTCCTAGTGAATACGCGGTTATCGCAAAAGATCCAGAGGTATTCAATCTATTCTTTTCATTTTACGAAGGGCCCCTTTTCAAAAGCGCTTTTTCTCTGACCGATGAAGATGAACTTAGGATCCTAGATTCAAATGGTAGCGAAGTAGATGTGGCGATTTATACATCTGACATTGGCGGAAAGGGTGATGGTAACTCTATTCACAAAGTTGAAGGTGTTTGGACAAACGGCACACCAACCCCAGGTTCTTCATTTTCTGGCGGAACAAAAGGTGTTGGAGACGAAGTAGAGAAAGAAAAAGTAAGCACTCCAGACCAGGCATCGTCTCATGCTGGCCCGTCTCCAATAACAAATGCGAGCCCGACAAAAACTCTTTCTGTTTATATAGGTAAAGATAGGATGACTTCCGTTGATAATCCCATACATTTTCAAGCTCAAACAAACAGCTCTTCGGACATTAGTTCCGTTACAAAATATATATGGAATATGGGAGATGGGACAATTAAAAAAAGTAGGAATGTTATACATTCATATAAGAGAAAGGGGATATATGTGGTTGTGTTGAATGTCCATGAGAACGATCGCCAAGCAACATCTAGGGTGCGTGTAAGGGTGGAAGATACGGATATCGCAATGGAGATTTTGCCTAATGGTGATATTGAAATAAGAAATAATCATGAACAAGAAATCAATCTCTACGATTGGGAAATTGAAGCCGGAAGAGAGTCTTTTGTGTTTCCAATAGATACAATTGTTCTAGGCAAAACCACTTTTGTCCTGACCCCAGACATTTCCGGTATTGATAATGCCAGCGAAACCGAAGTAGAACTTTTTAATCCTAGTGGAAAGATGGTGGCTAGTTCGGGTAAAAAGGCAGTAGAAGATTTAGCTATACCCGCACCTCCTTCTCGGCCGGAAGTAATTTTGTTTGAAATTTTGCCACCCAATTTTTCTATTTCTATTCCTCCACCAATACCTAAAAGGCAAGATCCTGTTCAAGGCATTACCCAGACAACTCAAAATATTGAAAGTTCAATCGAGCCGGAAGGGGAAGTGATGGGAGTGGAGTCGTCTATATCTGGTGAATCGTTTGAGGTGGTCAAACCTATAAGTATTTGGAAAAAAGTCGGTATCTTTTTCAGAGGGTTGTTTGATTGACCCCGTCGCTCGCGAGCGACGTGGCTGATTGACAAAAATCATATTTCCTATATTCTCTTCCTTTGTAAGGCCAAAGACAGTGGGCGTCCTGAGTTTACCGAAGGACTTAATTTCCTGCCGAGGCATCCTTGTGCATTTTGCACAAGGAACGAAACTCCATTCGGCCTTATACGGTCGAATTTATTTTTTAAAAAAATTAATGAACGAAAGTGATTATAATTTTTATACTCGCTTCGCTCATTAAAAATTAATCATGGCAATCACAAAAGAAAAAAAACAGGAAATTTTAAAGAAGGTTAAAGAAGCACTGGCTTCTTCTAAATCTATGGTGTTTGTAAATTTCCGTGGTTTGACAGTGGCAGGGATAAACGAGATTCGCAGAGCTCTTCGTGGTTCTGGGGTTTCTTACTTTGTTGCTAAAAAGAACCTTGTTAGAAAAGCGGTGGGAGAGGGAGATGTATCTGGGGAAATGCCAGATCTTCCTGGTGAGCTTGCACTAGTCTATGGAGACGACTTGATAGCTCCAGCTAGAGAGATTTATGGATTCCAAAAAAAATCTCCAGATAATCTAAAGATTCTCGGAGGAATTTTCGAAGGGAAATTCATGGATCAAGCAAGTATGATGGAAATCGCGACTATTCCAGTACTTCCAGTGCTTCATGGAAAGTTTGTAAACATCATCAATTCTCCAATTCAGAGATTTGTTATTGGATTGAGTGAGATTGCAAAGACGAAATCTTAAAAATTATTAATTAAAAATTTAAAAATTATGTCAGAAGAAACAAAAGTAGAAGGTGCTCAAAGTGAAGAGGTGAGTGTTGAAGTGCCGGCTAAGTTTAAGAAAATTGTAGAAGAAATAGAGGGAATGTCAGTTTTGGAACTTAACGAACTTGTAAAGGTGTTTGAAAACAAGTTCGGTGTTTCAGCTTCTGCCGTCGCTGTTGCTGGCCCAGCTACTGCTGGCCCCGCTGAAGAAGTGAAGGATACTATGAATGTTGAACTAGCTGATGCTGGTGCAAACAAGATTGCAATCATTAAGGTTGTAAAAGAAGTTCTAGGGCTCGGTCTTAAAGAAGCGAAGGATTTGGTTGACGCCGCTCCTTCAATGCTAAAGACAGATATGAAGAAGGAAGAAGCAGAAGCTTTCAAAGCCAAGATCGAAGAAGCCGGAGGAAAGGTTGCCCTTAAGTAACCTGTGCTGTAGGTGCTGAGCACAGCAGTGCGAGGGGCAAGGAGGCGAAGTTAATCTTTAATAAATAGGCTTAATTTAAGGTATAAATAAGCTTTTTAAACAGAAAATCACCAATTTATGGTGATTTTCTGTTTTTGTACCTATATTTTGCCCCCATCCTTTTAGTGTTATAATTTAAGGAATCAGATTAAATACTATATGGACACCCTAACCAAACTTTTCGGAAGCGTCGTAAAGGTAAAAGTAATAAAACTCTTTGTTTTCAACCCCGGAGCCACTTACGATTTGGGGCAAATCTCTGACAGAACCAAAGAAATCTCATCTAAAGTGAGAAAAGAATTATCTTTACTTGAAAAGATGAAACTTATTCGTAAGAGGTCATTTTATAAAAATGTTACTAAAAAGGTTCGAGGTAGACTTGTCCATACCAAGAAGAGAGCGCAAGGTTGGGTACTTAATGATGCATTTGAGTACATTCTCCCACTGCAAAGTTTTTTGGTTAATTTGAATCATCTAGGACCGAAAGATATTTCGAAGAAACTGCAACGTGCTGGAACTATAAAACTTATTATTGTCTCTGGAATTTTCATTCAAAACTCTGAAAGTAGAGTGGACCTGTTAGTTGTGGGTGATCATATAAAAAAGAATGTTATAGAAACGGCCATAAAGACAATAGAGGCCGAGATAGGTAAAGAGATACGATATGCTTTCTTTGAAACGGCTGATTTTAAGTATAGACTGGGTCTTTATGACAAGCTCATTCGCGATATTTTGGATTTCCCACACGAAGAGGTGGTCAATAAACTCGGGCTGATTGAGTAATTGCTCTTAGGGGCTCTATTTTAAAAATAGCGAGTCCTTACCCTCACACTAACTTTGATGCCAAAGTTAGTGTGAGGGCTTATCCACAGCCAGCAAATACCCATATTCTGTGGGTTTTTTAAGATGTTATAATTGTAAAAGGGTACTTTCGGTTAGTTGTCGTTTTTATTAGTATAATGTTGCGAAAGCAACGCGTATCTATAAGAAGATACAAGAAACGAGTATGATGATACAAACATGGGGCGAGGCACTTTCAATGTCTTTCCGAGATCTGTGGGTAGGGGTGGCAACCTATCTTCCTGTTTTTGTTATAGCAATTATTATTTTTGTTCTTGGCTGGGTTGTGGGAACCATAGTTGGTCGAGGAATCGAGCAACTTTTCCGATCCATTCGAGTTGACGAAGCTCTCAAGAAAACAGGGGCCGATGAGGTCATGCATCGAGGTGGTATAAACCTAAACTCCGGCGCATTTGTTGGAGGCTTGGTAAAGTGGTTTATCATTTTGGTATTCCTCATTGCCTCGTTTGATGTTCTTGGGCTGTATCAAGTCAACGAGTTTCTTCAGGGTGTGGTACTTTCATATCTTCCGAAAGTAATCGTAGCAGTGCTCGTACTTCTCGTAGCTGGTGTCTTAGGTGATGCTATGCAGAGAATAGTTACTACTTCGGCTCGAGCGGCTCATATCCGTTCTTCTGGAATGCTCGGCGCGGTTACTAAGTGGGTTATCTGGGTCTTCGCTTTTTTGGTGGCCCTTTCTCACCTTGGTATCGCGGCTCCGTTCTTCCAGACATTGTTTACAGGTTTCGTTATAGCCCTTTCTCTAGGGTTTGGTCTTGCTTTTGGTCTTGGAGGCCAGCAAGCTGCTTCTGAGGTTATCCAAAAGATGCGAGGTGAGATGTCAGATAGGCAGTAATTTCACCGATTTTTGGTGCCCTGAAAACCCCCGTTTGCCGAGAGGTAGAGGGGGTTTTCTCTATTCCACACCCACTTAAATTAAAAGTTGACAGCATTTCACTTTTGGGTATACTTACTCCTACTCTATGTTTTATATTACAAAGACCCGAAACAAGCGGATATAAGTTGCTCGGAGATTTCGAGTTGACCCAAAGACCGCTTGTAAACAAGCGGTCTTTGCTTTCTAAGCCATAGAGCGTTCTTTGACAATTAAATGCCCGTCATATGATCGTTTCTTTCTACCATTGGTAGAGGGGGTCTTCGATTATAGAGAGGGGGGAGAAATATAAAATGATTGTAATTTTGTATTTCTCAAAACATGTAGTTAAAACAAAACCTGTTTTGTGATTCATTTCATAAAACAGGATGAAGTAAGTAAAGTCACAACTTGTCCATGCGGGGCCAGTTGTGACTGTGCGGTTTTTAAATTTCCTAATAGGAAATTTAAGAGCGTATGGTGGATGCCTAGACTCTAAAAGGCGATGAAGGACGTAGCATGGCTGCGATAAGCTTCGGGGAGGTGCCTAGCAACCTTTGATCCGGAGATTTCCGAATGGGGAAACCCATACCGTTTTTACGGTATGTGCAGGACTAGACGCCTGCACGCGCACCCAGGGAAGTAAAACATTTCATTACCTGGAGGAAAAGAAACTAAAAAGAATTTCCCAAGTAGCGGCGAGCGAAAAGGAAGAAGCCCAAACCCAACACCATTTTCACTTGATCATTCTATGGTCTGGTGGAAGTGTTGTTGGGGGTTGTAAGGCAATAACTTCGCTTTTTTAAAGCGAAAGGAGTTACAAATCACTTCATTAATTGAATATGCTGGAAAGCATAACCCAAGAGGGTAATAGTCCCGTAAATGAAAATGAAGTGACTCTTTTGTTATTGTTCTTGAGTACCTCGAGACACGAATACCTCGGGGGAATCTGCCGGAACTAACCGGTAAGGCTAAATACTTTTAGAGATCGATAGTGAACTAGTACCGTGAGGGAAAGGTGAAAAGCAGCCCGGTGAGGGCGGTGAAATAGACCTGAAACCATATGTTTACAAGGAGTCGGAGCGGACGCTTGCGTTCCGCCACGGCGTGCCTATTGAAGAATGAGCCAACGAGTTTTAGCATGCTGCTCGGCTAAGCCCGAAAGGGTGGAGTCATAGGGAAACCGAGTGTGAATAGCGCGAAATTATGTAGCATGCTAAAGACCCGAAGCCAAGTGAGCTTGTCATGAGCAGGGTGAACGCACCCGAAAGGGTGCGGGAGGCCCGAACCGGTGAGCCGTGCAATACTCTCGGATGACTTGTGATAAGAAGTGAAAAGCTAATCGAACTTGGTAATAGCTGGTTCTCTCCGAAAGAGCTTTTGGGTTCGCGTCGTATGTTCCCGGGAGGGGTAGAGCACTGGAAGGTCTGGACAGGGCGAAAGCTCGCTAGACCTATCAAACTCCGAATACTCCCGGCTCAAAGTACGGCAGTTAGACTGCGGGGGCTAAGCTCCGTCGGTCAAAAGGGAAACAGCCCAGATCTCAATTTAAGGTCCCTAAATTTACACTAAGTGCGCTTAAGGTGGTGAAGTTTCTCAGACACTGAGGAGGTTGGCTTAGAAGCAGCCATCCTTTAAAGAAAGCGTAACAGCTCACTCAGTAAGAGATTTCGCGCCGCAGATAATCGGGGCTAAGTGTAGTACCGAAACTGAGGATTTGTTTTGTCTTCGGACAAGATAAGTGGTAGGAGAGTATTCGCATCTGCTGTGAAGGCAAAGGGGTGACCCATGCTGGAGCGTTGCGAAGAAAGAATGTTGGCACAAGTAACCGCAATTAGAGTGAGAATCTCTAACGCCGAAAGAACAAGGTTTCCTTGGCGATGTAGATCAGCCAAGGGTTAGTCGGGCCTAAGGAGATGGCGAAAGCCGCATCCGATGGACACATGGTTAATATTCCATGACTTTTTGTTTGTGCGATGAGAGGACGGGGTTTAGTATGTCTTGCGCATTATTGGATTTGCGTTCGTGCCGTAAGGATGTTTCCCAGGAAAATCCGGGAAGCTCTCTTTAATGAGGAATCCAAGCGGAGCGAAGACTTTGGGGTTCGCCCTAGGGAATTTGACAAAGCAAGCTCTCAAGAAAAATCTCTAAGCATAACAAGCAAGAAACCGTACCGCAAACCGAAACAGGTGTTCAGCTCGAGTAGAGTAAGGCGAACGAGTGAGAAATCCCCAAGGAACTCGGCAAAAAAGCAGCCGTAACTTCGGAATAAGGCTTGCCCTGCCAGCAATGGTTGGGGCCGCAGCTAAAGTATCTCTGGCAACTGTTTATCAAAAACACAGCTCCCTGCGAACTCGTAAGAGGATGTATAGGGGGTGACACCTGACCAATGCCAGAAGGTCAAATATCGGGGGTGAATAGGTCTTCGGATTTATTTGCTGATTGATATAAGCCCTGGTGAATGTCGGCCGTAACTATAACGGTCCTAAGGTTGCGCGAACAATTTTATTGTTCGCGCAAGGACTGGGACTGTTATAGAAAAAGATAAACTAATTAAACACATAATCATTACATTTCCAGTTACCTATTCTGTCGAAATACAGAAATAGTCCATCGTGATCAACGAGAGACCAACGTCACGGACCCAAACTTGCAAAAGTGGGTTAAGAGAGAGTCCTTCTGAGAGGAATAGAAGAGCGAAATTCCTTGTCGGGTAAGTTCCGACGCGCACGAATGGTGTAATGACTGGAGAACTGTCTCGGGGATCAGCTCGGTGAAAATACAATACCGGTGAAGATGCCGGTTACCTGCAGTTAGACGAAAAGACCCCAGGAGCTTTACTGCAACTTGATATTGAGAATACGTTTTACATGCGTAGCATAGTGGTGAGACTTTGAAGCGGGCTTTCGGGTACCGTGGAGTCGTTAGTGAAATAGCCATCTTGTGTAATGTATTTTCTAACCCCGTGGGCAAAAACCACGAGAGACAGTATCTGGCGGGCAGTTTTAGTGGGGCGCTATCCTCCTAAAAAGTAACGGAGGAGTTTATTAAGGTCAGCTAGGCGCGAATGGAAACCGTGCCGATAGTGTAATGGCATAAGCTGGCTTAACTGTGAGACGTACATGTCAAACAGATGCGAAAGCAGAACATAGTGAACCGACGGTCCGTGTTAGACGCGGCCGGAGATTATCGGATAAAAGCTACCCTGGGGATAACAGGCTAGTTCCGCCTAAGCGTCCACAGCGACGGCGGAGTTCGGCACCTCGATGTCGGCTCAACTTATCCTGGGGGTGAAGAAGCTCCCAAGGGTATGGCTGTTCGCCATTTAAAAAGTTACGCGAGCTGGGTTCAGACCGTGAAGTAGTTGATAGTATTTAGTCGATAGTTGTTAGTAATTTGCTAACAACTAAAAATTAATCACTGCCCTCGACTATTCCACAGTCTGAATCCTCAGAGGAAAAAGAAAACTGTTATTGAAAATATTTTTGTTTATGAAATTGAAAGAAAAAGAAACCAACCAACACGGCGGCTGTTCATAGTAATATGTACAGACAAACTGACTTATATCGGTAAATTCCAATCAGCTTAGGGCTGTTAGCTTGTAGCTTTCAGCTTAAAGACTGAGGAGGATACCGAGGGAAGGCGGCAGCTCGCGATTACGCGACTGCACTTGGATTTTCTAAAACAGATTACTGTTAAGAAAATCTCGGCGCCCGTAGAGACTAAATGTCAGTCTTCCTGAAAGGGAAGAAGTTATAGTCCATTCCTTGTAGTAATACAAGACAAAGAAGCGTGAGACAGGTTGGTCTCCTATCTACTGCAGGCGTTGAATTTTGAGGAGATTTGACAATAGTACGAGAGGACCTTGTTGAACGAACCTCTGGTGTGAGAGCTGTTCCTGCCAAGGGCAATGCTCTGTAGCTAAGTTCGGAATGGATAACCTCTGAAAGCATCTAAGAGGGAAGCCAACTCCAAGATTAGAATTCGTTTGAGGCCCGTAGGAGATGACTACGTTGATAGGCTCTAGGTGTAAGCGTAGTAATGCGTTAAGCCGAGGAGTACTAATTCGCCGATTTCTATTAGGAAATTTGAAAATCGCGATTACTTCATCCTGTTTTATGGAATGAATCTCGTAGTGAATTTTGACATTGTGATTTCTGCACCCTTATTGTTGGGTGCTATGTCAAAATCTACTACCAGATGAATTTGACTACATGTTGTTTTTGGTTCAAAGATTGCAAAGTGGTTTCATGCGCGCCGGTAGCTCAGTTGGAAGAGCAGGTGAATCTTAATCACTTGGTCGGAGGTTCGAGTCCTCCCCGGCGCATGCACCATCGGGCTATAGCTCAGTCTGGTAGAGCGTCGTCTCTCTGAGACGAATGTCGCAGGTTCAAATCCTGCTAGCCCTGTTTCCACTTTTCCGCCACTCAGACGGACGGCAACCCAGATGGTTGCCACCACTTTGCAGTCTTTGAGTTTATTAGCGACATAGAGCGAGAGGAGCGAACACTCTTTGACCGGGGTTTGCCCCGGGGTTAATACCGCTTTTATTCGATATAAAGTTCTGGTGATTTGTCGCAGAGGTCACACCCGTTCTCCCGCCATCGAGGCTTTGGCGGACTGCGATTTGCAGCTAATCACTTCGTTCTTGGGCAAATCGGGAGCATTCCGACCTGTCCCGTAGGAAATTTTTGAAGATTGAAAGTTTAGTTCTGGTGCTTCATCGCAGAGGTCACACCCGTTCTCATTCCGAACACGGAAGTTAAGCTCTGTTGAGGCGATGATACTCTTGTGGGGGAAAGTAGCTAGGCGCCAGAACTAAGAGTTCAATCAAATTTCTCAAAAATTTTCCTTCGGGGACACGGAAGTTAAGCTCTGTTGAGGCGATGATACTCTTGTGGGGGAAAGTAGCTAGTCGCCAGAACTTTGCATCGAATAAAAAAAGCTCTCGTCGAAACGAGAGTTTTTTGTATGTGTTATAATTTGATAACTAATTTGTGGTTAGATGGATCTCGTAGGGCTTAATAAACTAAAATTTCACTACAAGATGGATTGGGCAACAAAAAGACAACTTCAATACATAGGATTCATCTTTCTCTTTGTTTTGTTTTTTTTCGTCATTCCATTTTTCATTTTTATATACAAAGCCCCCACTTGCTTTGATGGAATAAAGAATGGAAAAGAGACCGGTATTGACTGTGGTGGCTCTTGTCGGCTTCTTTGTAGCGCAGAGATTCCTGAACCAATATCTCGTTGGGACCCACGGGTGTTTAGGGTGACACCGGGAGTTTATAGCGTCCTGTCTTACTTCGAGAATCCAAATGTTGCGGCGGAAGTTTACTCCGCCCCATATAGTTTTGAGTTATATGACAAGGACGGAATATTGGTCGCAGAAAGAAAGGGGGAGACCTTTATTCCTCGTGGACAAATTTTCGCTATTTTTGAATCAAATATTCGGACAGGGGAACGGGTGCCAACCAGAGCCATATTCAGGTTTACAGATAGCCTGCAATGGATTAGAAATACAGAAGAAATCCCTTCTGTGACTATTGTAAACAGCCCTCTAATTTCTGAAGATACATCTCCTCGTTTGGAAGCTACAGTTTCAAATAACAATTTAGACCAAGTTAGGAACATTGATCTTACCGCCATTATTTTTGATGGAGCAGGAAATGCCATAGGCGCTTCCCGAACATTTCTCGCTAGTTTAGAAAGGGGTCAGAATGAGAGGGTAGTTTTCACATGGCCTCTGCCTTTTGAGACCAAAGCAGAGGTGTGTGAATCTCCTGTTGATGTGATGGTTGCCATAGATCGTTCTGGAAGTATGGCCGCACTTGGCGCGAACCCTCCTCAACCACTTACAGATGTTAAAAACGCAGCCATATATTTTGTAAATCAACTTGATGAAAATGATAGAGTCGGAATGGTTAGTTTTGCCACAAGCGCCGATACTTCATCCGAATCTCTGCTTTCTTCTAATACAGAATTGGTCAAAGGAGCCATAGACAAAATCGCCATTGGAACCCAAGGTATTCAACAAACAAATATTACCGATGCTTTGTCAAAGTCGCTTGAAGAACTATCTTCTCCCAGAAAGAGGGAAGGAGTTCCGTCTGTTACGGTTCTTTTAACTGATGGAGTGGCCACTGTTCCGCAAAAACCGGGTGAACCAGATTATCCAGAATCGTCAGCACTCTCTCTAGGCCAATTAATCAAAGATCGCGGTATTCGGCTTTTCACTATTGGTTTAGGCAAAGACCTAAACCAGGGTTTTTTGACGAGCCTAGCCTCATCTCCAGATGATTTTTATCTTGCCCCAACCACCAAGGAGTTGAATAATATATATACTCAAATAGCGACAAAAATATGCCAGAAAAGGCCAGCCGTTATAGAAATAATTCCACGTATTTTTCCTAGACCAATTACTCTCTAATCTTTCTGGTAGAATAGTGTTGTGACGGAAATTATTTCACAAGTTTTGGATAAGGTTGGGGTACGAAGATCATCAATTTTCGATATTGATTGGACTCTTTTCTTTTCCGCAGTATTGATATCTTTGGCTGGCCTTATAACGATGAACTCTTTCTCTTCTGTCCAGGAAAGTTCTTTAAGTAATTATTTTTTTGAAAGACAGAGTATTTGGTTGACTGTATCTATTATATTTTTTTTCATTGCAAGCGTGATTGATTGGCGTTTTTTGCGTAGAACCGGAGTGGTAGTTTCCTTATTTGTAGGGTCTTGTATTGTCCTTTTATTACTGTTTCTTTTGGGAAGTGTGTTTAAAGGCGCACAAAGTTGGTTTGATTTTGGCGGATTTGCTTTTCAGCCGTCAGATCCGATTAAGTTGGTGCTGATTATTCTTTTGGCAAAATATTTTAGTCGCAGACACATAGAAATTGCTAATATAAAACACATTATTCTTTCTGGTTTTTATGCTTTCATTCTTTTTATACTCGTTTTTCTTCAACCAGATTTCGGCTCCGCCATTATTCTGTTTGCTGTTTGGTTCGGTATGGTTTTAGTTTCTGGTATCTCAAAAAAACACCTATTGGCGGTTATATTGGTCGGTGTGATTTCTTTCGGTGCTCTTTGGACCTTTGTTTTTGAGCCATATCAAAAACAAAGGATTGTTAATTTTATTCATCCGTTAGCAGACGTTCGTGGCTCGGGATATAATGCTTATCAGTCAACAATTGCTGTGGGTTCAGGTCAGATTTTGGGGAAAGGCGTAGGGTACGGGACGCAAAGTAAATTACGGTTTTTACCAGAATATGAAACGGATTTTATTTTCGCAGCATTTGCAGAAGAGTGGGGTTTTGTTGGGGCTAGTGTAATACTACTTCTTTATGGTGTTCTTATATGGAGGATACTCGCTAACGCCATGCTTGGTGCAAGTAATTTTGAAACTCTGTTTGGTCTTGGATTAGCCATTTTATTTATGGTGCATTTTATTATCCATGTTGGAATGAATATCGGCCTGCTTCCCGTAACAGGAACAACGGTTCCTTTTATGAGTTATGGTGGAAGTCATTTGCTAACAGAATTTTTAGGATTGGGGATTCTTATGGGAATGAGAAAATATAATCGCTCTGCCCACAAAGAAGATGCTAAAAATGAATTTTTGGTGACGCATTAGTACAAGGCAGTAGTGTTTTTTACCATATTTTTTATATTAAATTCTTTCACCACTCGGTCATTTAGAGATTCACCCAGAGACTTTCTTAGTTCCGGTTTCACAATAAGTTCTTCAATCGTTCGGGCTAGTTTCTCTGTATTTTCTGGGCCAACTAGGAGCCCTGACTCACCGTTAGTGATTGTTTCGGGTATACCACCAACCCAACTAGCTATAACCGGCAGAGAAGCAATTCCGGCTTCTAATGGGGCGTAGGGGAAAGCCTCCGTTCGTGATGTTAGGGTGAATATATCAAATGCTTTTAAATATTTTCTAGCATCGGCTTTAAATCCTACAAAAACCACCCGGCTATCTATTTCTAATTCATTGGCAAGGGATTTTAGATTTTCCTCTTCCTCCCCACCTCCCACAATTACAAGTGCGATGTTTGCATATTTTGGCATTAGGACAGCGAAGGCTTTCAACAAATAATCTAAACCCTTGTTCTTGTGAAGTTCTGATATTGTGCCAATCCACACTCTTTCATGAACTTGGGGGGCAAGGGCGTTTCTAGATTCGCTTTGCCCATTTAATTCAAATGACTCTATTCCATTGTGTATGGTTTTTATCTTTTTCTTTATAAAAGGGAGCACCTTTATTTGACCCGCAGTCCTCTCTGACACCGCAATAGTGGAGTGAGAAAGGATTACGGTTATCCAGTGCAGTAGGTAGATTATTATTTTTTGAAAATTAGACCTCTCTTCATTAAAAGCCCATCCGTGACCAGTAAATATAGCTTTTAGCTTAGAGCTTTTAGCTGTTAGCTTTGTTAGGTTTAAAACACGGACAGCAAAAGCGCCTAGACCACCAATCTTTGAGCTATTGAGATGGACTATATTTGGACGCTCCTTTCTGAGGATATTTATAATCTCAAAAAAAGCCCAAATATCCTTTAATACGCTTATATTACGACTTAAAGATTTAATGTGTATGGTGCGGATACCCTCATCTTCGAGTTTGTTTTTTAGAGTTTCTCCTTCGCCGTGTGCTACTACTACATCAAATTTATCTTTGGGTATATTTGTCGCTAAATCAAATACATACCTCTGGGCCCCTCCGAAGTTGCCCTTTGTAATTAAGTAGAGAATCTTTTTTTTGTCAGACATATTATTCTCTGTTGTTCTGAATAGCCGATGTATTGTGATTTAAAATATGTATAGCTAGAGCAACAATCAATATGTTTTTGATTATGTACTGTCCTTCAAGGGTTGGTATAAACCATCCACTCCAAGCGATAGCTGGTAAGAGTAGTATTGGTCCAGTCGTCATTATGAGGTGAGGTATGAGTAAGGCGACAGCAATATATCTAAGTTTTGGTATAAGAAATAATATTCCGATGAGGACCTCGTATAAACCGAAAATAACAATAAATGTGGAGAAAGACATAAAGGGTAAAGTCTTCTCTAGGAGATCTGACACAAGGGGACTCGCTGGGCTTTGGCCTACAACCTTAAGAATTCCGAACCAAGCATAGACAATAAAGATAGAAAACCTAGCCAGAGGAATATCTATATGTTTGAGTATTTCACTAATCTTCATTTTCTAATTCTATATCTTTGATAACGAAGGGGCAATCATGGTTTCAGGTAGGTTGATTAATAAGCCTTTTTGTATAGTATGAATCACTATATATGCTTTCTGTAAATAAAAAAGAGCCATTTATCCTGGTTTCGGGCGATCTTGTGGCCCTGCTCCTCTCTCTTTGGCTGATGCTTTTAGTCAGGTATTTAAGTCTTCCTACAGAAGAGTTTCTCTTTGCTCACCTTGCGCCATTTTCACTACTTTTTGTTGTTTGGATTGCTGTTTTCTTTATCGCTGGTTTGTATGAAAAACACACCCTTATTTTAAAGTCCCAGCTTGGCGGGATAATACTCAATGCTCAGATTGCAAACAGCACCATCGCTTTCTTGTTTTTCTATCTAATCCCTTATTTTGGGATTACACCAAAAACTAATCTTTTTATCTTTCTTATAATATCCTCGGCCCTTGTCGTGGTCTGGAGATTGTTCTTGTTCCCATTTATATATATTTCCAAAAAACAAAAAGCAGTGCTCATTGGGTCTGGAATAGAGATGGAAGAGCTTGAGCAGGAAGTAAATAATAACCCTAGGTACAATATATCCTTTATATCCTCAATAGATGTGGAATCTATGGACGCCATAGATTTTAAGGAGGAGATTCTTAATCGTGTTTATTCAGAAGAAGTTGGTATGATAGCGGCTGACTTTAAGAATGAGAAGATTGAGCCAATACTTCCTAACCTATACAATCTTATTTTTTCGAAGGTCAAATTTATTGATATGTATCGCATATATGAAGATATCTTTGACCGCATTCCTCTGTCTTTGGTTAAATATAGTTGGTTTTTGGAACACATATCTGGGTCTGCTCAAAAGGGTTATGATGTTTTGAAGCGAGCTATGGATATTCTACTATCCATCATTTTAGGTATTCCTTCTCTCATTCTTCTTCCTTTTGTTTATTTAGCAATAAAGATTGAAGATCGTGGGGATATATTTTTTTTTCAAGAAAGAGTAGGACAGAACAATAAGTCTTTTAGGGTTATTAAGTTTAGAAGTTTGGCTATGCATGACAGCCCTGATGGTATCGCCAAGGAGCCAAAACCTACTAGAGTAGGAAAGTTTCTGAGGAGAACAAGGATTGATGAGATACCGCAACTTTACAATGTCTTAAAGGGCGACCTCTCTCTCATTGGGCCACGACCAGAAATTCCAAAGCTGGTTTCTATTTATGAAAAGGAGATTCCTTATTACAATATTCGCCATCTTATTAAGCCAGGTCTTTCCGGTTGGGCTCAGCTTTATCAAACACTTCCTCCAAAGTGGAATATGGGAGTTAAAGAAACAAAAACAAAACTCTCTTATGACCTCTACTATATAAAAAATCGCTCTATCATGATTGATTTGAAGATTGCATTAAGGACCATTAAAACTCTTCTTTCAAGGGAGGGGATATAGGCTAGCTTATAAGTTGTTAGCTATCAGCTTATAGGAAATGCTTTTTACCAAGGGGAGGGCTTGGTAACTTGTCTAGATGATTCGGTTGGACAGGGTTTCAGGGGAGGAATTAAAGGCGGGGTTTATAAATGAAAGACGGGCTGGGGCATTTCTGCTCCAGCCCGCTCCTCCTCACCACGACGATGAGCATTGAGTATTTTCGTAGAGGTAGGGCTCTGTCCCACTTACCTCATACGACACACTGGTGACAATTTTTGCACCAGCCCGGCATGTCATCATCTGCGACAGCCAGCCAGTGGAAAGGTTTTGGAACGCCACCGTTACGCTGACCTCTCGGTCAACTGATGGCTCAGTGCTGTACGAGCCACCGCTTTGTCTTGGTATTGGTACCAAGACCCTAAAGGAAGCAGTCCCACCGGCTCCGATTATGGTCCCTACGACATTACCGTTTACGACGGTCTGAATGTCGTAAGAGCTACTGTTGTAAACCGCAAAGCGAGTTTCCAACTCCACAAACGGATCACAACCGGCAGTGAAGCCCAACAGCATGAGTACGGAAATGAACCTGAACATATGCCACCTCCTGAAAGGGAAAAGGGCACACCTTCTTTAATAATAGCATATTTGTATGGAAAAGTCAAACATAAAAAACAGCCAATTTTCTAAATTGCAATTTGGAGATAATTCCATATACTGTCTCTATGAATAAGTACCGAATTGGGTCGATTATACTCATATTAGCCGGAATTGGGCTTTCTTTTTTTATCTCAAATGCATTGAAAGACGGTGCTAGGTTTCCTTTTAAATTCGGCCTAGACCTTGTCGGGGGCACTGAACTTATCTACAGGGCGGATGTTTCCAATATTGATTCGCAAGATATCAAGCCGGCCATGGAGACTCTTCGTGAGGTTATTGAGCGTCGTATAAATATTTTCGGTGTTTCAGAGCCACTTATACAAATTGAAGAGGCCGGGATTATTTCAGGCAACACTGACCATCGACTCATCGTGGAGTTACCTGGTGTCAAAGATATCAATGAAGCCATACGCCTCATAGGCCTTACTCCACTTCTTGAGTTTCGTTTGGAAAGAGACGGAGTTCGTGAGCTTGCAGGAAATGAAGGCATTACTGCTTCTACAACCATAGACGATCTTTTTGAAGAGACAGGTTTAACTGGAAGTTTACTTAGGCGGGCAAGTTTACAATTTGACCCAACAACAGGTGAGCCATTAGTCAGTCTTGAATTTAATGAAGACGGCAAGGTTTTGTTTCGCGAAATTACCACAGAGAATACAGGAAAAGTTTTGGCGATACTTCTTGATGGAGAGCTCATTCAGACTCCAGTTATAAGAGAGCCAATCATAGATGGCAGTGCTCAGATTAGTGGAGGATTCACTCCAGAGCAGGCAAGGGAGGTTGTGCGACAATTAAACTATGGCGCCCTTCCTTTACCGATTGAATTGGTAAGCACCCAAACAGTTGGGGCAACACTCGGAGAAGTAGCACTGAGCTCAGCTCTTCGGGCCGGAATAATCGGCTTTATTCTCCTCTCTATTTTTATGATTTTTTGGTATAGGTTACCAGGAGTTATTTCTGTTCTGGCTCTTTTAATATATGGTATTTTTTCTCTAACTTTGTTCTTGCTTATTCCAGTTACTTTGACCGCTGCTGGTTTGGCAGGGTTCATACTTTCTATAGGTATGGCAGTTGATGCAAATGTTCTCATCTTTGAGAGGATGAAAGAAGAGTTATTAAAGGGGAGTGATGTAATAAAGGCAACAGAAGAAGGTTTCGCTAGGGCGTGGCTTTCTATTAGAGATTCAAATATTTCATCTTTGATTACAGCCGTAGTTCTTTTTTGGCTCGGGACATCAGCGGTTAAAGGCTTCGCTTTAACACTTGGAGTCGGAGTTTTGGTTTCTATGTTTTCAGCCATAACCGCCTCACGCACATTTCTGTATGCTGTTCGGCCAAAGAATCAGGGATCAATATTTAGATTTTTGTTTGCAACTGGTTTTTCTAAGAGTAAGCCCGTGAATAATAACAATTAAAATAATCACAATGTTTATTGTCACTCACAGAAAAATATTTTTTACCATCTCCCTGCTTTTTATTCTGGGATCTTTCGTCGCTTTTCAATTTTTGGGTTTAAAGCTTGGAACCGATTTCACCGGCGGGACCATACTCGAGGTTTCTTATAATGAAGAGCGCCCTTCTGCCGAGGATGTTAGAAATTCTTTAACCGATCTTTCTCTTGGAAACTATTCAGTTCGTCTTTCTGGAGATTCGGGAATGGTTATCAGAACCAGAGAGATAACCCTGGATGAAAAAGAAATTATTTTATCTCGCATATCAAACGGAGAAACATCTTCTATAACAGAAGAGAGGTTTAATTCTATCGGTCCTGTTGTCGGAGAGTCCTTAAAAAGGAAATCATATTATGCTGTCAGTATAGTTATACTAGCCATTGTTCTTTTCATTACCTTTGCTTTTCGTAAGGTTTCTGAGACCCGCCTAACGGGTTCTGAAAAGGGGCTTTCCTCTTGGAAATATGGCTTTGCCACAGTATTAGCATTAGCACACGATGTGGTGGTCCCTCTTGGGGCTTATGTGGTGTACGGATATTTTACCGGCGCGGAAATAGACCTACTTTTCATCACGGCCCTCTTGGCAATTCTTGGGTATTCAGTCCACGACACCATTGTAGTGTTCGATAGAGTCAGAGAGCATTTGCGAATCAACAAAGAAAAAACCATCTCAGAACCTTTTGAAAAGACTGTTGGTGAGAGCATAACCCAGACAATGGGCAGGTCCATAAACACATCAGTCACACTCCTTATCGTTCTCATTGTTCTTTATGTGGTAGGTAGTGAGGCCACAAGACATTTTTCTTTTATACTTCTTGTCGGAGTAATCGCTGGAACATATTCTTCAATTTTCTTAGCATCACCGCTTTTGGTCACATTAGAAAAATTACAAAAAAGAAAGAACGCCAGCTAATCTAGCCTGGCGTCCTCAAACTGACCTTGGTATAGAGGTGTATCCGGAACCACCCGAACGTTTGCGTCCTCCCAGAGGGTATGGCGTCCCCCTTTGCGCTCTGCTACCGAAGGCTCGCAGAACTACGGCGCATGACCAGATTTGGAAGAGGTCGGAGTTTAGGTCTGAGGAAGAAGGTCCCAGAGCCACGGTTCTTCTCACATATACCAAGGTTTCTGATTATGAGATTACCTTTTTATTCTAGCTTGTCAAAGGTCTTTTTAAAGTCCTTGACCTCTATGTCCATATAAGTATAATGGCTTTCACGCCCTCGCACCAAATTTTGGTGCAAGGGCATGCCCCTGTTATAAGGGGCGGGTTCTTTCACAACAAAATAGATTGAGAACCCCCTCCTTTATTGTAGGGAGGGGAATGCAAGTCTCAACAAATTCAAAAAGTAATTTTAAGCCCCGTTCCTAAATAGCAACAAAGGACGGGGTATGTGAGCGAAGATCAAACTAAGCAGTCGGTACGAAGTAAAGTCTAATATTCTTTATTTTGTTCCGTTCCAAATCCAAATTTCAAAGACAAGGATTTTTGCTAAGAGTTTGATCCTAGCTCAGGATGAACGCTGGCGGCGTGGATAAGGCATGCAAGTCAAGGGAGCCCGCAAGGGCAACCGGCGAACGAGGTAGTAACACGTAGGAACTTCCCCCTAAGTCAGGAATAACTAGCCGAAAGGTTAGCTAATACTTGATAGTCTGGCTTTTGCTCTTAAGATTTAATTCTTAGTTTTCGGTTTGCGAGGATAGCTCGCTTCGCGAGAAACATAAAACAGAATTGAGTAGTAGGAGCAGAAGCCAGTAAAGATTTATCGCTTAGGGAAAGGCCTGCGGGATATCAGCTAGTTGGTAAGGTAATGGCTTACCAAGGCTATGACGTCTAGGGGCGCTGAGAGGCGGACCCCCACCGATGGTACTGAGACACGGACCATACACCTACGGGTGGCCGCAGTCGAGAATCTTCCGCAATGGGCGAAAGCCTGACGGAGCGACGCCGCGTGATTGATGAAGTCCCTCTGGGACGTAAAGATCTTTTATTGGGGAGAAAGTTTATTGATAGTACCCGATGAATAAGGGGTTGCTAAACTCGTGCCAGCAGCAGCGGTAATACGAGTGCCCCAAGCGTTATCCGGAATTACTGGGCGTAAAGGGTGTGTAGGTGGTTGTATTAGTCTCTTGTTAAATTCTTCGGCTTAACCGGGGGCATGCGAGAGAAACGGTACAACTAGAGGGTACGAGGGGTGTATGGAACTCATGGAGTAGGGGTGAAATCCGTTGATATCATGGGGAACACCGAAAGCGAAGGCAGTACACTGGCGTATTCCTGACACTGAAACACGAAAGCGTGGGTAGCGAATGGGATTAGATACCCCAGTAGTCCACGCCCTAAACGATGATCGCTAGTTTTTTGGAGTATCGACCCTCTGAGAGACGAAGCTAACGCGTTAAGCGATCCGCCTGGGTAGTACGGCCGCAAGGCTAAAACTCAAAGGAATAGACGGGGACTTGCACAAGCAGAGGATTATGTGGTTTAATTCGACGGTAAACGAAAAACCTTACCAAGACTGGAAATTTAACTGAATACTTTAGGAAACTAGAGTAGTCCGCAAGGACAGTTAGACAGGTGTTGCATGGCCGTCGTCAGTTCGTGATTTGAGTTGTTCCCTTCAGTGGGGTAACGAACGCAACCCTCGTTGCCTGTTACAAGTGTCAGGCGAGACTGCCTCTTTTCAGAGGAGGAAGGTGAGGATGACGCCAGGTCAGCATGACCCTTTGATGTCTTGGGCTACACACATAATACAATGGCCGGTACAACGGGTCGCAATGGGGTAACCCGGAGCTAATCCTAATAAAGCCGGCCCCAGTTCAGATTGGGGGCTGAAACTCGACCCCATGAAGTTGGATTTGCTAGTAATCGCGGGTCAGCTATACCGCGGTGAATACGTTCTCAAGTCTTGTACTCACCGCCCGTCAACTCAAGGGAGTTGGGAGTACCCGAAGTCCTACGCAAGTGGGCCTAAGGTAAGCTCAATGACAGGGAGTAAGTCGTAACAAGGCACGGCTAGCGGAAGCTGGTCGTGGAGTAATTCAAGTGAAAAACCGTCCCGAGATTTTTTCGAGGGGCTTAGTGTGTCGATATTGTGTGCCTCAATTGAGCACATGATGGATTTGATAGTAATCCTAAAATCTATCTGACATCTGGAAAGACAGATGCAGTTCCACTCGCGCTTTGCTTAAGCAATTTTGTAAAGTATTGAGGTGGGGTGAAGGGAACGGGACAAAATAAAGAATAGTAGAAGAACACCCGCCGTCCGAAAGGACGGCGGGTGTTTCGTTTGACATATTTTTTTAATACAGTACTGTATTTTCAGATTTCGTATACCATTCTGTTAGGAGGAGCGTATGAAAGAGTACAACGGTGTTGGTGCTGGGCAGGGAAGAGATCCGCGGGATGTGAGCTGGGAAGGCTCTATCTCCGGGTCCATCGCAGTTCTCCTTGTCGTGATTGGCGTGATTGTTATCGCCAGCTACGCGATGAAGATTGCCAGGGAGAATTTTCCCTTCTAGCCCAGACCGGTCTGTTCAAGGCGGCTCGCAAGAGTCGCCTTTTTCATATCTAATTAGAGCCATATTTATCAGGTTGACTTTTAGATTTAAGGGTGATATAATTAAATAAGATGGTATTAATTCACTTGCTTGAAAGGGCAACTATGAAGGAATACTTTAGCCCGGATACTGATTGGTCACACGGTCCATGGTGGGCCAAGTTGATCAAGATTCTCTTGCTCCTTTCATTCCCCGCCATGATTTTGTGGCGGGCCATTCAACTCTCTAACCTTTAGATTTAGAAAAGGAGGGTTCTTATGAACCCGCATCCGATCGGGATTCCGTATCCCGGTAACCGAGCCCCCAAGTGGGAGTTCGAGCGGAAGGAGCAGTGGTGGAAGCCACTGCTCTGGTCACTCGTTTTTGTGGGCCTCTTCATTTTGGCCCACATCGAGTTCTAGTTGCAGGATGAGCGGAGAGGGCAGGCGAAGAACCTGTCCGAGGTCGGTACCCATAGCGGGGGTGCCGACCTTTTTTCTTGTTTAGTTTTAGGTTTGTAGATAGGGTTCTTTTTTGTTATATTTTCCTTTGCTTTTGTGGTGTTGGGCGTATAGCTCAGGTGGTTAGAGCGCGTCACTGATAATGACGAGGTCCCAAGTTCAACTCTTGGTACGCCCACAATAGACGGCATGTCGAGAGTGAATTCTAAGCGGTTTTCTTTTTTAGAGGTTTTTTGCGTATAATGAGCTTATATGAAAAAAACCTTCTCTATATTAGAAGCATATAGATGGGCTTGGCAGAGATTCAAAGAACACTTTCAGTTTTTGGCAGTTACTGTGATTGCTTTAGGATTAATTTTTGTATTGCTAGATCAGCTTTCCGAAGGCCCTTATAGGAAGAATATTTTTGTAATATTAACTCAAATTATATTTGCTGTGGTTCTGGCGGTGGGGGTTATTACTGTTTCTCTAAATATTCACAACAATGTAAAGCCTCAAATAAGTGATTTCTTCATTACTGTTGGTGTGTTTTGGAGATATTTGGTTGTGCAGATTTCTGTGAACCTACTTATTCTTCTTGGTTTTATACCAATAATCATTATTGGGTTACTTGTGTTTTTCTCTGTGTTAATTAGTTCTTTAAACCCATATATTTTTACTCTTGCCATCATTTCTGCCATTCCGGGTCTATACGTTATTTGTCGTTTACAGTTTCCTCTATTTGTCTTGGTAGATGAAAAGCCAGATCGACCACTTGAGGCCGTGAAAAAAAGCTGGAATATAACAAGGGGTTTGGAATTAAAAATATTTGGGTTAATATTGTCTATCGGCATTATTAATTTTATCGGCGCTATTCCCATGGGACTGGGTCTTATCATCACTGCTCCGGTCTCTGTTTTGGCCCTCGTCTTTGTTTACAAATCTTTAGAAGGAATATCGGCCCAAAGCCCCACCATTAGTGGTGAGGCGGAAAGTTTGAGTTCGACGATTACATCCGCTTAGAGGTGTTAAAATTAAAAATAGTTTATTAAAAAATATTGTAAATTTCTGTATGTCAAAAAATCGTATCATTCTAACAATAGGTGTTATTCTCGTCCTGAATCCATTTCTGGGTTTTCCTTCTAGTTGGGAAACCGTTCTGTATATTCTTTTTGGCTTTATCCTTGTCATTCTTTCTTTTTTCGTTTCCATCAAAAGACGAATCACCTCTCCTAGAACTTTTGAGCATGAAACAGATTCGACTTCCGAACCCTTTGTAGATGGATATCGCTTTGTAGAACAAAATTCTATGACTGATGTTGGGGTAGATTCGTCTACAGAAGAGGAATCACTTAAAAATTCTCAATGAGTAACAAAAAAGGATTTTCTTTTTCACAATTTCTTTCTATTTTCGGAATAGGGGTTTTGTTTATTTTCATCGTGGTTTTCGGTTTACCACCCCTTGCCAGTGTTAACTACGAGGCTAAAGGAGAAGAGGTTCACATTAACCCTATTCAAGAAGAGGTAGATGGAGAAAAGCCTTTTGTTGCTACGCACATTGATACACCAGATCAAGTCAAGGCACTTTATATGACAAGTTGGGTTGCGGGTACTCCGTCACTTAGAAATAACATTGTCCGTCTTGTAGATGAAACAGAAATCAATTCCTTAGTCATTGATATAAAAGATGATACTGGTCGTGTCTCATTTGAAGTTTGGAATCCGAAGCTCAAAGAATATGGTTCAGAAGAGGTTCGTATTAGAGATTTGAGAGAGTTCATTGGAAGACTTCACGAAAAAAATATATACATCATTGGGCGTATAGCTTCATTTCAGGATCCGTATATGGTAAAGAAGTTTCCAGAGAGGGCAGTAAAAAGAGCGTCTGACGGAGCTGTTTGGCGTGATAGGAAGGGTCTCACTTGGATTGACCCGGGGGTTAAAGAGCATTGGGAATATCTAATGCTTCTAGCAAAAGAATCATACGAAGCCGGATTTGATGAGGTTCAGTTTGACTATATACGCTTTCCTTCAGATGGAAATATGAATGATATTTTTTATCCATCTAGTGAAGGCAAGGTGAAGCACCTTATCATCAAGGATTTCTATAAATATCTTTATGAGAATCTTAAAGATACAGGGATGAAAATCTCCGCTGACCTTTTCGGTATGGTGACTACAAACGCAGATGATCTGGGCATTGGACAGGTGATAGAGGATGCTTTTCCTTACTTTGACTACATTTCCCCGATGGTTTATCCCTCGCACTATCCATCTGGGTTCAATGGCCACAAAAATGTTAACGCCGTACCGTATGACATAGTTCATTTTTCTATGGAGAAAGCACAAAACCGTCTAAATGTTTTTCATAATACTGTGGCCTCTACGACCGTAGAGCTTCGTCCATGGCTTCAGGACAATGATTATCCAGTCCCTTATACTCCAGAAATGGTTCGTGCACAAATACAAGCAACCTATGATGTTGGTATAGATAGTTGGATGCTTTGGGATGCAGGGAACACTTATACTAGGGGGGCGCTTAAGGAAGAATAAAGAATAGTTGACTTAACTATCAATAAATTGTACCATCTTTTTGGATGTTTTTTTGTTGTTCAACTAGTCCTATCCAAGGAGTGCAAATGCCCGGACTGTTAGAGGATCTCAAGGCGCGTTTTAAGCCAGCGTACGAAAATCGTTGTCAGCAAGTGGAGGAGGAAGGTCGTCGCATCATCGCAAATCTCCCCAAACTGCTTCAGAGGGTAGCGGACCGCGGAGAGTCAAAATGTGTTGTGCACCACACCAAGATGGCCGACCGTCACACTGATCCGATTATCCGCATGATTTCTGATTGGGCCGATTCCCAAGGTCTCAAGGTCCGCACCGGCATACTTGAGGACGACGACACGTTCCCCGTTATTGTCTACGGGTGGCGTTAGTATTTGGTTAGCGCAATGTTGGGTTTCAAGAGCGGGGTCGTTACGGACCGCTCTTTTGTTTTGGAAAAAGTCTGCTACGATTGCTGAATATGTATCAAAAAGAGATGTTTAGAGGTAAAAAAATTACTGTGATGGGCCTCGGGCTTTTGGGTCGTGGGGTTGGTGATGTTTTATTTCTTGCGGAAGAAGGGGCAGATCTCATTGTTACGGATTTAAAAAGTAAAAAAGAGCTCAAAGAAAGTTTAGATAAACTCAAGAAATATAAAAATATTTGTTACAGGCTTGGAAAGCACGACTTGAAAGATTTTGAGGGTAGAGATTTTATATTGAAATCAGCAGGGGTCCCCAAAGATTCCCCTTTTATAAAACACGCCCAAAAATCTAACACTCCTGTTTTTATGAGTACGGCTCTTTTCTCTATTCTCACTCCAGCAACGGTTATAGGTTTTACTGGTACTCGTGGCAAGACCACTGTGACCCATATGGTTTATGAAATTTTAAAATCTAGATATGCCAAATCAAAAAACAAAGTTTTCTTAGGTGGCAATATTCGGGGAATAGCTACATTACCTTTTATTAAAAAAACCCGAAAGGGAGATATGGTGGTATTGGAATTGGATTCTTGGCAACTTCAAGGATTTGGTGACTTGAAAATAAGCCCTAAGGTATCAGCATTCACCACATTTATGCCAGATCACCTAAATTATTATAAAGGTGATTTGAAATCTTACTTTTCTGATAAAGCTAATATATTTAGGTTTCAGAACAAGGGAGATATTTTTGTGGCTGGAGAGCAACTCTGCACACTCCCTTCCTATTTCACCAAACTTCTTCCAAAAGACACGCACTTCATATCCGAGAGAGCGTTGCCCAAAAGAATAAAATTAAAAATACCTGGTGAACATAATCGGTACAATGCCGCCATCGCTTTTTCTATCGCCAGATCTCTTAAGATTGGAGTGGGTATCATAAGTAAGGCTCTAGAGGGCTTTAGTGGGGTTCCTGGTCGCTTAGAATATCTAAAGACATACAAAGGAATAAAAATTTATAACGATACAACATCTACAACGCCAGAAGCTTTATTGGTGGCGTTGGAAGCTTTGGGTACAGAAAAAAATATATCTTTAATTATGGGTGGTTCTGAAAAAAATTTGGATCTGTCTATCCTACCGGAAGCTTTAAGAAAATATTGTATTCATATCGCCCTCCTCAAGGGCACGGGTACTGAGCGCCTTCTAAAAGAAAAAATAATTCCATCAAACATTCCATATTCTCTTCACGGCTCTTTGAAAGATGCTTGTAAAAAGTCTTTCAAAAATGTTTCAAGTGGCGGCGTGGTCCTACTTAGTCCAGGATTCGCTTCTTTCGGAATGTTTGAGAATGAATACGACAGAGGAGATCAGTTTAGAGATTTCGTGAATAAGCTAAAAGGGTAAAGCCGCCTCTTTCGAGGCGGCTTCTTGTGCTGGTTGTGTTAACGCCCTCGGCTCGGGAACATGAGCTCCCTGATTGCCCTGTCGAGTTCGGGTGGGAATCCTGGAGTTCCCAAGAACTCTTCCAGATAGTCTGGAGTCATTTCCAGTATTTCTGGAAGAAGTTCTCCTCGCTCGAGCCAATAGACCAAGACCTTCTGGTCCAAGTTGCTTCCTAGAGTATTTCCAAGCATATTACCTCCTTTGTGCGGGTTCTGGTCACATCCTATATTCTTTTTCGTGACTGTCAAATGAAATGAATTTCGTTATAATATAGGAGAAATATGTCCCGTTAGAAACCGCGGTCTCGGTTCCATATAAAAACTGTACAATACACACATGAAACAAGGTCGAAATATTTACCAAAATTATTTTACACAGATCGCACTGACCGCGACCTGTTTCTAATGGGATGTACGATTCTGAAAAAATCACATACTTTGCTGAAACCGATTCACGGAATAAGAGGGTCAAGTTTGGTATTAAAGCAAAAGATCGAACCAAGCACATGTATGTCATTGGAAAGACAGGCATGGGTAAATCTACTTTGCTCGAAAATCTAGCTATCCAAGACATTCAGAATGGTGAAGGTTTGGCTTTCATAGATCCACACGGTGGCACAGCAGAAAAACTCCTAGAATATGTTCCCGAAGAGCGAATCAAAGATGTTCTTTATTTCGCGCCATTTGATGTAGATTTCCCGATTTCTTTCAATGTAATGGAAGATATTGGCGTTGATAAAAGGCACTTGGTGGTGAATGGTCTAATGAGTGCTTTTACCAAACTTTTCGGTGAGGAAAGTTTCTCTGATCGTATGCAATATATTTTGCAAAACACTATACTCGCATTGTTGGAATATCCTGGAGCAACTATGCTCGGTATTAACAAAATGTTGGTGGACAAAACATATCGAAATAAGGTTATTGCAAACATCAGTGACCCTTCTGTTAAAACATATTGGACCAAAGAATACGCTGGATACACTGAGCGATTTGCAGCTGAAGCAATTCCGGCAATTCAAAACAAGATTGGTCAGTTCACATCAAACCCACTTGTCAGAAACCTTATTGGCCAACCAAAATCTACATTTGATATTCGTAAACTAATGGACGAGAAGAAGATACTCATCGTCAACCTATCAAAAGGTAAGGTGGGAGAGGGCAATGCCAATCTTATCGGTAGTATGCTCGTGACGAAAATATATCTAGCTTCAATGTCTAGGGCAGACTCTTCACCAAAAGAGCTTGAGTCTTTACCAAACTTTTATTTATATGTTGACGAGTTTCAGTCTTTTGCGAATAAATCATTTGCAGATATTTTGTCTGAAGCGAGAAAGTATAAACTTAATCTAACTATTGCACACCAATACATAGAACAAATGGAGGAAGAGGTGAGAGATGCGGTGTTTGGAAACGCCGGAACCATGATTACATTTAGGGTCGGAGCTTTTGATGCAGAGGTTTTGGAAAAAGAGTTCGCTCCGACTTTTACAGCAGAGGACTTGGTAAATCTCGGAAAATATCAGGTATATCTAAAACTTATGATTGATGGAGCAAGCTCCCAACCTTTCTCTGCTGTGGCCATGCCTCCGATAGAAAGACCCGAAACATCTAACAGAGATGAAGTTGTTCGTACCTCTAGGGCTCAGTTTGCCAGACCTCGTGCGGTGGTAGAGAAAGAAATTACTGAGTGGCATGAGGAAGGTAATACTGGTAACAATAGCGAATCTTCAAGTGGCGCTAACAAATATAATTCAAATAGAGATGAGAAGAGAAGTGACGGTGGGGGAGATTCACGGCGCGAAAAGAAGGATCTTGAAAAACATAAAAAAACAATCTTTGAAGATTTGATGGCAGAAGAGCGCAAAAAAGATAACAGGGTTTTAGAGAAACCGGTTTCTTTAGAAAAGGTAGCTTCAAACAATGCTGTCCAAAAAAATAAAAATCCAAGTGCCAACCATGTGTCAGAACTCCGCAGGGCTTTAGAAAGCTTGGTAAAAAAACCGGTGGCACAAAACCATTCTCAAAATAATAGCAACACCCATTCATCCCACCCAAATAATTTCGGAAAAAATATTCCTGATAGAAAACCAGAAGAAAAAGAAAAACCACGAAGACCAAAAAACGAAATACCAGAGGACGAACTCCTAAAGCTTCTCAAAGTAGACGATGAATAAAACCAAAAAAACATTCCAACCCTGTCGTTCGCGAGCGACAGGGTTGGAATGTTATTATGGAGTGGGTGTGTTGTGGGGAGGGAGAGGAGGTGGTAGATTCATAAAATATGAAGCGAGTACTCATTTTTTCAACAGCATATTTCCCCTTTGTCGGAGGGGCAGAAGTGGCTGTGAGAGAGATAACCGATCGGCTAGGTAGTGAGTATGAATTTGATCTGATTACCGCGAAAATGAAGCCCGGTCTGGCTTCAAAAGAGCGTATTGGTAATGCGACGGTGTATCGACTAGGTTTGGGGATTTCGAGTCTAGACAAGGCCATTTTACCCATTTGGGGGGCATTTAAGGCTCTAAGACTCAATAGGAGGCAAAATTATGAGTATTTTTGGGGAATTATGGTCACTTTTGCTAGTTTGGCGGGCTATATTGCAAACGGTATTTTGGGTGTTTTTGGAAAGAGAAAAATTATGATTCTTACTTTGCAGGAAGGTGATTCAGAAGAGCATTTAAAGCAAAGTAGAGGTGGGCTTATAAATTTTTCTTGGAAGTTTGCCATTAAGCGCACAGACGTTTTAACTGCCATAAGTAACTATCTTTTATACAGAGGAAAAAGTTTTGGATTTAGTGGTGAGAGTTATTTGATACCGAACGGGGTAGATGGGAAAAGTTTTGAGTTTGAAGTTTTTAGTGGGGAGCAAAGGATAGAGATGCGCGAGAAGCTTGGGCTAACTGAACAAGATATTGTGCTGGTGACAACATCACGACTGGTAGAAAAAAACGGAGTTGGAGATGTGTTGGAGGCACTTACTTTTTTGCCAGAAAATATAAAGTTTTTGATCATAGGTTCTGGTTCTTTGGAAGCAAGCTTAAAACTAAAAACCAATAACTTACAACTTGGAGGCAGGGTAATATTTTTGGGACTCATACCACCGAAAGACATTCCAAAATATTTAAAAATCTCAGATATCTTCATACGCCCGTCCTTATCTGAAGGAATGGGAAATTCTTTTATAGAAGCAATGGCTTCTGGTATTCCAGTGATAGCTACGAGCGTTGGTGGTATACCAGATTTTCTGACAGACGAAGTCACGGGGCTTTTTTGTGAAGTCAGGAATCCAGAAAGTATTGCTGAGCAGGTGAAAAAGTATCTTGAAAACCCAGCGCTACGTGCGCAGATTGTTATACAAGCCGAAAATATGGTCAAGGAAAAGTATGATTGGAATACCATTGTCGAAATGATGAAAGAAAAGGTAGTACAATAGCGGAGTGACTTTTATTTAATGCTTATGAAAAAAATTCTTATTGCTACAGGTATATATCCCCCAGAGATAGGTGGTCCTGCCACATATGCTCATTTACTCATGAAAAAACTTCCTGAATATTCAATAGAGACAGAACTTTTGATGTTTAGAGATGTCAAAAAATTCCCCAAGATTGTTAGACATATAGTTTTCTTTTTCAAAATAATTTTTAAAGGTTTAAAGTGTGATTTAATTTTTTCACAAGATCCAGTAAGTACAGGCCTTCCTAGTGTTTTAGCCGGTAAACTTCTTGGAAAAAAAGTTGTATTAAGGATCGCAGGAGATTATGCATGGGAACAGGCTTCTCAACGTTTCGGAGTTAAGGACGATATAGACAGTTTTCAGAATAAAAAATATGGGTTTATTGTAGAACTTTTAAGGAAGGTCCAGTCGTTTTCTGTTAGAAATGCAGATGCGGTTATAACTCCTAGTAATTATTTCAACAAGCTAGTATCTAATTGGGCAGATCGTCGTAAAAAAGTAGAGACCATTTACAATGGGATAGATTTCTCAGTTTCTTTTGAAAAAAAGCCTAAACTTGAAAAGACAATTATAACGGCAGGCAGGCTAGTTCCTTGGAAGGGTTTTGATGATCTAATCAAATTTTTAAAATATATTCCTGAATGGAAATTGATGATAGCTGGTTCAGGGGATGATGGTCCAAGGCTCATGAGTATGGTTGAAGAAGAAGGATTGCAGGACAGGGTGATTTTTTTAGGTCATCTTTCTAGGCCAGAGCTTTTTGAATATATATATAGATCAAATATTTTTATCCTACTGTCTAAATTCGAGAGTTTTTCTTTCCAGATTGTCGAGGCTATGCATATTGGGACCCCTGTAATTGCAAATGATATAGGAAATATTTCAGAAATTATTATTCATGAGAGGAACGGTATCCTTCTCAAGGATATAAATCCCGACAACCTTGTTTATTATATAAATCTTCTGGAAAAAGACTCTGATTTTAGCGAACGCATGATTGAAAATTCCATATTAGATTCTAAAAAGTTTAGTATAGATAATACGGTTAAAAAATTCGTATCATTATCCAAAGAATTATTAGAAAACAAATGAGAGTCTTAATGATTTCAACAGACAGGAAAATTCTGAGTGGCCAGTCTGCTGTGGCCAAGCGGATGATAGAGTACGCCTCTGTTTTGGGAGAACTTCATATTGTTATTTTTGCTCTCGAACATAGAGATCTTGGTCCTAAAAAGATTGCGCCAAATGTTTGGATCTACCCGACCAATTCAAAAAGTAAATTTGGCTACATAGGAGACGCTACATATATAGGTAAACAAATATTAAAAAATGTATATTTCGGCCAGACAGTCATCACCACTCAAGATCCATTTGAGTCTGGGATTGTCGGGGTCTTCCTGAAAAGGGCTTCCAAGTTTCCACTTCAAGTTCAGCTACATACCGATGCTTGGGACAAGCACTTTATGCATCATGGAATATTAAATTGGATTAGGGTTGGCATAATAGCGCCCTTCGTCTTAAAGAGAGTTAACGGAATGAGGGTGGTCAGTGAAAAGATAAGAAGAGACACCATTTTGCATGGCAAACTTGATCCGAAAATTGTGTCTGTGCTCCCCATATTTGTTGATGTGTTTTCTTTTGCCAATACTCCAGTTGTATTAGATTTACATAAAAAATATCCAGAGTGGAAGACTATTATTCTCATGACATCTAGGTTGACTCGAGAAAAAAATATTCGTCTGGCATTCAAAGCTTTTCGTATGATTATAAAAAAGTATCCAGATGTTGGCTTAGTGGTCGTGGGCGACGGTCCAGAAAAGGGGAAACTGCTGTCCCTATCAAAAAGATGGAAATTAGACAGAAACGTTGCTTTTGAAGATTGGCAACATGACCTCGTTTCCTATTTCAAAACTGCTGATATTTTCCTCAACACATCTCTATATGAGGGCTACGGTATGACCCTCATTGAAGCAGGGGCATCTGGTAGACCCATTGTGACGACTAGAGTTGGTGTGGGATATGATTTTCTTGAGGACGGTAGAAATGCACTAGTCTGCCCAGTGGGAGACGATGATTGTATATATACAAAGTTGGTAAACATTTTGGAAAACCCACTTATCCAAAATAGGTTGGGTACAGAGATCCAGAAAAATATCCTTGAAAAGGCTGTTTCAAAAGAAGAATATTTACAAAAACTAAGAGACCTCTATGTTATGTCTGGAGATAGTAGGTAGAAGTTTTTAGTTTTTAGTTTTTAGTTGATAGTTTTAAGTTATGAAATTATTAATCATTACACAGACAGTAGATAAAAATAATCCAGTATTGGGGTTTTTTCATAGATGGATTGAGGAGTTCTCAAAAAATTTTGAAAAGATAACGGTGGTCTGTCTTGAAAAGGGGATCTATGATTTGCCTGAAAATGTAGAAGTCTACTCTCTCGGTAAAGAAAAGCTGACAGCTAAAAGCTATAAGCTAAAAGCTTTTATAAAAATTAAATACCTATTTAATTTTTATAGACTTATATTCAAGTTTCGCAAAGAATACGATTCCGTTTTCGTGCACATGAATCAGGAGTATGTGCTTTTGGGTGGAGATATTTGGCGAGTTATGGGCAAAAAAATATATCTCTGGCGTAACCATGCAAAGGGAAATATCCTCACTCGTATTGCTGTTCTTCTGTCCCACAAAGTATTTTGTACTTCACCACAGTCATACACGGCGAAGTTTAAAAAGACTCAGTTAATGTCGGCTGGAATTGATACAGATTTCTTTAGACCAGACCCCTCTGCTCCTAAGAAAAAAAATTCAATTTTATTCTTAGGACGAATATCTCCCGTGAAGAATGTCCACGTTTTTGTAGAGTCCCTCAACAGTCTTAAAAAAGCGGGAGTTGATTTCTTTGCTACTATTGCTGGTGGTGCAACGCTAAAAGATGTTGGTTATGAAAAGAGGATTAGAGATATGGTGCTCAGGTATGGGTTGAGTGAAAATGTTCAGTTTACTGGACCAGTAACTCAAGGGAGGGCTTTACAGCTCTATAGAGAAAATGAGCTTTATGTTAATCTTACGCCAGATGGAAGTTTTGATAAGACGATACTGGAGGCGATGTCATCAGGTGTTTCTGTGCTTATCTCAAATTCGGCCTTTCGCGAACATACCTCCGATGTTTGTTTTATGGAGAGTTACAGCCCTGAAAATATTGCCAATAATATAAAGATACTTTTGTCTCTTGAGGATAGTGAAATTGAAAGCATAAGAAAGAGATTAAGAGAATATGTTGAAAAAAACCACAGCCTAGACGTTCTTTTTGAAAGATTTTTTAAGATTTTTTAATTTTGTTAAGTATTTATTTTATGAAATTTATAGATAAAAAAATAGAAGAAATTAGTAAAGGAAAATATATACTTGATGTCGGTGGTGGAGATAGATTTCAAAAATGGCTCACTCCCTACAAACATCTTTTTTCAGATTCTAATTACAAAACTTTTGACTATGATGAAAGTACTGGGGCGGACATAGTCGGGGATATACATTCTATGCCCATAGAGAATGATTCTGTGGATGGTGTTATATGTAGTTCAGTTCTTGAACATGTTCAAAATCCAATACTAGCTCTATCTGAAATGAAACGAATTTTAAAACCCGGAGGCAAGATATTTATATATGTTCCATCAATATACCCTTACCACGCAAGAAAAGGTCATTATCCAGACTACTGGCGTTTTTTTGATGATACTTTGGAGATGCTATTTAAAGATTGGTCTAGTTTCGAAATACATAAAGTCGGTGGTTATTTCAAAGCTCTGTTTTTCTTTATTCCCATGCAACACAAAATACGTTTTATACTAGACCCAATCTCGGCATTTTTGGACAGATTATTTAAGACCAGCAAAAGAACAACAACTTCTGGGTACTATGTCTATGCGATTAAGTAAAAACAATATTTTAAATGAAAAGAAGGTTGTATTTTTAAGTTCTTTTTCTTATCCATCTACCTTCGCCCACCCAACACATGGTCTCCATACGGCAAGGGGTTTTTCTAAAATTTTAGGAGAAAAATTTATTTTTGTCGTTAACTATGTAGAAGATAAAAAGATACTAGAGGGGATAAATTTTTACGAATCTTTTCCAAAACTTGGAAAACTGTTGACTAAATTACACCTAAGAACCCCAGCTTATTTTTTCTGGACAACATTCTTCTTAATCCCTTTTTTAAAAGGAAGAAAAAGAAAGGTTTGGTTTTTTTTGAATGATCCAAGACTTGCTTCCATAACAATAATATTAAAATCAATATTTAATCTCGGTATTATTTTTGAGTCTCACGGTTTTTATAATAGATTCTATCGTTTTGTCATATTCAATTTTGCAGACAAATTCGTATTTGTTACTAACGGTCTGAGAACAAAAATTAATAATCTTCATAAAAATACTAGATCCAAATCTGTTGTTTTATCTAACGCGGTTGATATAGATAGATTTAATAATGTGGTGGACGATAAATCTGTTCTTAGAAAACAGCTGTCTTTACCAGAAGAAAAAATTATAGTTGGTTATGTTGGAAGGTTAAAACCTCTTGGCTTAGAAAAGGGAGCGAAGAATCTTATTTCCGCACTTCAATATTTACCAGAAAAATATATTTTGTGCTGTGTTGGTGGTTCTGGTGATGAAATAATTGAATATAGTGTGATTGCAAAAGATAAGAAGTTAGAGAGCAGAGTTATCTTTATTCCTTATGTAGATACTGACTTGGTTCCTGTATATTGCAAATCTTTTGATGTCCTCGCCTATGTTCCTCCTGGAGATAATGTCTTTTTTGAAGAAGAAACTTCTCCAATGAAGTTGTTTGAATACATGGCATCAAAAAGACCGATTATTGTTTCTGACATCAATACAACCAGAGAAATTCTTGATGAATCGTGTGCTTTTTTTGTTTCATCAATACCTACTGATAAAGAAATAGCTGATGTGATTGTTGAAATTACATCTAATCAAGTCGTTTTAGCAGAAAAAATTCAAGAATCTTTTAAACGTGTTAGTCTTAATACTTGGGTGAATAGGGCAAAAAATATAGATATTTTCCTAGAAAGTTGAATAAAAATGTCGTCCGTCAACTCAAATTCCAATCAAAACTTTTTAAGCTCCTTTTTAAGGGGGAGTGTAATACTTGTGTCTGGTAATTTTTTTACAAAAATTATTATTGTATTGACTACAGTAGTCGTATTGCGTTTTGTTAATGTTTTTGATTATGGTCTTTGGCAATTGGTTTTGAGTGTCATTGGTTTTTTCACGATATTAGTTTTGCCAGGTATTGAAGATTTGTTAATAAACGATGTGTCTACAGAGCTTGGAAATAATAAAGCAAACGCTGGTAAACAGATTCTGAAAAGATCAAGCATAATAATTATTATTCTCGGTATTTTTTCTGGAATCGTTCTTTACTTTTTTGCTCCTTATATTGCTTTGATAACAAAGGTTAATTTAACCGATATACTTAGAGTTACAGCTTGGTACTTTCCACTTCATGCTGTTCAGCGTGTTTATACTCTTACTTTCTTCTCGCACCAAAAATTTTTATTAGCGCAAATAACAACAACTTTATCCAGGCTTTCTTATCTTGCCGTGGTTGTCATCGGTTTATTTATTTGGCAAGTGGGAGTAATGTCTTTGGCGTACGCTTTTGTACTATCAGTATTGGTTTCCCTTATTGCATTATTTCCTTGGTTTTTGCCTTCTGCTATCTCTATTTTTGAAAGTGAAAGTTCTGATATAGATAACTTTTCTTTTTGGGGAATGATTAGGAGGCATGGTAAATGGACTTTGGCTAATGATTATTTTAATAACTTTGTTTCGTCTATCCGGCCATGGATCATAGGTTACTTTTTAGGTATTGAATGGGTGGCTATAATATCTGTTGCGGTGGCTTTGTTTGGTGAAATTGCGACAATTTTCCCTTTGAGCACCATTCTTGCCCCAATAGTTCCAAGGCATGTAGGAGATAAAGATAAGTTCCAGAGGATATTTCATAAGGGAATCATTTATTCCGTCTGGTTTTATACACTTATTGCGATATGTGGCTTTATTGCGTCTCCGTATCTAATATCATTATTATTTCCGCAATATATTTCTTCTGTGCTTTATTTTCAGATTATGCTTCTGGCACTACCATTATCTCCGGTTGTCACAATTGTTACCAGAATATTTTTTGCAGTTAAAAATCAAAAAGATCTTTTCTTGTCTGGTATTATACCGAGGTTGTCTGGTACCTTGATCATACTTCCCATACTCTCATTGTTTTTTGGACCAATTGGAGTAGCTATTGAACGTGTGATTACCGCCACAATGCTTGCAAAATTTAAATTAAAATCTTTGCTTAAGTCTGGGGCAGTTTTGCCCTTTTCACCAAAAGATTTTTTTACTTTCAACAAGGATGACAAAGACTTTGTACGGAGGATTGTGAGCTTTTGAACCAGGCTGTCTTATAGAAAAATAAAATGAAAAATAAGAAAAAACTTTTTACCATGCTAATTTGTCCAAACTGTAAATCAGACTTTAAGACTACGGATAATGGGTTGCATTGTGTTTTGTGCGTTAGAACCTTTGAGATTATTGGTGGCAAGCCGTTTTTTGTTGCTCCTCCGAAAAATATTACAGTTAATTTAAAAGGTGACAATTACAATTCTTGGAGCACTTGGAGGAAAGAAAATTATATTTTTTTTGATAAAGAGTTATCAAAAGACCCTGAAGATACTAATGTTTTGGATCTTGGTGCTGGTCCAGTTCAGTTTAGAAAAATTTTTAATAAATTTGACAACTATGTTGCGTTAGATTTTTATCCATATGAACTTGTAGATGTTGTAACTGATATAAACAAAAATTTGCCATTTAAAGATTCTAGTTTTGATGTTGTTGTGTTGTCTAATGTGTTAGAACACGTCCCAGAACCCGGTTTAATTATTTCGGAGTGTCATAGGGTTTTAAGGCCGGGGGGTAAGATTGTCTTAACAATTCCATTTTTGATGAGAATACATCAAGCTCCTTATGATTATAATAGGTTCACTTCATATAAGTTGGAATTATTATTAAAAGAGGCAGGATTTAATTCAATTTCTATAGATAGTTTAGATTCTACCTATAATCTTTATTCCATGATGCGGGGACATTTTTTTGATGTTTTGTTTAAAACAAAGTTTTCAGATAATAAAGTCTTAAACTTTTTATATAAAAATATTGCAAAAATATTGCAAAAGATTTTTATTATTATACATTTTATTTTTAGGCCGATTCTATCAAAGGCGGGAAAGACGAAGGACTTTACTAGTGGATACGGCATTGTTTCAAAGAAATAAAATCTTTATGACCATAAAGTCTATATTACACAGATTAAATACCCCCCTCCAACTATTTTCAAGAGAAGATATCGGTGTAAGGGAAAAAGTAAAATTAATTTTATCTTTTATAAAAATCCTAATCCTAAATCGGCTTTTCAAAAGGAGTCGTGTTGTAAAGTTTTTAAATTATAAAGTTGAATTTTTGTCACAGTCAAATTTAGAGGGCATCTTAGAGGAAATATTCCTTCGTGGAGATTATTCTATAAATTTAAGAAATAATTCGCCTGTTATTGTAGATTGTGGAGGGAATATTGGTGTATCAGTGATATTTTTCAAGCATTATTATCCTGATTCAAAAATAACTGTTTTCGAGGCATCTAAAAAGACTTTCGACATATTAAAGAGGAACGTTGAAATAAACTCTTTAAAGGATGTTAGCTTTTTAAATGTTGCTGTTGCTGATAGAAAGGGGAAAATTGATTTTTGGGACAATGTAAAAAACCCTGGCGGTTCAACTTCTTCCGAAGAGGTTTATTATTCAAAAAGTATTTCAAATGAATATGTTAAGGAAACGGTCAGTTCTGAACTTCTTTCAGATTATATTAATGGCAGGGTTGATCTCCTGAAAATAGATATTGAAGGAGGAGAGGGGCTTGTTATACGTGATCTTGATTCAAAAGATAAGCTAAATAATATTAGAGAAATAATCTTTGAATATCACTATGATTTAAATAATAATCAAAATAATTTTACGGAAATTATCAAAATCTTAGAAAAAAATAAATTTAAAATAATTATATTTAATAATGAGTTTGGTTTTTCAAGCGAATTATTAAAAAAACGTCAATCCTACCACTTTATGGTTCGGGCGCATAAAGATGATAAATAGCTATATATGAAAGTAATATTTGTGACGATATATGACGGTGATACAGAGAAGGTTATTTTACGTTCTGGCATTTTAGATTATTTTAAAAAAAGTGGCAATAAGATAATTGTGCTTGTGCGAGTTGGTAAAGATGAAAAAAGATTAAGGTACTACAAAGATAATTTTGAATCAGAAAACGTTACTGTTGATGTGTTACCCAATGCTATGAGTAAGTTGGAGGGCTATCTCTACTATTTTTCTTGGAATACATTACCTACAATATCTTCTCGTGTTAAAAGAAGGGACCTTTATTTAAGGCATAAAAATTTTATTCGCTATTCAATTGAATCTTTCTTGGGTTTTTTGGGTAAATTTAAATTTTGGCGTGAGTTTGTTAGGATTGTTTATTTTTACATACCGGATTCGTATGCAAGCGGTCTTTTTGAAAAGTACAAGCCCGATCTTGTTTTTGCGCCGACGATGTTTTCAGCTGAGGACTGCCGGTTGCTCCGCGCGGCTAGAAAAAGAAAAATAAAAACAATAACTATGGCAAAAAGTTGGGATGTTCCGACTACGAGAGGCTTTACTCGTGTTAAAGCAGATAGAATACTTGTGTTTAATGAGATAAATAAAGAAGAGATTGTGAATATTGGAGACTATGAATCAGATAAAGTTTTTCCAGTAGGGTTTCCTCAATTTGATAAGTATTTGGAAAAAAGTTTATATTTGTCTAAAGAGGATTTTTTCAAAAAAATTGGAGCAGATTTAAATAAAGAGCTTGTTTTATTTGCTGTTCCTGGGGACTTCAAGAACCCTTATTCTCATGAGATCCTATTAGAACTTGAATCTGCTATAGAGTCAGGTAGATTTGTAAAACCAGTTCAGATTCTCGCTCGCTTTCATCCAAAGTATCCATCGAAAGGAGAAAATTTAAAAGATCTAAGGCATATAATTTTAGATCGTCCGGGAACGTATTTCTCAAAAGATATGGAAAAGGCCATAGACGCTCCAGCAGAAACCACATTTCAGTGGACTTATACTGATGATGATATTATTCATCTTATAAATTCTATTTATCATAGCGCCGTGGTGATAAATACAGAATCTACTATAACCCTCGATGCAACGGCACTTAAGAAGCCCGTTGTCCTTGTGGGCTTTGATGGTAATCAAAAACTGGATTATCAACATTCAGTTATTAGAAATTACAAGAGGGAGCATCTTCAAGAGGTGCTTAAAACTGGAGGGGTTAGATTGTCTGAAAGTTTTGAAGATTTGGTCAAAAATATAAATGATTATCTTAAAAATTCTGAAGCAGATAAGGAGGGCAGGGAATTGCTCAGAGACCGTCTTTTGTTTAAGATGGACGGACAGTCTTCTAAACGGGTTGCTGACGGGGTCCTGTCTTTATTGTAGAAAAATAAATGCATCTAAATAACCTAAATATTCTATATGTTTACGAGGAAAGAATTCCAAAAGATTTGCAAAAATTAGTCCTGGATCATATTTCAATTGATAACTTTACAGTGGATTCAATGACGTATTTGACGACAGATGATGAGAAGAAAAAAAAATTGGAATGGGCTGATGTAGTTTTATTTGCTCCAGGAAGATTTTTGTCTGAAGAAGTAATAGCCCACGCTAAAAATGTAAAACTGATGCAACTTTGGAGTTCTGGTTATGACAAATTTAATGTCGAATCGTGTACAAAGTATGGCATACCTGTAGCTAATAATGGTGGCGCAAATGCATGCTCTGTTGCTGAACACGCGGTTCTGTTAATGCTGGCTACTTACAAAAAGTTGCCAGATAGCCACAAAAGAACCGTAGATGGTAAATGGGCTGGCAATAGTCACGGAATGGACATGTTTTTGGTTAATGGAAAGAAGGTGGGAATTTTGGGTTTTGGGAATATAGGTAAACAAGTAGCCGAGAAAGTTTCAGGTTTTGGTGTTGAGGTAATGTACCACGACATAAACCGACTTGATGCAGAAACAGAGAGCAGACTAAAGGCACGATATGTTGGCTTTGATGAGTTAATATTAGAATCTGATATTTTGACTCTACATTTGCATCATAATAATGACACCAACAATATTATTAGTGAGGAGGTAATGTCTAAAATGAAAAAAACCGCCATTCTTGTTAATGTTTCTAGGGCGGGACTTGTTGACCAAAAGGCCTTGGAAAAAGCTTTAAAAAATGGCCAATTGCACGGGGCTGGTTTAGACGTTTATTTGGAAGAGCCAACCAAGCCAGAAGACCCACTGCTTACATTGCCAAATGTTGTTGCTACCCCTCATATTGCCGGTTCTACTCGCGATACTTACAATGAGGTTATGAAGAGGGTGGTAGATAATTTTAAGAGGGTTAGTGAGGGCGAGAACCCTTTATGGGTTATTAATAAAAAGGAATAATGCATTTTAAATTTTTAGATCAAGAGCCGTTTAAGAAGTGTCTCTCAAAAGACCCATTGTTTCTTGTTGATGTCGGCTCTTCTGGTGGAACGAAGTTTCCTTGGGGCGAGATAAAACAATTTTTAAAAATTGTCGATTTTGAACCAAATACAACTGGAGACTTATCAGAAACAGAAAAAAAAGATGTTTCTGATAATGTGGTTTTTACTGGAAGCGTTGCCTTGTCCGATCGCAGGGGAGACGAAACACTTTTTGTAACTAAACATCCAGATAACTCCTCTCTTCTAGAGCCAAACATTCTTTTTATGGAACAGTTTGCCGTTTCTGATAGGTATATTGTTTCAGAAAAAATAAGTGTTTCTGTAGATACGCTTGATAACCAACTTAATCTGGTAAATATAAACGAAGTTGATTTTATAAAAATAGATACACAAGGAAGTGAACTGTCTGTTCTAAAGGGCAGTCAATTTTTTTTAGATAAAGTACTTGGGGTTGAGGTTGAGGTAAATTTTTCAGATAGATACAACAGACAATGCTATTTTTCTGAAGTAGATGAATTTCTTCGTAAAAATGGATTTATCCTTTTTGATTTGGAGAGAAGGTATTTTAAGAGAAAAAATGGTTTAAGTTTGGGTGGTCCGAAGGGTCAGATGACACACGGCAACGCACTATACTTAAAGGCAACCAACTATTTTGAAAAAATAATTCAAAGAGATGATTCTTATCTAAATAGTCTAATTAAGATTATTTCTTTGTCTTTACTGTATGGATATTGTGACTACGCCATGCATATTCTAGAAAAATTCAAAGATCATTTTGAGAAAGAAGATTATATCTCTATTAAAATGGCTATTAAAAAACACAACAAAGATATTTCTAACTTGTTACCACTATTTCCAGGTAGAGGGGTCTTATATAACACCTTTAATTTTATTAAGGAACTATTGAGAATTAATTCTCCGCGTGGTAATTTCGGAGATAAAGGATTGGGAAATTATAGAATTAAATAAATGAAAAAAATTCTCGCTATTATACCCGCCAGAGGCGGATCCAAGGGGGTTCCAAGAAAAAATATTAAAAATCTTGCTGGTAAACCCCTTCTTGCTTGGACAATAGAGGAAGCAAAAAAATCAAAATTCATCGACCGGATTATCGTATCAACCGAAGATGAGGAAATTGCTCAGATTGCAAAAAAATATGGAGCAGAAGTGCCTTTTATGAGACCGCAGGAGTTGGCCAAAGACTTATCTTTAGATATTGATTTTTTGATTCATGCACTAGATTGGTTGGATCAAAACGAATCATATACTCCGGACATAGTTCTTAGATTACCGCCAACCTCTCCTTTGAGAAGGGTTGAACACATTGACGAAGGCATAATGAAGCTTTTAGATACTCCAGAAGCTCATTCTGTACGTTCGATAACCAAAGCTAATCGACATCCTTTTAAACACTGGAAAATATCTCCAGACGGTAAATTTATAGAACCATTTTTGCCTAAAGAAGTCACAGGGTTCGATCAGCCACACGTTATGCCTCGCCAGTTGTTGCCGGATGCTTATATCCAAACTGGAGCAGTGGATGTTGTGTGGGAGGATGTTCTACGCAAATATAATTCTCCGGTAGGAGAAAAAACTACTTATTTTATGATGGATCAAGATGACTCGGTGAACATTGACTATCCGGAAGATTTTGAACTTGCTGAAATTATCCTTAACAGAAGAAGTGGAGGTGATTTTAAATTTTAAGTGATTACCTGTATACTAGCCATAATATTATGAATAAACCCCAAGTAAAAGACAGAGTCAATTATTTCGATTTCAACAACCTTTTCACTTTTGAGATGGCTAATAATCATCAGGGTTCTATTGATCACGGAAAGAAAATTGTGGCCGAGATGGCGAGTATATCTAAGGAATTTGGTATTCGTTCAGTAGTGAAAATTCAACTCAGAGACTTGGATACTTTCATTCATCCAGATTTTAAAAATAATAAAGAAGCAAAACATATTCCTCGTTTTTTATCCACACGTCTTTCAAAAGATGAATTTAAGGTCTTAGTGAAAGAGATAAAGTCTAAGGAGCTTCTGAGTATGGCTACTCCATTTGATGAAGCTTCTGTTGACTTTGCGCTTGATTTGGAAGTCGATATTTTAAAAGTTGCAAGTTGCAGTGCCCAAGACTGGCCTCTTTTAGAAAAAATTTCTAACACCGGCAAACCGGTAATTGTTTCAGTTGGCGGACTCACAATAAAAGAAGTTGATAAGGTTGTGAGTTTTTTTGAACACCGGGGTGTAGATTTTGCAATAATGCATTGCATTGCTATATATCCAACACCTCTTGAGAAATTACATCTGAATCAAATAGAGATGATGAAAAATCGCTACCCTAATTTAGTTGTTGGATTTTCAACTCATGAGTCACCAGACAATACAGATATTATAGGTTTGGCTTATGCCAAGGGAGCAAGAATTTTTGAAAAGCATGTTGGAATTGAAACAGATGATATAAAACTAAACTCTTATTCCGCCAACCCAGCCCAAGTCAGAAAGTGGATAAAGTCCTATCTGGATGCCGTTTCGATTTGCGGTTCAGAATCATCTTACCGAATTATAGATCAGGAAGAGATGAAAGATCTCCAGTCACTCAAAAGGGGTGTTTTCGCTAAAAAAACAATAAAAAAAGGACAACCCATTAGCTCAGAAGACGTTTTCTTTGCTATGCCCATAACATCAGAAAATCAATTAGAAAGTGGCAGGTTTAAGGAGGGTATTATTGCTGATAAAGAATATTCTACAAATGAAGCAATACTAAAAAATATTTATCCTGACAAAATTGGCAAAAAAGATATTATTTATAATGCAGTAAGGGAAGCGAAGGCTTTGCTAAACATGGCAAAAATACCAATAAGCCATGACTTTGTTGTAGAAGTTTCTCATCACTATGGTTTAGAAAATTTTGATAAAGTCGGTTGCATTATATTGGATTGTATTAATAGGGAATACGCTCGTAAACTCATAATTCAATTTCCAGGACAATTTCATCCTGTTCACTATCACAAAGTAAAAGACGAAAGTTTTCATGTTTTGAGTGGATCAATGGAGGCTGATATAGAAGGAAAGAAAAAGATGCTTTCCCCGGGAGATACTATATGGGTTCCGAGAGGAGTTTGGCACAGCTTTAAAACAGATACGGGGGTTATATTTGAAGAAATATCAACAACTAGTCTTGAGACTATGGGGGACTCTTTTTATATAGACAAAGACATATCATCAATGTCGCGTGAAAAAAGAAAAACTCGTCTGCTGAATTGGGGGAGACATCAGTTTGACGAGAACGAATAGTCTTATGAAATTTAACAATCGCCTTAAAATCAAAGCGATTGTTTTTGACTTCGATAATGTAATTGTTCGTAGTTCAGAAAAAATAAAAAAAGACGCTTGGGGCGATATTTTTAAAAAAGATAATGAGAAAATTGCTCTAAAGAGGGCCCTGAAAGAATTTGGTTATGGAAAGGGAGATAGAACAGATATTATTGGGTGTGTAGTCTCTGGGGTTGAGGTTGAGAATAACAAAAATTTAGTCGATCAATATGTTCAGTTATATGGAAAGATTGTCAGTGATAAAATTTTAGAAAAAGGAATCCATAAAGATGATTTAGACGCGATTGATGTCTTGAGCAAAGAGTATTCTTTATTTGTAAATTCTGCTACCCCCGAAAAAGAATTAATCAAGCTTTGCAATAGGCTAGGGATAAATCCTTTTTTCAAGGGTATATATGGTAGACCTAATAACAAAGTTGAAAATTTAACCAGAGTTGCAGAATTTGTTAAATGTAAATCCTCCGAACTTGTATTTGTTGGTGATGGGAGAGGTGATATGTCAGCGGCACAAAATTTCGGGTGTCTTTTTATTGGGGTTGAGTCTTTGGATAACAGTTGGTCAGATAAACCTGAAATCTTAGTTGAGAATTTACGTCAGGTTTTTGATTTTTTAATTCAAAAAGGTTAGACTCTTTGTCTATATATTGATCAAAATATTAAGAAATTAAATAAAAATTATGAATGTAAAGATTATAGGCGCTGGTTCCATTGGCAATCATTTATCTCACGCAGCTAGAAATATGGGATGGGATGTTTCGGTGACAGATGTTTCAGAGGAAGCTTTGGAAAGAATGAGCAAGGAAATTTATCCTTCTAGATACGGGGGATGGGATGAGAATATTAAGCTCTTTAGGGCATCTGAAGAGCCGAAAGGTTCTTTCGATTTGATAATAATAGGTACTCCTCCGGATACACACTTAGAAATTGCATTGCAAGCAATGCAGGAAAACCCGAATGTTCTTCTTATAGAGAAACCTCTTTGTGATCCATTTTCACCCATTTTCAAAAGTTTTAAAGAAGCCGTGACTAAATCTGACACAAAGGTTGTTGTTGGATATAACCACTCTGTTACGCCCTCTGTAGAATACGCTGTAAAAAATTTGAATAAGAATGTAATAGGGGAACCAATTTCACTAGATGTTGAGTTTAGAGAGGATTGGGAGGGTATTTTTAAGGCTCACCCGTGGCTTGAAGGACCACACGATTCCTATTTAGGATTTTCTAATAGGGGTGGAGGGGCATCTGGTGAGCACTCCCACGCGCTTCATTTGGGGCTGTATTTAGCAGAAAGTGTTGGTTTGCCGAGTTCACCAAATGATTTTTATTTTGAAAAGTATTGCCCAGAAGGAAAAGATTATGACAGTGTTGCTTTATTTAGATCAATGGTTAATGGGAAAAGAACAAATATCGTTCAAGACCTTATAGTTAAACCGCACAGAAAATGGTTTCGTGTTCAGGGGTCCGAGGGGTCTGTTGAATGGCATGGAGTAGTTGAAATTAAAGATGGTGAAAAAGGGGATCGGGTGTTAATAGAATCAAAAGATAAATCTGTTCAAGTAAAAGATTTTGTTATGAAACGTCCAGATTATTTTATACCAGAGATGAAGCATATTTCCGGTATAATTGATGGGTCAATATCTTATGAAAATTCTCCACTGAATCTGAAGTTTGGTATAGATGTTACAGATATTCTTGCTAAAAAATAGATTACTTTCAGGAATTCTTTACTAGCAGTAGTAATAGATTACTGATATAGTTTTTCATATGATTTCCAATCAATCCCTTCGGAATATGATACTGGTCGGTCTGTTTGCTATTCCTTTTCTTGCCTTCTTCGTTTCCAAGTCAATGCTCTTCCCATTCATATCGGGAAAGAATTTTGGTTTTAGGATTATTACAGAGATAATTTTTGTGCTTTGGGCAATCCTGGCCATAAAGGACGCTGAGTATATGCCGAAGAAGTCTTGGGTGCTGTATTCATTTATGCTTTTCATAGGTTTTTTGGGTTTGGCAAATCTTTTTGGTGAAAATCCAAACAAGGCCTTTTGGAGTAATTTTGAAAGGATGGAGGGTTTTATAACCTCTATTCATCTGTTTTTGTATTTCCTAGTTCTATCTTCTGTCGCTTTTGTTAAAAAAACTTGGGACCAACTACTGGGCACTTGGATAGGTGTGTCTGTCGTCATGTGTATTTTTGGTCTCGTCCAACTCGCCGGTCTCGCTGTAATAAACCAAGGAGGAGCCCGAGTAGATGGAACATTTGGCAATGCAATTTATCTGGCTGTGTTTTTGATGTTTACTTTTTTCTTCACAGCTTTCTTCATGGTTCGCTTTCTGGGTGGCAAAAAATCTCTCGCTTGGTTTTTGGTTCCCATTGGTGTTTTGCAATTTGTTATTCTCTACTACACAGCAACTCGTGGAGCCCTCTTGGGCCTCTTGGGCGGACTATTTACAGCGACGGTTATAATCGCTATAGGAGAGAAGCAGAACAAGTTTATAAAAAAGATGGCCATAGGCTCTCTGGCTTTTCTGTTTTTGATCGTCGGAGGATTCTGGGCTATCAAAGATACAGGCTTTGTTAAAGAGAGTCCGGTTCTGGCTAGATTTTCTGAGATATCGCTTTCAGAGATAAAGACACAGGGTAGATACTTTATTTGGCCGATGGCTATCAAGGGCATTGGAGAGAGACCTCTTTTGGGTTGGGGGCAGGAGGGTTTCAGTTATATATTCAACACGAACTATAATCCTCTAATGTATGCGCATGAGCAGTGGTTTGATAGGGCACACAACACACTTCTAGACTGGCTTGTCGCTGGGGGCCTTTTGACTTTTATTCCATACATGGCTCTTTTTGTTTTCTCCCTCTTTTATTTGTGGAAGCACGATAATTTTAATTTCTCTTTTGCAGAAAAGGCGGTCCTGACTGGGCTTGTGGCCGGATATTTTTTCCAAAGTATTTTTGTATTTGATAATCTATTTAGCTCCATTCTCCTTGTTTCTGTATTGGCGCTCGCACATGCAAATTCACAAAAAGAAAGAATGACCTTGCCTGGCTCTCTTAAGATACCCTCTGTTCAAAATGCAATAAGTTTGGTTTTGATTTGTATCCTCGTGACCACCCTCTATTTTTGGAATGTGAAGCCGATCCAAGCAGGCAGGAATCTGATAAAGGGGATGTCCGCCGTTCAGCAGGGCAACATGGACAGTTCGCTAGATTATTTTGAAAAGGTTTTCAGCTCTGGCACCTTCGCCGTATCTGAGGCCAGAGAGCAGTTCATATCTATAGCAGGGAGATATCTTTCTCAGGATGTACCAGAGGATATCCGTGTTAGATACGCCAGCTTGGCCAGACAGGAAGCAGAAAGGCATGTGAAGAAATATCCAAATGACGCCAGAGGGCGGGTTTTCTATGGCAACCTTCTTCGTTCAATGGGCTTGAATGACCAAGCTCTCGAACAGTACGGAAAAGCCCTAGAACTTTCACCAAATAAACAAACCTTTCTTTTTGAAATTGGTTCTAGTCTGATAAATAAAGGGGAGTATCAGATGGCTTATGAAGTTTTGGAGCAGGCCTATGAATTGGCACCAGACTTTTATCAAGCTCAGGTAATATATTTGTTTGGTGCTTTGTATGCGGGTGATAATGCAAAAGTTGTTGAACTATTGGGAACTATAAATAATGATGAGTTAATATTTGACGAGAGATTGGTAAGTGTCTTGGCAGATTTGGAGAGGTTCGAAGATTTGGTAGCGTTGTTTGAAGCGAGACTTTTGACAGAGAGGGGCGCGGGGGTTCTGCAAAACTTTATTTCTCTATCGTCAGTTTATGTTGAGATGGGGCAGTATCAGAAAGCTATAGATTTGTTGCGGGGGGTTGCGGATAAGAATCCTGAAGTTAGAACTCAAATGGAAGGATATATCGAAGAGATAAATATGATTAGGGGGAGATAAGGGGGAAGGTGGAATTGCGAAAATAGAAAATAGAAAGAAGAAAAAAAGAAAAGGGGAAGAAGGGTGAATGAGGAAGGGTGAATGGGGGAAAGAAGAAAAACCAAAGTAGAAAGAAGGGGGG
>JBGTNQ010000003.1:0-97432 GCA_041742965.1 Minisyncoccia bacterium
TTTTCCACGCTCCGCGTGGCTCCTCGTTTGCCAATACAAAAATATGAATCACACCAGAAAATTTTTCATCTATACTCGCAAATCTACCGATACTGAAGATCGGCAGGTTAGAAGCATTTCGGATCAACTGGCCGAGTTAAAGCAGTTAGCTTTGAAAGAAGATATTGAGGTTGTTGATGTATTTGTTGAAAAGCAAACTGCTAAAGTTCCGGGTCGGCCAGTATTTAATGAAATGCTTCTCCGTATCGAAGCAAATGAGGCGAGCGGTATTTTAGCGTGGCACCCCGATAGATTGGCGAGAAATAGTGTTGATGGTGGAAAAATTATCTATTTGCTCGATACGGGCAAGATAACTGATTTAAAATTTCCAACTTTCTGGTGTGATCCGACACCGCAAGGAAAATTCATGCTCTCAATCGCTTTTTCACAGAGTAAATACTATGTTGATAACTTATCGGAAAATATAAAGCGCGGACATCGAAACAAAGTGAAGAATGGAATATGGCCTCAAATGGCTCCGCTTGGATATATGAATGTGAAAAATGGCGGAATTACTCCACATCCCGAATTTGCTCCGCTTGTTCGTAAGACATTTGAGGCATATGCAACTGGAAACTTCACTTTGCGACAAGTCCGCGATAAGTTTAACGAGCTTGGTTTGAAAGGAAAAAGCGATGGAGCCCTTGCGGTGTCGAATTATCAAAAACTTTTGAAAAATCCAATTTACACTGGGCTAATGCGATATAACGGTGAAATACACGAAGGTAAGCACGAACCGATTATCACAAAGAAACTTTTTGATTCCGTTCAAGAAGTGATGATGAGAAAATCTAAACCCCATTCCAAAGTTTTGAAGCCATATTTATATCGCGGATTTTTCCATTGTGTCTGCGGATGTTTTATCACTATTGAAACACAGAAAGGTCATAATTATTTACGATGTACGAAAAGGAAAAATCCTTGCGACCAAAAATATGTCCGTGAAGAAATCATCACTTCTCAAATTCAAAATGAAATCAAAAAAGTTTCTTTGCCAGACGATTGGATAAAATGGATGATTGAAGAAAACAGAAAAGATCAATCATCCGAAATACAATCGTCTACGCTTTTTGCAGACAACACAAAAGCCGAAATTTCTCTTTTGGATTCAAAAATAGAGAAGCTGATGAATCTTTATCTTGAGAGCGCACTTTCGCTAGATGAATATCGCAAGACTAAAAGTGCTTTGGTTAGCTCTAAACAGCTTCTCAAAGAGAAATTATCGGCTTTTGAGCAAAAAGCGAATAATCGGTTCGAACTTACCGAAAAGTTTTTGAAATTCAATATGGAATTGGCAAACGATGAAGTAAACGGAGAAAAAATCCGTTTACTTAAAAAAGTCGGTTCGAACTTTCAAATTAAGGATCGAACCGTACTTTTTGAGCCACGCGGAGCGTGGAAAATCTTGGCGGGGATTGGGTTTGGCGGGGATTCAGCCCATTCATCGGCGCTTCGCGCCGACCCATTTTTTCGCGGGGATTCTGATTTCGTTTTAATGCGGAGAGTGAGGGATTTGAACCCTCGAAGGGGTTTAACGCCCTTACCTCGTTAGCAGTGAGGCGCTTTCGACCACTCAGCCAACTCTCCATTTGCGCTACGCGCATAATACTTGGTGGCCGAGTGTTCGACAAGTCGTCCACCTATTTCCTGTTTCACTTTGTTCAACATAGGAAATTTCCTCGCCTCGCTCGGAATCGGATGAAAAGCAAAACTGTTTGCTTTTCATCCACTCAGCCAACTCTCCGTTTATTATTTTAATCTCTTTAATCTCTCTCGGCTTTACCCGCCTTGGGCGGGGAACTCTCCAAGTTTTGCCACTTTATCATAGTTTAGAGTCTTCTTCTATATGGATTATGGGTTATAATAAGTTCTAATCTTATTTGGGTTTATTTATTTCTTTTAACTTTTATGCACAAACAATATCTTTTAGCTATTGGGCTCATTGTGTTGCTAGCCATAGCGGTGGTCGTCTATTCAGAGAGGACTCCAACTTCTCAAAATGTCGGAGAGACAGGTAATCAAGAAGAAGAGGCAGTATTTTGTACTATGGATGCTATGGAATGTCCCGACGGTTCCTTTGTTGGTCGTGTAGCTCCAAGTTGTGAATTTGCTCCGTGTCCCAGCCCCGCTGATATTTCTGGACAAGTAGAATTAGAGACAGAAGTTGAAACTGTTCAATAATGTTTAAGCAGTTTATTCTTGCTCTAATAACAATTCTCACTCTCGATGCCCTATGGCTCGGGGTTGTTGCCAGCTCTTTCTATAACTCCGCCCTAGGTCCTATTGCTAGAAGGATAGGGGATTCTCTGTCGCCCAACTGGCTCGCCGTCGCTGGTTCATACCTATTAATTATTTTTGGTCTTCTTTATTTTGTTGTTCCTAGATTCGGGGCATCTTTAACGAGCGCTTTTATTGCTGGGGCTGTGTTTGGTTTGGTTGCTTATGGTATTTATGATTTCACCAATATGGCGACCCTCTCGCAGTGGTCATGGAAATTGGTTTTAGTGGATATGCTCTGGGGTGCGCTCCTTTGTGGCGTCACTTCTGCAATACTATTTCATTTCGCTCTCTAATGGGCGATTGTAATGGCGATAACCCGCTTCGCACCCGATTCCTTTAGTGCTCTCCGTGCTTCTACGAGCGTACTACCAGTTGTCGCCACGTCATCTACTATGATGATATTCTTGCTGATTAGAACATTTTTATCTTTTGCACGAAAAACACCGTTCAGGTTTTTGAGTCTCTGGTTCCTGTTACGAATTTTTGCTTGAGGTATGGTTTCTTTGTTTTTTATTATCGCACTTGGTTGGTATTCAAGGGTGTTTGCAGGTAGGTGTTCTAAGATTTTGATACAAAGTTCCTCTGTCTGATTAAATCCACGCTCCTTCCTGTGTTTTTTCGATGCCGGTATAGCTACAAGTACCCAATCTTTTGATATAAAAGAGCCTTTCTCTTCAAAAAAAGACAATATTTCTTCAGCCATTATCTGAGCCATCGCATTGGTGAGTATTGGATTTAAAGAATATTTGATTTCCCATACAAGAGTCCTAACTTTCGGGTCTTTGTAGTGGAATATTGATCTGATAAAAGCATATGGTGTTTCCGGAGACCCACTAAGTGTGCGAAGTTTATTTTCTTTAGCTAAGTTTTCAATATCTAAAACAGCTTTTTTCTTTGGAAAAAGGCTGTTTAGTAGGAAATGAAATATATTCCCAAGCATATTATTAATATTATATTAAGTTGGTAATATGTATGTGGTATAATTGTGTCTAAATAGTATTTATGGAGAACCCTTTAAAGAATTTATTTAAGAAAAAACCTCAAAGTGTTTTAGGAATTGATATTGGTTCTTCCGCTATCAAGGTAGTTCAACTTCGTAAAAAGGGGGAGAGGGCGGTACTAGAGACTTATGGTGAACTAGCTCTCGGTCCATATGGCGGAGTGGAAATTGGCCAATCCACAAATCTTCAGACAGGAAAACTCATAGAGGCTCTGACCGACCTTATGGGAGAGAAAGAGGTAAATTTGACCACCAATTTTTGTGGTATTGCCATCCCATTTTCTTCGAGCCTGATGTCACTTATAGAGATGCCTTTGGTAAGTTACCAACAGCTTTCTGTTATGGTGCCACTTGAGGCGAGAAAATACATACCTGTCCCAATTTCGGAAGTAACTCTCGATTGGTCTGTTATACCCAGAGAAGAAAAGGAAGAAGACGAGAATGAATACGAAGAAAAGAAAAAAGATGAAAAGGGGGTAGATAAGCTTAAAAAGACAGATATACTATTGGTCGCCATTCACAACGAGACCATAACCCGTTATCAAGAGATAATAAGAAAGACGGGACTTCAATCTAGTTTTTTTGAAATAGAGATTTTTAGCACTATGCGGGCGGTACTTGAGGAAGAGAAAGATCCTGTCATGATTTTTGATATGGGGGCTTCATCGACCAAGCTCTATATTATTGAGCGAGGGATCGTGAGGCTTTCCCATACGATTAATCGTGGATCCCAAGATATTACTAGTATGATTTCTAGATCTTTGAATATTCCAATAAATCAAGCAGAAATATTGAAGAGGTCTGTAGGCATAATTCCTGGTGGCCAAACAGACATCAGAGACATTGTTAGGTTAAGTTTGGATTATATATTTTCTGAAGCAAATCAGGTTGTTTTAAACTATCAACGAAAATATAATAAAACAATTAGTAAAATTGTTATGGTTGGTGGAGGATCCGCATTAAAAGGCTTGGGTGATTTGGCTCAAGAAGGTTTTCAGACACCCGTGTTTCAAGGCAATCCTTTTTTAAAGACAGAAGCCCCCGCTTTTCTCGAGCCGATTTTACGAGAGACCGGTCCAGAGTTTGCTGTAGCTGTGGGTGTTGCTCTCCGCAGACTTCAAGAGTTGGGTTAATCTGTCTCGGTTTTATAATTTATTTTCTAGTCGATAGCAATTTTATTGGCTGTGGATTAATAAGTGATGTTTTGTTGTGTGATTGGTAGTATAATCACTTTAGGTAAAGTGTTTAATTAAACTAAATGGAAAAACCACAAGCCTCGTTCATTCCCAAAAAAGATAATACCGGCGGATTTGCTTACAAGACTTCCGGTGGACTTTTCTCTTTTTTCTCGAGCCTCATTTTTATTGTAACCCTAGTCTCTTCTTTGGGTGTATTCGCTTATGACAAATATCTTTCTGGTCGTATTGCCAGAATGGAAAATAATCTAACTCTTGCCAGGCAGTCGTTGCGCCCAGATCTCATAAAAGAACTTTCTCGTTCTGATGCTCGCCTTGTTTCTGCTAAGGAGCTTATAGATAAGCACATCACCCTTTCTTCGTTTTTTGAATTTTTACAGATTAACACCCTCAAAAGTGTAAGGTTCAATGGTATGTCTTTTTCAAAGGGAGAGGGAGACACATTTACAGTGACAATGAAGGGCGAGGCACGCACCTATGCGACCGTTGCTCTTCAGGCCAGTATTTTCAGTAGTGATTCTAATCTAATTAATCCACAGTTTTCAGACTTAGATTTAAATGAAAATGGAATGGTGGTTTTTTCATTCAAAACAGGAATAAATCCTAAACTCATTTCATATAGAGAACAGTTTCGTGCTATACCAACCATACCGTCCACACCAGACACCCAAAGTTTACCTACTGACTCAACGCCCGTACCCCCGCCCGCTACGACTAGTGCCCAGACAAATCCAGCAACAGGTCAGTCTGAGCAGGGTGCTGTAAATCAAACAAATTAAAATCATGAGAAGCTTAACCCCAATATTATTAATAGTAATCTCAATAGGTCTTTTTTATCTGCATATTGATCCTAGTTATGCGGGGGTCAAAGAACTGATTTCTCAAGAAGAGCAATATTCAGACGCTTTAGATAGGGCAAAAGACCTTGAATTAAAGAGAGATGAATTTCTTACAACATACAATTCTTTTAGTCAGGACAATCTAAGAAGACTTCAAAAAATAGTGCCCGATAAGATAAATACCGTAAAATTTGTCACAGACATTGACGCCATTGGTGGAAAACACGGTATCACCATAAAAAGTATACGCGTTACAGAAGAGGTGGTTGATTCAGCCCAAGAAATCACACTAGATCCGCTTCTTATCAAGCCGTATCAAACTACAACAATTTCTTTTAATTTTTCTACTAGATATGAAAATTTGGTTTCTTTCTTAAAAGACCTAGAGAAAAGTTTGCAGATGGTTGATATAAAGTCCGTGTCTTTCCAGGTTGCTGATGAGGGTGTAAACAACGGCATACATGAATATGAAGTATCAATACAGACATATTGGTTAAAATAATATCTATATGGAATCAAATACTAACAACACATTTAAAAAAACCATTGTAATCTCGGTATCCATTCTTTTGGTGGTTGCTGCTGCTTACTTTTTCTTTCTTAAAGATACGCCACCACAAGAGTTAATAGTAGACGAATTTGGTAATCCTGTTCAGGCACAAGTTGTTGGTCAAGATTTGATAGACCTACTTCATGAACTTGAACAAGTCACTCTCGACACCTCTTTGTTTAGAGACCAGGCTTTTATATCTCTGACAGATTTTGAGCAAACAATCGCAGATCAGCCAAGAGGTAGAAATAATCCATTCAATCCGATATAGATTGATTTTTAGTTCACTTTTTTCTAAGCATCCGCCCTGTTTTTCGGATATACTGTTATGTAGTTACTTTACTATCTATCTATGAGCTTACTAGATTCATTAGCAGAAAAACAAATAATAAAAGCGGAAGATATTCCCGCAATTCTTGACGAAGCAGAAAATACTGATTCCACGATTGATCAGGTTTTAATAAAAAGGGGAGTTGAAGTAGATGAAATACTTCGCCTGAGAAGTGAAGAGCTCAATATTCCGAGGAGGCCTATTGCCAACAAAGAGATTCCCGCAAAGGTTCTGGAATACATACCAGAGGAGTCAGCTACACACTATAGATTTGTACCTATTGGGGTAAGAGACGGGGTTCTTGAGGTTGGTATTGTTGATCCAGACAATATCGAAGCACAAGATGCTTTGAATTTTATTTCTGCTAAAGTCGGGATGCCTTTTAAGGTTTTTTTAATAAGCGAAAAAGATTTTGATTCTGTTATCGCAATGTATAAGGGTCTTTCTAGTGAAGTCACAAAGGCCTTATCAGAACTGGAAACTGAGCTTGTTGGGCCAAAAGGGAGTGCAAGTGACGATGATGGAGAGGGTCAAAGTCCTGAAGAAGAAGAGAATTCAGATGCTGCAAATGAGATAGACGTATCTGATATTAGTTCTGTTAAAGATGGCAAAGATAACACCAAAATTATTGAAGATGCTCCGGTTACTAAGATTGTAGCTACAATACTTAGATATGCAACAGATGGCAACGCTTCAGATATTCACATAGAGAGGATGAGGGAAAATGTTCGTGTTCGTTTTCGTATTGATGGCATAATGAACACTTCTCTTATTTTACCTTCAAAAGTTCACTCAGCTGTTGTGGCTAGGATAAAAATTCTTTCCAAGCTTCGTCTTGATGAGAAAAGAAAGCCACAAGACGGTAGGTTTAGTGCAAACATTGGAGACAGGAAGATTGATTTTCGTGTATCTACATTCCCAACATATTTTGGAGAGAAGGTGGTTATGCGCCTTCTTGATCAGCAAAAAGGAGTTAAGAAGTTAGATGAACTTGGTTTGACCAAGAAAAATGTTGAAGCAATTCGTAGGGCTCTCAAGCGCCCATACGGTCTTATACTTTTATCCGGACCCACCGGCTCAGGTAAATCTACCAGTCTTTATTCAATGTTGAATGAAGTTGATAGGAATACTAAAAATGTTTTGTCTCTAGAAGATCCAATAGAATACAATATTGAAGGAGTCAGTCAGTCTCAAGTTCGTCCTGAAATCGGATATACATTTGCAAATGGTCTTCGTACCACTTTGCGTCAAGACCCAGACATTATAATGGTGGGGGAGATTCGTGATAAGGAAACAGCTCAGCTGGCTATTCAGGCCGCTCTTACAGGTCACTTGGTTTTTTCTACTATTCACACCAATAACGCAGTTGGTGTTATTCCGCGCCTTATAGACATGGAGGTGGATCCATATCTTATTGCCCCAACCCTTGTTTTGACCATCGCCCAAAGACTTGTGAGGGCGCTTTGTCCTGGGGCGGGTAAACCGATACCAGTTGATGGAAGTATAAAAGCGATGTTAGATAAACAATTTGCTGATTTACCAGAACAGTATAGAAAAGAACTTGAATTAGGTGACGAGCTTTATGAAATTTCTCCTACAGAAGATTGCCCAAATGGTACCAGAGGAAGGTACGCAGTCATGGAGGTTTTGGAAATGGACAAAGATATAGAGCAGATTATTCTTCGCGAAGGTACGGAACTTGAGCTTGCCAAGGCTGCACGAGAGAAAGGAATGCTTACTATGAGAGAAGACGCCATTTTGAAGGCATTTAAAAGAATGATTCCTTTTGAAGAAGTGGGGACTTTGTAATTTGTCTGCCCGTTGTCGTGATATACTAAAATTATTATGGAAGAAAAAAAATACACAGCTCTCATTGTTGATGACGACAAGTTTTTGTTAGATATGTATGCTCTAAAGTTTAATAATCTTGGGCACCATGCCACTGTTGCCGTTGGACCAAATGAGGCTCTAGAAAAACTAAGGTCTGGTGATTCTCCGGATGTGCTTGTATTGGATATCATTATGCCAGTTATGGATGGTCTGGAGCTTTTGGAGACCATTAGGAAGGAAAAACTTGCTCCGCAATCAACAGTTATTATGCTTACAAATGAGACAGACCCTGCTAAAATTGAGAAAGCAGAAAGTCTTGGTGTTGCTGGTTATATTATTAAAGCAACCATGATACCGTCAGAGGTTGTATTAGAGGTTATTAGGATTTTGGGGGAAAATAAAAAATAATTTTCATGGACAGAAATCAACTATTAGAGCGTCTCATTACCACAGTTTTGACCGAAAACGGTTCGGATTTGCATCTTTCTGAAGGGCGCGTTCCTTATATCCGCGTATCGAGTTTTCTCGTGCCTTTGATGAAAGAAAAGCCATTAACTAGGGAGGATTTAGAGGCTTTTTTGGCGGTTCTAATCCGCCCAGAGATGAAGGCAGACTTTCTAGCAAACAAAGAGCTTGATTTTGCTTATTCTCACGATACGGCCAGATTTAGGGGCAATGTTTTCTATCACCTAGGAAGAATATCTATTGCCCTTAGACTTATACCAAAGAGGATTCGTACCCTAGAGGAGCTCAATCTACCGCCCGTTCTTGAAACATTTGTCCATCGACAGCAGGGTTTCTTCTTAGTTGTGGGCCCAGCTGGTCAGGGTAAATCTACTACTTTGGCGACAATGATAGAGATGATAAATCAAGAAAGACTAGAGCATATTGTCACTATCGAAGATCCTATTGAATATATTTTTGAGCCCAAAAAGGCAATTATTGACCAAAGAGAAGTGAGAATAGATACAAATGATTTTCATTCTGCCCTGTGGAGTGTATTCAGGCAGGATGTGGATGTGGTAATGATAGGCGAAATGCGTGATCCGAACACTGTAGCCACTGCCGTTACTGCAGCCGAAACTGGTCATCTTGTTTATTCTACTTTGCATACAAATACAGCAGCACAGACAATAGACCGTATCATCGATGCCTTTCCAGCAGACCAACAGTCTCAAATACGTGTCCAATTAGCTGGAAGTTTGGCCGGGATATTTTCTCAGAGACTTATACCTCGTATTTCTGGGGGCCTTATTCCTGCATACGAGCTTTTGATAAACAACAACGCCGTAGCCAACCTTATCCGAGACAAGAGAACTCACGAAGTTAATGCTGTTATAGAAACAAGTTCAGAGCTAGGCATGATTGATTTGAATCGTTCTTTGGCAGCTCTTGTGCAGAACGGTGAAATTACAGTAGAAAATGCATATTTGTTCTCTACTAATCCGAAGACACTAGAGAAAATGCTTTAAAATATTATGTTATTTACATACAAAGCACTTGATGCGAATGGGGAAAATAAAGAAGGCACTATTGATGCGGTCAGTATCGATGTGGCCATCAACTCTATTCAAAAAAGGGGACTAATCATCTCGTCCATTATCCCTGTAGAGGATGAAATGCTCAAACATAAGTTCTTTTTTGGTAGAAGGGTTTCAAACAAAGATATAGTTATTCTGTCTAGGCAGTTGGCGACCCTATTTGATGCTCAAGTGTCGGCTCTTCGCGTTTTCAAATTGATTTCTGCTGAAGTAGAAAATGTTTTTTTGCGAAAAGCCCTTACTGAAATCGCAGATGATCTTCAAGGTGGGAGCTCTATATCAAAAGCATTATCTAAACATCCAAAAGTCTTCTCTGATTTTTATGTAAATATGGTTAAGTCCGGAGAGGAAACAGGAAAGCTAAATGAAATATTCAATTACTTAGCAGACTATCTAGACAGGACATACGAAGTAACTTCAAAGGCTCGTAATGCTCTTATATATCCGGCTTTCGTCATAACTGTATTCATAGGCGTGATGGTGCTTATGTTTACTATGATTATTCCTAAAATAGCGGCAATCCTCATTGATTCTGGTCAGGATATTCCACTGTATACGAAAATCGTTATAGGTATGAGTGATTTTCTTGTAAATTATGGAGTGTTTATCGCGGCTGGTTTTATGGTAGCTCTCTACTTCTTTGTAAGGTACACAAGAACTCCAGTCGGGTCTTTCGCTTTTGATGGATTTAAGTTAGGCATTCCTTTTGTTGGTGATTTGTATAGAAAGCTCTATCTTTCAATGATTGCTGACAATATGCACACTATGATTTCTTCGGGTATTCCGATGTTGAGAGCCATAGAAATCACTTCAACTGTTGTCGGCAGTGATGTGTATAAACAGATTTTGAATGAAAGTCTTTTGGCAGTTAGGGGTGGAAGTTCATTATCTTCTTCTTTTTCTCAGTATCCGGAAATTCCAGGCATTTTAGTTCAAATGATAAAAGTTGGTGAAGAAACAGGGGAATTGGGTAGTATTTTGAAGACTATGGCCAAGTTTTATCAAAGGGAAGTTATGAACGCCGTTGATACTTTGGTAGACCTCATTGAGCCCGTGATGATTGTTCTTTTGGGTCTGGGCGTAGGCGTTCTTTTGGCATCTGTTCTTATGCCGATTTACAATATCGCTTCTTCTGCGGGCTAAAATATTATTATGTTGTGTCTGAGGTTCACCCGCACACTAACTTCGGCTTCGAGGTTAGTGTGCGGGCTTATCCACACCTGCTGTATTTAAAGAGATTTTTGGCTTATAATATAAGTACTCGTTTCAAGAATGAGAGGAGTGTCTCTCCGGAGATGTCCAATTATAAAAATTATTTGTTAATATTATTCAAATGAAAAGAACTTCAGGTTTCACTCTTATAGAATTATTGGTCGTTATTGCAATCATCGGCATTCTCTCTAGTGTTGTATTGGCTAGTCTAAATACAGCCCGAGGAAAGGGAGCAGATGCCGCGGTAAAATCAAACTTGGCCAATATCAGGGCACAAGCAGAGATACTTTTTGATAATAATGGTTGTTACAGTAATTCATCAACTTGTCAGGCCACTTTGCTTAGCTCTTGTTCTGGCGCCAACACGATTTTTGGTAATTCTAATGTTTTACAACAAATAGCAGCTGCTCAGACAGCTGGTGGTGGGACAGCTACTTGTAACACTTCAGCTGGTGCTGGGGCTTGGGCTGCGGCAACGCAACTTAGAACCATAAATGTATTTGGTGGTAGTTCGGGGACCGACTTCTGGTGTGTAGATAGTACAGGGGCTTCTAAGGTTATAGATAATACTCTTGGAGGATCAGCTACCGTCTGTCCTTAGTTTGTGGGCTGTGTTAAAAGAACAAAAAGAGCCCCTATGGGGCTCTTTTTGTTTGGGGATAAAATGGTGTGGGGTATTGGTTAAAAGAATGTATAATCAACACATGTTTCGTAGAATTTCATCTTCAGAAGATAATTTAAAGACTAAAAATATCCGCCTTCTGACAGGTGTGAGCTCCGCTAAATCGGAGTGGGGGTTCACCCTCATAGAACTCTTGGTCGTTATTGCAATCATCGGCATTCTCTCTAGTGTTGTATTGGCGAGCTTAAACCAATCTAGGGCCAAGGCTGCCAACGCGTCTATAAAAGCGAATCTTTCATCTATCCGTATTCAAACAGAGATTTTTTTTGATATAAATAGTAGCTACATAGTTTCTGGTGGTTGGTCTGGGACTGCCTGTCCTACGACAGTTAATACAACGAATGCACTTAATCAAGCTAAGGTAGTTGATGCACTAAATGTTATTAAACAGGCAAGCGGTGGTTCTACCACATCCTTTATTCAATGTGTGATGAGTTCAAATGGTTTGAATTGGGTTGTCTCTGCGATGCTGAAGCAGGTCGAGGGAGTAAATACTGCTTGGTGTGTCGATTCTACCGGAATTTCTAGAGGCAGAGCAGGACTGGTTTCAAGTGCTACTGGGAACCTTTGCAATACATAACAATAAAAGTATGAAAAGAAAAAATTTTAGTGAGGGTTTCACATTAATTGAGCTTTTAATCGTTATTGCAATTATCGGCACTCTCTCTAGTGTTGTGTTGGCGAATCTTTCTAGCGCTAGAAATAAAAGTATTAATGCCGGCATTAGAAGTTCTTTTGCTCAACTCAGAAGTGAAGGCAATATATATTTTAATGATAATGGAAGTTTCGGAAATGCAGGAAACCTTTGCACTACCGCCGGGTCCATTTTTACCCACCCCAGATTTGCCCAAATCCTAGCTTCTGCTCAAAATGCTCCCGGCACCCCTTCGCCGGTGTGTAGAAATACTGCCACAGCTTGGGCCGTATCAATACAGTTGAAACAGCCAGAAAGTGGCAACGCCTTTCTGTGCGCTGATTCTGCCGGTGCTTTGAAAAGCCACCCCACCGTCTTGGGCTCTGGGGTTACAGTATGTCCGTAATATTATAAAGTGTAATAGTCAGATTTAATTAAAATAATATGAAAAGAAAAAATTTTAGTGAGGGTTTCACATTAATTGAGCTTTTGGTCGTTATTGCAATTATCGGCATTCTCTCTAGTGTTGTGTTGGCAAGCTTGAATACCGCTAGAGCAAAGGGCGCTGATGCATCTATAAAAGCAAATCTAGCAGGCATTCGCCCTCAAGCAGAAATATTTTATGATACCAATAATCATTATGGTTCTGACGTAATAGATGGGAGTTGTACCACGGCCGATAGCATTTTTCTTGACCCCAACATAACAGCGCAAATTGCTGGGGCGGTAACCTCTTCTTCTGGAGGGGCTACACCAGCCACCTGCTATGCCGATGATGGAGATGACTCTGGCGTTGGTACAGCCGCATCTTCTTGGGCGGTTTCCGTACCTATGAAGACTGACCCAAATGATTCTTGGTGTGTAGACAGCACGGGCGTCTCTGCTATGGGTGTCGCTACAATTGATTCTACAACTGACTTGGCATACTGTGACCAGAGTTAATTTCTCTTAAACAAAACGACTTAGAGAGTACTCTCTAAGTCGTTTTGTTATGCCCATTAGCGTATAATATTTTATATGGACGATTTAGTCTCTATTTTTGTTTTTATGTTCGGTGCGATTATCGGCAGTTTTCTTAATGTTGTTATCTTAAGATACAATACGGGAAAATCTTTAGCCGGTAGGTCTGGATGTTTTTCTTGCGGAAAAAAGCTTCGTTGGTTTGAACTTATTCCTATATTCAGTTTTCTCCTTCTTCGTGGTAGGTGTGGCAACTGTCAATCCAAAATCTCTTGGCAGTATCCCATCGTAGAGCTTTTGAGCGGTCTCCTGTTTGTTTTCTTTTGGCACTGGTTTAGTGTGGAGATCGGAGGGCTGGAGTCTCTATCTAAATTTGTGCTGTCCGTCACCCTCTGGTCATCTCTTTTGATTATATTTTTCTATGATTTTAGGCATAAAATCATTCCAGATCTTTTTTCCTTCCTTTTTTCCTTTTGTGCACTGGCTCTTCTGACAATTAGTGTGTATTTCTATGGGTGGGGCATATTACCTAGCCATCTATTGGGAGCAATTTTGCTTTCTGGATTCTTTTTCGCCCTATGGTTTTTTTCAAATGGTCGATGGATGGGGTTTGGTGATGTAAAACTCGCTCTAGGTATTGGTCTCTATTTGGGTCTTTCTCAGGGTCTTTCTGCTTTAGCTTTTGCCTTTTGGATTGGTGCTGGTTTTGCAATTTTAAGGATAGTCGGCTCGAAATTGATTGTTCGTATGGGCATAAAGCGATTGAGTTCGGTTGGCGGAGGGCTTACAATGAAGAGTGAGGTTCCGTTTGCTCCTTTTCTGATTATCGGCACATTCATCGCCCTCGTACTTCAAAGTGATGTGTTTCAAATAACTCTTTTTTTCAATGTTTAACTTGTTTTTTCAAAAGAAATCTTCTGGTCCAAAATCTCTAACGGGTTTTACCCTCATAGAACTTATGATTTCTGTGAGTATTATTGGGCTTATTACCGCCATTGTAGTTTTTAACCAAGGAGATTTAAGTGACCAAATATCTCTGAATAATGTAGTCAATGAGATAGATCTTCAGGTTCGTGAAGCGCAGGTTTATGGTATTAGTGTTAGAGAGAGAACACCCTCTTCCGGTGATTTTGATATATCTTATGGGGTAGATTTTAATATCTCAGGAATCAATAACCCGACCAATACTGCTTTCTATACTTTCGCTGACAGGGGGGTGAAAAACGGATACTTTGATACATTTGGTACATGTTCTACTGCTGGAGAATGTATATTTAGACACCCTGTATCTAGGGGCAACATTATCAGTCAGCTTTGTGTTATTACATCAACAGGGAGCGAAACTTGTGGTTTAGGAAGAGTTGCCATTACTTTTGTTAGACCGAGTCCATCTGCAAAGATAGTCTTTTTTAATAGCTCTGGGAGTCTAGTGACATATTCTGGCCACAGAGGTGTTCGTATCACCCTAACTTCTCCAAAAGGTAAGACAAAGAGTATTGTTGTTTATACGACAGGCCAAGTATCAATTAATTAGATGATATGAAATTTTATTACTTTTTTAATCTCATAAATAGACGAACCAAAAGAGGGGACAAACTCGGACAATCAAAAGGTTTTTCTCTTGTGGAGCTTTTGGTGGCGATAGCTATATTTGTGGTGATTTTAACATTTAGTATGGGCTCACTTTTGAGTGTTTTGGATGCTGGTAGAAAAGCGAGGTCTCTAAAATCAGTGATGACAAATTTGAACTTTACTCTTGAAATTATGTCTAGAGAGATAAAGTTCGGTAAAAATTATCGTTGTGGTGTAGCTACCAGCTTTCCTCCGGCACCACTTAACTGTACTGGTCAATCGTCCCCGGGGACTGCAATTAGCTTCGTCTCCAGTGAAGGGCAAAATATAATTTATAAAATTAATTCAGCTGGTAATGGTATAGAGAAATCTATAAACGGTGGGACCTCGTACTTAGCTGTTACCGCTCCTGAGGTGACTATTCAGGATTTAAGGTTTTATGTTTTTAATTCATATCCTCAGTCTGGGTCATCTCCAGATGACGCTCAACCAAGGGTCGTCATACTTATTAGGGGGTATGCCGGAGAGAAACCTTCTTTGCAGTCCAATTTCACCTTGCAAACTACGGTTTCTCAGAGAAGTCTTGATATATAAAAATATGAAATTCTTTTTTACAAAAACAAAAAATAAAATCAGTTCTTCTCGAGGATTCACCCTTTTGGAGGTTCTTATTGCTATAACTATTTTTATCTTTGCTCTTGTGGCTACCATGACCGCCGCTAGGAGTGGTCTGGCAAGTGCATACGAGTCTAGAGATCAGGTCATTGCTTTTTATCTGGCCCAAGAAGCAGTGGAGTTTATAAGAAATAAGAGAGATACAAACAGTATTTTGAATACAGTTACTCCAACCAACTGGCTTAGTGGCGTCTCTAATCTTTCTAGTGATCCATGTTACCCCGGTAAAGTGTGTCTCATTGATGTTGTGGCGAACCAGATTACTGCCTGCGCCTCGCCAACCACCTGTCCAAACCTAAGACAAGATGTAAATACAAAAATGTACGGCTACGATTCTTCTTGGTCTTTAAATCAGTTTAAGAGAGAGGTTAGGGTGCAAAATATTAATGCTGACGAGGTGTCTATGACCGTTCTTATTACTTGGCCAAAGGGAAGTTTTGAAGTCAAAGAGATAATTTTAAATTGGCAAACTTAATGAAAAACAAAAGATTTAAAATTAAAGACAGTTCACGGGGTATTGCTTTATACATTGCTATTACTATCACTGGAGCATTGGTCTTGGTAAGTTTTGCCGTTGTAAATTTAGCCATTAGACAGATAAACATATCCTCAGCGGGGAGAGACTCACAGACCGCTTTTTATGCGGCTGATAGCGGTGCTGAATGCGCCCTATTTTGGGATGTGAAGAACCCTTCAGGGCAGACAGCTTTTTCAACCACTACACCACAGACAACACTTTCTTGTAATGCTGACGCATCAAATCCCCTAAATGCCACTATTTCTATAAACAGAACATCTAATGGACCATATGCTACTTCAACTTTTAATATCACCTTTCTTCCCAGAACTTATTGCGCCACGGTAACTGTTGCAAAGAACTACTCTAGTGGTGTTCGGACAACCATAGAATCAAAGGGGTATAATACCTGTGCGTCAGGCGCCCTAAGGCGCGTAGAGAGGGCCATAAGAGTAGATTACTAAATACCACTTTTCGGGTATCATAGGGTGATGAAGGCCACTCCAGATATCAAAAAAAGAGCCAAAAAGCTCCGTAACCTTGTGGATTACCACAGGGCTCTTTATCACGAACAAGATCAGCCAGAAATATCAGATGAGGCATACGACTCTCTCTTGAAAGAGTTAATTGATATTGAGGGAAGGTATCCAGAATTGAAGAGCTTTAATACACCCACAGAGAGAGTGGGCGGTGCGCCTTTGGAGTTTTTTGAGAAAGTTAAACATGCTATTCCACAATGGTCTTTTGATAATGTTTTCAATAAAGAAGAACTTTTAGAGTGGGAGGCCAGAGCCAAGAGGTTTCTGAAAAAAGAGACGGACAATGTCCCAAATTTTTCTTTTTGTGTTGAACACAAGATTGATGGGTTGAAAATTATTCTTACTTATGAGAAAGGCGTTTTGGTAAAAGGGGCTACTCGCGGTGACGGATTGGTAGGGGAGGATATCACCCAAAATTTGAAAACAATAGAAGATATACCACTAAAATTATCTAAATCAGTAAACATAATAGTTGTTGGAGAAGCTTGGCTTCCTAAAAGTCAGCTGAAAAAAATAAATGAAAAAAGAAAAGAAAAAAACGAAGCTCTTTTTGCCAATGCACGCAATGCCGCCGCTGGCTCTCTTCGTCAGTTAGATTCTCGCATAGTTAAAGAGAGAAACCTCAGGGCATTTGTCTACGATATAGACGATTTGAATATTAGAGATGAGGGTATTTCAGTACCCAAGACTCAAACTGATGAATTAAAACTCCTTAAAAGTTTGGGGTTTGTAGTAAATCCGTCTTTTGCTCACTGTCAAAGTATTTTAGAAGTAGAGAAATATTATGATACTTGGCGAAAGAGGCGTGAAACAGAGGATTATGGTATGGATGGCTTAGCTATAAAAATTAATGAAATATCTGTCCAAAAGTCACTTGGTTATACCGCCAAATCTCCCAGATATGCCATTGCTTATAAGTTTCCTGCAGAAGAAGTCACCACTGTGGTGGAAGATATTCTATTTCAAGTGGGTAGAACTGGTGTAATAACGCCCGTGGCAAAACTAAGGCCTGTGTTAGTGGATGGCTCTACTGTGTCGCGCGCGACTTTGCACAATGAAGATGAGATTAAAAGATTAGACATTCGTATTAGAGACAGTGTCATTTTGAAAAAAGCGGGGGATGTTATACCAGACATTGTCAGGGTTTTGAAAGAGTTGAGGTCTGGAAAAGAAAAACCCTTCTCGTTTCCAAAGAAGATTCCAGAATGTGGTGGTGACGGATCTATTGAGAGGGTGCCGGGTCAATCAGCTTATAGGTGTGTAGTAAAGGATTCATCTGCTCAACTCGAAAGAAAGCTTGAATATTTTGTATCAAGAAAAGCTTTTGATATTGATGGTTTGGGAAAGAGAATTGTGAAACAGCTTATGGAGGAAGGTTTAATTTCTTCTTTTGCAGACATTTTCACCTTAAAGAAGGGCGATATAGTTAATTTAGAAGGTTTTGGCGAACTGTCAGCGGATAATTTGATTGAGGCCATAAATTCTTCTAGAGAAATTTCCTTGCCTAGATTTTTAACATCACTTTCTATTCCACAGGTGGGAGAAGAGACAGCGGAAGATTTGGCAAAATATTTCGGCACTTTAAGTGGGGTCCTAAATGCTTCTGAAGAAGAACTTTCCAGCATTGAGGGGGTCGGTCCTATTATTGCTAAGTCTGTTTATACTTGGTTTCGTGACTTGGGCCACAAAAATTCTCTCGAAAAACTTCTCCGTGAAATTAAGGTTTTGGATTTTAAAAATGAAAGTGGTGACAGACCGCTCAAAGGACTTACTTTTGTTCTCACTGGTTCACTCTCTACTCTGAGTCGAGATGAGGCAAAAGAAAAAATAAAATCTTTAGGTGGTTCAGTTTCTGCCTCTGTTTCTTCAAAAACTAGCTTCGTAGTCGTCGGTGAAGAGCCGGGCGAAAAGGCCAAACAAGCAGAAAGGCTCGGTGTCTCTATTTTGAATGAAGGTGAGTTTCTAAAGAAAATATCCTCGTAAAAGTCTAAAAAAGTGATAATATTAGTGCTAATTATATGATTACCCCAGAAGACATAGACAAGCTTTCTAATCTATCTAGAATCGAGGTTTCCGAAGAAGAGAAAATTTCTTTCTCGAAGGAAATTGATTCCATTTTAGAATATGTGGGTCAGATATCAGAGTTGGCGAGTGAGTCAGGTGAAACAGAGCAAACCTCCTCTGTCAGGAATGTTTTTCGTCAGGATGAAAATCCACACGAAAGCGGTTTGTACACGGAGACTCTATTGAAGGAAGCTCCTGATAGTCAGGATGGCTTTGTGAAGGTTAAAAAAATTTTGTCACATGATTGATTTAAATAATCTTTCAATAAAAAGAGCAAAAGATTCTTTTGAAAAAGGTGAGTATAGTCCCTCTGAATTGGTGTCAGAGTATTTAAATGTAATAGAGGAAAAAAATCCACAGATAAATGCTTATTTAGAAGTTTTTAGAGACGATGCATTGTCACAGGCAAAAGAAGCTGAGAAAAAAATAAAAGACGGAACTAGTGGAAAACTTTCAGGCATTCCTTTGGCTGTTAAAGATAATATTTTGATAGAAGGCAAGATTGCTAGTGCTTCTTCAAAAATACTTTCTTCATTCACGGCTCCCTATAATGCTACAGCCATCGAGAGGTTGAAAAAAGAAGGAGCTATTTTTCTCGGTAGGACAAATATGGATGAATTTGCGATGGGTAGTTCTACAGAAAATTCTGCATATGGACCGACAAAAAATCCACTTGATGAATCGCGCGTCCCTGGTGGTTCTTCTGGCGGTTCTGCCGCTGCAGTAGCTATGAATGGGGCTCTTGCCGGTTTGGGCACTGATACTGGTGGTTCCGTGAGACAGCCGGCTAGTTTTTGTGGGAAGGTAGGATTTAAGCCAACTTATGGAGCCATATCAAGGTATGGCCTTATAGCTATGGGTAGTTCATTAGACCAATTGGGGACAATCACAAATACAGTGGATGATGCAGAGAAACTTTTTTCTATTATGAAGGGAAAAGATCCGATGGACAGCACTTCGTATTATCCAGAAGAAAAGAAGGCCAAAGACGGTGCTTTAACCATAGGCATACCCAGAGAACTGTTTGACGGACTGAGTAAGGATGTACTTGAAAATGTCGAGTCGGCCATAAATAAGTTTCGGGATTTGGGATATAAAATTCTAGATATTGAATTACCGAGTGCTAAAAACGCCCTAGCTGTCTATTATATTTTGATGCCGGCTGAAGTCTCATCCAATCTTGCAAGGTTTGACGGTGTAAAGTATGGGCTTCACAAGGAAGGAGAAGATCTTTTGGATGAATATCTAAAGACTAGGGGCGAAGGTTTTGGCAAAGAAGTTCGGAGGCGTATTATGCTTGGAACATATGTGCTTTCTGCTGGGTACAGCGATGCCTACTATAGGAAAGCACTTTCTGTACAGAAGTTGATACAAAAAGAGTATGAAAAATCTTTTGAAAAAGTAGATTTAGTATTGACTCCCACTACTCCTACACCGGCCTTCTCCATAGGAGAGAAGACTAGTGATCCTTTGCAAATGTATTTGGCAGATGTTTTCACTGTACCTGCAAATATTTCTGGGAATCCTTCAATATCACTTCCAAATGGAACAGTTCCTTGTGGAGAGAAGAGTCTTCCTTTGGGTGTACAATTAATATCGTCAAATTACGCTGAAGATACTCTTTTTAGAGCAGGAAAAGATTTCTTGGGAGAATAATTTAATATATTTTATGGCAGACCCCAAAAAGGACGCAAAACCACCAAAACCACAACCAGTTGAGAGTCTGATAGGTATAATCTTTGTCTTGATGTTACTCGGCGCCCTTGTCACTAGGATTTTTTCTTTTATTGACGAAGAGCCGGGGGTATCTGAGTTTTTCTCTCCATCTCGTTTTGGTGATTATTTCAGCCGTCAGTTCTTACCAACCCTACTCGTAATCTCTTATGTATTGTGCTCATTTTTTATATTTGGAATTGTTTGGTCAATAATGAAGTTAAGAGAAATAAATAAGGAGGTGAATGAGATTTATAAAGAACCGGTTATATTATCGGAAGGAAATTTGGATGATGAAAAAAGTCGCAGATGGGATAGGGTTGTGTCCCACTTAAATTCTCTAAGCGAAAATGATTGGAAATTTGCAATTATTGAAGCAGATATTATGCTCGGTGATTTGTTGGACACCTTGGGATATAGGGGAGACACCATGGCGGACAAGTTAAAAGCAGTAGAGCCTAGTGATTTTATTACCATAGAGTCGGCTTGGGAGGCTCACAAAATTCGCAATGCCATTGCTCATGAAGGAGCAGATTTTGTTTTATCCGAAAGAGAAGCTAGAAGGATTATCGATCTCTATCGAGCTGTATTCAAAGAATTCGGAGTGATTTAGGTTGCACCGAGGCTCTATTTGGGTATAATGTGCCACACAGGCTGTGTTCGGCCAATCAGATGGCGGGTTGCCGTACGCACCTGATCATTACAAAAGTAGAGTATGGTCAATATAGCGGGTTGGAGGAGTAGTACCTCGCAAGGGGACAAAGACTCATAACCTGCACAGGTTAAGTTAATTAAGTGTATATTTAGACATAGCGGGTTGCCGTACGTACCTGATCATTACAAAAGTAGAGTATGGTCAATATAGCGGGTTGGAGGAGTAGTACCTCGACAGGCTCATAACCTGTAGGCATCAGTGCAATTCTGATACCCGCAACAAGTATGAAAATAATCCTGCCTTTGCAGGATTATTTTCATAAGGTATATTTGATGGGTTCGGTATTTCTTGACGGGGTAGCTCAGTTGGTAGAGCACAGGACTCATAAGCCTGGGGTCGTGGGTTCAATCCCCACCTCCGTCACCGGCAATAAATCTGCATCTATGCGGGTTGATATAAGTAATTTGCATGGGTGTTTTATTGCCTCTAGGTGTTGAATCTGTTAGTTTATATCGTATTGCGGGCGTAGCTCAATTTGGTTAGAGCACTCCCCTGTCACGGGAGAGGTTGCCGGTTCAAGTCCGGTCGCCCGCGCATAAAACAAACTGTCCCGGACGCGAAAGCGTTCGGGCAGTATTGTTTTACAGTGACGCCGGACTTGAAAGACGGAGGCCGCGAAGCCGTCCTGAGCTTTGCGAAGGGCGTGGCCGAGTCCGGGCAGGAGCCACTTATGACCCCGCTATGGCGGGGGAATTAGTGAGCTGACGCCAAGTCCGGTCGCCCGCGCATCGAGAAAAACAGGGCTAAAAACATAGCTCTGTTTTTTATACTGACGGGATTTTGGAACCGGTGATATACTTTTGGTGTATGGAAATAAAACAATATGACTGTTTTGAAGGCGAGAGCGTAGATTTAACACAGGCAGAAGCTGTATTAAGGGAAAAACCTGATGTTATTATTCTCGAAGCACCTGCAGATAGTGAAAAGGACCCTTCTACAATCTTTAATAACTATGAAGTATATGAAAAACCAATTGAGATGGTCCTTGAATATCAGAAGAATTTAAGAGAATCCTCAAGTAAATTTAAATGGGTTGAGTCAGATATATTCCTGTATGAAAACATTGTTAAGTTATGGAAGGAAGGGCATAACGTAGACATTTATAGAGTCGATGCGCCTGCAGAATTGTTGAAATTATCAACGGACTCCACCTGGCCGGGTTATAGAATGACTGAACCTCTTAGGAAGGGGGTGGAGTTTAAGTGGTGGGTTTACGTCTATATAAGGGAAACAATAATGACTAAAAATATCAGATTTATTTTAGAAGTTCCTCGCTATTCAGATAGAAAGATATTGATTTTTTTGCAAAAATTTCACTGGGACAATGTTAGGTTTAGATTAGAAAATAACGAGGATGACATATTTAGCTATTATTTCTCAGATTTCAAGGATGTCAATAAAATTAATATAAACGATAAGGTGCAGGAATTAGAAAACGACATTCTCTACAAATATTGGAATAAGGTGAAAGGTCTAAGTTAATTTTAAGTTCTGGTAACTTTTATTGACATGTATAAAAAATGTAGTCTGAAGTTGTATTGCATTGGTAAAAACAGAGCTAAAAATATAGCCCCGTTTTTCATACTGTAGTGATTTTTTGGTTCTAACGGGGTATACTTTTTTGTATGACCATCCCCACTCACATTCTTCTCGGTGCCATTATTGGGAAAGTTACAGGGAATTATGCACTGGCAATTGGAGCGTCTGTTATTCCCGACATTGACCACTTTGGCTCATATATAAAAAGTGGGGTTATAAAAAAGCCGAAAGTTTTTTGGGACACAATCACTAGTGCAGACGACCCTCACGGAGACCAGAGAGGTATACTGCACAATTTATTTTTCTTTCTAATTATTTCTGCTCTGTTTTATATTTTTTTACCCAAAATCGCTCTTGTCTTGGTTTTGGGATGGTTTGGGCACATTATTTTAGATGCCCTAGATAAGTCAGATTACTGGCCGTTCTACCCTAACAAAAGTGTCAACATACGAGGGCTCATCAAATATGCTTCTGCTCAAGAGCTCATGTTCTTTCTGGCTCTATTAATTATATTTATAACCCTGTTCTTCTTATAGGAGGCATTTTAGAACCAGTGGTATACTTTTAAAATGGACTCTACCAATGAATTTTCTTTTATATTAAAACCCTCAGAGCATGGGGTTGGAGTTTTTGCCACGCAGGATATTAAACAAGGAACACACCTGAGATTATTTGGGGATAATGAAGTGGTTAATTTGAAAGCATTAGAAAGAGAGAAAGAATCTGTTCCCGAGTTTTATCAAGAACATTGTTTAAATAGGGGAGACAAACTTATTTGTCCTCAAGATTTTGGACACATGCACATTGGTTGGTATTTAAATCACTCTAATAATTACAACGCTATTCCTGATGAAGTATATGAATGGTATGCATCAAGAGATATAAAATCTGGAGAGGAGATTCTTGTTGACTACAATACACTTGATGAACCAGACGAGTCTAAAGCTGATTACTACAAATAATAGTTCTAACCTCCTCCACCAAGTTGCGCATAAAACAAACTGTCCCGGACGCGAAAGCGTTCGGGCAGTATTGTTTTACAGTGACGCCGGACTTGAAAGACGGAGGCCGCGAAGCCGTCCTGAGCTTTGCGAAGGGCGAGGCCGAGTCCGGGCAGGAGCCACTTATGACCCCGCTATGGCGGGGGAATTAGTGAGCTGACGCCAAGTCCGGTCGCCCGCGCTGATGAGATTTTCACCATTAAATCCTTTAACCATAAGGATTTTTTGGTTCTAACCTGGTATTATTTTAGGTATGAAATATATGAAGTTTATTAGAATTTTTCTCCTAGTTTTAATTGTTATTGGATTGGGACTGATTGCTACTCAAAAAATGTGGGTACCGAAGCTTGTAACTCAAATATTGAACCGAGGGGACATGGTAGTTAACAAAGAGATTATTCCAGATGAGGCATCAGCCTTCGGAGATATATCTGGAGATAATAAGATTGTTGTTTCTGGAGTGTATAGTTACAATCAATTTATTGGCACTCTTCCATCACTAGATTTTTACGTTGATGAAGTCACCGCACATTTGATACCCCGAGGATTTGATGATGATCGAATTCCGTGGTTTGGGATTTTAAATCAGGAGAAGGCTATGGCCTTATTGGGGATTAGTTCTAAAGAATTAGGAGGGAATATCTGTGAGATTAAAGGGAATGCAGAAATAGAGATATCAAAATACTTAATCTATCGAGGGGAGTCCGAGGGAAAAGATGGAGCGACTCTAACAAAATTGTTGAAGGTTAGCCCTCCCACCTATATCAATTGTACAAATTAGGTTGGTTCTAACATCCTCCACCAAGTTGCGCATCGAGAAAAATAGAGCTAATAATATGGCTCTATTTTTTATACTGATGGGATTTCAGAACCGTGATAATATTTTGGTGTGATAAATCTAATTGGATTACAGAAAAATGTATCTCTAGCACCCCATACCACTTATAAAATTGGCGGAGTCGCAGATTATTTTATTGTCGCTAAATCAAAAGAAGACCTCATTAATGCAGTTTTGATAGCAAAGAAAAATGAGATTCCTTATTTTATTCTAGGGTCTGGAGCAAATATTCTTGTTGGTGATAAAGGATTCAGGGGTCTGGTTATAAAAAATGAATCAAAAAAAATCACTTTCGATAAAACATTTGTAACAGTAGATAGCGGGGTTATTTTATTAGATTTGATTAAAGAAACCTTGGTGCACAGCCTGTCTGGTTTAGAACATTTTGCTGGGATTCCTAGTACTATAGGAGGTGCTTTGTGGCAAAATCTTCACTTCCTTTCTCCAGATAGGCAAACAACATTATTTATTGAATCAGTTATTGATTCAGCTGAGATAATGGATGAAGATGGTGACTTAAAGAAAGTGGATAAAAGCTTCTTTAATTTTAGTTATGACTACAGTATTTTGCACGACAGAAAATTATTGGTGACTGAAGCAACTTTTTCTCTTGAGCCAAAAGATAAAAATTTGATAAAGAATCAAATAGAAGAGAATTTAAGGTGGAGAAATAAAAAACAGCCGCAGCTAGATGAGTTCCCCTCCTGTGGTTCTGTATTTAAAAAGATAGATGGAGTCGGGGCAGGGAGGCTCATTGATGAAGTTGGACTAAAGGGACATCAAATTGGAGGAGCGCAAATATCAAACAAACATGCGAATTACATAGTGAATTTAGGAAACGCAAGCGCCCAAGACGTGTTAGATATCATAACTCTAGTTCAGAATAAGGTAAGGTCAGAATTAGGACATGCCCTAGAGACTGAAATAAGTTTTATTGGAGAATTTTAATTGTATAGCAGTTCTAACTTCCTCCACTAAGTTGCGCATAGAAAAAAGTAGGGCTAATAATATGGCTCTATTTTTTATACTGATGGGATTTTAGAACTGATATACTTTTATTATGAAAATCATATCTTTGAATACATGGGGAGGACGTATTCATGAACCACTCTTAAATTTTTTCGAGAAGCACAAAGACGCTGATATTTTTTGTCTACAAGAGATTTACCACGAAGCTAGAGGAAAGGAGAATGATGACGAGTATCAAAATGACGCCCACAATCTTTTTATAGATATTCGAAACATATTAAATAATCATAAAGGATATTTTAGACCTGCGGTCGGTGATTACTACGGTTTAGCGATATTTGTTAAAAATGACATACACGTAGAGCAAGAAGGCGACATATCTATATACTCTGTCGAAGAATATAAAGGTGGTGGTAATCACTCAAGAAATCTCCAATACATTAAACTTATAGACAAGGAGAGTAAACTCCTGGTAGCCAACGTGCATGGGATTTGGAATGGTAAAGGGAAAACAGATACCCCAGAGAGGCTAGAGCAATCTAAAAGGATAAAGGAGTTTCTTAATGAAATGAACAGCAAAACAGTATTGTGTGGAGATTTCAATCTTTTACCAGATACTAAAAGTGTGAAAATTTTAGAGGAGGATATGGAAAATTTGGTTAAAGAATATGGAGTAAGTACCACCAGGAGTAGTTATTACACTAAACCAGAGAAATTTGCCGATTATATTTTTGTTACATCAGGTATTAAGGTCAAGGATTTTAAGGTCTTACAAGATGAGGTGTCTGACCACCTACCTTTGTTAGTCGAGTTCTAACGCCATGCATTCGCTTTGCTCAGCACCTTCGGTCCACTAGGTTGCGCAACAAACAAAAACATTAGATCTTGTGTCTAGTGTTTTTGTTTTGCAAAAAGCTTTGAAATTCTATAATATTTAAGCCGTTCTTTTGAATTGTGCGCCAGTGTATATGTTTTGTTAGTTTGCCAATGTAGCTCAGTTGGTAGAGCACCCCCATGGTGGATCGTAAGATTCTGCCCAGCCAAAAGGTAACTTTTGGATGAATCCCGAATAACGGTTAAAGTCCTACAAAGGGATAAGACCGTGGCCCTGAAATATCTGAAGGGCCCGAACGACTGACAAGGGTTCGCCCAAGGCGAAAAGATACAGTCTAGTCCTCTCATATAAATAAAAGAGAGGTGTAAACGAAGGGGGAGGTCATCGGTTCGATCCCGATCATTGGCTCCAAAACTAGACCTTTTAGTTATCAACTGTTGACCACTTTTTAATTTGAGTGTGGTCTTTGGCCGAGCTATGATTAATAAATGGCTAACCCAAAAAAACCGCGCCCCAAGTGTCCGACATGTGGCAAAGAGCCTGCTCGGTCATTCTACAAATATTGTAGTAATAGATGTCAGCAGGAATATCAGCGTGCGCGTTATCTTAGGGAATGGAAGGCCGGGAAAAGAAGTGGCCTGCAAACTATAGGAATTGTCACGGTGACAATAAAACGTTACCTTAGAGAAAAATTCGGGGATAAATGTTGTATTTGTGGTTGGTCGAAAGTTAACCCAAAAACCGGGAAGGTCCCATTGGTCGCTGACCACATTGATGGGAATTGGCGCAATAATGCAGAAGAAAACCTTCGTTTGATATGTCCAAATTGCGATGCATTATTGCCAACGTTTTCCGCGCTAAATAAAGGTAATGGCAGGGAAAATAGGGCGCCAAGAAAAAGAACTCAAGAAGCGACGGAGTTTTTAAAAAAGCCAAAGTAGTTCAGTGGTAGAACACTGCTTTCGTAAAGCAGGAACGCGAGTCCGATTCTCGCCTTTGGCTCTAGTTTTGTTTGTTTTAATGATAAAAATCTGTATTCTGTAGGAACGGGGGAGCAAGCCTTCTCCGTCAGAGAATTGGCCCGACTCAATCGGCAATAAGCACAGAGGGCTCTGTTCGTGGTCCATATTGAACGGTGGTCTGTGCACTGCTCGGCGGGATTAGACACCTCGCTAAAATCAATTGGATTGGCAGTACGTCCGCAAGGTCGAAACTGTCTCAAGACACGGACAGGGGGCGCCGATACACCACTCGGCGTCCCTTTTCATTTGCTATAATCACACTTGTGACCAAAGAAGAGATACAAAAAAAGATTGAGGAACTTGAAGCGACTATGAGCTCGCCAGATTTTTGGTCTGACAAAGACAAGGCCCAGAGAACTATAAAAGAAATTCAAGATCTAAAAGACGACCTACTGGGTGTGGGAAAATATGACAAGGAAGACGCCATCATGACGATATTTTCTGGTGCAGGAGGAGATGATGCAGAAGATTTCTCTTCCATACTTCTAGATATGTATTTGAAATATATTCAGAGTAAGGGGTGGAAGACAGCCCTTATACACGAAAACAAAAATGACCACGGCGGTTTTCGCAATGTAACTATAGAAATTTCTGGCAAAAATGTTTATGGAACATTGAAAAATGAATCCGGAGTGCACCGGCTCGTGCGCGTTTCACCATTTAATGCAAAGCAGTTGAGACATACTTCTTTTTCAATGGTTGAGGTGATACCAAGATTTGAAAAAACAGGAGAACTAGAAATTCCAGAGTCTGATATCCGTGTGGAACTTTCGAAGTCAGGTGGCCCAGGTGGACAAAATGTAAACAAGCGAGAGACAGCGGTGAGGGTCATACATATACCGACGAACCTTTCTGTCCATGTGACGAGCGAGCGGTCGCAGGGTCAGAACAAAGAAAAGGCCATCGCCATTCTTCACGGCAAACTTTATAAACATCTTGAGGAAGAGAGAATCGCAAAAGAAAAGGGTATGTATATTTCCAAAAGTACTCAAATAGAATGGGGTAATCAAATACGGTCCTATGTCTTTCATCCATACAAAATGGTCAAAGACCATAGAACTAATGTAGAAACTTCAGATGTTGAATCCGTTCTTGAAGGGGAGATAGATGAGTTTATAGAAGCGGAGAAAGAGCTGTAGGGGGGAATAGGGAAAAAAGAAAGGAGAGTAATGATGAATAATGATTAAGGCAGGCACAAAAACCCCTCGTTGTAATCAATTCTCACCTTTCTTTGTTGGTACTTGCCTATGTGATACAATACAGGGACGAATGACCCTGCTTTAGTTTTGTTTGGCCGTTTTGAGCCGAACGCTTCCCGGGTTGAGGGCCGCACTATTCGTGCCCGCATTCGGAAAATTCTAAAAAATTCTGATATGATGTTGTGCGTAGTGACGGATTGTTCAGCAAAACTAAAGCGGGGTTAATTAATTTTCTAATCTCGCTTCACTCAATAACAAAATTAATGATCTACTTTGATAAAGTTTCGAAAATATATGCCGATGAGTCTATTGCTCTTCAGGATGTAACTTTTGTGGTTGAGCCACAAGAGTTTGTTTCTATAGTCGGCCATTCTGGAGCAGGAAAATCTACACTTCTTAAACTTATTCTCGCCGAAGAGAGACCCTCCGATGGCAGGGTGTTTTTCGGTTCAACAGACATACATTCCTTAGATTCAAAAGTCGTTCCAGAGTTTCGTAGAAAGATAGGCGTGGTATTTCAAGATTTTCGTTTACTGCCAAATAAAAATGTCTATGAAAACATTGCTTTTAGTATGGAGGCGGCTGGTCGCACAGATGAGGACATAGAGTCCGATGTTCCTCATGTATTAGAGCTTGTAGATTTGGGAAGAAAAATCTGGAGTTTCCCACATGAGCTTTCTGGTGGTGAAAAGCAAAGGGTAGCTATCGCTCGTGCTATTGTAAATCAGCCAGACATTATCATTGCTGATGAGCCAACAGGAAACTTAGATCCTGTAAATACATATGAGATAGTACAGATTTTAAAAAAGATTAATGACCTTGGGACAACTGTTATCCTGACGACGCATAACAAAGGGGTTATAGATTCTCTTGGGCGTCGAGTCATCACTTTGGAAGATGGACAGGTGGTAAGAGATGATAAAGAGGGGAGATATGTCATTTGAAAATAATGAGCATGGGGAATATATTTTTAATGATCCCGCCTTCATTTGAAAGTTTGAAAAGATTAGCTGTTAGTAAGTTGATGAGGTAAAATATATAAACATATAAAATACAAAAATTAATGAAGGCGGGGCGATGATTTTCCAAAACTCATTCCGTTTCGTTAAAAATCAATTATGATTTGGGTAAATGTAAAAAGAATAATACGTAGCGGATTTTTTAACTTTTCTCGAAACACCTTTGTTTCGCTTTCTTCTGTTTTGGTGATGGTCATCACCCTCTCTACTATTGGCGGACTTATATTTCTATCCGCAATCCTCAATACCTCTTTGCAAGAAATAAGAAACAAGGTAGATGTAAATGTATATTTCGTCACCGCTGCCTCTGAGGACGATATTTTGGCAGTTCGCGCTGTTTTAGAGAAGTTACCAGAAATTGAGTCAATCTCATATACTTCTCGTGAGCAGGCACTAGACGATTTTAGGAATCGGCACCAGAACGATGCCTTCACTCTCCAAGCGCTAGATGAGCTTGGTGAAAATCCCCTTGGAGCAAGCTTGAATATTAGGGCCAAAGACCCCTCACAGTACCAAGGGATTTCTGATTTTCTGGAATCAAATCCACCACTTGATACCGAAGGCTCGCCAATTCTTGATAAGGTAAATTTTTATCAAAATAAAACCGCAATTGATAACCTTACGAAAATTATAAATGCGGCTGACAAGTTTGGTACCGCTTTCTCCCTTATTCTGGTTGTTATTTCTATTTTGATAACCTTAAACACTATTCGCTTGGCAATTTATATTTCTCGTGAAGAGATTGCGGTTATGAGACTTGTCGGTGCTAGCTCTCGGTATATTCGTGGACCGTTCGTGGTCGTGGGTGTGATTTATGGCGCCGTAGCGGGCATTATCACACTCCTCACCTTTTATCCGATTACCTACTGGGTGGGGAATGCAACGGAAACCTTTTTCATCGGTCTAAATATTTTTACTTACTACACATCAAACTTCGGTCAAATATTCCTCATAATTATGCTTTCTGGTATAGCTATCGGCGCTATTTCTAGTTATCTCGCAGTTAGAAAGTATTTGAAGATATAAGGCCCTTACTCGCGGAGATAGGGGATTGACATATCAATCTAATTTGGTATAATTAAGATAGAAAACGAGTTCGGTCCAAACTTAACATCGGAGGTAACCCGTGGGGATTGAGGCATCAGCGTATTTCGGCACACATCAGGAGGACGGGACAGTTTTCCCGTGCATAGTCTTGTCTGGCCGTCGCGGTAAGGTGCTTTTTGTTTCCAAGGATGGTGGTCACAAGGCGATTGGGTTGTTGTTGGGGTGCAGGCTTATCGACAAGTATGAGGCCGACCTGCTCACCCACGAGATTTCTTTATCCAGCATTCCTGATGATACCCACATCGAGGATGCTCTACTCGCCATAGCTAATGTCGCTTTTGTGGCGACAGCTATGTCTCGGCCAGCCGTTGTTGAGTCTGTGAGGTCCCCGGTAACGCCGCCGAGCAAGGCCCACCTCAACTGATTTCCCGAAACCCCCGCCAGCGAGCTCGCTGGCGGGGGCGAAGTTTTTTATTTGGTTTCAAAAAAATCAGGCGCGCATCACTCATCGTGTATGCGCGCCCTGTTGCCAGTCTTAAATCCTATCTTTTTACGAAGGTCCTCTGCCTTCTTGTCCGTATTGCGCACAATCAAGACATTCCTGAAGTGTTCGGTTGTCCAGCGCGCGCTCATTCCTTTCCACCAGTAATCTTTTCTTCTCGCCCAAGCGAAGAACTCTTTGGGCGCTTCAAGACCTTTGGCCTTTGCATCCCACTCGGCAAGCGAAAGGCCGTGTCGGTTCCTCTCTTCTGTCTTCACGGCCACCTCCAGTTGAGTGTGCGTTCTCCCGCCATTAAAACACAAAACCAAAAAATTTGAAATTACGCCCATTTTCAGGTACTTTGTATAAGCTGTAAGCTATGAGCTATTAGCTAGTTAAAACTTTGCCAGTTCGTCTAATGGTAGGACGACCGCCTCTGGAGCGGTTAATTGGGGTTCGAGTCCCTGACTGGCAGCTGGTATAAAATCTTAACGCTTATCTTAAGCGTTTTAGATTTTAACCATCCCGAACGAATGTGAGGGGTGGCATCATTGCTTGTTCGGGCAGGGACTCGAAAGCCGGAGTCCGCCTTGGGCGGACGAGGCGGGGTCGCGGAATTCGCTAGCAAGCGAATATCTGTGACCGAGAGTGTAATCACGTTCCCTGACTGGCAGCCAATACAAAAAAACACCCAAAGGGTGTTTTTTTGCTTATAGGAGATGAAGAGAATTATTTCTTCATATCCTTGCATCCACATGTACAAGTGCCATCTTCGTTGGTGTGAACATGTGAACATTTTTCACACTTTGTTTCATCGGTCATTTTTTCATATTTATTTAATAAGCATTAGTTAACACAAGACGTGCCGTTGTTTTATGACAAATATTACAACAAACGATTTTAACTATAGTCTGGCGTTCCTTTGATAACCTTTCTAGCCCGGTTGCTTTTTTTCAGTATTTTTCGAGCCTCTGGAGACTTTAACGGCAATCTTTTTTTCTTCATTTTTCTATCTACCAATTTTCCCAAAAGAAATATGGGGGTTTCGGAATAGTAATTTCCTTCAATGACAGGATGCATTTTTTTCTGAAATGTAACTGGTAAGGCATCCCGGATCAATTTTTTTGTGTGACTTGGGCAGAAAAGATAAACAGATTCGTAATTCGAAGCCTTAAGAAATTTTATTTGTTTTTTTAACTCTTTAATAAATCTGGAAATAATTTCGCTATTATTCACTTCACGTACAGATCCCGATTTCATAACCATGCCTTGTGAGCGAACTTTGAAATGACCCTCGTTGTCAGTGTGCAAAGGCAGGGTTGCTCGAAATTCACCTGACCGCTTAATCGTGTCACCGCCAGTTTCATAGATGCGCATATTTTGCTTACCCGAAACAAGTAGTAAAATTTTCTTATCTCTAAATTGTGATAATTTATTGGGTATAATCATCTATTAATTATACCATAAAATTTGTTAGTGGACGAGCACGAGACCTAGTCAGCTATAATTTAACTTCGCTGTATTTGCAGAAGGAACACCTATAATAAAAGTATTAGTTTAAAAAAGTTCCAACTTCATATTTGTAAGGCTTCAAGATGACATCTTGACATTCATTAGAAGTTGTTATAATTTTCGATGTAGATAACACCGCTGTTGGGTGCTTACAATTTCATGTTCTTTTACAGGAGGTTAATATGTACCACATCGAAATGCCGCTTGTCGCCCTCTTTGGCTATCCAAAGGACTTGGATCAGCTCATTTTCTTGGGAAGACAAGAAGAAATTGTCCTCACTTTGGGTGAGGAAATCAGGAGCACGATGCTTCAGTTTTTGGCTTTCTGTAATGGTTCTCGGACACTTGAAGAAATTCAAGTCCTCATGCCGGAGATAGATAAGCTGACTTTTGAAGCAATCGTTTCGACTTGTGCAGGAGAAGGCATAATCTGTGATAGTAGAGAAATTCTCTATTCTTTCCATGCTGATTCTGCAAATCCATTGAGATTTGTAAGTGGCCTCTCTTCGAGACAGGCTGCGGAATTAATCGAATCACGGGCAAAGATTGTGCAGACAAGCAATGAGATTAAGGTCTTTTTGCCTCAGTCACAATTTCTATCGCTACTTCAAAGTCGAAAAAGTGCAGAGGGGTTTGAAGATAAGCCAATTCCCGCAGAAATGCTTGGGGGCTTGCTTGCCTCAATGTATTCACTGGGCAATAAACGACCAGTTCCGTCTGCAGGGAAGTTGTATCCACTTGATCTCTATATTTTTGTAAAAAGTATAGAGCAATCAATTCCTCGTGGCCTCTATCGTTATGATCCAGAACGTTTGGCTTTGTACAATCTCGACAAAGAGATTCTTGATGGTCAGCTCAATCGAGCACTCGATTCCTATCAAGCAGAGGATGTGAGTTTCGTCATCTTTATAGCTGCTGACTTGGAAAGGGTGGCGACAAAATACTCAAATCGAGGCTACCGTTTAGCACACATCGAAGTTGGGCATGTTGCACAAAACGCGTACCTGTTTTGTGCAGAAAATGGAATTGGAATTCGAGAAATTTGCGGATTTCAAGACCAGCTTACTGCTCAATTGCTCGAACTTAAGTATCCACAGAAGGCTGTCCTTTCGGTTTTGTTTGTGGGTGCTGAGTCGGATGGAAAAATTCAGAACGATTTGCCTGGGATTGCAGACAGGTTAAGAGATAGCCTTGTTGGTCCCAATAAGCCGATCGAATGGATTCGTTCCCGATCACTCGTGTACGATGGGGACACCTTTCCAAAAGTGGCATCTATTGCAAAATTTCGAAGTGTAAATCAGAAGGGTGAGTTACTTTCACACCCTGATGATGTTTCCTTCGGTCTCTCAGATGTAAGTCATGAGGCGGCTATTAAGGCGATGGTTGAAGGTTTTGAACGTCATGTGTGTAGCCTTGTACGCATAGATGCGCACGCAAAGGCTGTAGACTTGGACTCAGATTTTTTTGATCCTCGAATTGCTACTCCCTTTTTACCTGAACAGGTTGTCAAACTCGATCTCCACCACTTTGATCCTAAGAAGGAATGGGATTGGGTAGTTGGAGAGAGACTGTCATCGCAAAAAAGGGTATATGTACCGGTCGATCATGTCTACTATCCTGTGAGCTCGCATGCTGGGCGATCACTATGCTATCGTTCAAACTCGAGCGGAGTGGCAGCACACTTTGATTCAGAAGAAGCGAAATCTCGTGCGCTGTATGAGCTCGTCGAGAGAGACGCCATTCTTGTTACCTGGCACTCCCAACGAAGAGTCAAGGAAGTGCCTGCAGAGCGACTGAGTCAGTATGTGGTTGCGAGAACTCGGTATTGGCGAGAGAAGGGTTGGAAGCTCATGTTTCTTGATCTTACTCTCGACAGTGTTCCGGTTATACTTGCAGTCATTTACTCGCGCCACATGTATCCCGCGTTCGTTAGCGGGTCATCCGCGCATTCGTCACGCCTTGTAGCGGCTCAAAAAGCGCTAGATGAGGCTGAAACAATCCTTATTCTCGCTCTAGGGGAGGAAGAAAAAAAGAAGATAAATCTCAAGGATGTAATGTCACCAATGGATCATGGTCGTTTGTACTTTGATCATGAAAATTTGGCGTACATTGAGTGGCTTCTAAATCCGTCTGGTGTTTCTTTAGACCAAGAGATAGCGACTCCAGACTTGATTTCGATGTTTGACCCTGTGATGGTCAGCTTGACCCCAAAGGAGCACCCTTCCGGTATTCATGTATCTCGAATACTCAGTGAAAAGTTGCTTCCGATTAATTTTGGGTACGGCACAGAACACCATGGACACCAACGGTTTGAAGTGGTAGGATTGAGCCAGGTGCCAGAGAGTTTGTTCTTTCCACATTTCTTCGCGTGAAATCTCCACCGTTACGCCACATCAGGTCTACCGTTTACCCCAAGATTTCTGCTAAGAAAGGAGGGTGAGGTGCAGAAACCTCTTATTACGGTCCTTCGTCGACCGTACGCTGAGGACAAGACCACGGGTAGGAACTCGGCAAATGGCTGCAACAGTTCATGTGGCCGTTGCTCTGGTTAGCCAACTCGTGATCTCGCCCGAGAAGCAAAAAAGGACTCCCTGCTACTGGTGGTGAGTCCTTTTTTCTTTCATACTATTACCATATGACAAAACTTTATATTAGACATAGTTACATATACGAAGAAACACTCGCTCGACTATCGGGAGAAAAGTTTGAGTGGGCAGATTTTGAGCGTGTCAAAAAATTTGCTGAACATTTTGGTATATATTGGGATAAATACAACGATCAAATTTTTGAATACTATAAAAATCTTGGGTTTAATCTTCCAGAATTTTGGATTGCGTACCCGGTCAATAAAAGGAAAGGCCTTACGCCTTTTTCCGACCCCCTCACTTTCTTTGTCGAGGATGACTTTGACACTGCGGTTTCGATTTTAATTCATGAACTTTGTCATGTATTTCTTATAATCAGCGAGAATATGGAATTTTCGAATGCTTTATGGGATGAAATTACAAAGAAATACCCTAATGAAGATTTTAATACTCACTCACACCTGCTTGTGAATCTTTTGGCAAAAGGGGGAATAACTCATGTATTTGGTGAGGAAAAAGCTGGAGCATTCCTTGCTCCGGAAAGAGAGATGGTTGGCCTTAAAGAAGCGTGGAAAATTATAGACTCAAAACCCGAAGTCTTAAATGAAAAGGACCCTTTAAAAGCGATCCACAATTTGTAGAAAGCACTTTTATCTTTGCTACGGTCATACAACCTCCCTCTGTGAAGAGCTGTCCAGTTGGCATACTATCTATTTTCAAAAAAGTTTCCTCTTCATACCAGACGGTCGGTCAATGTTTGGGCTCGAACTTTGATATAATTTCAAAATGCCAGACAATACTTGGAAAGAGTATTTTGAGAATACAAAAAACAAAGGTCCGCGACCTTTGCTTATAAAAGCGGTTGAATTGGTAAAAGAAAAAGACAAGGCCATTGATCTTGGTTCAGGTGCTTTTAATGATGTTAATTATCTTTTGTCTGTGGGATTCAATCACATTGTTGCAGTAGACAAGGTGTCCGTGGCTGAGGAGATTCTAAAAAATTTACTACCCGCGAAGGTCTCTTATGTGATTTCTAGGTTTGAAGAATTTGATTTTGTGGAGAATAATTTTGATTTGGTTAATGCACAGTATTCCTTGCCTTTCATTGAAAAAGCGAGTTTTGATGAGGTGTTTGGAAAAATTATAAAATCACTCAAAACAGACGGAGTTTTTGTAGGTCAGTTTTTTGGAGATAGGGATGAGTGGAATAAAGAGGGTAGTGACATGACCTTTCATACAAAGGAAGAGGCCCAAGCACTTCTTCAGGGGCTAAAGGTTTTGGAGTTTACAGAAGAAGAGAAGGATGGAAATACTGCTGCTGGAAACCTCAAGCACTGGCATGTTTTTCACTTTATTGCAGTAAAATAGCACCCCCAACACGACATCCCGATGGCGTGTTGGGGGGATTTGGTTCAAAGGGGCTTCTTCTCTGTATTTGGCGTGCCGAAGGTGCTGATGAGCCTGAGCTGGTGAAGGCGAAGAAGTATTGGGGTGGGGTGTTTCTTTGAGATATAATTGTTTTATGAACAAAAGACTACTTTCTTCTGACGACTGGCAAAAACTCCGTGACATTAGACTAGTGGCTTTAAAAACCGATCCACAAGCATTTGGCGGAAATTTTGATGAGGAGGTGGATAGACAAGAGCTCGAGTGGAGAAAAAGATTAGAAAATCCAGATAGGTTTTCTGTTGCGATAGAAGAAAACGATATTTTAGTTTCTTTGGCCGGCGCTTTAAAAGATAAAGAAGACGGCAAGTGGATGCTTGTCGCAGTATATACACGACCGGAGGCGCGGGGTAGGGGGTATTCTCAAGAGCTAACCCAATTTGTGATTGAAGAGGTCAAGAGAAGGGGTGTGAGTGAAATAAAACTCACGGTTAATGTTGATCAGAAAGATGCTGTCCATGTATATAAAAAAACAGGTTTCAAAATTATGGAAACCAAAAGGGGAGAGAAGATGGGCGATGGAAAGTTACACGACGAATATCTAATGGTTAAAAAGTATGGCTAACCAATTTGGCATTCCAAAAATAATAGATGAAAATTTAAGAAAATAAATATGAACACTTGGATTTTGGTACTCATAATCATAGTCTTGGCGTGGGTTCTGGTCTCAAAGAAGAGTCGGGACCAGCTTGCTCAAGGGGAGTGCGCCACCACCAACCTCTCAACTTTCTAATCTTCCAACTATTCTACTATTCGGGCGAATTAGCCGATGGTCTGTAATAAAAAAGTGGTCTGTACTAAATAAGTACAGACCACTTCGTCAAACTGAGCCATTTCCGTTCCTACGAACAAGATAAGCTCCAACGACCAGAACACTACCAGCAACAATCCATGCCACGGTGATTCCGAACAGGTGGGCAATCAAACCGCTGATCACTAATCCGATCGCACCACCGATATGGGGTGCCATTCCACAGAAAGAAGTGATGGAGGCTCGTTCGTGTGACGGGATCCTTTGGTGGAGGAAGCTGTCAACCATTGGCGCCCAGAATCCTCTACCTAATTCATGTAGAAAGAAGAGGATTATTGCCATTGGTAGCACGGACGAGATTGATGCCAAGGTTACGGTCAAACCCACAAACACCATCGATCCAAGAATTATTTTCCGCTCCCTGCCTTTTGCATTAATTTGAGATGCAATGAGAGCACCGAGTGCAATGAAGATCATAATGCCAGTAAATACGAAGCCAAGATGTTCATCTCGCACCCCTTGGTTTCTGAAGAACGGTTGCCAGTACATGTTGAGTGCCTGAACAGAGTAGATCTGGATGAATGTGATGATGAGGATGAACCTCACGGCTTTGTCCTTAGATCCGTACTGAATGCTTGATACTGCCGTATCTCGCATTGATTTCAATCCTTCTTTCCATGAGAAAGTTTTTCTAATGAAGTATTCCTCACTCATGATGAAGTATGCGAGTAAAGCTACCAGTGCCATGCCGGCACTACCGACAAACCATGGCAGGGCCGAGTCTATGACAGCCAGGTATGCTCCGGCGATTGCTCCAATTCCTCCACCAATTTTGTCATAGAGGCTTGCTCTGCCGAAAATCTTGTTGAAAGCACCGTTATACCCATGGTGCTTCAGACTGTCGACAAGCCAAGCTTGGAATGCCCCAGTCCTGAATGTTATACCGATGGCGGCGATAATCTCAGCGCATATAAACCCTGTAAGTGTGTGTGAACTACCATAGACAAACATGGATAAAGAAAGTAGGACAGCTGACACCACGTATGATGACTTTCTGCCGAATATATCTGCGAATGCTCCTGTAGGAATCTCGCAGATGAACAGGGTGGTGAAGAAAACAGCGTTGACCAAGTTTACTTCGAACAGATTCAATCCATTCTTCATCAGAAATGTCACATAAATTGCACTGATGATCTGCATTCCTCCAGCCGAAGCTAGAAAGGAGAGCAGGTAATACTGTCTGACAGTTTTTGTGTCCATTGAACACCTCCTTGTTGGATGTTGTTGTTTTTAAAGAACATTCTTCTGGACTGGGATAAGAAAAATCCCGACTTTCGTCCAGTCGGGATTTTTCTAGAAGATCTTTGAAAAGAGTGTTTACAAAGTCATATAAAAAACATCGCGACTAGGCGTAAGAGTGCTACCAGTATCGGCAGACACGAAGAGATAACCACAAATGTTCTGTGGCTTCCGAGTCATATTCATAATGTTTTTATATGTATTCACGTTTTATACAATATGGCATCTTTCGCCCGGTGTCAAGCGGCAGGGAACTGTATTTTGTAGGCACTCATGCTTAGGCCAAGCTTTTAGGTGGTATTTTCCAACACGCCAACCAGTTGGCGTGTTGGGGGAGGGGATTTGTGAATCATATATAACCTTGAAATATAGCCCCAAAAATGGTTTGATTGGAATAATGTAACTCATATGATAGGGTGGTCTTGGAACCACACACAAAAGGAGTGTTTATGAGCATCATTTCCACGAGCACGATTCTGTTCTACGAAGGTCCGCATTACTACCTTTCCAACTTCTCCTCATTCGCCATTATCATTGAGGGAGAGATTTGGATGACAGTGGAGCACGCGTATCAGGCCAGCAAGTTTCCTGCCGAACGGTCTGAAATCCGGACAAGGATTCAGCGGGCGCTTTCTGCTCACGATGCCAAGCAGATTGCCAAGGCGCACAAGGGTGAAGCTTGTCCAGATTGGGACAAGAGGAAGCTCTCTGTAATGGAGGCACTTCTTCGCACCAAGCTGGAACAGCATTCGTATGTTCGAAGGAAGTTGTTGGAAACCGGCAATGCCAAACTGGTGGAGGATTCCCCAAAAGATTCTTTCTGGGGAAGGGGACCAGACTGGGGCGGCCTGAACCACCTCGGGCGCCTGTGGGAAAGGATTCGCGCCGAAGTGATGTTGGCGCCACACCCTTGATATGGCGCTCAGAAAAAATAACAGACCCGCCGATTACTCGGCGGGTCTGTATAGTATTACAAGATTAGTGGGCGTATAATATAAATATAGATTTCAAATTATTAGTTAAATTTATTTTTATGAAAAATTGGAATACTTTAGTTTATGTGAAGCTTCGCATCGTCATGGGCCTCATTTTCTTGTGGGCCTTTTTTGATAAATTGTTAGGTCTTGGTTTTGCTACTAAAGCAGAAAACGCTTGGATTAATGGTGGTTCGCCCACATATGGGTTCCTCACTCATGGCACAAAGGGGCCTTTTGCTGAGTTTTTTCAGAGTTTAGCCGGTGTCGCTGTAGTAGATTGGCTTTTCATGCTTGGACTTCTTGGTGTTGGAGTAGCTCTCGTTTTTAATAGATATGTTAAATGGGGTGCGATTGCAGGAAGCGTGATGATGTTTCTAATGTATATCGCCGCTTTTCCACCAGAAAACAATCCGCTACTTGATGATCATATAGTTTACATTCTCGTTCTGGCTATTTTGGCAATGAGGTCTAAAGACTCATAAACTTTTGGTGTTTTGCGTATAAAAAAAGTATGCCATTTGGTATAATTAAATAATGAAATGGTATTCTTTTTCTCCTGAAAAAGTACTTGAGAAATTAAATACGAGCAGAGAGGGCCTCACTGAACAAGAAGCAGAGAGGCGCTTTCTTGTTAATGGGCCAAATCAGTTGCCGAAAGCAAAACCAGATTCTCTTTTCATTATATTCTTAAAGCAATTTCAAAGTCCTCTGATTTATATACTGATGTTCGCGACTGCGATTGTCTATTTGATGGGGGACACGGCTGACGCTCTCATTATTTTGGCTGTTCTTTTTATAAACGCATTTATAGGAACCTTTCAAGAGGGAAGGGCCCAAAATACTCTTAGGGCGCTTCAGGATTTTGTCACCACAGAGGCCACCGTTGTTCGTGATAGAGATGAAAAGATTATTTCTGATGAACACCTGGTAGTTGGAGATGTGATTTTGCTTTCTGAAGGTGACCAAGTTCCAGCTGATGCGAGGATTCTTGAATCATCAAGTCTTAAGCTGGATGAATCTTCTTTGACTGGAGAGTCTGTGCCGGTTATGAAGTCTTCTGATACTCTGTCGCCGAAAGAAATTATACCTGGAGATCAAAAGAATATGGTTTTTAGGGGAACTTTTGTTGTAGGTGGTAGCGGATATGCGGTCGTCGTATTGACTGGCGTTGATACAGTCATAGGTCAGATTTCAAAAGAGCTTTCTCAGATTGATACGGACATACCTCTCAAGAAAGATATAAAGAGTCTTTCAAAGTTGATTATCATCGTGACATCTGTGGCAATGTTTGTCATCTTTTTGCTTGGTATATACCAAAACATATCTGTTAGGGAAATGTTTAAAACAGTTGTAGCGATTGCAGTTTCCGTAATTCCAGAAGGTTTGCCGGTGGTTGTAACCTTGATTCTTGCAGCAGGAGTTTCTCGTATGAGTAAGAGAAAGGTGTTGGTGAGAAGACTTCAAGCCGTTGAAGCTTTGGGTCAAGCCAATATTATCGCTGTTGATAAGACAGGGACACTCACACTAAACCAGATGATGGTAGAGCACCTCTTTTCTGGAGGAAAATTGTATAGCGTTTTAGGTAATGGCTATGAACCCAAGGGTGCTATAAGTGGAGAAGATGGAGCTATTGATTTGCTTTCTCATACACACATACTTTTGGCAGGCAAGATTGCGGGGTTTAATTCATCTGCCAATGTTGCTTATTCAGAAGAAAAGAAAATGTGGCAAAAAGTTTATGGAGACCCCACAGAAGCGGCCCTTTTGGTTTTTTCTCAAAAAGTTGGATTTCATAAAGATGTATTGTTGAGGGAGAGTCCGCTTATCTTAGACCTACCATTTGATTCCAATTTTCGTTTTCGGGCTTCTATAAATTCCGTTGAAGGAAAACCTTTTCTTTCTGTGGCTGGCGCACCAGAGGCATTGCTTCCACTTTGTAATAAAGTTCTTGGTCATGAGGGGGTTAAAGATATGTCAGATGAAGAAAGGGGAGCTCTTCAATACAGAGTCACAAAACTTTCTAGTCAGGGTTTCAGAGTCTTAATGCTTGCCTATGATGAAAAATCACCAAAGACAATAGACCAATCTAAAATGCCAAAACTGGTCTTTGCAGGCTTGGTGGCAATGAGTGATACGGTGAGAAGTGAAGCGAAAGACGCTATAGATCTCGCTCATAGCGCGGGGGTTAGGGTGGTGATGATAACGGGGGATCATATGCTTACTGCCAAGGCTATTGGTGAAGGACTAAATATTTGGAAAGAAGGAGATGAGATAATATCTGGTGAAGAACTAGCCAGTCTTTCCCCAGAAGATCTTTCAAAGAGACTTTCTAAAGTTAGTATATTTGCCAGAATCACACCGCAGGATAAACTTAAAATTATCGAGGCCTTTAGAGCGAGGGGTGACATCGTGGCGATGACTGGAGATGGTGTAAATGATGCACTCTCTCTAGCGGCAGCTGATCTTGGTGTTTCTATGGGTAACATTGGGACAGAGGTAGCCAAAGAAGCTTCTGATATCATCATCACCGATGACAATTTCGGCTCTATTGTTTCTGGTATTGAAGAAGGAAGGGGTATATATGCCACCATAAAAAAGGTGGTTCTTTATCTTTTGTCTACTAGTATCGGCGAACTGTTTACAATCGTGGCTGCCATATCGCTTCTCCTGCCAGTACCTTTGACTGCTAGTCAGATTATTTGGCTAAACTTTGTTACAGATGGTTTCCTTGTCGTCGCTCTAGCTATGGAACCGAGAATTTCCATGCTCAATAATAGGATAAATAAGAAAAACAAAATCATTGATAGATTTATGGTTGAGAGGATGTTTGTTCAAGGTATAACTATGATGTTTGGTACGGTATGGCTTTTCTCGCTTTATTTGTCAGAAGGATTTGCAATGGCTTCAACTGTAGCTTTGACAGTTTTGGCCATATTTCAGTGGTTTAATGTCTGGAATTGTAGACACGGTAGTGAAAAAAATAATGAACGTTTACCAGCAAACTGGAGTCTCTATGTCGCCACTCTGGTGGTGGTGATCCTCCAATTAATGGCTGTTTATATGCCAGTCTTTCAGAGTATATTAAAAACCGTGCCTTTAGAAATTTTTGACTGGGTATTAATACTTATGGTTTCTTTGACCATATTTGTTACAGATGGAGTTTGGAGAAAGATTAGATCTGGCGCTGTTTCTCTGGGTCACTAATAAGCAATTCAGGACGGCGCGCTTAAAGCGTGCCGTCCTGATGAGTCTTACTCCTGTCTTTCGCGAAGCTTCTTGACTCGCTCCACGATGATGCGGAGGGCGGAAAGGATGAGTTCTGTGCGATCCGCCTTGAAATGCGGGGGAGCTGATGGTATTAACTCTGCGTGTTCTCCACTCATCCGGTCGTCACTCCCACTGTATGAGAGAAGCGTCCACGAAGCTCGGTCGCGAGTCGCTTCCTGTCCTTCTCGCTGATTTTGCCGTGGTTGCGTGCCTCGGTGAGCTCTTGCATTCCGTCTTCAAGGGAATTGAATTCTCGGCTCTCGCTGATTTCGAAGACGATTCGAAGCCCGTTATCTGCCACCTCAATACTGGGCTCAAAGATATTCCACACATCTCCCTCCAGTTGGTTTAGGGTTCGTCGCTTGCGATGGATACAAGAAAAGGTACCTTCTCTCTCAATTAGACCATAAATTAAATCTAAATACAAATTTATTCAAGGATTTTGGACAACTCAACTCGCGTGTTAATATAACGATGATTATTAAATATCCAATTCTCTATGAAATTAAATTCACTAATCTATATTATTATCGCTGTTCTAGTCGTCGGAGCTATATTTTTTGTTGGCAAAAAAGAAAATAGTGGATCACTCTCTCCTAGTCAGGATTCAAATTCATCTGAAAAGTTAATTGAAAACACGGGGGCACTATCAATGCGCGATTTGGTGTCTAGAGATGAATCTGTTCGTTGTACCTTTGTTCATGATACAGAAATGAGCAAATCTTCCGGAGAAGTTTTCGTAGCTCAAGGTAAAATTAGAGGTAACTTTGATGTAGTGGCCGTTGGGGCTCAAGGTGAACAACCTTTTAATGCATATATGATATCCGATGGTGATATGTCATATATTTGGTCTTCCGTTCTTCCTCAAGGTGTAAAGATTCCTCTTTCTCAGCTAGAAGAGCAAAGTTCGGATCAGGCCTCAGAGGGTATAAGTTATAATACGAAACTTAACTACTCTTGCGAGCCATGGCAGGTTGATAACTCTGTCTTTGTTCCACCGACCTCCGTTTCTTTTGTAGGGGTACCGCAAACACAGTAGTAAAGTATTTTCTTGAAAACTTATGAAGCGTCTCTTATTTATAACAATCCTACTCTCTTTTCCAGCTCTTGTATTTGGGGCCTCTTTCGGAGCGGCTAGAGAGTATCTTCTTCGCCAAGGGGAGGTTATAGAAGGGGATTTATACGCAGTTGGGACTACTGCCACTTTGGTAGGTAGTGCTTTGGGCGATGTGTTTTTGTTGGGCGGAAATGTTTTTGTTGGTAATTCCGTCTCTCAAAGTGCTTTCCTTATTGGTGGGACGGTCGATATTATAGGATCCGTTGGCCAAAACCTTCGCATTATATCTGGTAAGACTCTTTTTCGTGGAGATACGGGTGAGGACTTTGTCGCAGTGAGTAGTGATATACAAATTCTTCCGGAATCTGTAATAAATGGAAATCTCTCTGTTGCTTCAGGTAGGGCAGTGATTGATGGAGAAGTAATGGGCAGCCTTAAGGGCGTGGTAGGCGAACTTATCTTGAATGGAAAAATTGCTGGTGATGTAGATGTTACTGTTGATAGTGTGACTTTGGGTCCTAATGCTCTGATTGAAGGTTCTTTTTCTTATTCCTCCCCAAAACAAGTGGTTATTTTGGGCGAGGGACAGATTTTGGGTGAGGTTTTCTACACGGAGTTTGATACTCGTTCTAAAGCAGAGCAGTTTCTTCCCACGCTTTGGGGTACTTGGATATTTGTCAAACTAATCATTCTTATGGTTTCTGCTTTAGTAATGCATGGAATATTTCGTTCAATTTCCAATTCTTTTGTAGAGAGAGCTGTTCGTGTGCCTGGATGGAGTGTCGTCAGGGGCTTTGTTTTTATGGTAGCTGTACCAGTAGCTCTATTTGTTACAGCTTTAACTCTAATAGGCATTCCATTTCTAATTTTAGGATTATCGGTTTATGTCGGGTTTTTGGTTTTGGCCTACTTCTTTTCCCCGATTATTATAGGTTCTGTTGTCTTCAAATATATATACAAGACACCAGAAATACCTGTTAATTGGAAGAGTATAGTAACCGGCGTATTTCTAGTGGTATCGTTAGGGTTTTTAGGTTGGATTGGAAACATATTACATACCATCTTGTTCTTAATCACTTTAGGTGCCATATATCAAGGTCTCTTTGAGAGATTCGTTTCTGCTCGTGAGAAAAATGAATAGATATAAATATATAATAGTCGCCCTTTTAGTGTGCTTTCCTATTTATTTTTTGTTTTTTAGTAAAGAAAATATTGCTAACTATCCTTCTAGTGGAGAAGGTATAGTCGCTTTTGGAGATAGTCTTGTAGAGGGTGTTGGAGCCAGCCCTTCTCTAGATTTTGTTTCTTTATTGAGTTTAAAGACAGGAAGACAGATAGTAAACTTCGGACTTTCCGGTGATACTACTTCTTCCGCTAGAGATAGATTACCTGAAGTTTTTGCCAGAGTACCAAACCCGGAAGTAGCCATAATCCTCTTGGGTGGTAATGATTTTTTGAGAAAAATACCCCAGGAGGAGACTTTTCGTAATTTAGAATTTATTATTAATGAGTTTCAAAAGAGAGGAAGTGTTGTGTTATTGTTGGGGGTAAGGGGAGGTATTTTAAATGATAGGTTTGATAAAGATTTTAAAAAATTATCTGACCGTTTAGAGACCGCCTTTGTTCCAAATGTGCTTAAGGGTATTATAGGGAATCCAAAGTTTATGTATGATTCCATCCATCCTAACGGCTTAGGGTATGAGCATATGGCAGAGCGTATTTTGCCCGTGTTAAGTAAGATTATAATAGATTAAGTTTATTTAAAAAATATGAGCAAAAAAATCATTACAATAATTGCCGTTCTGGTTATTATAGGACTCGCCTTTGTGATTTTTTCATCAAAAGAAGAGACTCTAAAAGTCGTGAATTCTTTTGATGAATGCGTATCTCTCGGCTTTCCGGTTTTGGAGTCTTATCCTGAACAATGTATAGCTAATGGAGAAACATTTGTCAGAGATATTGGCAATGAATTAGAGAAAACTGACCTAGTGGTCTTAAACACTCCTAGGGCAGGAGACAAGGTTTCTTTTCCAATCGAATTGTCTGGCCGTGCCAGAGGCCCGTGGTTTTTTGAGGCTAGTTTTCCTGCAGAAATTCTTGATGGAGATGGAACATCATTGGGCATGGGTATCATGACCGCACAGGGGGAGTGGATGACTACAGAGTTTGTGCCTTTTTCTGGAAGGGTAGAATTGACAGCAATGCCCAAATTTCCAAAAGGCACACTCTTGCTTCATAAGGATAATCCTTCAGGGGAACCGCAGTTTGATGATAAATTAATCGTTCCAATCTTTTTCGGTCAATAGTAAGGTGCTATAATAACTATATGTCTGAGATAGTGAAAGCTGATGTTTTCTTTTTCGTTTCAACCTTGGCGGTTGTGGCCGTAACTATTCTTTTGATAGTAGCTATAATCTACGCCATTGCTATTTTGCGTGATGCTAGGAAGTTATCTTCTATGGTGAGAGAGGAGGGTGAAGAGATGGTTAGTGATTTCAGCGTTATTCGAAAGAGGATTATTGGGGGTTTGGGTAAGATTATAAATTCTTTTACAAAAAAAAATGACAGCAAAAAAAACAAAAAAAGTAGTTAAAAAAGCAGATAAAAAGAGTGGGTCAGGTAATGCGGGAGCAGTAGTTTTGGGCACAATGGCCATAGGCGCATTGGCGGGATATATTTTTTGGGGAAGTAAAAATGCTCCAAAGAATCGCAAAAATCTAAAGGGCTGGGTGCTTAAGGCAAAAGGAGAGGTTTTAGAGAGGGTAGAAAAAACCAAAGAAGCTTCTGAGGCCCAGTATCACAAGATAGTGGATGATGTACTTCGCAAGTATGAAGCAACAAAATCAATAGATACAAAGGAAGTTAAAGCACTAGGAAAAGATTTGAAAAAACACTGGCTCGCATTTTCAAAGGAGATCAAAAAGGTAAAAAAGGCATAGCTAGACTTATCGAGTATCTTTTATACGAAGGGCGAAAAAAGCTCCAAGTATCGTTATTGCCGAAAGGGCAATAAATACTGATTGCATACCAGATAGAGCTAATAGTATAGTTGCTATTATCGGCGCCACCACATACGAGAGTGGTCTGGACATACGAAAAAGACTTATAGTATCAGAGTCGCTACCTTTTGTGTGTTTGAAAAAATAAGACTCGGTTGTTATTTCTGCGAAACTTGCTCCGACTCGAGATAAAAATAATATAAAAGCCCAGATCAAAAATATAGGATTTTGTTGAATAGCTATCAGTAGAGCAGATACAGAAGAGACAATAAAACCAAATATCATCAATTCTTTTTCCCCATACTTTTTGTCTGCCAACCAACCTACCGGTATCTCAAAAATAACAAAAGGCAAAAGCATTATAGTGAAGAGCGCCCCTATTTCTGGCCAACTGAATCCGATGGTATTTACAAGGTGGAGTGGTAAATAGACGACCATGGTTGCATAAAAAAACTGGAGTACATAGTGTGACAGCATACCAAAGCGAATATCTTTGTTTTCCCACGTCTCACTTATTGTCTCTTTTATACCTGTTCTTTTTGGCGGTTCTGGTTTTATAGACTTGAGCCAATGGGTACTTACGAACAAAAGAGGTAGCAGTAATAGTGCGGATACCGCATATATATAGTTGAATGTCATAGTCAAAAGCATAATACCCACAACCATTGGAGAGAGGACCAGGGTGGTGTTTGCAAGGGTTAAATAAACCCCTCTTACAGATCCAGTATTGCTTTCGTCTTTAGATACGTGTTCAAGGAATATATCTAAACAATACAAAATCATCGGTATGGCTGCTTGGTGGAGTATAAATGCAACTATCGCAATTTTCGGTCCTTTGGCGAATATGAGTCCTAATATACCTACAAATTCTAATAATATAGTTAAGAGAAAGTATTTATATAAGCCTATTTTCCTGACAATGTTTGGGGCACTGTAAAAAAGAAATAGACTAAAGATGGCCCCCAACACAAAGAGAGTGCCGACGATCTTCTCTGAAACAAAACCCTCCATATAGGAGGAATTTATGTAGATGATTAAGAAATAATGGAGAGAAAGTATTAAGTTCGCTCCATAAATAGCGAGAATAGAGCGGTGGTGCTTAATTCGCGAAAGTATTCCTTCCATATTATTTACCCCGTTAGAGATGCCTTGTGGATGTTTCCTTCTATACGAACACTGGACCTAATGCTTAGCACGAGTTCTCTGACTGGGTCTAACAATTATACCAAGAAGTTTATTAAACTCCGAGGATGACAGGGATGACGATTGGTCTTTTCGCTGTTTTTTGGAAAAGAAACCTTTCGACTCCTTCGCTAACATTTGATTTTACAAAATCAAAATCTATAGGATTCATACCTATTGTTGTTTTTTCAATAGAGCGTCGGATTAAGGTTCTTGTCTGTTGAAGTAGGTCTTGGGACTCTCTCAAGTATACGAAGCCTCTAGAAATAATGTCTGGTGACTTCCTTAGCTTACCAGTTTTGGTGTCCACGCTGGCGATGATGACCAAGAAACCGTCTTCAGCCAGCATTTTTCTGTCGCGCATCACAACTTCTTGCATGTCTCCTATTGCAAAACCATCCACCATAACTGGATTTGATGGGGCCTTTTCTGCTAGAGCTCTTATTTTTTGTCCTTTTTCATATATTTCTATAACTGAACCATTGTCTGGTACTACCACATTTTCTTTGGGTACACCTAGAGTATAGGCAAGTTCCGCATGCTGTCTTAACATGTAGTGGTTTCCGTGAAGTGGCATAAAAAACTTGTAGTTTATTTGATTGTGTATCCAACGCAATTCATCACGGTTCCCGTGACCAGAGGCGTGAACATCAGAGTCTAGGTAGGTGATGATTTTTGCCCCAGATCTGTAAAGGTTATCTTTTAGATTTACCACTGCCATATAGTTTGTCGGAATAATGGAAGAGGAGAGAAGCACCGTGTCAGTGGGACGTAATTGCACATACTTGTGAGATTTGTTGGCGATTCTCATTAGCGCCGCGAACTCTTCTCCTTGAGCGCCAGTAACGATCATGACGACCTTGTCTGGTGGGTGAGACTCTATTTCTTCAAGTGGAATTACAATTTTATCGGTGTCTACGAGTCCGAGCTTTTTTATAATTTCCAGATTGTTTTTCATACTCCTACCTTCAAAGACAACCTTTTTATTTAATCGACGACATATGTCTATGATGGCGATTAGGCGCTCAACTTGAGAGGCGAAAGTGGCGATAATTAGACGAGACTTTGTCATTTGAATTATTTTCTCGATATTTTCTATAACCACATTTTCAGACAAAGAAAACCCTGGTTTTTCAATGGAGGTTGAGTCCATAGTAAGGAGTAGGACATTCATATCTTTGAATCTTTCATATTGTTTAAACTCTTCTTGTGTCGGTACGCCATCAATGTTGTCTACTCTGACGTCCTCAATAAAGACAATATTTCCGTGGGGAGTCTCTATTATCAAGCCGATAGAGTCAGGGATGGTGTGAGAGATCGGAAAAGTTGTAACCCTTAGGTCTTTCGATATGGTTATACGCTCATTTGCTTCTAAAACTTTAATATCCAGTTTAGGCATTTGAGGAAACTCTTCTTGTCGTTTCATAATCATCATTGAACCGAATTGAGCAGTATATATTGGAGGATTTCCGATACGGTCCATGATGTAGGGAATAGCGCCTATATGATCTAGGTGTCCGTGAGTGATAAACATCGCTTTCACTTTTTCTTTTCTTTCTTCAAGGTACTTTGTATTAGGAAGAATATAGTCAATTCCCGGGGTTCCCGCATCTCTGAATTGGAAACCGCAGTCAATGACAATAATGCTATCGCCAAACTCTATTGCGGTCATATTTTTTCCAACCTCCTCTACTCCACCGAGTGGAATTATGCGTATACTTTCCCCTATAGGAGGAATCACAACAGGTTTTTTTCTGTTGTCTTGCTGAGATCCATTACTTCTAAACCCAGTTGGCCTTGAATGTCTTCTCCCAAACGGAGTTTTTCTCACACCTCTTCTCGGGCGCATTGTTGGACGAGGAGACTCGGTTGGTACCAGTTTTTCTCCCGCTGTATTTGTATTTGTATCCATATTTTGTAAGTTAATAATTAGTTTGTTTTGTTAAATATTTTCCAAATCTTGTTCGTTTCTATATACCACTCGTGAATATTTGCAAATCTTTCTCCTGGAATTGATAGTTGCCCTAAGGCTATTCCTTTTATTTTTTTGGGTACGACATATATAAACTGTGGTGAGTATATAAATACAGCAGGATTTTCTTTTTTTATTTCATTTTCAAATTCTGCCAGCTTTTCTTTTCTAATCTCTGTGTCAGAGGCCGTTCTTGCGCTTTCGACTAGGGAGTCTACTCTACTGTTTACATAAAGAGCAATATTAAGGCCAGGGTCATTTCTTTGAGAAGAGTGCCAAAATGGATAAAGGTCCATATCACGACCCACAATTTCTCCAAAAAACAGAGCATCATACCTTCTTGGCCGTATAATGTTTTGATTTAAGTTGCCGGTCTCAAAAACTTCTACATTAACTTGTGCCCCAAACTCCCTCCAATCATTAGCTATCATTTCTGTTGCAGATTTTATTTCTGGTGTGTCGCCGGTTGTAATTGAAAATGAGAGAATCAGGGTCTCATTTCTGCCTACATATTCCCACACTCCCGTCTCTTCATTTCTTTCCCAACCAGCCTCGATTAAAATATTTTGAGCTTTTTCCAGTCTCTCCTCATATGTTTCTGCGCTTTCATTTGTGTTCGAATCAGTAATTGGTAGTGGACTGTCTATAGGTGTTCCGTAACCATATAGAACTTCTCTAACGATCCTTTCTTTGTTAACACTAAGACTTAAAGCTTCTCGCACTTCTGGGTTGGTGAAAATAGTAGCCTGATTTTGGTTGAAGAAAACCCCAAAGATTCTTGGAAGAACAGTCGTTTTGATTTCTTCGTTTGGTATTCCCAATTCGCTAACAATGCGAGGCGAAAATCCGCGAGCGCTTTCTATTGTCTTATCTTTGTATGCCCTCGAGAGGTCTTCCTCATTTTGATAAAAGCGAGTAGTTATCTTTTTTATAAAAGGTTTTCCTAGGGCGTAGTCAGAAAAACTCTCTAATACATAGCTTGTGGGTATGCCAGCAGAACTTCTTTTTACGGATCTCACTTTATAAGGGCCAGAGCCTATCGGTTCTACATTAAGTTGGCTAAATGAAAATTGTTCAGCGTCAGCACCTTCCCATGCATGCATTGGGATTATTCCTATGGTCGTGTTTTCTAAGAACGGAGCATATGGCTGTTGTAGGGTGAATGTTATTTCTCTGTCACTAACTTTTTCTACAACCACCCCATCCCAACCACTTCGTTTTGGGCTTTTGAGCATAGGGTCTTGTGCTTTAGATATCGTAAAAGCCACATCATCCGCAGTGATTGGGGTTTTGTCATGGAATTTTAGACCCTCTTTTAGAGTAAATGAATATATTAGTCCGTCAGGGGATATGGTGTAACTTTCTGCCAAATCAGGTAAAAGTGCTCCATCGGGTTGAGCCTTCATTAATCCAGAGTAAACCAAAGCAACGAGGTCTTTTTCAGCATCGCTTGTAGCAAGTATTGGGTTTATAAATCTTGGTGTACCCAATACTCCTTCAGTTATCTCACCACCGTGAGCCGGAACTTCAACTAGAAAGTTATTGTTCACTTTTATTAAAAGCACAAGGCTGGCAATAGCAAAGACCGCTGCAAAAAAGAAAAACAACACCCTTTCGGTAAAAGAAAAATTCTTCACCGCCTGATTTAAGGTTTCGGATTTTGGGATACTCCACTGTTTTGAAAACAAAGAAATGGGATTTTTCACAATACTAAATAATAAATCGATAAAATTTCGACAAACAAAATTAAAATGTATCTTTGAGTTCTCTTAATAGTTTTAGAAAAACACTTATATAATGAGTGAGATAAAAGTAGAGACGGCGAAAAGTATTGCCAATGTGATAGTGATTCTGAAAAGAGTCCTCTCTGCTCCTCTTCGTACGAAAGTGTTTCCACTGAAAGAGTCACCACCGAAAGCACCACCAAGACCTGCCTCTGATCTCTGCAAAAGAATGCCGCCTATTAGAAGGAGGGAAAGAACCATTTGAATGTAGGGAAGCATTCCAGAAATACTCATTAGCAATAAGTTTACTCAAAATAAGAATAATGTCAAAAGTTTGGAAAGAATGAGGGGTAACGAATAATGGACGATGAATAGCCCAATTACATAGGCTTAGCCTATGTAATTGGGCTATATAATTGCAAAAAGGCCTTATTTAAGCCATTTTCTGAAAACTTAGACGGCAAGATCCATCACATAGTTGACAAAAACTGTATATATGCTATAATTAGAATAGAAGTGTGTAGTAATCGTGGCGCTAAGCGCCAATATAGGTTCTCGTGTTAACTCATACAAGGAGGGCTGTATGACCGAGGCAAAGGTGTCTGAGGCGATGGATCGCCTTGATCGCGTGATTGCTCACGCGAAGAAGGAGGGAGTAAATCTCCCGAACCGTGTTCTGGATTGTCTGGAGGAGATCCAGATTCGTGAAGACCGCTTTTTCAGGGTCTCCAAGTCCACTTCGGCTCGTCGGTTTCTCGTCCGCCGGTTGGAGAACGATGTTCTCCGTCTGGCTGGGGATGTGGTTGACGAGGTTCGATATCTCGTCAAGAAGCACATCACCTTCCAGGCCAGCCGGAGTCGCCAGAAGGTGGCCTAGCACAACACGGGATTCCCCGCGGACAAAGTATCGTCCGCGGGGTTTTCTTTTATACAAAGATATGTAAAATATTGGGCACAAATTATTAATAGAGTAATCGTGCTACACTTGAATACCTATGAAAAAAAACACATCAAAACCAATACAAAAAACACCAAGGATTACTCCGCTAGGAGATAGGGTGCTAGTGCAGGAAATAAAAGAAAAAGCAGGTCAAACTGATTCTGGCATATACATACCAGAGAACGCTAAAGATGATCGCGGAGCAAAGAAGGGTAAAGTGATAGCTGTCGGTAAAGGTAGGCATGACGACGGAATACTGGTCCCTATGTCTGTCTCTGTTGGTGACACAGTGCTTTTCCAGTGGGGGGAGACCCTAGTTCTTGAAGGTGAGGAATATTATATTGTTCGTGAAGGAGAAATATCTGCAATTTTAAAATAATTTTTATCAATTAATTAAATATCAAACTATGTCCAAACTCATCCGATTTAATGAAGAAGCCAGGAAGTCACTCTTGCGTGGGGTGGACGCTGTTGCTGATGCTGTAAAGGTAACCATCGGTCCTCGCGGAAGAAATGTTGTTATAGACAAAGGATATGGAAGTCCGACTATTACGAACGACGGCGTCTCTATTGCAAAAGAAATAACCCTCAAAGATAAGTTTGAAAATATGGGTGCAGAGATTATCAAAGAAGTCGCCACAAAAACAAACGATATCGCTGGAGACGGCACGACCACTTCTGTTATATTGGCGCAATCTCTCATACACGAAGGAATGAAGCATACTGCTTTTGGTGTGAACTCTATGGCAATACGCACTGGTATAGAAGAGGCGGTGGCTGAAGCTGTAAAGGTTTTGAAATCAATGGCCAAGCCAATAAAGAGTGATGAAGAAATTCGCCAAGTAGCCACCATATCTGCTGAGTCCGAAGAAATCGGTATAATCATCGCCGACACCATAAAGAAAGTTGGTAAGGATGGAGTAGTAACCGTAGAGGAATCGCAGTCATTTGGCGTGGAATCAGAAGTTGTAGAAGGTCTTGAATTTGATAAGGGGTATATATCTCCATACATGATTACTAATGCAGAGAGAATGGAGTCAGAATACCGTGATGTTCCAGTGCTCATAACAGACAAGAAGATTTCTACGGTAAAAGAAATTCTACCTCTTCTTGAGAAACTTGCTCAGACTGGAAAGAAGGAACTTGTCATTATTGCTGATGATGTGGACGGAGAGGCATTGACGACATTTGTCTTGAATAAGCTTCGTGGCGGCTTTAGTGTCCTTGCTGTAAAAGCACCTGGGTATGGTGATAGGAAAAAAGAACAGCTTTTAGATATTGCTACTGTTCTCGGAGCCTCTGTTGTTTCTGAAGAACTCGGAGTGAAGCTTGAGAGTGCAGATTTAAATATTTTAGGTAAAGCAAGGAAGATTGTTTCTACTAAAGACAATACAGTTATAGTTGGCGGAAAAGGAAAAAGAGCCGATATTGATTCTCGTCTTTCACAACTTAAAAAACAGAGGGAAAACACAGAATCAAAGTTTGATGTAGAAAAACTAGACGAACGCATCGCCAAGCTCTCTGGAGGTGTGGCTGTTATCAGAGTAGGTGCCGCTACTGAAACAGAGATGAAGTATCTGAAGTTAAAGATTGAAGATGCTGTTAATGCTACAAAGGCCGCTATTGAAGAGGGGATTGTGGCGGGCGGTGGGACAGCACTTGTGAGAGCTGCAAAGAAAATAAAAACTCCTTTTGGAAAAGAAGTTGCTGGAAGTGAAATAGATATAGGCTATCAGATTGTACTTCGTGCGCTCGAGGCTCCTTTGAGGCAAATAATTATAAACACTGGGAAGAATGATGGTTCTGGTATGGTTGAAAAAGTACTTGAGGCAAAAAACGATCACGTGGGTTACAGTGCAGGAGATGATGTTTTTGAAGTTGATATGATAAAGAAAGGAATCATTGACCCGGTGAAAGTGACTCGCACAGCTCTTCAGAACGCTGCGTCAGCTGCTGGAATTCTTTTGACAACCGAAGTCGCTATTGCCGAAGAGCCAAAAGAAGAAAAGCCGATGGCTGGTGGGGGAGGAATGGATATGGCGTACTAGGTAGTGGTAAGTTGGAAGTAGTTAGTGGGTAAGTTGGGATTAGAAGAAAAGCATGAACCCCCGTCCTTCGAAAAATCTCAGGACGGGGGTTTTGGCATTTCACCACATTACAGGAACTTGTTACCGGTTCTCTCTATTCGGATAGGTTGAGCTTCTGGAGGTTCTACGGTGTAGCTTAAAATATAGGCCAGGGTCACAAGCAAGAGGATTAAAAGAGCGATGAGGCCGAGCATCGCCCTTCTTTTTTCCTTCTTCTTTCTGGCGGAGTTCCACATTCTCTCGGCCCTTCCTTGGGCGGTCACTTTTTTCTGCTCCCCCATCGCCTTATATTGTGGCATTTTGTTTCCTCAGTTCAGGTGTTTTAGTGTAAGACGAGAACAGTCCAGTCACCACTCTATAGCTAAGGCTGTATTTTGCAACCTTCCACAGTCTTTAAGTTCCGTGTTATAATAGTGGTCTATTAGTAATATTCTTTTATAAAAATGAGTCTTTTTTACATTCTTTTAGGTTTAGTCATAGTGGTGGCAGTTTGGGTTGTATTTATGTACAACGGTTTTATTCGTCTTATCAATAGAGCGAAGGAAGCTTGGGCAGATATTGATGTTCAGCTAAAGCGCAGGTATGACCTTATCCCTAACTTAGTTAATACAGTAAAGGGCTATGCAACTCACGAAGCATCTGCTTTTGAAAACGTCACAAAGGCGAGAGCGATGGCTATGGGCGCGCAAGGTTTGGAAGAAAAGGGAAAAGCAGAAAATATGCTTTCTGGAGCACTGAAGTCCATTTTTGCTATAGCTGAAGCGTACCCAGATCTTAAGGCAAATCAAAACTTCCTTGAGCTTCAGCGCGAACTCTCTGATACAGAAAACAAAATCCAAGCCGCTCGAAGGTTTTACAATACAAATGTTCGTGACTTAAATATCGGCATTGAGTCTTTCCCCGGGAATGTCGTGGCTAGTTTCTTCAAATTCTCAAAAATGGAATTCTTTGAACTAGATGAAGCTGATAGTGCTGCTCGCAACCCAGTTGAAGTGAAGTTCTAATTTTAAAAGCTATAAGCTAAAAGCTAAAAGCTGTCAGCTTATGAATCTCTACTCTCATCAAGACGCAAATATAAGGAAAACTTGGTTTTTTATGGCCATGTTTTTCGTAGTAGTTATTGCTTTGGGCTGGTTTTTCTCTTATGTTTACAACGACGTTTCAATTCTCTATATAGCTGTTATCTTCTCAATCTTCATGAATGTTTTTGGTTATTGGTTTTCGGACAAGATTGTTTTGAAAATGCACAAAGCCAAACAAGTGACTAGGGAGGAATATTTTGACCTATGGAATATGACGGAAAACCTCTCTATTAGTGCGGGTCTACCGATGCCAAAGCTCTATGTCATAGATGAACCTTCTCCAAATGCTTTTGCTACTGGTAGGAACAAAGAGCACGCAGTTGTTGCAGTGACTACAGGTCTCCTTCAAATTTTGGATAAAAGTGAACTTGAGGGTGTTGTCGCTCACGAGCTAGCCCATATTGGTAATAGAGATATGCTTCTTTCTACTATGGTTGTGGTGCTGGTGGGCTTCGTGACTTTGATTTCTGATTTCTTTTTAAGATCTATGTATTTTGGTGGTGGTAGAAGTGAGAAGGGTGGGCAGGTTCAGGGTATTTTGTTTTTAGTAGGAATTGTTTTGGCAATTCTCTCACCATTTATCGCCGTTATTATTCAGCTTGCTATTTCTCGAAAGAGAGAGTTTTTGGCAGATGCTTCTGGGGCACTTCTCACTAGGTATCCAGAGGGTCTCGCTGGCGCCTTGAGAAAAATAAGTTCAGCCGGTGTGCCAATGCGAACTGCCAATGATGCTACCGCACATTTGTTCATATCCAACCCTTTCGGGGGAAATAAAACTAAGTTTTTGCATAAATTGTTTATGACTCATCCACCTGTAGAGGAGAGAATAAAAGCCCTTTTAGGCAGTGGTCACAGTAGTGTAAACTGAAATGAGCCTTGCCCCGTAGCGAGCTTTGCTCTACTACTGGGGTGACTCATCCACCAGTTGAAGAGCGCGTAAACGCGCTCTTAGGAATAACGAATAAGGAATAAGGAATGGAGAAACCAGAATTAACAAAAGAAGAGCTTCAGAAAAAAGTCGCTGAGTTGGAAGCGGAAATTTCTATTTTAGAAAAAGATTTGATTCACGATCATCTAACCAATCTTAAGACAAGGGGATTTTTTGAAGAAGAAGCAAAGATGTATCTTGAGATGGTGGCGCATTCAGATGATACTCGGCGAAAACAGTGGTTTGGTTTTCGCAACGCAAGTATTATTCTTTTTGATACGGACTATTTTAAAAAAGTAAACGACACCTTTGGGCATTTGGTGGGAGACGAAGTTTTGAAGAGTGTTTCAAAAACAATTGAAGATTCACTTCGTGAAGGCGACACCGCTTCTCGTTGGGGTGGGGAAGAAATCGCTGTGCTTTTACTTGGCGCAAATGAAACTGACGCTGTTGCCAAAGCAGATGAAATACGGGAAGAAATTTCAAAATTAAAATTTTCTGCTTTAGATTTGTCAGTTACTATTTCAGCGGGTGTAGCTTCTTCAGAAAAAGGTGTACATCTTTCAGAGCTTGTTGATAGGGCAGACAAAGCTTTATATAAAGCCAAAGAAACTGGAAGAAACAAAGTGGTAGGGTATTCGGAAATATAAAAAAGTATAAGAGAAAACGGCAAGCGCATCGCGCTTGCCGTTCGGTACTGCGTTTCTTCTCACCTACGGTCTAGGGATCTTTGCTCACTAAACACTGAGGTGAAAAACACTGGGGTTTTCGTACTCCACACACACTATACAGATGTCCAAAGAATTTTTGGGGAATACTAGGGGAATACTAGTTGGATCGATTTATTTCTTTACTCTTTATTGTTAGCTTCATCATATTTCTTTTCAGCTAATCGCTCTTGTGCCGAGGCAAAAGAGTCTTCATATTTTTCTCGTCTAGAAGCAATGGTTCTGATTTCTTCATCTGAAGCATCAGGATCAAAGCCCTCAACTCGATCTTCCTGGTGATCAATATTAGAAGGATCTTTTTTATCTCCTCCCCGAATGTCCATATTCCCTAAAGAAGCAAGTTTTGCTTTAGTTCCAAGTCCGGTTCTACCTTTCTTTATGGGGGTCTCGCCAGATTCCACTTTGCGGTAACCAGCAGCAGCGTCACGTTCAAATTTTCCCGCATATGCCACCACCTCGGCCTTAGCTACATCGTCAATTTTTTCAGATTCATCCGCAGGTATCTGCGGGACTCCTTCTATTCCCATGTTTTTATTGTTTAATTATAATAGCTCTAATTTTATACCCCGTGTGAGAAAAGCACAACTATAGGCAAATAGGTTATAATATCTTTAATGTCAGAATATTTTAAATTTACTACCCCAGAACAGGAGCTTGAATACCTACGCTCCAAGGTTCTTGAAGTCGAAAAGAAGCTGGAGAGCAATGAGATACAACCTGTGCGAGAATCTGTAATCAGAGAGTCTGTTGCAGAATTTAAGAAAGAAGCCGGCATTGGTGCTCCGGTCGCAAATGCTTTGGAGGTCGAAAAAGATGCAGAAGTTATTCTGGAAAAACATCAGGAAGCCCAGCTCCAGGAAATGGTAGTTTTAGCAGAATCAAAGGGTATTTCCCATGCGCTTGAGGTTGTTGCGAAGATTAAAAACTGGCAAGCAGAAGACGACTTTCATGCTTTCCTCGTCGAACAAGTGGCTCAAGGCTTGCCGCCCCCTGGAGTAAAAGAAAAAGGACCGATATATCAAGCCCTTCATATGAAGCTATTTGAGATTCTACTTCCGAAAGAGGTCGGTACAGAAAAATCTTTAGGGGATCTCATAGGAAGTATGGAGCAGTTTTACGCTGGGCTACTTTCTATAGCAGGCGACAAAAATGACAAGGTTAGCCATTTAGCTTTTGAGATTGCTAACCCTAACGGTGAAGAAGACACTCGAGTTTTTGTTTCTGTACCCGAATTAAGGGTTGATCTTTTTAGCAAACAACTTTTAGCAATTTTTCCTAAAGCACGACTTATCGACAGGAAGAGCGATTACAATATTTTCAATGAATTAGGTACAACTCTGGGTGTTTCCGCGACATTGTCTAGTTCCCCCGCCTATCCTTTAAAGACTTCTGAAGATTTTTCTTCAGATCCGCTCAACGTAATTTTAAATGGGTTTTCCAAAATACCTAAGGTTGGCGCGGGAGCCACTTTGCAAATTATTTTTAAGCCGATTGGAGATACTTATGCAAAAAAATTCGAGTCTGCTTTAAAGAAAATTGAAAAAGGAGAGAACCCCAAAGAAGCCTTGCGAGACGATGGGGTCGCAATGGAATTGACACGCTCGATTGGAGAAGCTTTCTTTAGTAAAAAGAAAGAAAAGAAAGAAAAGGAAGATAAACCCATAGTTATAGATCAAGGGATTGTTGGAGCAATTAAAAAGAAGCTCCAAAGCCCAATAGTTGAGACTAATATCCGTTTTGCGACTTCAGCCCCTACCGAAGAAGAGGCTCGTCAGTTAATTCACAATTTCACTTCTACCTTCAATCAATTCGAGAATCCCAGCAGGCAGAATATTACTTGGACTGAAGCGAAATCTTCTGGGTGGCTCGCACTTAAAGACAATGATTTCTACAAGTCATTTATTTTTCGACTGTTTAAAGATACCGAAAAGATACCGCTTAATCTTTCAGAACTTTCTACAATTCTTCATTTCCATACCGAAGCATTATCTTCCAGCTCGACTCTCAGTCGCACAAAATCAAAAAGCGCACCGCCACCTGTAGGTCTTCCAGAAGCCGGCACCCTCTTAGGCATCAATTCATTCCAGGGAGTTGAGAAAAGTATATATATCGCTCCAGAGGACCGCCTAAGGCATTTCTACGCTATTGGTCAGACTGGTACAGGTAAGTCCACCTTGCTCAAAAACATGATTATTGAGGACATTAAAAATGGCGAAGGGGCTTGTTTCATTGATCCGCACGGTTCTGATGTGATGGAAATTCTTGCCAATGTACCCAAGGAAAGGTTGGAAGACGTGATCTACTTCGATCCCGCTTCTACTGAGCGACCGATGGCCTTGAACATGCTCGAATACGATCCCCACTTTCCTGAACAGAAGACCTTTGTCGTTAATGAACTTTTCTCTATTTTCCAGAAGCTCTATGGCGGTAGCCCAGAATCCATGGGGCCCATGTTCGAGCAGTACTTCCGTAACGCCACGATGTTGGTGATAGAAGACCCAGAGAGTGGTTCAACCCTACTTGACGTCTCTCGGGTAATGTCTAGCAAGGAGTACCGCGACTTGAAGCTTTCCAGATGCAGGAATCCGATAGTTGTCCAGTTCTGGAGAGAGATCGCTGGTAAGGCTGGAGGAGAGGCCGCACTCGTTAATATGGTTCCCTACATCACATCAAAATTTGACGTTTTCTTGGCCAATGACATTATGCGTCCGATCATCGCACAAGAGAAATCCTCATTTAATTTCCGAGAAATTATGGATGGAAAAAAGATTCTTCTGGTAAATCTTGCCAAGGGCCGTCTGGGAGATATCAATGCTAATCTTATCGGTCTCATTTTGGTTGGTAAAATCCTAATGGCCGCACTTTCTCGTGTAGATGCGCTTGGTCAAAATCTTCCTTCCTTCTATTTATACATAGATGAATTCCAGAATATTACTACCAACTCAATCGCCACGATTCTTTCCGAAGCTCGAAAGTATAAGCTTTCGCTTACAATTGCCCATCAATTTATTGCGCAACTTCAGGAAGATATTAAAAATGCTGTTTTCGGCAACGTGGGTACAATTTGTTCTTTCCGAGTTGGCCAAGATGATGCTGAATATCTACAGAAACAGTTTGCTCCAACTTTTGCAGCACAAGATATTGCCAGCATCGATAATTTTAATGCTTATATAAAAATGCTTATTCATGGCAAGCCAGTTGAGCCCTTTGATATCCGCCTGATGCCAAGACAAACCGGAGATCAGTCAAATATCGAAATTGCTAAGCAGGTATCCTCGGTAAAATACGGACGTGATAGAGCTGAGGTAGAAGCTGCGATTATGGCTAAGTACCAACCCTTGCAGGAAGTAGTTTCCAGCTCTCAGATTCTTTAATACCTCCCAGAGTTTGAATCCCAGACTCGTTCGATCTATGTAAGCTCAAAAAAGCGTTATACAAAGCCAAAGAAACTGGAAGAAACAAAGTGGTTGGGTATTCGGAAATTTAGTCTCTAAAGAGAATAGGCGGCGACATCTCTGTCGCCGCCTATGTGTTACCCTTGACCTCGCCAGCCTAGCGACAGGTGGTCGCTGAGGATGAGGTTACGTAGAACCCAGTCTCATCCCACCTCAAATTCAAGGTGAGGATGAGAACCTCCATGGTTCCACCACCACCCTTAGGGATAATGCGGAAGCTGTACGTGTACTGTGCCTCCCCAGATGTCGAGGTGGTTTCTTGCCACCCACCCCCAATGTTCTGGAAAACATACTCTCGATCTTGGGTGTCAAAGAGACGCCCTCCAGCGACGTTGAAACGCTCCCTATAGCTTGTGGATCCATCGGGGTTTACCACGAACTTGCGGGTGAAGTGGATGCGATAGGTTCCCTCGACAAACTGGGTTGGTCCACAGAGAGAGAACCAGTTGATACTCCAATCTGCCCATTCGCTTGTTGCTGACTGGGCACTCATTTCGGCGCGGACAGGCTCTGTGGGCAGGGCGTTACCGCAAGCGGCGATGAACATCATCGCACAGAGTGCCAACATCTTCCGGAACATAACTCCTCCTTGGTGAGTGGGGACCTCGTACTTCGGGAAAAAGAACTTCTACAACTGCCGACTACTTTATAATATAAAAACTTTTTGTCAAGCTATCGTGACAATGTTTCCACCACGTTGTTTTTGTAATTAATTTGTTGGTTAATTAAAATCTGAGTATTTACGCCAATATTTATAAAGTATTTTGTTCCCTTTTTTTATCCTCAGATTGATATTTTTTTCATTTAGATTATTAAAACTACCAAAGTAATAATTCCAAATTCGCTTCTTTGTTGGTTTAGACATCTGAAACTTTACATTGTGCCAATGAAATTTCTGTAAAAACATTAAGATTATAAGATTATTTTTGTTCCTGTATTGATACAAAACTTTTTGAATATTTTTTACCATAATCTTCTCTCTTAGATACATTTTTACCCACCATTCAAAATGGGTTCCTCTACGGTAGGGTTTATGATTCTGATAACCACTTTTTTCTAGGTCTATCTTTAATAGTTCTGACGGACCGTCAACTTTATATAATTTGATATCGTGCCCGTTTTTCCAAAGAGTGGCAATATTATCATAAACATAAATATCAGATTTTACCCATGGAAATTTTTTTGCAACCTGAAGTAGATCTTTCTTTTGCTTCTTTAGCCTATTTAGAGGCTTTCTTGATGGAGGAAATTTGTTGTATATGGAATCAGGTGTTTGGCTATTGTTGGGCGCTTCAAAGAAAATAATGTCAGGTTTGTGTCGTGTTATGGCATTTGCCTGACGCATATCCACGCCTTTTCTTTCTATGCAACTAAATTGATATATTTTCACGTTTTTTATTCTTAAATTATTTTTTCTATAATCTCAATTTTGACGGAGCACTTCGCTAAAGGCTCAGCACCCTCGCAAAATCAAAGCCCTAATGTGTCGGGCTAGATTTTGCGGAGGGTAAGAGATTTGAACTCTTGAAGGACTTTCGCCCTTGCCACCTTTCCAAGGTGGTGCACTAGACCACTATGCGAACCCTCCGTGTTCAAAGAATACTACAATACTTTCTCATTTTTAAGAACGGTCTTCCAGTGAGTGGTATAATGTATATGTGAATGAATTTCTTAAAAAAGACTTAACACCAGAAGCGAAAAAAGTACTTTTTGAAAAAGGGACAGAGGTACCTTTTACTGGAAAGTATGTTCATAGTAAAGATAAGGGAATGTATCACTGTGTAAATTGTGGTACAGAACTTTTTTCATCTGATGCCAAGTTTGATTCCGGAACGGGATGGCCTTCATTTGATTCGGCAATAGAAGGGAAACTTATTCTTAAAGAAGATTCTTCTCTTGGTATAAAAAGAACAGAAGTTGTTTGTAAAAATTGCGGAGCTCATTTGGGCCATGTCTTTGATGATGGGCCGACTGATACGGGGAAGAGGTATTGTATTAATTCAGTTTGCTTGGATTTAGAAAAAGAAAACAAAGATGAAAAACAATAATAGAAATTTTTTGATCGCTTTTGTAATCATCATCGCTTTGGGTGGATTTTTGCTTATTTCCCGCGACAGCTCTAAAGAGGAAAAAATTGAGAAAGAAAATGTTCAAGAAGAAGTCACTGCTCTGACAAACAAAACATATACAAACAAAAAATACGGATTTTCTTTTGAACATCCGGCAGAGTACGGTGTGATTGAATATTCAGCATCTCAAATATCAGTAGGGGAGCCGACTACTCAAGGTTTCAGGTCAGTTGCTAATTTTTCTGTTTTTGAAAGTGGCTCAGACTCAATTCAGTCATTTGAAGAGTTTGTTTTGGATCAAGCTAGATTTTCATGTTCTTCAGAGGATCTTATGTGTTTAGAGATTGTCGATTTGCGTCCATTTTTCACATCCTCTCAAATAGATGGTCAGAAGTTTTCCCTAATCGCCTATAGCCAAGATGGGGCAGAAAAGATCACATTCGGACCTTACTATACATTTAATATGTCGGACAGAACCCCTGGAGAAATGAGCTTTCTTATGATATCTAGGCCCAATACTATGATTTCAGGAGGTACCGATACGAAGATAATAGATGCTATTGCTTTAAGCTTAAAAATTTAAGGTAAAGCTGGAATACAACTTGGAAACTCGGTTTCCAAGCGAGGCGGTGTTTTGTGGAGGGGAATTGCTTTGCTTGGCCCTGTAGTAGATTTTGGTCTCACAGCAAGCTGAAGAGCCCTACCAAGCCCTCCCCTTGGTATTCTCAGACCACAGCTATAAGCTTGCCAAAGGGTTGACATAAAATCTGTATTTGCTATAATTAAGGTATGTAGGTGTTCTCCCAGTTCTCCTTCAGGCGCCGTTTGGTTTCCGTGGAAGAAGCAAGAGAGTTCTCGCCGCCTTACATATTAGTAACTAGTAGGCGAGAGAAATTTAGAATGGCAAAGAAGTTGTATGTTGGAGGTATTCCTTACTCAAGTACGGATGCCGATCTCCGCGATGCGTTTGCACAAGCTGGAGATGTTACCTCAGCGACCATAATTATGGATCGTATGAGTGGCAGATCAAAAGGATTCGGATTTGTTGAAATGACAAATGACGATGACGCAGCAAAGGCAATCGATTTGTGGAACGGAAAAGATTTTCAAGGACGAAAACTTACCGTCAACGAAGCACGACCAATGGAACCCCGAGCACCACGCGAAGGAGGAAATAACAATTGGTAATGTAAAACAAAAACCCCTCTGCTAAAGCAGAGGGGTTTTTGTTATGATTAAAGATATGAATCAAAAGAAATTATTTTTCATATTCTTTGCAATAGTTTTTCTATCTTTTGTATATCTTTTTTCTTTTAACAGAGAAGAAGTTTCTCTGGTAGCACCTCTAGAGTTTGAAAAAGTTGGAACCATTGGAGATATAGAGATATCTCTGACTCTTGCAGATTCTGTATCAAAACAAACACAAGGTTTATCACTGCAAAAGGAGCTTCCCGAAAATCATGGACTACTTTTCATCTTTGAATCAGAGGGAAGGCATCCTATTTGGATGAAAGACATGCTCTTTTCTATAGATGTCTTATGGTTCAATGAAAAAAAAGAGTTAGTTTTTGTTTATGAGAACTTTTCTCCAGAGTCTTTTCCTCTAGCGGTCGACTCTCCAGTCCCTTCACTTTTTGTTTTAGAGGTGCCAGCAGGTTTTGTTAAGGAGAGGGGTGTCAAAATTGGTGATACTCTTTCTTTTTGATTTTATCACTCAACTTTCATATAAAAGCTTTAACCCAGACCTTGTTTTTATCTAGAAAAATTATTTTTTCATAAAAAAAGAGGCGCCTTAGATAGAACTCTAGCCGTCTTATGGTGACTATCTTTACACTTTCAAATTTATGTTTCGTGAGTGTCTATCTAATCTGTTATCCACATAAGATATCTTCAAAAATTTTCTAAAATATAGAAACGAATTTGTGGTTTTTGATTTTTTTCTTGTTGTTTTTTGCAAAAATTAGTGTTTTTTTGCAAAAAAAGATGAAAATTATTCAAAATATTAAAAAATTGTCTTTCATTATTAATTTTTTTATTTTCTTCATCATATGAGTCTTCACATCACCAAGCGCGACGGGACAAAAGAGTTGTTCAATGCAGATAAGATAAATAAATCTATTGAACGAGCTTGTATCGGTTTAACAAATCCCATAGGCATGGTGACTCAGATAGCCACTGACACTCGTTTGACTCTATATGATGGAATCACCACTGCAGAGATGGATCAAGCGACCATTAATGCTTCTGTCCAAAACATAAAAGAAGATACTGATTATGACAGAGTAGCCGTGCGTCTGCTTCTCAAAACTATATATAAACAAGTTGTCGGTGATTATGATGCAGATGATGCAGATGACTTGAGCAAAAAACACAGAGAGAGTTTTATGAATTACGTTAAGGATGGAGTATCTGCAAACAGACTTCATCCAGACATGGTTAAGAAATATGATCTTGAAGAACTTGCAAATACTTTGCGTATTGAAAGAGATGAACTTTTTCAATACGCAGGCTTGGATGGATTGTTAAACAGATATGCAATAAAAGATTTAAATCAAAAACCCCTAGAGACTCCACAATACTTTTTTATGAGAGTTGCGATGGGACTTTCATACAACGAAGACAACCCAACTGAATGGGCAAAAAAGTTTTATCACAAAATGTCTAAGCTCGAGTACTTGGCAGGTGGTTCTACTAATCTCGGTGCCGGAACTGTACGCCCCGCGCTTTCAAATTGTTTTCTTATGGAAGTTCACGATGACATGGGACACATTGCAAAATCAGTTGCCGATGTCATGCTCCTGTCCAAAGGATCTGGGGGCTTAGGTGTAGCGATGACAAAACTTCGTTCCGCTGGCTCACCGCTCAAGTCAAATTTTGGCGGTGCATCTACCGGACCGACACCGTTTGCAAAGATTATGGATACAGCTATCCGAGCTATTCAGAGAGGAGGAAAGAAAAAGGGGGCACTTTGTTTCTATATGGAGAACTGGCACTTGGATTTTCCCGAGTTTATTGACTGGAAACACAATGCTGGTGACGACTATATGAGAATGAGAACAGCTAATACCGCTGGATTCTTGTCTGACGAATTTATGAAAAGGGTTCATTCGGCAGATTCTTGGTATATGTTTGACCCTGCAGAAACCCCAGATTTAAATGAGCTTTATGGAGAAGCTTTTTCACAGAGGTATTGCGAGTATGTTGAGATGGCTGAAGCAGGCAAGCTTCGGGCATTTAGAAAGGTGCCGGCCCAAGAGCAGTTCCGTCATATCCTAGTTGCCCTTCAAGGGACTTCGCATCCTTGGATAGTGTGGAAGGACAGCATTAACCTTCGTGCGTTAAACAACAATACTGGCACCATTCATATGTCTAACTTGTGCACAGAGATTTGTCTTCCTCAAGATAGAGAAAATGTTGCTGTGTGTAATCTAGCGTCACTAAATTTAGCAGCTCATATTGCGAGCAAGGAAGTAAACTGGATGAAGCTCGAAGAGTCAGTTCGTCTTGCTGTTCGTCAGTTAGACAACCTTATTGATATTAATCAGCTTCCTATTCCTGAAGCAGTAAAGTCAGATAGGGAAAATAGGGCGGTTGGTTTAGGGGTTATGGGATTCTCTGATGCGATTGAACAATTAGGACTTTCTTATGATTCTGAATCCGCATGGGATTTTGCTGACAGAATTTTTGAATTTATAAGTTATATGGCAATAGACGAATCAGCAAATCTCGCGAAGGTAAGGGGGAGCTACACACACTTCAAGGGATCTGAATGGTCAAAGGGTAAAGTTCCAGTAGACACCCTTTCTGTTTTGGAAGAAGGAAGAGGTCGTCCACTTACTGTTTCTAAAGAAAGTAGACACAAGGGTCTTGATTGGGATATCTTGAGAGAAAAAGTGAAAGGTGGAGTTAGGAATGCAACACTTATGGCAGTAGCTCCAAATGCAAACATTGGTCTTGTCGCCGGCACTACGCCCGGTATTGACCCTAGATTTGCTCAAGTTTTTGCTAGAAATAAAATATCTGGAAAATATTTTGATATAAATCACAATCTTGTTAAGGATTTAAAAAATATGGGAATTTGGGACAAGGTAAAAGGGGACATCGTTGAACAACAAGGAGATATTTCTAATATCGATTTGATTCCTCCGCATCTCAAAGAAATTTATAAAACATCCTTCACTACATCACCTTTTGCTTTTATTGAAGTTGCGGCTCGTGCACAGAAATGGGTTGACCAGGCTTTGTCTAGAAATATGTATCTTGAAACTAGGGATATTGATGAAACTATGAGGATTTATCAGACGGCTTGGGACAAGGGACTCAAGAGTACTTATTATCTCCATATGAAGCCTAGACATACAGCAGAGCAGAGTACCGTAGTTGTAAACAAGGCTCAAAAGATAGGAAAACTGGGTTTCGGCGCCATAAAGAGAAGTACAGAATCATCTATTTCCCCACAACCTTTTTCAGCTCCATTACAAAAAGGACTTGAAATTCCTAAAGAATCACCAATCCTAGTTTCTGAGAAAGCTCCAGCACAAGAGGCTTTAAATGCTAGCAATGTTGTTTCTGTAGCCAAGAAAGAAACTTTAGAAAAACAAACTAAACCACGTGGTTTCGTATCTTTGGAATCCTTAAAAGAGTCGGTTCCTGTAGCAGTGGCCGATGATAAACCATTTGTGTGCCCAATAGATCCAGCGGAAAGAGAGCAGTGTGATTCGTGTCAGTAACAAACTTTAATAGGTAATCTAAATAAAATATATGGCGCTCATAGGAAAAGCTTCCCCAGAAGATATGAATCTACACCCCTTCCACTATCAGTGGGCGTATGATTTATATAATCAAGCTGTACGAAATACTTGGTTTCCTCACGAAATTGCTCTCAAGGAAGATTTGGATGACTGGCAAAAAATGACAGAGGAAGAAAGGCATGCGGTGAAATTTCTTATGGCTTTTTTTAATCCAGCTGAACTTATTGTCAATCGTTCTATTGCGCTGGGCATCTATCCATATTTGAAATCTCCAGAGTGTCACCTCTATCTTGCTAAACAGATGTGGGAAGAAGCTAACCACTGTGTTGCATTTGAGTATGTACTTGAGACCTTTCCCTTCGATAGAGAAAAAATATTTAACACCCATCTTGAGGTTCCTTCTATGGTTGCCAAGGAAGCGTATATAAACAAATATATGAAGCGAATGACCGAAGATACTCTCGATATCACTTCAACCGAAGGAAAAAAAGATTTTATAAGAAACTTGGTGGCGACAAATATTGTGATGGAAGGAATTTGGTTTTATTCTGGGTTTATGGTGGCTTTATCATTTCGCCAGAGAAACCAACTCCGAAACTTTGGTTCAATGATAAACTGGGTTTTGAGAGACGAGTCTCTTCATCTTAAATTTGGCATTAACTTGGTTCACAATGTTTTAGAAGAAAACCCCGAGCTTTTGACTGAAGAGTTTGCAGATGAAATAAAAAGTATTGTTGTTGAGGGTGTGGATCTTGAGACCGCATACAATAAAGATTTGTTTCCGAATGGAATTTTAGGGCTCAATGCTGACTATGTGAATCAGTATGTGCAATATGTTGCCGATAGGAGATTAGAAGAGCTAGGCCTTCCAAAGGTATATAATGCTACAAACCCTGCAAAATGGATGAGTACGGCTACGGATGTGTTTGAGCTCGTGAACTTCTTTGAGGCTCAAAATACTAGCTATGAGGTGGATGCTCGGTCGCATACAGATAAGGTAGAGGATAAGCCGAAGGAAGAATAGTTTTTTAGCAAAAGGCGGGCACAAACCCGCCCCTTTGCTATAATAAAAACATCTTATTATTTATTTAATTTTTTTATGCAGAAAATCAGAGTCGCTATTAATGGAGCAGGTCGTATTGGTAGGGCCTTTATGAAAGTCGCCCACGACAGACCAGAGATTGATATTGTCGCAATAAATGACCTCGGCGACGCAGAAAATATTGCTTATTTAATCAAGTACGATTCTGTCTATGGCAAAGCCCCTTTTGAGGTTACGGTTAGTGATGATGGGAAGAAAATAATTTTAGGTCATGATGAGACAATTTTCCTTTCTGAAAAAGAGCCCGCCAATCTACCTTGGAAAGACCTGGATATTGATGTGGTGGTTGAATCTACGGGCTTTTTTACAAGTTTTGAAAAAGCAAAAGCTCATCTTGATGCTGGAGCAAAAAAAGTGGTGGTGACAGCACCAATGAAGGATGACCCTAGTCCAGAAGTTCCTGGGGCAACAATTCTTATGGGAGTAAACGACGAAAAGCTTTCAACCTGTACTATAAGCTCAAACGCATCTTGCACTACAAACTCTGCTAGCCCTCTCATTGCAATTTTAGATGAAGCTCTCGGAATTGAAAAAGCTATTTTAAACACTGTACACGGATATACAGCTACGCAGTCTCTTGTAGATGGCCCAGCAAAAAAAGGTTTTAGAGAGGGAAGGGCCGCTGCGCAAAATATCGTTCCTTCTTCAACTGGAGCGGCAATTGCTGTGACAAAAGCATTCCCGAAGCTCGAAGGTCTTTTTGACGGAGTCTCAATGAGAGTTCCTGTCATTGCTGGCTCAATAGTTGATGTGACTTTTATTTCAAAAAAAGAAACTACGAAAGAAGAGGTGAATGCAATTTTGAAAAAAGCTTCAAAGGAAGAGCGGTGGAAAGGAATTTTTACTGTGACCGAAGAAGATTTGGTATCAAGTGATATTTTAGGAAGTCCTTATGGCTCAATTGCTGATTTAGATTTAACTAGGGTCATTGGAGGAAATCTGGTCAAGGTTTGTGCTTGGTATGATAACGAAATGGGATATACACACACACTTGTTAATCATGTGATAAAGGCGGGGGGTTTAGTATAATCAGACTGATGAAAATCTTTATAGGTAGTGACCACGCCGGCCTTGCTCAAAAAGAGAGAATTATAGAGTCCCTTGGTGTTATTGGGCATGAAGTTGTTGATTGTGGCGCTTTTGAATATGACGAAAATGATGATTATCCGGACTTCGTTATTCCTGTGGCTCGTGAAGTTTCTAAGAATCCTGAAAATGTAAAAGGCATTGTTCTCGGTGGTTCTGGTCAAGGGGAGGCGATTGTGGCTAATCGTTTTCCCAATGTTCGCGCAGTGGTTTTTTACGGCAATAAAAGTTCTCTTGCTGGTCCAATTACCAATTTGGAATTGACTCGTCAACACAATAACGCCAATGTTTTGGCCCTAGGTTCGCGTTTTATTACCGATGAAGAAGCAGTGGAAGCGGTGGAGCTTTGGCTGGATACTCCATTTTCAAATGGGGAGAGACATAAGAGAAGGATAAATAAAATTGAGAAGTTCCCTGACTAAAATGACTGAAATAATTCCAGCAATTATTCCACAGAGTTTTGATGATTTGAAAGATAAACTTTCTTTGGTTTCTGGATTAGTGCCGATTGTGCAGGTAGACATTTTAGACGGAAAACTTACGAGCGAAAAGTCGTGGCCATATCTACGAACTCCCGATTCTGATTTTTTGAGAATTATTCAAGAAGAAGAAGGTTTTCCATATTGGGAAGAAGTAGATTTTGAGGTAGATCTAATGGTTAGTGATCCAGATTCTTGTGTCCAAGAATGGGTTTCTGCTGGAGCGAAAAGAATTATTGTGCACTTTGAGTCTTTTACAGATGAAGGAACCGCACTTTCTTTTGTAAAATCGTTTAAGGAGAGATTTGGAGGCAATGGATCTTTTTTGGCGATAGAACTCGGTTTGGCTATAGATATAAATACAGATTTAAGAGTTCTGGATTCAATCGTTGAATATATTGATTTTATACAATGTATGGGTATTTCCGTTATAGGAAGACAAGGTGAGCCCTTCGATGAGAGGGTGATTCAAAAAATAAAAAATATTCATGAAAAATACCCAGATATGATTGTAAGTGTTGACGGAGGGGTGAATTTAGATTCCGCTCCCAAACTTATAGAGGCTGGAGCAGATAGACTTGTGGCCGGTTCAGCTATATTTGGAAGCGATGATATACTTGGTACAATAGAGGAATTAGAGAATATAAAATGACAGTCCTTACAGAAGAAAAGAAAAATGAATTGGCTGAAAAAGCTAATCTAATACGTCAGTCAATTATAGAAATGCTTCTTGAAGCAAAGAGTGGCCACACCGCCGGCCCCCTTGGTATGACGGATGTTTTTACACTTCTTTTTTTCCATCAACTTAATCACGATCCAAAGAACCCATCTTGGGAAAATCGCGACAGGGTCGTCCTTTCAAACGGACACATTTGCCCCGTGCTTTATGCCACCATGGCGCATGCCGGATATTTTTCTCTTGATGAACTGAAGACCCTCCGAAAATTCGGGAGCATTCTTCAGGGGCATCCACATAGAGAATTTTTACCATCACTTGAGACTTCTTCTGGTCCTTTGGCATCTGGCCTTTCGCAAGCTGTAGGTATGGCTTTGGCAGACAGGATTGATAATGGTGTTGAGTCTCAAAAAAGAATATTTTGTTTAATGTCGGATGGAGAGCAGGAGTCAGGTCAAATCTGGGAAGCGGGGATGCTTGCCGGAAAGGAGAAGCTCCGCAATTTAGTTGGAATAATTGATCGCAATAATATCCAGATAGATGGATATACAGAAGACATCATGCCGTTAGAACCCTTTGCCGATAAATGGAGAGCGTGGAATTGGCATGTTATTGAGGTGGATGGACATAATTTTGAAGAAATAAATGATGCCATACAACAAGCCAAGGCTGTTTTTGAAAAACCGACTATGATAATCGCTCGCACAATCCCCGGAAAAGGTGTCAAAGAATTTGAGAGAAAGTATGAGTGGCATGGAAAGCCCCCCAATAAAGAAGAGGCTGAAATGGCTTTGAAAGAGCTTAGAAGTTTGGGTGGAAAAATCGCTGGATATCACAATGATTAATTTAAATCCAAAACTTTTTGATGAAGACGTAGAGCAAATGCCAATTCGCAAGGGATTCGGCGAAGGGCTTTTAATTGCTGGAGAAAATGACGAGAATGTTGTAGGTCTTTGCGCAGACTTAACAGAGTCCACCCAAATGCATCTTTTTAGAAATAAGTTTCCAGAAAGATTTATTCAGGTGGGTGTGGCTGAGCAAAACTTGGCATCTGTGGCTTCTGGCATGTCAGCCATGGGTAAAATCCCTTTTATTACTTCATACGCAATGTTTTCTCCAGGAAGAAACTGGGAGCAGATTCGTACTACTATTTGCTATAACGACAGACCGGTAAAAATCGCAGGAAGCCATGCTGGTATTTCTGTGGGTCCAGATGGTGGTACTCACCAAGCGGTTGAAGATATTGCCATCACTAGAGTTATTCCAAATATGGTGGTGATATCTCCATGTGATGCTATAGAAGCTAAGAAAGCGACCATAGCGTCTGCTAAGACAAATACACCAGTTTACATTCGTCTAGCTCGAGAAAAAACTCCAATTATTACTACGGAAGACACGCCATTTGAAATAGGAAAAGCTCAAATATTTTTTGAATCAGAAAATCCTCAAGTGACAATCGTAGCTACGGGAGCTCTGGTATTCAAGGCTCTTTCGGTTGCTAAAAAGTTAGAAGAAGAAGGTATTGGCTCAATTGTTATAAATCTTTCGACAATTAAACCGCTTGATAAAGAGACTATTCTCTCAGCTGTAAAGCGGGCGCCAAAGGTAGTGACGGTAGAAGAGCACCAAGTTGCTGGTGGCATGGGCTCTGCTGTATCAGAAATGCTCTCAGAAAATTTTCCTGTACCACAAGAGTTTGTGGGGGTAAGGGACAAGTTTGGTCAATCCGGCACTCCGGAAGAACTAATAGAACACTATGGTATGGGGGAGACACATATTATGGAAGCAGTTAGGAAAGTCATTAGTAGACAGTAGGCAGTAAAAACATTCCAATATTCTCAAGAATGTTGGAATGTTCTTAGATAAAAATGGAAATACGAAAGGGGATTTATAAACATTCAAAATCTGGAAAAGAATACAGAGTTATTAATTTGGCTAAACACTCCGAAACTCTGGAGGATATGGTCGTCTACGAAACTCTTTATGAAAATGAAGCTTCAAAAGTTTGGGTCAGGTCACTTAGTATGTTCGTTGAAGATGTTTTAATTGACGGAGTTAAAAAACCAAGATTTGTTTTTGTGAGGGATAATTAGTATTAATCCACAAGTTTTGGTCTGTATTCAGCGGGGGCATTTTGAAGTAACACTTCAAGTTTTTCTCGGGTGAGGAGCCCTCTTTGTGCTCCAATATCCTGAACCACAGACATTGAGTTTATAGGTCCCCACGATAGTGCCTGAGGGATACTTAGTCCCAATACTAGAGCTACTGTGAATGTGGAAGCGAAGGCGTCTCCGGCACCAGTTCTCTCAAAAGGGGGCTTTGGATCTGGGTATGTTGGCATAAACCAGACCTCTATTCCATCATAAGCATATGCACCTCGAGGGCCATCGGTTATAACGGTGATCTTGGGGCCAAGCGCTGACATTTTCATACATAGCTCTTTTATGGATATGTTTTCTTTTATATCAAGGATTCTTTTTGCTTCTTCAACATTGCAAAAGAAAACTTCCGTAAGTTTATATAATTCCGCCAATTTTTCCTTTCCAAGTTTCATTTGAAATGTTCCAGGTTGAAAAGCCAGTTTTACTGTCGGATGAAGTTTGAGATACCTCGCTATTTCTTCGTGAAAAGGAAGGGAGTTTTCAGCCAAAGAAGAGAGATATAGCCACTTCGGTGTTCCAATATCGGGTAGGGAATATTCAAATTCCTCGTGTTTTACCAAGATGGTTCTCTCATCTTCATACCACAACACATAATGATAGTTTGTATCCTTATCGTCGTGGGTTTTTATGAATTCTGTTCCAACACCTTCTTTTTCTAGGACCTCTATGCATTCTGTGCCGTTTAAGTCTTTTCCTACATTGGAAACTAATGCTGAGCTTACTCCAAGTCTTGAAGCGGATACTGCGGCATTAGGGCTATTTCCGACAGCTCGAATGACATCTACTGATTGAAAGGGGACTTTATCCCCGAATGCTATACAGAGTTTGCAATCTTCTTTGTTTATATCACAGTTTACACTAGCGTCTTTTAGTCGGATAAATGCGTCAGTCACAATGTCTCCAATAGCGACAAAATCATAGTTTTTATTCATAAAATAATTATAGCATGTCCGTTTTTGCTCTGTGGTATAATTGCTTCAATGAATCCCGTTAGAAGTTATTCGGTTTGTTGAGTTACGGGATGTATCAAAAAAGAGCAATTTTATATAGTCGTTATTTATTATATTAATTACAGAAATCTAAAGATTTCTTACTTCTAACGGGATGAAAACTTTAAGAGAATACGTGAAAGACGCAGATTCACAACATGTCGCTGTTGGTCATTTTAATATTTCAAACATTGAAGGCGTGTGGGCTGTCGCCAGGGCCGGAAAATCTTTGGGACTTCCTGTGATTATTGGGGTTTCTGAAGGGGAGAGGGACTTTGTCGGTCCAGCTCAAGTGAGAGCTGTGGTTTCAAGTATTCGCGACGAACTTAATCATCCGATATTTCTAAATGCTGACCATACATATTCTGTTGAGCGTGTTAAAGAGGCGATTGATTTAGGTTTTGATTCTGTAATTTTTGATGGCGCCAAACTTTCTTTGGAGGAAAATATAAAATCTACTAAAGAGTGTGTCGAATATGCTCGAAGCAAAGATAGGGACATTCTTGTAGAGGGAGAGTTGGGCTATATTGGGCAGTCATCAAAGTTGCTGGACGAAATTCCAGAAGGGGTCAGTTTCGGAGCAGAGTCACTAACAAGCCCAGAAGAAGCAAGGGATTTTGTGGAAAAGACAGGTATTGATCTTTTGGCGCCAGCCGTTGGTAATATGCACGGGATGATTAAGGGTGGAGGAGGTGGTTTACATCTTGATATAGAGAGAGTTAAAGCAATAAGAGATACAGCTGGTGTGCCCCTAGTTCTTCATGGTGGTTCGGGAAACTCAAAAGAGGACTTTATAAACTCTATAAAAGCTGGCGTGTCGATAGTGCATATAAATACAGAACTCCGTTTGACTTTTCGTGATGCCTTAAAAAGAGAACTTCAGGAAAATCCCGAAGAAATAGCTCCTTATAAATTTATGAAACCATCCCTCCTTGCAATGCAGAAACTTGTAGAAGAAAAAATTTCACTTTTTAATCAAAAATAATAATGTTCGAGGATTTAAAGAAACTAATCAGTGGAGACCTGCAGACCGACGAAGACACATTGACTAAATATAGTCATGACGCTTCTTTGTTTGAGGTTCGTCCTAAAGCAGTTATACATCCAAAGGGGAGTGAGGATGTTAAAGCAGTAGTGAGCTTTGTCTCTCAAAATAAAAAGGACAATCCAGAGCTTTCTATTACAGCTCGTTCTGCTGGTACATGTATGTCTGGGGGCTCGATTAATGAATCTTTGATTTTTGACTTTACCACGCATATGAATGGTATTATAGGTTTTTCTGGTGAATCTGTGACGGTTCTTCCTGGGACTTTCTATAGGGATTTTGAGAAGGAAACCCTGTCTCGAGGGCTTATTTTGCCATGCTTTACAGCCTCAAAAAATATCTGCGCTTTGGGTGGAATGATAGGAAACAACTGTGCCGGAGAAAAGACGCTTCGTTATGGAAAAATGGAAAGGTATATTGAGTCACTCAAAGTTGTATTTTCTGATGGCAATGAGTACGAAGTCAGGCCTCTCTCGAAAGTTGAACTTGATAAAAAAATTGTCCAAAATGATTTTGAGGGTGATTTGTATAAGAAAACCTACAACCTAATACAAAACAACCAACAAATCATAAAGGATGCCAAACCGAATGTTTCAAAGAATTCTGCCGGTTATTATCTTTGGAATGTCTGGGATGGAAAAACTTTTGATCTCACAAAACTTATTGTTGGTTCCCAAGGTACACTAGGCATTGTTACAGAAGCTAAACTCAAGCTTGTACCAGTGAAGGAAAAAACAAAACTTTTTGTTATATTCTTGCGGGATCTCACCCATTTAAGCGAACTTGTTAATGAAATTTTGCCATTAGATCCAGAAAGCGTTGAGTCTTATGATGATCAAACTTTGGGACTTGCGGTTAGGTTTTTTCCAGAGATGTTTAAAACAATGAAATCAGGCTTTTTGAAGCTTATATGGAGCTTTTTACCCGAGGCGGGAATGATGCTTACTGGTGGAATACCAAAGCTAATTGTTCTTGTTGAGTTTACTGAGAAATCAGAAGAAGAAATAGATAGCAAAATCTCGCAACTCGAATCTAAGATCAAACATTTTGGTTTTAAAACACACACAGCCCACTCTGTTGAAGAGGCAGAGAAATATTGGACTATTAGAAGAGAGAGTTTCAATCTTTTAAGAAAACATGTTCGTGGAAAGAGAACAGCTCCTTTTATAGATGATGTTATTGTAAGGCCCGAATATCTTCCAGAATTTATTCCAAAAATGAGAAAAATCTTGAATGATTACAAACTTGTCTATACAATCGCAGGGCACGCTGGAAATGGAAACTTCCACATTATTCCTTTGATGGATATGAAAGACAGGACGAATGTTCAAAAAATATTAAATGTGTCTGAAAAAATTTACGATTTGGTAGCAGAGTATAAGGGTTCAGTCACCGCAGAGCATAATGATGGCATAGTCCGTACCCCATATCTGGGGAAAATGTTCAGTCCCCAAATACTTGAAATATTTAAAGAAACAAAGAATATTTTTGATCCCCAAAACATATTTAATCCGGGCAAAAAGGTTCCTTACATCTCTCAAGATCAGCCATGGGAGAGCACTAAGTATTTAGAGGAACATATTGTTAAATCTTAGGGGTTTTGGCCATTCATATTTTAGGCCATTATATATGTATGGTGATTCTTTGATTTTTTGGAAAGCATATGTATAATAGCCTGACATGTTGGAATTAAAGGTACAAAAGAGGGAAAAAAAGGGAAACCTAGAAAAACTTCGCAAAGAGGGTTTTATGCCCGCTGTTTTTTATGGCAAAAAAGAAGAATCCACTCCTATTTCCATACCTCAAGCTGCTTTTCTAAAAGCTTTTAAAGAAGCCGGAGAATCAACTGTTGTTACTTTGAAACACGAAGAGGGTTCTGTGGACACACTCATTCATGACGTTGACTTCGACCCTGTTACAGGGACTCCTAGGCATGCCGACTTTTATGTTTTCGAAAAAGGGCATAAGCTAGAAATCGATGTTCCATTGGAGTTTGTGGGTGTGGCCCCAGGGGTAAAAGATTTAGGTGGTCTTTTGGTTAAGGTGCTTCATGAATTGAAAATTGAAGCTTTGCCGACGAATCTACCACACCAGATTGAAGTAGACATATCATCTCTCTTAGAGATTGGTAGTCAGATTTTAGCAAAAGATCTAAAACTTCCAGAAGGAGTAACCCTTTTGGATGGAGAGGACGAAGTTGTGGCACTAGTTGCAGCTCCGAAAGAAGAAGAGGAGGAAGAAGTAGCACCGGTTGACTTGTCTGCTATTGAAGTAGAAAAGAAAGGAAAAGAAAAGACCGCTGAAGAGGGTGGGGAGGCCGAGTCAGAAGCTACCGAAGAAAAATAAGTAAATTTTTGATAAAGTTGGTAACAAAAGACGGCTTGAGCCGTCTTTTGTTTTGTAAGGTGTTTTTTTGGTGTTTATGCGTTAAAATACAGAGAATACACGAGTTAAAGATAATGATTTTATTTTTCAAAAGAGTTCCAACTTTCATAATGATTTCTATTCTAGCCATTTCATCTTTTGGGTTTTTCCCCTTGGATGTTTTTTCTCAATTGACGGAAAAAGAAATCAAAGAACAAGAGGCAAAACTTCAAGCTGAGTATGATGAACTACAGAAAGATATTGTTAAGTGGGAGGGAATATTGAGAGAGACCCAATCAAAGGCCAATAATATACAGGGGGATATTACCCACCTCAACGCAAAGATAAAAGAGGCAGAGCTTACCATACGCGCCAAGACTATTGCTATAAACAAATTATCTTCTGACATCAATTCAAAGGTTGAGAAAATAGGAGAGTTAGAAGGTAGGATTGATAAAGGAAAAGAATCATTGGCTCAATTGTTGAGAAAGACGAATGAGATTGATTCATATACACTTGCCGAAATAGTTTTTGGTAACAGAGACTTATCTGAATTTTTTAGTGACTTAGACAGTTTCGCATCTATAAAGAGGGCAATGAGGGATCTATTCTCTTTTATAAGAGAGGCCAAGGCAAGTACAGAAATAGAGAGACAACAACTTGATCAAAAGAAAAATGCAGAAGCTGATGCCAAATATGTTGTAGAGACAAGAAAGAAGACTATTGCAAATAGTGAAGCAGAACAAAAAAAGCTTTTGGCGATAACCAAACAAGAAGAAAAAACCTACGCACAGGTTTTGGCGGAAAGGCAAGCTAGAGCCGCCCAGATTCGTGCGGCACTTTTCCGCTTGCGTGATACTGAGGGTATAAGCTTCGGTCAAGCACTTGAATACGCTAATATTGCTTCAAAAAATACGGGGGTGAGGCCGGCGCTTCTTTTGGCAATCCTTACTCAAGAATCCGATTTGGGTAAAAATCTAGGTTCATGTTTAGTAATTGACCTAGTGACTGGTAACGGGGTTGGTAAAAATACCGGAACTCCGTTCGAACAAATAATGAAAGCTCCTAGAGATACAGTGCCATTTGCAGACATAATGAAAAGGCTTGGGCGCGATAGTAAGTTGACTCCGGTGTCTTGTCCGCCAGGTCATACGTATTATGTGGGGAGAGGTTTTGGTGGTGGAATGGGACCGTCACAGTTTATCCCATCTACTTGGGAATTATTCAAAGAGAGAATCGGAGCAGCTATGGGCGTTTCTGCAAGCCAAGCAGATCCGTGGAATCCAGAACACGCATTCACAGCAACCGCTATCTATATGGCTGATTTAGGAGCATCTGCTGGTGGTTACAGCGCAGAAAGAAATGCCGCTTGTAGATATTATTCTGGTGCAGTGTGTACTCCAGGAAGGGTGCCATCTAATGTTTTTTATGGGGATCAAGTAATGCAAAAAGCGCAAGCTATACAGGAGAACATTGATTTCTTGAAGGGGGTATAAATGAGAAAGAAGAAAGATGAAAATAGAATAGTGAGTAGTTGTACTAAAAAATGGCACAATGGGGTCGTTGGTAGACCACGTTATTATAAATTTAAGGTCACTTGTTTTTTATATTAAAATCTAGTAAAGTGTCTTTCACTATATGAAAAAAGAAATTCATCCAGAATACTTCCCAAAAGCCACAGTAAACTGTGCTTGCGGTAATACTTTTACACTAGGGTCCACCAAAGAAAAAATCGAGGTGGAAATTTGTAGTGCTTGTCATCCTTTTTATACTGGAAATGAAAAGGTTTTAGACTCTGCTGGTCGTGTTGAAAAGTTTAAGAACAAGAGAGCCGCCGCTAAGTCTAAAAAATAACTCACAGAAAGTTGTCGAAAACTTACAACCAAGTAGTACAATAGGTTGTAGGTTTTTCGTTTTAATTTGCGGTTGTTACTTGTTGGTTGCCTGTTGTATGTTGCCAGTTTAACTCCATGGATCTAACCAAATACAAAGAAAATAAAAAGACTAGCTATTTTGCTGAATCTTTAGAAAAACTTCTTAAAGAAGAAGAGTCTATTAATCTGCTTTTAAAAGAAGAGGGAATGGAGGCAATGGCTTTAGACGAACTTTCAAATATTAAGTCTCAAAAAGAAGCCCTGATAACTCAAATGGATGAGATTATAAAGGTGGAAGAAAAGGAGGAAGAGTTTCCAAATGAAATACTTCTTGAAGTCAGGGCTGGGGTTGGTGGCGAAGAAGCAGCTCTCTTTGCTGAGGTGTTGGCCCTAATGTATGAGCGATATGCTGAAAGGCAGGGTTGGACATGGAGAGTTGTAGATGTTTCAGAAAGCGCTTTGGGTGGCTACAAAGAAGCCTCTTTTGAAATTAGAGGTCAAGATGTCTACAGAAAACTTCGTTTTGAAACGGGGGTTCATCGCATACAGAGAATTCCAGCCACGGAGAAATCTGGCCGTGTTCATACTTCCACCGCTTCCGTGGCCGTTTTACCTATTCGCAAAAAATTTGAGTTCGAAATTAATCCAGCAGATTTACATATAGAAACATCACGCGCAGGGGGAAAGGGGGGTCAAAATGTTAACAAAGTGGAAAGTGCTGTACGCATTGTTCACTTGCCGACAGGGCTAGATGTTCGCTCTACAGCACAAAGGAGTCAAGGAGCAAACAAAGAAAAGGCCCTAGAAATACTTACCGCCAAAATCGCCGCTCTAAAAGAAGAAGAGGAAAACAAAAAATTTTCTGACAATCGTAAAAATCAGATTGGAACAGGAGACCGTTCGGAGAAAATACGAACATATAATGTGTTGCAAGACAGGATAACCGACCACCGTATTAAGGAATCTTGGCACAACATCCCTCTTATTTTGGCAGGCGAATTAGACCCCATAATTGAGGCTATTGCCGAGAAGGGTCAAGGCGTGGACTCTGGAGTTGAACAGGATTCTTAATAAGAGCCTTGGGCATCTGTTTTCTGCCCATAGGTTGCAGATTTAAAGACTTTCTGTTAGTATTTCACTCACGTATTTGGGGCTTGGGCCCTATTTTTATGCAAACAAAAGAAAAAAATACCAATAACAGTCAAGAAATAGAAGCTCTTTTCAAAGCAGGGGCCCACTTCGGTCTTATTCGTTCTAGGCGTCATCCCTCTACCAAACCTTTCATATTTGGAGTTAAAAACAAAATAGAGATTTTTGATTTAGAAAAGGTTAATGAAATGCTTTCATTGGCTAAGGAATTTGTAAAAAGTAAAGTTTCTCAGGGCGGTATGATACTTCTGGTTGGAGGAAAAAATGAAGCTAGGAAGTCAGTTCTTAATGGTGCACAAAAAGCTGGTATGCCTTATGTTGCAGGGCGGTGGCTTGGAGGAACTTTAACTAATTTTTCTGAAATTAAAAAGAGAATTGCTAAACTCGAAGATCTAACGACTCAAAAGGAAAAAGGAGAACTTGGGAAGTATACAAAAAAAGAAAGACTTTTGATTGATAGAGAAATAGAGACACTTAACCGTGATTTCTTCGGGCTTTCACCTTTGAAATCTATTCCAGCTGTTTTGTTCGTTATTGATCCGAAGAGGGAAGACATAGCGGTGAAGGAGGCTCGAAATTTGGGTATTCCGGTAGTGGCTCTCGCTAGTTCCGATTGTAATTTAAGAGATGTCGACTATCCTATCCCCGGAAACGATTCGTCTGTGAAAAGTATCGAATACTTTGTTAATGAAATAGTTTCTGCTATTGAGGAAGGCAAAAAGCTGGGTGAGTCAGCACAGTCAAAGGCGACGACAGCAAAAACTGAAGAGTAGGTTTTTATACCCACTCTCTTTTTGTTTTTATTATTGAATAAGGTTTATCTATCGTTCAAAATTAAAGCCCCATGATATCAACAGAACTTGTCAAAACCCTTCGCGATAAAACAGGCCTCTCTATTATGCAGTGCAAGAAAGCATTGGAGGAAGCGGGTGGAGACATAGACAAGGCCATTGTTATTTTGAAGAAAAATAGCGGTGATATAGCTTCAAAAAAGTCCGATAGAGCCCTTGGTTCTGGCGTAGTGCAGTCATATATACATGGGACGGGCTCCGTGGGGGCAATAGTAGAGCTTTCTTGTGAGACTGATTTTGTGGCAAAAAATGAAGAATTTAAATCTCTAGCTTATGACTTGGCTATGCAGGTGGCCGCTACAGATCCGCAGTTTTTGAGAATGGAGGACATTACTCCAGAGGCGAAAAAATCTGCAGAGTCAGTTTTTCAGGCCGAGGTAGAGGGTAAGCCAGAAGATTTAAAGGCAAAAATACTCGAAGGTAAGCTCAATTCTTATTTTGGAGAACAAACTCTCGTAGAGCAGGAATTCATTAAGAACCAGGAAGTAAAGATAAAGGATCTTATTTCTCAGGCCACACAAAAATTTGGAGAAAGGATTGAGATTCGTCGTTTTGTTCGGTATTCAACCCAATCTTAAAATTATGTTAATAACTATTTTTTTGGTTTCTCTTGGCGCTATATTGCTTATGCTTTTGGTAAAGCTATATGAAGTGAAGAGACAAAAGGAAAGTTTTATAAAGAAAGTTCTTTCTCGCTTTGACAAAGAGCTTGAAGAAAAATACCAGAAAACCTTAAACAGTATTAATAAAGTTTGGCAAGAAAGGGTTGTCACTTCGATAGGATCTTCTCCGCAGTACGCTAGAAGCCTAAGAGAAAAACTAAGTACCTTGATAGAAAATACATATAATTCGTCCCTCCCAAATATTAGAGGTACGATAAAGTTTGCTGAGAATCAAAAATTATCTCTGTATCTTAAAGAAATCTACGAACACAAGGAAAAAAATGGGAAGGGCAGGATTGAAGGTTGATAGGGTTTCATTTGTTTTAAAATTGTTGTAGTTTATTGGGGTGGTTGGTTGTCAGTAGTTAGTTGTTGGTTGTAAGTTATTTCGCCACCTTAGCTCCCGCCTCCGCTCAAATTGCATTTAAGCTTCGGACGGGCAAGCAGTAGGACTTCTCACTATAGCTTGCACTTCGAAGCTCCGATGTAAAATCGGAGCGTAGTAGTGCCACCTTAGCTCAGTTGGTAGAGCAGCTGTTTTGTAAACAGCAGGTCGTCAGTTCAAGCCTGACAGGTGGCTCCAAACACAGAGACTCTATGAATTATCATTCCACTCCTTACTTCAGTGTCGGAAGAGCATCGGATCTCTCAGGAAAAGATAGATTCATTTATCGTATGTTAGAAATTCTTCCAGGAGCACTTTCTTGGGGGACAATCATAGGTACAATTTTAGCTTCCATTTTTTACCCCGTTGGTGCGGCTTATTTTATAATCGCTTTTGATCTCTATTGGCTCATGAAGAATGGATATTTAGCCATCCATCTTCGCCACAACTGGAAGAGGATAAAGCATAATTTAGCCACAGATTGGAAAGAAAAAGTTTCTCACCTTAAATACGAACACCTGCTTCACTTGATCATCCTTCCTTATTACAAAGAAGACCTTTCGGTGGTTGAAGAGAGTATTCAAGCCCTCTTAAATACAGAATATGACAAATCCAAGATGGCCATAGTGCTTGCCTCCGAAGAAGCGGCAGGAGAAGAGGCGTTTGAGATAGGCAGGATTATTCATGAGAAATATGCTCAAAGGTTCGGTCACTTTTTGGTGACCAAGCATCCATCTGGGGTCCCTGGAGAGATGCCTGGTAAGGGGTCAAATATTTCTTATGCTGCAGAACAAGCTAGAATAAATATTTTAGATTCTAATAATATCTCATATAAAGATGTTATCGTTTCCGCTTTTGATGTTGACACAGTAGCCTATCCACAATATTTTCTTTGTCTGACATGGAATTTTCTCAATGTCCCAGACCCACATAAAGTATCTTTTCAGCCAGTGCCTTTCTATAACAATAATGTTTGGCAAGCCCCAGCATTGTCTAGGGTAGTGGCGGCATCAAGTACTTTTTGGCAAATGATACAGCAGGAAAGACCAGAAAAACTAGCCACATTTTCTTCTCATTCAGTATCTTTTAAATCTCTATATGAAATAGGATATTGGCAAAAAAATATGGTTTCTGAAGATTCAAGAATATTTTGGAATCTATTTTTGGCAAGAAATGGAGACTATAGTGTTGTGCCGATATCTTATCCTGTGTCTATGGATGCTAATCTCGCTCCAAAGTTTTTTCAGACTACAAAAAATATTTATAAACAGCACAGACGTTGGTCCTGGGGGGCGGAAAATATTCCCTATATTCTTTTTGGGTTTCTAAAAAACAAAATGATTCCTTTACGAACTAAACTCCGAATCTCTTTTGTTCAGGTTGAAGGATTTTGGTCTTTGGCGACCAATCCGCTCCTCATTTTTCTTTTGGGTTGGCTACCTGTCGTTTTGGGCGGAGCAAGCTTTAATGCCACTATTCTTTCTTACAATTTACCTTTTGTGACTAGAAATTTAATGATCATTTCGATGTTGGGCCTTATTCTTACCGCCATAATATTTTTGTCATTTCTTCCACCAAAACCAGAGAAGAAAAAGAAGTTATCTAAGTTTTATATGGGTATTCAGTGGATTTTGGTACCATTTACCATAGTGGTCTTCGGAGCTATCCCAGGACTTGATGCGCAGACAAGGTTAATGTTTGGTAAATATCTCGGGTTTTGGGTCACGCCTAAACATAGGTCTAAATAAAAAAATGAAACCACTTTCAGTAACAAAAAGAAGAGTTTATTTTTTCTTTTTTGCTATTGCTTTTGTTCTTTTGATTCCTGTTCTCATTCTGTATTCTACTGGCTATAGATTGGATAGTGCCCTAGGTCTTATTCGCACGGGTGGACTCTATATTTCAGTTCCATATTCTGGTGTTAATGTTTATATAAATGATGAAATTGTTCGTCAAACTGGAGTTTTTCAAAAAAATGTTTTTGTTCAAAATCTTAAACCAGACAATTATAGCGTTCGTGTAGAAAAAGACGAACTTCAAGTCTGGACTAAGCAATTAGAGGTTTTTCCAAAGACTGTCACTGAGGCCTATTCATTCATGCTTCCTCAGGAAATTTTGTTTAGTGAGATCAAAGAATTTGTTGAGTTGGCGACGACAACCGCCACTACTACGATGTCCCAAAACATACCTCCAACAAGACCACAAAAAAATCCACTATATGTAAATGCAATGGAGTTATTTGTCCCAGCAACTACTACACCGATAGTCACCCCTCTCGCTACGACGACCGAGGATATAAAAATAAAGAGAAAACTATTGGTAGAAAATCAGGACGGCACACTTAGTGTATCTTGGACGGGAGACTTAAATTCTAGGCCACACTATTTTTGTGTAGATGATAACTGTAAGAAAGAGATTATCATCAATACGCCCTCTAAAGTAAGAACTTTTGATTTTTTTCCAGGAAGAGATGATTTGTTGATAGTTGCTTTATCAGATGGGGTTTTTGTCATTGAAGTAGATGATAGATCTAGTCAGAATATACAGACGGTTATGTTGGGAAAAGGCTTAAATTTCCGTTTTGGTAATAATGACATTCTATACATAAAGGACGGCATCAGAATTTTCTTCACATATTTATAGTGTTTATTGTACTGATTTGTTTGATATAATTTAATAAATGAGTAATCTCGGCACTAACTCTAATGATAGGATTTTCCCAAAAGGTTTTTTATGGGGCAGTGCCACGGCATCATTTCAGGTTGAGGGGGGTATAGAGAACAATGATTGGTCCGAGGCCTCTAAAATCGGGCGTGTGCCCGTGTGTGGCGGGGCGACAGATCACTATAACAGATTTGAAGAAGATTTTGATATTGCAAAATCTCTTGGGCATAATGCACACCGTTTTTCTATTGAATGGTCTCGTATTGAACCAGAGGAGGGAAAGTTTGATGAAAGTGAGATAGAACACTACAGGTCAGTTTTAAGGGCACTCAGAACTAGGGGTATTGTGCCCTTTGTAACTCTTTGGCATTTTACTTTGCCGATATGGTTTGTGAAAAACGGAGGTTTTGAAAGACGAGAAGCGCCAGAGATTTTTGCTAGATACTGTTCCTATGTTGTTGAGAGGTTGGGCAGAGATGCAGAATATTTTATGACCATAAATGAACCCCTGGTCTGGGCGTCTGGAAGTTTTTTGCGTGGGAACTGGCCACCATTTGAAAAAAGTTTTTCTAAATTTATAAAAATAAAGAGCCGGCTAGAGTCTGCTCATATACTTGCTTATAAGAGAATAAAAGATATTGCTCCGTGGGTTAGGGTAGGCGTTGCAAAACACAATATATATTTTTGGTCTGACAATAAACCTTGGAATATGTTTGCTAGTTTTGTTATGAATTGGTTTTGGAACGAATCATTTTTGAATAAAATATCAAATTATCAAGATTTTATAGGACTGAATCACTATTTCCACAAAAAGTTTGGGAAAGCGCTTAATTTACCAAAAACAGATATGGATTGGGATATTTTTCCAGAAGGTCTTTATCATATTTTATTAGGGTTAAAAAAGTATGAAAAGCCGATTGTTATAACTGAAAGTGGTATTGCTGACGAAAAAGATCTTCAGAGGGGTGAATATATAAGGGGTCACATCACTTCCGTAGCCAGGGCCCTAAAAGAAGGTGTGCCTATATTTGGTTTTCTATATTGGTCACTTCTAGATAATTATGAGTGGTCTTTCGGTTTTACAAAGAAGTTTGGTCTTGTGGAGGTTGATTATGAGACACAGGAAAGGAAGATTAGACCGTCGGCTCTTATTTATAAGGAAATAATTGAGAGGGGTGTTGTATAATAAACATATATGTCGCCGATTATTCTATCTCTAGGTTTTGCTGTATTTGCTCAGGTGATGAATGCCTGTATTGTCCTTATAGACAAATACATTGTCTCTTCACCAGATGTCTCTCGTCCTAGTGCTTATGCTTTTTATGTAGGTATCATATCTGGAGTTGTTCTAATTCTTCTTCCATTTGGCGTTGTGCATATACCGTCGTTTTTTGTTATTGGTTTATCTCTTGTTATTGGCTTTACTTTCATTGCCTCTATTGTTTTGTTATATAACGCCCTTAAGATCTCTAGTGCCACTGATGTTGTGCCTTGGCTTGCCGCCGTTTCTACTGTTACTACCTTTGTTGCCGGTTTCATTATATTGGAGGAAAATTTACCCACTTCTTTTCCATATGCTTTAGCCTTATTTGTTGTCGGTATGCTTTTGGTTGGGCATTTTCGTTTTAATGCCAGATCTTTTTTGTTTGTCGTCTTGTCAGGTATTCTTTTTGGTTTGTCAGCGGTATTTTTAAAAATATTATTTAGTCACACAACTTTTATTGATGGTTTTTTTTGGTCACGTATGGGTAACGTTGTGGGAGCTTTGTCGCTTTTGCTCTGGCCCCAAGCTCGTAAGGCCGTGATGCACAGTTCGCGTAACGCGACCCATAAAACTACATATCTAATTATTGTTAATAGGATTTTGGGAGGAGTTGCATTTTTATTTACACTTTACGCTATAAGGCTTGGTAGTGTGTCCATTGTAAACTCACTAAGTTCACTACAGTTTCTATTTGTTTTTCTGTTTATATTTCTTTTGAGACATAAGATGGTAGCCCTCTTTGAACATGAGTTTCGTCCTGGGCATGTGGCTCACAAGGTGGCTGCGATGTTATTTATTATGGCCGGCTTCTTCGTTCTCTTTCTATGATTTGGATTAAAAAGATCACAAAGATAGTTTTTGTCGTCTTAGCAACCTTTTTCTTTTTGTTAATTTTTTTGTCTCTCAGATCTGTTCCAGAAAAGATTTTTTACGGAGTATCTTTTAGCAAATATCACTCCGATGAATTACAACTTGATTGGAAGGAGGTTTATCTAGCAATACTTAGTGATTTGGGTGTAAGAAAGTTTAGACTCTCAGCACACTGGCCCATGGTAGAGCCAGAACGGGGTGTATATAACTTTAGTGAATTAGATTATCAAATTGAAGAAGCTCAAAAGAGGAATGCAGAGGTAATTCTCTCTGTCGGTAGACGACTGCCGGGTTGGCCGGAGTGCCACATTCCTGAGTGGGCTCAGGAACTATCTTGGGAAATAAAAAAGGAGAGAATATTATCTTTGATAAGGGAGACTGTAGAAAGATACAAAGGATATTCATCTATAAAGTATTGGCAAGTAGAAAATGAACCATTTTTGTCTGTCTTTGCACAAGAGCATTGTGGTGAACTTGATCGGGATTTTTTGAAAGAGGAGATTGCTCTAGTAAAAGAAATTGATCCAACAAGGCCTATTTTAGTGACTGACAGTGGAAACTTGGGTCTCTGGAAAGACGCTTGGAGGTATGGAGATGCTTTCGGCACTAGTGTTTATATGTATCTTTGGAACCCAACCATTGGTCAGGTTCGTAGTATATATAAGCCATTTTGGTATAGAGCCAAAACAAATCTTATGGATCTTCTTTTTGGAGAGAAAAAGAGTTTTCTCATAGAGCTTTCTTTAGAGCCATGGCTTTTGGAGCCCATAATAAACACTCCAATTGAAGTGCAACTTGAAAGAATGAGTATTGATAAATTTAATGAGGTAATAGAATTTGCTGAGAAAACCGGATTTGATAATCAATATCTTTGGGGAATAGAGTGGTGGTATTGGATGCAAAAACAAGGCCACGATGATTATTGGGAAAGGGCTAGGGAGCTTTTCAAGTCCTAGATAAAAGATTTTGAAAGAGCCGTACTCTAGGATATAATAGAGACAATGAGCTCAAATACCGACACCCAAAAGGGGCATTTTCACCCCATTTCTCTTATACTCCAAAAGACAGAAAATATATTTAGAGATTTAGGCTTTTCTGTAGCTTCTGGTCCTGAGGTAGAAACAGAGTATTACAATTTTGATTCTTTAAATATTCCAGCTCATCATCCAGCCCGTGATATGTGGGATACGTTTTGGTTGAAGCCGAAAGAGGGCGGAAAACTTTTGAGAACTCACACTTCTCCAGTACAAGTCAGGTATGCAGAGAGTCACACTCCGCCAATTCGCATTATTGCTCCCGGTAAAGTTTTTCGTCATGAAGCGACTGATGCGACACATGAAGCTCAGTTTTACCAACTCGAAGGATTAATGATAGACAAAGAAGTATCTCTAGCAAACCTTAAATATGTTATTGAGTTTTATCTTGAGAAACTTCTTGATGCAAAAGTAGAGACTCGATTTAGGCCGAGCTTTTTTCCTTTTGTTGAACCGGGAGTTGAGGTTGATATGTCGTGTTTTAAATGCAGGGGAGAGGGTTGTAACACTTGTAAAAAAACAGGCTGGATTGAAATTATGGGAGCAGGTATGGTCCACCCTAAAGTACTTCAGGCGATGAAGATTGATTCTAGGGTCTATAAAGGCTTTGCTTTTGGTGTTGGTATAGATCGCTTGGCTATGCTTAAATTTGGTATTCCAGATGTTCGTATGCTCTATGAGGGAGATCTCAGAATGATAAATCAATTTTGAATATGCGTATTTCATATAACTGGCTTCAAGAATATTTTGACGAAAAACTTCCAAGAGCAGAAGATCTCAGTGAAGTTTTAACAATGCACGCATTTGAGGTGGAGTCTGTAGAGAAAACAGAGGGAGATGTGGTATTTGATATTAAAGTATTGCCAGACAGAAGTCATGATTGTTTGAGTCATATTGGCATTGCTAGAGAAATTTCTTTTCTTACGGGTTTGACCTTAAAAGAAAACCTAAAAAATCCAAAAGAAATCACAGCTCCAGAATCAAACGTGGTGCGTGTTGAAGTAGAGGATGAGAAAAAATGTAGAAGAATTAGTTTACTTGTAATTGAAGATATTGAGGTCAAAGAGAGTCCAGATTGGCTCAAGGCCTCTCTTGGGGCGATGGGACAGCGTTCAGTTAATAATGTTGTAGATGCGACAAACTTTGTAATGTTTAACATGGGCCAGCCACTTCATGCCTATGATAGAGATTTATTAAAAGAAGATGGTGTGTGGAAGATTGTGGTCCGGAATGCGAAGTCTGGAGAAAATCTGACAGCTCTTGATAATAAAGAATATATTTTAGATGAAGAAGATCTTCTGATTGTAGACGGTAATACAAATCTTCCGTTAGGTATTGCTGGGATTAAGGGAGGGAAAGCTTGTGAAATAAGTTCCAAAACAAAACACATTATTCTTGAAGCGGCTAATTTTGATTCTATTTCTGTAAGAAGAACAGCTAAAAAATTAAGCTTGCGCACAGATGCCTCTGTCCGTTTTGAAAATGAAATAACGCCAGATTTGACACTCAGGGCACTGAAAGAGGTTTCTGATTTGATATTTTCTATTGCCAAAACAGACAAAACTCAAGTTGAGGGGCTGGCTGATGTTTACCCCGGGAGGTCTAATTTGTATAAGGCCGGGTTCTCACTTTCAGAGCTTAACGATATTTTGGGTATCAACATTTCTCAATCAGAAGTTGAGAGTATTTTAAATCGTCGAGGTTATGAATGGGAGAGGGTGGAACCGAGGGCGGGTTTTGTCGAAACAGCAAAATCGTTAGTTGGTACAAAATATAAATTTGGCGCGAGTATCATCAAGGATGCACCGAAAGAATTTGATTGTTCTGGATTAGTTGCCTTTTGTGCTGTAAAAGTGGGAATTGCATTACCGAGGATATCTGTAGATCAGTATGTATTCTGCGATTCTATTATTGATGCAGAAATAAAACCAGGAGATTTGGTTTTTGCTCTTACAGAGGATAGTCCCTCGCCTTATTTTGAAAGCAAGGAGTGGATGTCTGGAACTAAGATTGAGGAAGGAGTTGATCATGTTGGTATTATGGTCTCCCAAAATGAGGTTCTACATACATCAAGATATAACCAAGATGGAGCCATAATCGAGCCATTGGATGATTTTCTAAAAAATCGTGAGTCAAGAGGCTTTCGTAGGGTTCCATATATAGACGTTGAGAAAAGGTTTGTCATTACCATTCCTCATGAGCGCCTAGACTTAAGGATTAAAGAGGATTTAATTGAAGAAATTGGTCGGTGTTATGGGTATCAAAAGATAAATCCAGTAGCAGTGGCAGCGGTTTCAATAGCAGAGCCAACTAAAGAGCAATACTGCGAGCGGTTGGTAAAGAATTTCTTTGTTGAAAGGGGGTTTTCAGAAGTATTAACATATTCTTTTCAAGAAGAGGGCCAATCAGAGCTTGAGAACCCGCTGGCAAGTGATAAAAAGTTTCTTAGAGATAGTCTTGTCACTGGAATTAAAAGTTCTTTTGCTAATAATCTTCGCAATAAAGATCTTTTAGGTTTATCTCAAATAAAATTATTTGAGATGGGTAGCGTATTTACAAAAGAAGGCGAGAATACTTCTCTAGCTTTTGCTATTGAAAAGACGAAAGGAGGAGATAGCGCAGAGGAAGTCACCAAGAGCCTAGAGACTCTTTTGGGTATCAAAGTTAACTTTTCAGAAGACGATGGTTTTTACGAGACCAATTTTTCGTCTCTCATAGAAGGTTCGGATAAAAAATTAGAGCTTTTAAGCCCTGCGGTAGGTAGTGGCGCTAGGTTTAAAACTTATTCTCAGTACCCATTTATTCTTCGTGATATAGCGGTTTTCGTTCCTGAGGGTGGGGATGAATCAGAAATTATTACTACCATAAGAGAGGGGGCAGGTGAACTTTTTGTCAATCACCGCTTGTTCGATGTTTTCACAAAAGATTTTCCTGAAGGTAAAAAAACATCATATGCTTATAGATTAGTATTTCAGTCTCTCAATAAAACACTAACAGACGATGAAATAAACCTTATAATGGATGAGGTAACTAAAAAAATTAATAAGAAGGATGGTTGGCAAGTAAGATAAAAAATGAAACTAAAAGTCCCATACCATTCACAGTTTAGAGATAGTGTTCGTGAGGAGTGGAAGTCAAAAGCTTGCACGGTAACATGTCTTAAAATGGCAGGTGATTTTCTCGTCCCCGAAAGATTACCTTCAATTGATGAACTTTTTAGTGAAGCACTTTTTCACTCCGAATCAATGAGGTCTAAGGGATTAATCGCTGACATCGCTCTTTCTAACGGCTTTCCCCATGATGTAATAATACTTTTAGCTCACAACTATGGCATTCCGGCATATCGTGAAGAATTTAAATCAAAATCTATAAATACAAATAGTGAAATAAAAGAAAGTCAGTATTCAGGCGACATGCTTAATGAGGGAATCAATAGGCTTCGTCAGTCAATTGAGAATGGAAAACCACCAATAGTATCGGTTTTGCCCGGTCTTTCTGAAGGTACTTCTTTCCACACTATTCTTTTGGTCGGTTTTGAGGAGGAAAATGGAGTAGTTAGTGGTTTTTATTATCATGACCCAGACTCGAAGGTTATAGATTTGGAGAGCATTTTTATACCCATTTCCAAGTTTCTAGAATTTTGGAGAAAAATGGCTATATTTGTGGGGTAAATGGGGGATTTTAGGCCTTTTCTTATAAGCCTCAATATGCTAAAATTAGCTTAAATAGAAGAGTATTTTCGGGGCAATATTATCCGCCAAAATGCGGATATTCTGTTCTCAACACATGGCAAAAGAAGACAAGAAAAAAACATCCCCAACTTCACTGAAAGGTAAATCAGGCGGATATGGGGCAGATGCAATCCAAGTTTTGGAGGGTCTTGATCCTGTAAGAAAAAGACCTGGTATGTACATAGGGACGACAGGACCTGATGGACTTCACCACCTTATTTGGGAAGTTTTTGATAACTCTCGTGATGAAGCGATGGGTGGTTTTGCCAATGATATAGAAGTTGCCCTTTTGCCTGGTAATCGTATTAGAGTAGCTGACAATGGTCGAGGTATTCCTGTAGATGTTCATAAACAGACAAAAGTCTCTGCATTGGAAACAATTATGACTACATTGCATGCTGGAGGAAAATTTGGCGGAGAAGGATACAAGGTCTCTGGAGGTTTACATGGAGTCGGTGCCTCTGTGGTCAATGCTCTGTCAGTCTACACTCGAGCGGAAGTACATCGTGACGGCGGGGCGTATATGCAGGAATATAGTATTGGAAAGAAAAAAAATTCCGTAAAAAAGATAGGAAGTTCAAAACTTACTGGAACCATAATCACATTTGAGCCGGACGGAAGTATTTTCCAAGATACAAATTTTGATTTTAATAGAGTGGTAAACCACCTTCGTCAGCAGGCATATTTAGTAAAAGGCCTTCGTATTAGTGTCATAGACGCTCGCGCCTATACCGGTAAAATAAATCCAGACGACACTTTCTATATTCGAGATTTGGCTCTAGATGTACCTTCAATGTCTTTCTATTTTGAAGGAGGACTTTTGTCACTTGTAAAGTTTTATAATCAAAGTCAAAAGCCGATTCACAAAAATATTTTTTATGTTGAAAAGAAAACAAACGAATATGAATCTGTAGAAATATCTCTACAATATGTTGATGACATTTCTTCTAGGATTGTGCCGTTTGCGAACAATATATATAACTCCGAAGGGGGAACACATATTACTGGTTTTAAAACAGCTCTTACTCGTAGTTTGAATGCTTATGGAAGAAAGAACGGCCTCATTAAAGATAATGAAGACAATTTCACAGGCGATGATGTTTTAGAGGGACTAACTGCAGTTATTTCTGTAAAAATTAGGGAGATTCAGTTTGAAGGTCAGACAAAAGCAAAGCTTGGAACTGTAGAGGCCCGTAGTATGGTAGAAACGGTCTTTAATGACACCTTCGGTGCCTTTTTGGAGGAGAATCCAGATGATGCTAGGGCTATCATAAATAAGGTCGTTTTGGCCCTGAAAGCTAGAAAGGCCGCAAAGGCAGCCAAAGATTCAGTTCTCCGTAAAGGAGCTTTGGAGGGGATGACCCTCCCTGGGAAACTGGCAGATTGTCAGAGTCGCTCAGCAGAGGAATCAGAGCTTTTTATTGTAGAAGGAGATTCTGCAGGGGGTACCGCCAAGATGGGTCGTGACAGACGCACTCAGGCCATACTTCCGCTGCGCGGAAAGATTTTGAATATTGAGAGAGCTCGTCTTGACCGCATGCTTGCGTCTGAGCAGATTAAAAATCTTGTAGTAGCTTTGGGTACTGCCATAGGAGATACATTTGATATTGAAAAACTTAGGTATCACAAAATAATCATTGCTACTGACGCCGATGTTGACGGCGCTCATATCCGCACACTTCTTCTAACTTTGATTTACAGATTTTTTCGCCCCCTTATAGACGCTGGGCATATTTATATTGCTCAACCACCTCTCTATAAAATAAAAAAAGGAAAAGAAGTTTTTTATGCTTATACTGATGAAGAAAAAGTTGGGATTATCGGCAAGGATGCCAATATTATCGGCTCTGAAGATGAAGTAGTGGATGAGGAGTCACAAGGAGAAGAAGACGAATCTGTTGAAGAGACCAAAGACTCTAAGCAAAAAGTTAAAGCTCCTAAAGTTTCCCTGCAAAGATACAAGGGTCTTGGAGAGATGAATTCTGATGAGCTTTGGGAAACCACTATGGATCCTGCCAGAAGAATTCTAAAACAAGTTACTGTTGAGGATGCACAAGATGCAGATAAGATTTTTGATGTACTTATGGGTACAGATGTACCGAGCAGAAAGTCCTTCATTCAATCTAATGCCAAAATGGCAAATTTGGATATTTAAATCCCCAGTGAAATTTCTACCTAGGGATTTCACTGGGGAGAACGACGAATAGTGAACAAGGAATCAGCAACTTGGTTAAAGGCTGTCAATGGATAAGTTGTTCTTAATTTAACTTAATTTCATACGATATATCGTATGAAATTATTAGTGATAGATTTAAATTGCTATTTGTGTCTATGGTCTATTTTTTCTCTATAATTTCTCTCTCTAATTTTTCCAGAAGATCGCTTTCGGAAATTTGTCCTAAGTTTCCGGAATCTCTAGATTCAAGTGTTACTGCACTAGCCTCTATTTCTTTGTCACCAATAACCAAAGTATAAGGAACTTTGTCTACTTTTGTGGCACGGATTTTTTTGCCCAAGCTTTCATTTGAATTATCTAGCTCTGCACGAATACCAGATTCCTCGAGATTTTCAAAAATATTCTTTGCAAAGTCGTGATGATTTTCTGCAATGGGCAAAATGCGAACTTGGACAGGGGAGAGCCAGAGGGGTAGGTTACCGGCTGTGTGTTCAAGTAAAATGCTCATAAACCGCTCAATAGAGCCCATTATGGCGGCGTGTATCATTACCACCCTCTCCTCCTCGCCCCTCTCGTTTGTACAGGATAGGTCAAATCTTTCGGGCATATTCATATCGAGCTGTATTGTGGCCACTTGCCATTCTCTACCTATTGCGTCTTTGGCCATAAAGTCTAGCTTCGGACCATAAAATGCAGCTTCACCCACTCCCTCAATCGCACTAGGGTCCTTCTCTTTTGCTATTTCATCAAGCATTGCTTCTGTAATTTCCCAATTTTTCTTGTCACCCAGATATTTTTCTGGTTGATTTGGATCGTGCTTGGATATTCTAACTTGTAAGTTGAAACCAAAGCTTTTATAAAACACTTCTACAATTTCATATATTTTCAAAAACTCTTCCTTAACATCTGACATTCTGCAAAACACATGAGCATCATCTTGGGTAAACGCTCTTACACGGGAAAGGCCTGCCAACTCTCCGGACTGCTCATCTCTATAGCACATTGTTGAGTTGGCATATCTCTGTGGGAGTTCTCTATAACTCCACTTTTTTCGAGCAAATATTTGAGTATGATGAGGGCAGTTCATCGGCTTCATAGCAAATTCGTGTCCTTCGCGTGTAGTGATGCGAAATAGATCGTCCTTATATTTTTCCCAGTGACCACTAGTTATGTAGAGGTCTTTTTTTGTAATGTGAGGAATTTCCACTTTTTCGTAGCCTTTTTCTTTTCTGAGCTCCCAAACATAATCATCAAGCAAGTTTCTCACGAGGGTTCCCCTAGGGGTCCAAAGAGGAAGACCTGGACCTACGAGTTCTGAAAAAGAAAACAGGTCTAGTTCAACGCCGATTTTTTTGTGGTCTCTTTTTTTAGCTTCTTCTTGTTGGGTGATAAAGCTATCCAACTCTTCTTTTGTATTAAAAGCTAAACCATAAATGCGAGTAAGCATTTTGTTTTTTTCATCACCACGCCAATACGCACCAGCAATGCGAGAAAGCTTGAAGGCTTCTCCGTCTATATCTTTCGCAGGATTTTCAGTGTGTCCGCCACGACATAGATCAGTAAACTCACCAGAAGTATAGAGGGTGATTTTTTCTCCCTTACCGACTATCTCATCTATAAGTTCAATTTTATAAGGGTTATCTTTGAAATATTCTTTGGCCTCTTCAGCAGAAACTTCTTTGTGTGAAAAAGCGGTCCAAGAGGGGAGAAGCTCTTTCATTTTGGCTTCTATTCGTGGCAGGTCTTCGTCGGTGATAGGCGAGGAGAATTCAAAATCATAATAAAAACCACCTTCTATAGCTGGGCCGATACTATTTTTAGCATCAGGATGAAATTCTTTAACCGCGGACGCCAAGAGGTGAGCTAAGGTGTGCCGTAAGTGTTCGATGTTCTGTGACATATGTCTATACTAGCAGTTGGTTGGCCTTTTTTCAAAACTAGAGCCTTTTGACCTTCTCTATTATTAAACTGGTTTCATCATTTCTTTTTGAGATTTTGCCAAATATCCCAAGGCAAGCATCTGGTACGAACACATCTTTAATTTCTGTAAAAGTCCTTGGAAACAAGACAACTTCTATAGAGCCAGTGAAATCAGCTATTCTTGCAAACGCCATCCTGTCATTTCCTTTTGTTGTTATTTCTCTTATTTCCTCCACTATTCCACCTAGGGCCACACTTGCTCCTTCGCGTGGAGCTTCCTTTATTCTGGCTATAGTAACTCCAGTTTTTTCAAGTTTTTCTCTATGTTTGTCTAGGGGGTGTCCAGAAATGTATAGACCCAAAAGTTCTTTTTCCCAATTTAGTTTCATTTCTGCTGTAGCTTTGTCCGCCGGAGCCAGTTTGAGTGTTGGTACACTGTCTTGATCTGACATAAGACCAAAAAGGGAATCTTGAGAGTCGTGCCCACTCATATGTTCCTTGTGATAACCCAAGAGAAGTTCTAAATTTGCCAGAAGAATTCCTCTATCTTCAAATTCGTCTAAAGCCCCGCACATAATGAGAGACTCTAGCGATTTTTTATTTAAGTTCTTGTCTTTTATGCGATGCAGAAAATCAGCCAGAGAAGAAAACCTTCCGTCTTTCTTCCTCTCTTTAACGATGGTGTTGGCAATACCTTCTCCAAAGTTTTTTATGGTTGTTAAACCAAAGCGTATTCGGTCCGGTTCGCTTTCTTTTCTAACTACAGAAAAACCTTGAAAACTTTCGTTTACTGAAGGGGGGAGAACAGGGATGTCTAGGCGCTTGCATTCGGTAATCATTTCTCCGATTTTTTCTATATTTCCAGAATCAGCAGTGAGAACTGCAGACATATATATGGCGGGGTAATTCGCCTTTAGATATGCAGTTTGATATGCCACGCGACCATATGAAGCAGAGTGAGCTTTGTTGAAACCGTAGGCGGCAAATGGCTCAATCCATGTCCAGAGCTCCTTGGCTTTTTTTTCTGGCCATTTACTGTGTTCTACGCACCCTTTAATAAACTTTTCTTTTTGTGCCTGCATTTCTTTTGGAATTTTCTTTCCGACAGCTTTTCTGAATTTATCTACTTCTCCCCAGGAGTAGCCGGCAATATCTTTGGCAATAATCAAAAGATCGTCTTGATATACCAGAATTCCATAGGTTCTTGAAAGTATCGGTTCAAGTGCTGGGTCTAGGTATGAGATGAGTGACGGGTTATGTTTTCTTTTTATATAGTCTGGAATAAATTGTATAGGTCCC
>JBGTNQ010000004.1:0-135472 GCA_041742965.1 Minisyncoccia bacterium
GTCCGCCCCGAATTTCGCCAAAAGAAAACGGATGGAGCAAGCGGAGGATTCCTCCCCAGACCCCTCCTCCTCCGCTTGCGAAATCCAAATCAGTCTCGGTTTTGCGGAAACCATATCCCCAGAAAATGCTTCCGCAAAACCGAGTCCGTATTTCGTTCCGCCACACTGCCCGAGACCTTGAGGGCAGAACCCCAAAGAAAAATGTCCTTTCCTTTTTCAAGAAAAATTTCACCACCACCACCACATCAGAGAAGCAAGGAACATTTTTCTTTGGGGTTGCCGAGTGAAGCGAGGCAGTGGCGGGACGATTCATTCGTCGTTAGGATTATCAGCAAAATACATTCGAACTTTGTCTAATATGCACCGCCTTCGCTCGCCGAAGCGAGCTACGGCGGACACTGTCCGCAAGTAGATCGCGAAGGAGAGTAAAATTATGTATTACGTATACATTCTAAAATGCGCAAATGGCCACCCATATACTGGGTGTACGGAAAATATAGATGAGCGGTTAAATCGTCATAATTCAGGACATGTTTCAGCCACAAGTGGGAAATTGCCAGTAGAATTAATTACGTATACAGCATTTAAGGATAAATATAGGGCTTTTGAATTTGAAAAATATTTAAAATCGGGTTCAGGTCGAGCTTTTATGAATAAACATTTTATCACTGACAATACCTGATAAAATGAGGAGGTTTAAGTGGGAGGCGTGGATGAGTGGTTTAAATCAACGGTTTACTAAACCGTCGTTCCTTAACTGGGACCGTGAGTTCGAATCTCACCGCCTCCGCAACGACCGGCAAAGATAGCCGGGGGCTATCTGAGTCGGGTGTCGTTTCGAGAGTAAGGTGAGATTCGAAAGACGGAGTCCGCCTCAGGCGGACGAGTCCGGGCAGGAGCCACACAATATTTTAAGAGCAAAGCGAATTAAAATATTGATGTGAGCTGACGCCGAATCTCACCACCTCCGCAAAATAAAGAGCTTGCGACTATATTTTGCGAGAGTGCTGAGCCTTTGGCGAAGTGCTCCGCAAGCCCTCCCTAGTGAGATACCTAGTGATTTCACTAGGAAGAACATCCCCCCATAACAGCTTGTCATAAAGGTTCAGTGTACTCGTCTATATAAGAGGCAAGGTTATTATTAGGTATTTTAAAAACATGAGTAATAATATAAAGGTTTATCAGTGGGCGACAGCAATACTGGCAGTAATTGTTATTTTTCCAGCAATATCACTAATGCAAGCAAATAAAGAAGCCGAGTCATCAGACAGCTTGGATAGTGTGGCAAGTCGCCTTGAAGCTTGTAACGACAGCATAACAGCATGGAGACAAGCTAATCCAGACGGCCAGCCTCGTTCAGCAGACGCTCAGGAAGAACTCGCAAAAATCCTCTCGGAATGTGCGGAATTAACTCAATAAAAAACAAATAAAAACACGCCCCTAAAAAGGGGCGTGTTTTTGGTAGCACTCTCTCTGTTACTATAGAGCTATGGATTTAGAGACCCCCATCAAAAATATTGCCCGCCTACTTCCTGCGCAGGAAAAAGCATTAAAAAAACTTCGCATAGAAAAAGTTGGCGACATACTATATCACTTCCCTACTCGCTATGGAGATGTGGCGAGTAAAATGAACATAGGAGAACTAAGCGCCGGAGACAGTGCGGTCGTATTTGGCACGATAAGCAACCTCAAAACCAAAAAAGCTTTTCACAAAGGGACCCCGATGGCAGAAGGAGAACTCCAAGACGAAACAGGGAAAATAAAAATTATTTGGTTCCATCAGGCATACCTAGCCAAAATGATCACCGAAGGATCTCTGGTTCGAGTAGAAGGTAAAGTTTCAGAAAGAAAAGGCCTTCTCTCTATAATGAATCCTAAAATTGAAAGTGTATCAAAAGCACCGTTGGCCGTCGGAGGATCTCTCTTTGGCGAAGAAGGAGTGCCTGAGCATGCTCTATATCCTGTTTATCCAGAAAGTAGGGGTGTTACATCAAACTGGATGTATCACTGTCTGCAAAAAATATTCAAATCTGGAATTCTAGAAAATGTAGTTGACCCAGTTCCAGAAGATATATTAAAAAAATACAAACTTCCAAGTCTCAAAACGGCATTGATTTGGGTACATACCCCCAGAAAACAAGATGACGCTATGTCTGCGAGAAAAAGATTCGCATTTGAGGAAATATTTTTCATACAACTAAGAAGACAAAAGGACAAAAGCACGTGGCGAAACCACCAAGCATTTTTAATATCTGCAGACAGAAAAAAAATAGAGCCCTTAATTTCTAGATTTCCATTTCCCCTTACCAAAGCCCAAGAGAGATCAATTGATTCTATACTTGAGGATTTTAAGAAGCCGTATCCCATGTCACGGCTCCTAGAAGGAGATGTGGGCAGTGGCAAAACAGCTGTGGCTGCAGCGATAGCATATGCTGTCATCACCACAAGGCCAAACAAGGACCCCTTGGACAGCGCTCAGGGCAAGCAAGACTTCGGGGCTCTTCAGGTTGCATATATGGCACCGACAGAAATATTAGCAAGCCAACACTTTGAATCATTTATAGAATACTTCAAAGATTCTGATATCTCTGTCGGATTAATCACTGGAAGTGGATGTAGGAAATTCCCATCTAAAGTTAATCCTTCTGGATGGACTGACATATCCAGAGCCCAGCTACTAAAATGGGTAGCTAATGGAGAAATACCAATACTCGTCGGCACACATGCACTTATACAGAAAACTGTAAAATTCAAACACCTCGGATTAGTTGTAATAGACGAACAACATAGATTTGGAACTGCCCAAAGACAAAAATTGAGAGAAAAAGAAGGTATTCTTCCCCACCTTCTTTCAATGACCGCGACTCCAATACCCAGAACTCTGGCTCTTACCATATATGGCGATCTTGATTTAAGCCTACTGGACGAGCTACCCTCCGGACGAAGAAATATAGAAACAGAAATCGTCTTACCTCAAAACAGAGAAAGAACTTATGAACATATCCGCAAAGAAATAGGGGCAGGAAGACAGGCTTATGTTATTTGCCCACGCATTAATGAGCCAGATCCGGATAAAGAAAAAGCCATCCTCGCTAAATCCGTCACCGAAGAGGCCAAGAGGCTCAAAAAAGAAGTGTTCAAGGAATTTGAAATCGGAGTTCTACACGGGAAGATGACACCGAAGAAAAAAGATGAAGTAATGGGTGACTTTGCTTCTGGTAAAATTCAAATTCTTATAGCGACTTCAGTAGTAGAGGTGGGTGTAAATGTGCCAAATGCTACAGTAATAATCATTGAGGGTGGAGAGCGTTTTGGTCTAGCGCAACTACACCAACTTCGCGGACGAGTAATGAGAAGCAGTCACCAACCATATTGTTTTATATTCGCAGAAACAAAAAGCCAAAAATCTATTGAAAGACTGCGGGCCATAATGAAAGCCAAAAATGGTTTTGAACTTGCTGAGTATGACTTGGCCCAGCGTGGAGCCGGAGACTTAACTGGCAAAAAACAGTGGGGGCTCACTGACCTTGGGATGGAAGCGATAAAAAACATAAGGATGGTAGAGGCTGCCCGCACTGAAGCAGAAAAATTAATCAGTGCTGACCCAGAACTCAAAACATATCCGACCCTACAGAAAGAATTGACCGGGTCAAGAGAGTCTATTCATTTTGAGTAGCTTTTCCTTAACAAAATCATGTAGTATGGTATTGAAATCACAAACCGCCCTTAGCTCAGTTGGTTAGAGCACAGAGCTTATACCTCTGGGGTCCCAGGTTCAAATCCTGGAGGGCGGACTACTGTAATGCCCTAGCGCATCCTTTTGCTCAAGCAAAAGGGAGCAGGGATTTGAAGCCTTTCTTCAGATTTTTTAGAGTAAGAGCGAATAAAAAATCGAAAAAGGGAACTGAGTCTGTAAGACTCAAATCCTGGAGGGCGGACTTTGAAATCATTCATATACCTCTGGGGTCCTTGGTTCAAATCCAAGAGGGCGGACCAGACAAAACCCAACACGCCAATGGGTTGGCGTGTTGGAGGCAATACACATCCCCAGTAGCACGGGCGGTTGTATGGGTTTTTCTTTGGTATAATAAAAACAGCTTTATTAATAGGTAATATAGATAATATGAAATTACACAAAATAGCTTGGGTCCTTCTCATAATTGGAGGTATCAACTGGCTTTTGATTGGCGTTATTGGTTGGGGGGTTGAAGATCTAGTAGGAATGCAAATCGCTAGAATCATATATGTACTTGTTGGAGTATCCGCCGTATATGAGCTTTTCACTCACAAGAATAACTGCAAGGATTGTGTAGCGAAGGCGCCTTCTCAGCCACAAATGTAATTTAGGTTTATTCAAAACCCCCACCGCCTAGGCGGTGGGGGTTTTGTTTTATTTTTTTTTAAATATCTATCTAACAAACTCAAAAGAAGAAATAAAGTCTTCTATTACAGCATTAGAAAAGATCCGATTGTCCCAATCTGGTGGAACATCGTTAGGATACGAATAAGTAAATACATGTGTTTGATTTCTCGTAATCTCTATTCCGGCACCGGGACCACCAAATTCCATTGACATTCTTTCTATTTCTTCCCATTTTGCAATGGTGCTCGCCGACACAGCCACTAATGGAGATGTTTTAAACCAACCCTCACTTTCTGTTGGAAAAATAAAATACACAATAAATACATCGTCCTTAATCTCCTCATCTACACCATAACCCTGCCAAGAAGACGGTGGGGTCAATCTAAAACCAAATGTTGAATTTGTGTAAACAGCAGGCGTAACATCTTGTTGTGTATTAAGGGATTTATCTGAGACTCGTTCATCAGATCGAGTCAAAAATACAAAACCAATCACAACCAACAAAACAATCAGCGAAAGTAACCAAAACCACTTTTTATTCATAAACTTTTATTTAATTTATAAGCACCCCAGAAAATATGGTAGTTTTATTGAAAATAATGTCAAATATTCGTTGATAGTACTTTTATGCTTGATGCTCTATGTCTTTCTTTTTCTTCACGGTCACACCATGCGCGACTAGAATCTTTTCGAACTCATCTCTCTCTATGGTCTCAACTTCAATGAGTCTCTTTGAAATAGCGTCGAGTAGACTACGGTTTTCAGTTAAAACCTTTTCCGCCCGAGCGAGAGCCTCATTCATTATCTTGGAAACTTCAGCATCAATATGAGCACTCACTTTCTCTGAATAATCTTTGTCATCAACCCCTCTTCCAAAAAGTGCTTTGCCACCTTGGCCTTCCAGTGCAATAGGGCCAATGTCGTCTGACATTCCATATTTTGTGACCATGTCTCTAGCTAAAGCAGTAGAAACCTGTAAATCATTTGATGGACCAGTGGTAATATCACCGAAAATCATTTTTTCCGCTACATATCCGCCCAGTGACATAGCAATATCGTCTAAGAATTCTTTTTTAGATTGAAGCTTCCTGTCTTCAAGGGGAAGGTTCAAAGTATAACCAGCAGCACGACCTCGAGAAATTATAGAAATTTTATGTACCGGATCAGAGTATTCCAAGACAGAACCGACGAGGGCATGACCGGCTTCATGATAAGCAGTAATCTCCTTCTCTTTCAAAGAAAGTAGGTGGCTCTTCCTCTCTGGGCCCAACATCACTTTTTCAATAGAACGAATCAGGTCAAATTGAGAAACTTTGGTGCGATCTTCACGGGCAGCAAGAATTGCGCCCTCGTTCATTAGGGAGTATAAATCTGCACCAGAAAACCCCGGGGTTCTCTCTGCGATAATTTTTAAATTTACATCTTCGGCTAGAGGTTTTTTGCGAGCGTGTATTTCTAAAATCTCTTCTCTATCACCCCTATCTGGCAAATCTATAGTCACTCTCCTATCAAACCTACCTGGACGAAGCAGGGCGGGGTCTAAAACATCAGGTCGATTGGTCGCCGCCATCACTACAACCTTTTCATTTGGTTCAAAGCCATCCATTTCCACCAAAATTTGGTTTAGTGTCTGCTCTCTTTCATCATTTCCTCCGCCGGCACCAACCCCCCTGACTCGGCCGACTGCATCAATTTCATCTACGAAAATGATTGCTGGGGCAGCCTTTTTGGCAAGTTGAAAAAGATCGCGAACCCTAGATGCTCCGACACCCACAAACATTTCCACAAACTCTGAGCCAGAAATAGAGAAGAAAGAAACTCCCGCCTCCCCTGCCACTGCACGAGCAAGAAGAGTTTTTCCGGTTCCCGGCGCACCCATCAAAATCACACCTTTTGGAATTTGAGCACCTATTTCTAAAAATTTCTTTGGATTCTTCAAGAAATCCACAATCTCTGCCAGTTCTTGTTTCGCTTCCTTTGCCCCAGCAACATCCTTAAATGTCACTCTCTGCTTTTTATCGTCTGGTGATATTATTCGCGCTTTTGATTGACCGAAAGTAAAAGCTTGTGCCCCAGCCCCTTTAACCTGACGGGAAAGAAACCATATGAAGAAAATAATAAAACCTATTGGTATAAGTATCGGCAAAAGATTCAATACCCAAAAACCAACGCCTCGATTGTCCTGAACATCTATAGAAACATTGGCCAACTGTTCTGGAGTTACTCCGTAGTTTACTAATGTCTGAGAAATAGCTACGCCAGATTCTTTTTGAGAATTTTTCTCTTCTCCTTCTTTATAAAATATTGAAAGATTGTCTCCTTTCACTTCTACCTTTTCTACAGAGCCAGCCGTGATATCTCTAGCCAATTCTGAAATTGGAATAACTATTTCCTCCTTTTTATTTTCAGTCAAAAAAGAATATAGGGTCGAGAGGACAAGAAATATCAAAAGAGTGGATAACAAATTCTTACCAAATGAGCCGGCTGGCCCGCCTTTGCCCCAACCTACATTAAGTGGGTTTTTGGGTGAATTTTTTTGATTTGGTTTTTTTGTCATACGAAAAGTATTGCAAGTATAAGATAAAGGAGAAAATATTCAAACCTCACCACTTTATTCGCCCTTTTGGTATGATAGCCATATGTCACTTATAGATAACCGAAAAGCTAGGTTTGACTATGAGATCGGAGAGGCCTTTGAAGCTGGTATAGAGCTTTTGGGTCTTGAGGTCAAAAGTCTACGCAAAGGACAGGGGTCCCTTGAAGGAAGCCACGTTATTGTGCGTGGTGGAGAGGCTTTTCTTATTGGCGCCCAAATTCCCCCATACCAGCCGTCTAATACAGCGAAGGATTACGACCCAAAGAGAAATAGGCGACTTCTACTAACCAAGAAGGAAATAAGCCAAATTTCTAAAAATGAAGGCCAAAGTGGCTTGACAATTGTGCCTATTTCGGTGTATAATAAGGGGAAGAACCTCAAAATACAGATCGGGATTGCTCGTGGAAAAAAGAAATTTGATAAACGAGAAACAATTAAAAAACGAGAGACTGAGAGAGAAACTAGAAGAGATTGGAAAAATAACTAGGAACAAAGCACCCCTTGTTCTTGCTCCCCTAAAATATTGTACTCTGTAAAATATTTTAGGGGGGTGAATTGCTTAGACAAAGAAGTCCCCTTGAAATACGCGAGAGAGAGCTGTGGTGACTCTTAAATCCGCCACAAATGACTAAATGCAAACAGCATCGTCGCACGAGCAAAGTCGGTAGTTTCTCCATATTTTGGAGCTAAGGATTTCGCTTTCGCTTACGCTTCGGCCTAAGTGACATCAACCCTTGTGAAGTCTGTTAGCGAGGTGTTGGTGTAATATTTTCGGACTCTAGGAAATACCCGCTCCAGTATTTTCTGAACTGTAGGAGCTCGATAATGTGGGGTTTTGTTTACTTTCAACCCACATTATTTAAATCGCTTCGGCGAATGAGGTAAACTACCTCTCGTAGAAGTATTTCAAGGGTTTCTTTGCACGGGAGCTCAATACTCCCCACCTCCACAAAAATAAGGAACGAAGTGACTATATTTTTGTAGGACTCCGCTTCGCAGCGCGAAGCGGAGTAACACAATTTTAAAAAAACAAAAGCCCCATATGGGGCTTTTGTTTAGTTTCCCATTTTCTCTTTTACCAACCACGCGATATAGTTATCAAATGAAAAAATACGTACTTGAGATTATCGTCTTTATTACAGGCGCAGGAATTATGGCTTTTGAAATCATAGGTTCTAGAATCCTCTCTCCATACTTAGGGAGCTCTATAGTAGTCTGGACAAGCGTTATCGGAGTTGTGCTGGCTGGGCTCTCCCTAGGGTACTGGCTCGGAGGAAGACTGGCTGACAAAGACCCTCATCCTAAAAAACTTGGCTACCTCATACTTTCATCAGGAATATCGATACTTATAGTTTTGGCAATATCTGACTTTGTAATGCTGTCTCTCTTGGTTTTCTCTAGCGCTCAGTTGGCATCGTTTCTCGGCTCAATGGTAATCTTTTTTGTTCCGAGCGTCTTTCTGGGCTCTGTTTCTCCTTATGCTACTCGCCTACAAATTCAAACCGTTGAAACATCTGGAAAAACTCTAGGTAAGCTAGGGGCAATAGGCACCATAGGAAGTCTTGTAGGTACATTCCTCACCGGCTTTGTTCTAATAGCACATTTTGGAACAACAAAACTTATTATTTTAATTGCCTGCACACTAATACTTCTGTCTTTCTTGGCCTTCTCCGGAAAAATAAGAGTGATTTCAGCCATTGTAATTTTAATTAGCGCAGTATCTTGGGGGTGGCTGAATATTGAAAGTTCGATGCAGAAAATTGCTGGATTTATTGATTTTGATACCCAATATGGAAGGTATTCAATACAAACACTTGAGAAGGCAGACGGAGAAGCCGTTAGAGTGCTAAGTGGTGGGGGTAGTCTCTGGCACTCTTCAATGATAGTGGAGCGTCCAAATGAAGTTAATACTCCCTATGTGCTTTATTATCGTCTTGCAGAATTTTTCGCACCTGAAATGGAAAATGTTTTACTCATAGGTGGTGGTGGATATTCGGCGGCAAAAGACTTCCTTGTGAGAAACGGTAAAGCCAATATGGATGTTGTTGAAATAGATGCCAAACTCACGGAAATGGCAAAAGAATATTTTTTTGTGCCTGAAGATGACAGGCTCCGTATGTTTGACGAAGACGGTAGGAGATTTGTCAGAAAAACAAACACTATATATGACGCAGTAATGATAGACGCTTTTGCAAACTCATTTGCTATACCACATCACCTCACTACAAAAGAGTTTCTCGAAGAAATAAAAAATAAATTGTCCCCTGAGGGAGTGGTCATAAGTAACATAATCTCACCGCTAGATGGAGGTGCTGGCGGAGATTATCTTCGTGCACAATACAAAACATTTTCTTCGGTTTTTGATCGAGTCATAGTGCTTCAAGTTATACCTGGGGCAAATCCTAGTATTGTGCAAAATGTAGCATTCATTGCCACTAATAGCGCCACTCCCGAAATAGAAACCGCGCGTGGTGAATACGAATTTTTTCTAAAAAACATTGTCTCAACAGAAATTTTAGCTGATGGAATATTATTTACTGATGACTTCGCACCATCAGACCAGTTTGTATTACGAATGATATAAATTAAAAAACAGAAAATTAATATTTGACATTTCTCTTCGATGGGGGCAACATTAAAAATAGCAGTACCGTAGCATGTTCACATTTCCTAACACCAATCAAGGGAGCGGAAATGCTCAAAGAAACCCGGGTCCAGGAAGCAGTAAGCATCTTCAACACCATCAACGAGATGCTTGGTTTGACCAGTTGTTGCAAGGAGAAGTTCATTGGCTTCTGGACCAATGGGCGCCAATCTGTCGAAATCTGCATCGGAGTATTCTTCTACAAAGGAGAGGGTCTCAGGGTGCCCAAGAACGTACCTACTGATGATCCAGACCTGGCGTGGCGGGTAGGACAAATCAATCAAGCAATCAGTGAAATTTGCCCGAGTTTCCAACCACAAGGTCTGGTTGAAGTGGAAGATACAGGTAAGCCGGTGGTGGCGAGTCGCTGACTGACAGGAAAGACGCGCAGTGCGTCGGGGGGGACACGGAGTGTCTCCCCTTTTTCAATCCTCAAGATTATAACTATACAGGCGTGATGTTATAATAATTAAACATTAACCTAAAATAAACTCTTTATGGTACTTTCAGTAATAATCGCATCAGTAGCAAGTATGGTATTTGGTTTTATTTGGTTTTCACCAATACTGTTTGGAAAAAAGTGGATGGAGCTTTCTGGTCTTATCACAGAAAGTATGTCTCTGATGAAAGGACATGGTATGGCAAAGATCTATATTGGAAACTTTGCAATGGAAATTATTACCGCTTTTGTACTTTTTAATTTTCTGAGAATACTTGATGTATCATCTAGTGCCGGTGGTGTAGAAATAGCTCTTTGGCTGTGGTTTGGTTTTGTGTTACCAATAGAAGTGGGCCAGACATTGTGGATGAAGAAACCTATAATGTTACTTTTGATTAACTCTCTTCACAGGCTTGGCTCAATAACCATAATCGCCCTAATACTAACTTCTTTCTTTTAAAAATGTTTAGAAAAACCATTTGCCTTTTCTTATTTGTCTTTTTTTTAATTCCGACTATTTCCTATGGCCAAAATGAACTGCATGAGGACATTCAGGGAGTGTGGAGGTCTGAAGTTATTGAGATCTTGGACCAAGATACGCGCCTAGTCCCCGGCACAGATACAGAAACAATATTTCAAACAATTCGTGTCGAGATACTTGAAGGAGATAGGAAGGGAGATATAGTTACCGTAGAAAACGACTATCTAGCTCTTGAAAAGGGAGATGTCTTTTTTATGAACTACCTCATAACAATAAACGGGGATGAGATATATTCTGTGGGAGATGTAGACAGGAGAGGGGTCCTTGTTTTCTGGGTAGCAATCTTCTGCTTGGTAGTTTTAGCTTTGAGTGGTAAACAGGGTGTCAGATCACTTTTGAGCTTGGCTGGAAGTCTCTTTGTAATAGTTTACTTTCTCCTTCCTGGTCTTTTATCTGGCATGTCTCCTGTAATACTGAGCACACTTATTGCTGGTGCAATATTGTTTTTTGGTATATATGTAACCCACGGATTTAACAGAGAATCTTCAGTGGCTTTTGTGGGCACGGTCTCTGCTGTTGTAATGACCAGTTTTCTGGCTCATATAGCAGTAACAACGAGCAAATTGTCCGGTTTTGCTTCAGACGAATCAGTGTTTTTAAATGTGGTTACGCGTGGGTCTTTAAATTTTGAAGGTTTGCTTCTCGGTGGAATCATAATCGGTATCTTGGGCGTACTAGACGACATTGCTGTAACTCAAGTGGCTATAGTGAGGGAACTTTTCAAAACAAACCCAAATCTTACAAAGAGAGAGGTCTATGTAAAAGCAATACGCATCGGAAAAGAGCATGTCGGGGCCCTAGTAAACACACTGGCCCTTGCTTACACTGGTGCCTCCCTTCCCCTTCTTCTTCTGTTTTCAAACTCTACATCAAACCCAGGAATGATATTGAACGGAGAAATAATTGCTACAGAAATAATACGAACGATTATCGGAAGCATCGGCCTTGTTATGACGGTTCCTATTACCACTCTACTTGCTGTCCATTTCTTGAAAGACTACGACGGAGAAACTCATATGCACCATTCACATCACGGGCATACACATTAGTTTGTTATAATATAGGCTTTGAATAATCATACATCTTGGCATTTATATAATAAGACTGAAGACGCTTGGCTCTCAATGAAAGAAGCGTGTATAAATGCACAAAAAACAATAGACATAGAACAATATATCATTGAGAAAGACGATATCGGGCAAGAGCTTTTTGAACTTCTGGCCAGCAAACAGAAAGAAGGTGTGCATGTACGAATACTCTGTGACATGGTCGGGAGCTACTCTTTTTTTGCATCTGATTTACCCAATGCGCTGAGAGATGTGGGGGTTAATGTTCGCTTCTTCAACATAATAAAACCTTGGCGAATTCATTCATTTTTTTCTTGGTTCTTTAGGGACCATAGAAAAATTATGGTTGTCGATAATAATGTAGGCTTTATAGGTGGAGTAGGGTTTAGAGACGATATGAGGGATTGGCGTGATACGCATGTCAAAGTTATAGGGCCGGTAGTTAAAGAAATGCGTTTGGCCTTTGAAGAGATGTGGGAAACCGCGGGCAAGGAAAATTTCTTCAGAAGGATGGAGCGGACAAGGAAATTTATCCCTGGATTCAACTTCCTTACAAATTCACCATTCGTTAGAAAAAGGTTCATCTATAGAAATATAATTTCTACATTAAAAAACGCCCGTAAATACGTATTCATCACAACACCGTATTTTGTACCAGATCGAAGATTAAGAAAGGCCTTTATCCAAGCATCAAAAAGAGGGGTGTCTGTACAAATACTTATACCAAAAACATCAAATTATTTGGTTATCGACCGCGCCTCTAGAACATGTTTTGATCAACTCTTATCGGCAGGAGTGAGAATATTTCTATACCAAGGAGAAATGCTTCACGCCAAAACCGCGGTCTCCGACGACACGTGGGCAAGTATTGGCAGTTTCAACCTAGATTCTTTGAGTTGTTTCTATAACTACGAAGCAAATATAATATCTACAAAACCTGAGTTTATCCTTGAGTTAAGAGATTTTTTTGAACATGATTTAAAACTAGCCGAAGAGGTGTCTCTAGATGGTTGGAGGGAAAGATCCAAAATACAGAAGTTTTATGAACTACTCATATACCCATTTCGTAGATTCTTATAAATAAACGCCGTATTGTTCAAAAAGCTTTAAAATGCTATACATAATGGGATATTATCGATTAACATATATTCATTGAGCTACACAAAAATCAATCACCAAATTAAAGCACCTGAGCTGCGCATTATAGGGCCAGAGGGAGAGAACTTCGGAGTAATGAAGTTATCGGATGCTTTAAATAAAGCGCAAGAGCTAGACTTTGACTTGATAGAGATATCTCCAAACGCAAACCCTCCAATCGGAAAGATAATGGATTATGGCAAGTATCAATATGCTGAAAACAAAAAGCAAAAAGTTGCAAAATCAAAAACCCACTCTGTAGAAGTCAAAAATGTGCAAGTCAAAGTCGGCACCGGCGAACATGATCTAAGCCTTAAAGCGAGAAAGGCCTCAGAGTGGTTAAAAGAAGGTCATCGTATAAAAGTAGATTTATTCCTGCCAGGAAGGACGAAATATATGAATGAAAGCTTTCTAAAAGAGCGCCTTGATAGAATTTTAAAGCTAATTACAGAAGACTTTAAAGTTGCGGATAGTCCTAAAAGAAGTCCGAAGGGGCTGTCAGTAATAATAGAAAGAGGAAACTCTAAGTAGTTTCGTGGGCGTATAATCAAAATCTAACAGCCTGATTAATAAATACTGTTGGACTAGACAAAACCCTAAAAACAAGTAATATAGAGTGCCGTGGCTTAAAAATTATATGGCAATAAAGACAAACAAATCATACTCAAAAAGGCTGAAAGTAACAAAAAACGGCAAGATTCTAAGTAGAAAAGCTGGACAAAACCACTTCAACGCTAAAGAGTCTCGTAGACGAAATCAGCTTCGTAAAAAAAGGACTGATGGTCTTGTCATTTCTAATAAATCAAAAAGTAAGTTTTTGGTAAATATATAAAAATATGACTAGAGTAAAGAAGGGAGTAAATGCACTAAAAAATAGGAGAAATGTCCTAAAACAAGTAAAAGGATACCGTTTTGGTCGTGGCACCAAAGAACGACAAGCAAATGAGGCAATATTCCATGCCGGTACATATGCATTTGCTCATAGGAGAGACAAAAAAGGAGACTTCAGGAGACTTTGGAATGTACGCATCAATGCAGCTCTCAGACCTTTGGGACATACATATAGTAAGTTTATTGATGCTTTAAAAAAGAAAAATATCGAACTAGACAGAAAAATTCTCTCGGAACTGGCAGAAAATAACCCAGAAACATTTAAGAAAATTGTTGAGAAAGCTTTCTAAATCAAAAGTCCCACTTAAAAAGTGGGACTTTTGATTTATTGCTGAAATAACTAAAGAATACCTTTGTTACCCTTTTCTGGAACAACAACTTCAATATTGAAATTATCTCGCAATCTCTGAGCTAAAAATAAAGATGACTTTGGCTCACCCATAACTACAAAAACTTTTTTCAACCTTCCTAAAGCTTTTTCTATAAAATCTACTAAAGCATCTGAATCTTTGTGAGCCGAGTAACCAGATATATTTTCTATCCTTGCTCTAACTTGAACCTTCTCTTCGTGAATAACAACCTCTTTCATCCCTTCTTCAAGCTTTCTTCCCAAAGTTCCTATGGCCTGATAACCCATCAAAAGTATAGTGTTATTTGGATTTGGTAGATACCTTGCCTCATGATCAACGACCCTTCCGGCTGTAGACATTCCGGAACCAGCAATAATAATCTTAGGAGATGGGACGGATTCTATGTGCTGTGACTCTGCCACTCGAGCAGTTTCCTTAAATTTAGGAAAGTGAAAAATCTTATCTCCCCCCTGAATATCCCTCTTTACCTCATCGTTATAGTGCCCAATCATTCTTTCATATATATCGGTTAGTCTAATAGCCAATGGAGAATCTAAGAAAACTGGAAGTGGGGAAATAGCTCCTGATTCAACTAGATTATTAATCTGATAAACAATAATCTGAGCTCTCTCCAAAGAAAAAGCCGGTATTACTAGTGTGCCCTTGCGGGAGATAGTCTCTTTTATTATCTCAACAAATCTTTTTTCCCTTACATCTTTAGGTTCATGGTTTCTGTCACCATATACACTGTCTATGACAATATAATCAGCATCATTAACAAACTCCGTGTCTTTGACCAAGGTTGACGGAGAGTTTCCGAGGTCACCAGTAAACAAAATTGTTTTTTTATTACCATCTTTTTCAGTTATAGAAAATAAAAACATTGAAGAACCTAGTATATGTCCGGCATCTTTAAGTGTGACACTGAGATTTTTACTAACAGTGTGGGGGGCATGATAAGAAAGAGTCTTCCATAGAGAAAACGCGCGAGTAACATCAGCCGTTGTGTATGGAGGCAAGGTCCCGTTGGCACGAGCCTCAGAATCAGCAATACGGGCTGCGTCAGCAAGCATAAGTTCTGCTAGCTCTTTTGTTGGTGCGGTGGAAAAAATAGTTCCCCTAAATCCATCCTTAACAAGTTTTGGTATTCGTCCTATATGATCAATATGTGCGTGAGTAACAAAAAGAAAATCTATACTATCTGGATTATATGGGAAATCTGCTTTATTAAAACTCTCAGCCTCCTTGAGGCCCTGAAGCATGCCGCAATCAATAAGAGCCCTGAACCCTTCTCCTTCTAAGAGAAAATTCGCACCTGTTACTGTCCCAACGCCACTAAAAAAAGTTACTGATGATGACATATTACTTGTCCTTAAATTTCGAGGAGTATTTTATAGCAATATAAGCCCCAATTAATCCGAATAAAATATCACCTATGGTATCTAAAATATAACTTCCATGAGTCAAGGCGAAACCATTTACATACTCAAAAATTTCCCAAACTATGGCCACAATCAAAACCCCAGCGATAGTCAAGAAAAGCACTGACCTAGAAGAGATGCTATGAAAAAGGCGGTAAAGGATAAAAACGATGAGAAGTCCTAGAACAAAACCAGTAAGTGTGTGCAAAAGTATATCAAACCACCAGTAAATCCAATAGAAATAATTCTCAAGAGCTATTGTATGTAAAAAATACACAAGAATGGATAGGAGTAGAGTGGGAACAAGTATGGCTCTAAATTGATTCATATACAGATATTAAGTATACCAAACGAGCGCCCCACCGCCTTTAGGGCGGTGGGGGTATCGATGGGGGTTATAAGCATTATTCCCTAGTACGAATACTTAGGTGGGTGTCCGCAATCTTGAACTTCGGATCCCGAGGGTTCAACCAGATCAAGATAATGTTAGACTCCCTGAATATAGCTTTGATCTAGAAAATATAACTAATAACCCTTATCACAATTATAGAACTACAAACACACAATGCAAACTTTTTGGAGCATTAAGAAACATAACAGTAAAAAAGTAAAAATAAATATTAAAAAAATGAGTTAAAAAGGGAGTTTTTAAAAATAGAATAAATTAAAAAGGTAATTTTAATATTAAAAACAATTCCAGAGCTTTTATGCTCTGGAATTGTTTTTAAACCTTATATTATTAATTACTTCTTTGAAGGAAGAATTTTATACATACCCGTTCCGCAGACTGTGCAGGTCCCCTTTGCAGCTGGACGACCTGGCTTTATTTCAACTTGCTGAACATCCTTCATTTCTCGCTTTTCCTTACATTTCACACAGTACCCAATTATTTGTTCTGTCATGTGTGTAGTATACCACACTTGAAAAACAATTCAACCGAAATATACCCATATTTTTAGACCCTTTCACTCAACCCGTTATAAATATGCTATAGCATATTTATAACGGGACTTGATATTTTCCTATTTTGAGCCATTTTCCCCAGTACTTATACATAGGGTAGTCCTATGTATGGGCATTTGCTCCATATTCAATATTCCTCATTCCATATTCTTCACCACACTACTCCTTTATTCCATCAACATTTACGTCGTAAAGCATGGTCTCCTGTATCAAACGGTAGTTAGTGACCTCATCCTTTCCAAACCAAATATCAATCTCTCTAATTGCTTCGGAAACCTGGTCAGAGCAATGTATAAGATTCCTAACGGCCCTTCCGTTCACATTAGCAGCATCATAAGAATCTAGGGTGAAATCGCCTCGGATAGTTCCGACATCTGAGGTTAAGGGCTCCGTGCCTCCAACAAGCTTTTTAACAATACCAACCGCCTGATTACCTTCTACAACCATTGCGACAACCGGACCCAGGGTCATGTAATGAAAAAGTGCCTCTAAAACATCGCGACCGTATTCAAGGGCGGTCTTTTCTGCCTTATCTCCATTTTTTTCTATATTCTCAATAGTACGAGTACCAACTTTTTCACACCACGCATCGTCTTTTCCATAATGCTCTACAGCCTGTTCTTTTGTTGGAACAAACATCTTTAAAGCTGTTATTTTAAGTCCGGTTCTTTCAATACGACGAATAATCTCACCAATCAAAGTTCTCTGAATTCCATCGTGCTTAATAATTACAAATGTTTTTTCTTTCTGTGGCATAAAAAATTATTAATTTAAAATTAGAGCTAGAGCATAACAAAGCTCTACTAAAAATCAAAGTCCTTCTGTGAGAATGATGGGGTCACCATCTGTAATAGCTATGGTGTGCTCAAAATGGGCGCTGTTGCTTCCATCTCTGGTCTTAAAGGTATATCCATCACCTTTCGCCACTATGGCCCCAGAGCCCAAAACGAGCATGGGCTCAATGGCAATGACCATACCTGACCGAAGCCTCTCTCCTCTCCCCTTTATACCCACATTTGGGATATATGGGTCTTCATGGACAGCATAACCAACACCATGACCTGCAAGATCTTCGGCAAGGTTAAGTTTCAATTTTTTAGAGACCTTCTTTATAGCGGAGCCGATGTCCCCAACTCGTCTACCCCCCTTGGCCGCGTCTATGCCGGCATACAGTGCTTCTCGAGTCCCCTTTATAAGAATCTCGTTCTCTTTTGATATTTTTCCAACACCCACCGTAATGGCCGAATCAGTAATAAGGCCCTTATGTGAGAGGCCCAAATCCAGGGCGACAACATCACCGTCTTTTAAGATTTTTGGTTTCTCATTTGGTATACCGTGAACAATCTCATCATTCACAGAAACACAAAGCACGGCTGGGTAAGGTCTCTTGGCACCTTCTGGCGTATAGTTTAAAAAAGCAGATTCGTCTCCACCCTCTTTTACAAGACGGTAGGCGAGTTCGTTTAGTGTGGCAGTACTTACTCCAGGTAAGGTTTGTTTCGCTATCTCAGAAAGTATGTGTGCATGTCTAGCACCGCCAACTTTTAAAATCTCTATTTCTTCAGGAGTCTTTATGGTAATCATTTAGATATGAATGGAAGGACAGAAAGAATATCAGAATGCACTTTTTCTATGGATTGTTCGCCATTAATTTCATAAAAATGATTTTCCGAATTTTTGAAATATTCAATAGCAGGAAGAACATCTGCGTCAAACCAATCCAACCTCTTATTTACAGCATCTTCGGTCACATCATCAAACCTACCCCTCTCTTTTAAACGATCTTTTGACCAGTCTCGAGTAACATTTAGGTGAAAGATATAGACTTTCTCCATATTCAAAAAAGAAAGCGCTGATTCAAGAATTTTTGCTTCATTTACAGAACGAGCTACACCATCAAGGATTAAGTGTGATGGCCCTTTTAACTCATTGATAATCATATCTGACCACATATGAGCTCCCAAAAAATCTGGTTGACGGTCATTATTTTCGTATACAGATTTAGAAAGACCAGCCACAAATCCATCTGATTTTATAAAAGAGCGGAACCTGTCTCCTGTCTCTACATAAAAAATAGGCAGAGATGAATCTTTTGCCAAAAGGCCCTTTAGTAAGTGCGCTTGAGTGCCTTTTCCGCACCCAGAGCGACCAATGAATATGAAAGCGTTAGGATTCATAAATAGCTTATAGCTTATAGCTTATAGCTTATAGGGCTCAAAAGCTAGCAACTATAAGCTAAGAACTAAAAGCTGTCTTAGTATTCTCTAGCAGTAATCTGCGCTTCAACTTTCTTAATTAAATCAATCACCACAGAAACAACAATGAGAAGAGCTGTGCCACCAATAGCAAGAGATTGAATACCGGTAATACTTCTCATAATAAGGGGTAGAACCGCTATAAGCCCCAAGAAGAGCGCTCCGACGAGGGTCAGGCGTGTAAGAATTTTCGCAATGTATTCGGACGTAGAAACACCTGGCCTAACCCCGGGAATAAACGCCCCATTCTTTTGCAAATTGGTAGATATCATATCTGGGTCAAATGTGACAGCGGTGTAAAAATATGTGAAAGCAAATACCAAAATGAAATATGAAATAGCGTAAACCCATTGATTGGCTATAGCATTCAAAACAAAACCGGACACGGAAGCCAAAGTAACATTGGTTGAACCAGCAAGGAAACTAAATATCATCTGCGGAAAGAGGAGGATTGAAAGTGCAAAAATGATAGGAATAACGCCGGCCTGATTAACGCGTAAGGGAAGATACGTGGAGACACCACCAAAAACTTTTGACCCCCTAACTCTCTTGGCATAAGTAACAGGAATGGGTCGCTCTGCTTCTGTAATAACCACAACACCAAATATGATGGCGACGGCAGCCACAAGAAAAGCTAAGTAAAGAGGAATTTGAGATGGATCAAATCCGAAGTAGGTCTGGGCCAGAATCTGAGGCAGACTGGCAACAATACCAGCAAAGATAATTATGGATGTCCCGTTTCCTACTCCAAACTCAGTAATGAGCTCGCCAATCCACATTATAAGAACTGAACCAGCAGTGATAATTATCAGGTTTGTAATCATATCAAAACCACTCATCGGAGAGATAACCCCCTGCCTAGTAAGAAGAGTTAGGAAACTGAAACCCTGAATAACTGCCAACGGAACAGTGAGCATTCTACTGTATTGAGAAAACTTCTTACGACCAATTTCCCCTTCTTCCTGATGCATTGCTTTAAGCCTCGGAAATATGATCGTGGAAAGTTGCATTATGATTGAAGCGGTAATAAACGGGCCCATACCAAGCATAATGATGGAGAGATTAGAAAAACCACCACCAGAAAAAAGATTAAGTAGCCCTAAGAACTCATTTCCAGAAAAGAAACTCTGCAACCTAGAAGCATCAACACCCGGTACGGGTATGGTTGCCAAGAGACGAAACAATACAAGTGCCCCTAAAACAAAAAGTATTCTATTCCGAAGAGTAGTATCTGATATTATGAGACGTATCTTTTGGAAAAAAGTATTCATTGTTTAAGCTATAGACCCTCCAACAGCTTCAATTTTAGCGCGGGCGCTCTTAGATACTAAGCATAGTTCAAACGAGAGTTTTTCAGTAATATTTCCGTCTCCAAGAACTTTAACCTTGGGAATACGGCCACCCCTTATTTTAATAACACCTTTTTCAACCAAAGTCTTTGGTGATACATTTTCTCCTGCCTTAAAACTAGAAAGCATCGATAGATTAACAATAGAAATCTCGCCTTGAATACTTTTATTGCTATTAACACCGCGTCCTCTTAGCTTTGGTAAACGTTTTATAGTATCTCGTATCTCTGGTCTTTTCTTTCTTCCAGAACGAGCATTTTGACCCTTAGTACCCTTACCGGCGGTCTTACCACGAGTGCCACCACGACCCACTTGTCTGGAGGCCTTATTTTTGGTTTTTCTTTTTAATGTGTTTATTTGCATATTTATGAATTCTTTTTCTCTCTTAGAGATATATTGCTCAATGCCTTAATAGCAACCTTAGCATTATTTGCTCTATTTTTGGTCTTTGAAAGAATCTTTGCGTTTATGCCGTTTAAACCAGCGAGTTCTATCACTGTTCTCACGGAGCTACCTGCAAGTATTCCCCTTCCAGGTGCTGGCATAATTTTTACACGAGAACCCCCATATTTTGCAGAAACTTCGTGAGGGATAGACATATCTTTTGTAGTACGAACGGCAATCATATTCTTTTTCGCATCACGAAGAGCTTTATCTATAGCTATTGGAGTATCCCCTGCTTTTCCTTGTCCAACACCAACCATCCCTTTTCGATTTCCAGCTACCAAAGTAACAGAAAAGCTAAAACGACGACCGCCCGAAGTAACACGAGTAACCCGCCTGATACTAACTGTCTTGTGGTCAAATTCCGGTCTGACTCTAGCGTCCTTTTTGTTCATGCGACGAGGATTCTTTCTGTGCTCCCTCATCTGTGGGGCACGTGGAGCTCTAGGTGCAGTTGCCGGGGCTTCGTCTTTAACAGGAGTCTCGGCAGGTGCCTCAACTGGAGTATCTTGTTTTTTTGTTGTTTCAGTAGTGTTCATAAATAATTAAAATACTAGACCTCCCTCTCTTGCTCCTTCTGCTAAATTTTTTACCTTACCTGTATAAATAAAACCCCCTCTATCAAAAACTATTTTCTTTATTGAAAGACCAGATGCTTTTTTTGCAATATCTAATCCGACTTCCTTTGCATTAAGAAGAGGAGTTCCCTTCATTCCGATTGACGAAGACGAAGCTACGGTCTTACCGGAAACATCATCAATCAACTGTGCATAAACAGCGGTGTTTGACTTAAAAATGGCCAAACGAGGTTTTTCGGATGTCCCAGAAACCTTAGCGCGAATGCGTTTATGACGACGATTTCTCTTTATTATTTTTAGATCAGAAGTTTTCATATTTATACTGATTTCTTACCTTGCTTCATCTTTATAACCTCCCCTTCGTATCTAAGGCCTTTTCCTTTGTATGGTTCTGGCTTTTTAAGAGATCTGATGTAAGCTGCGAAACCCCCAACTTTCTCTTTGTTTATACCGGAGATAATTATTGCATTTTTCTCTGTTGAAACGCTTAACCCCTCTGGAATAAGTATCTCTACTGGATGAGAAAAGCCCAAAGCAAAAACAATAGTATTTCCTTTTACCTCCACTTTGTAGCCGATTCCCTCCAAAATAAGTTTCTTTTCAAATAGTTTATTCACTCCAGATACCATATTTACTATGTGAGAGGTGTAAGTCCCCCAGAGAGCTTGAGATTCAATATCCTTATTCTTTGGAGTAACGGAAACAGAGCCCTCTTTAACTTCAATAGAAAAATCTTCACGAATATCTCGAGAAATTTCTCCTAAGGGACCCCTAACCAAAACGGTCTTACCAGAGACAGTGACTTCTGTTTTTGGTGGGAGTTCTATTCCTTTTTTACCAATGCGTGACATATTAAAAGTTTAAATTTTATATCTCAAATTCTATTTTTTAAACTACCAAACTTCAAACAAGACTTCTCCACCCACTTTTTCTTTCCTAGCAACCTTGCCAGAAAGTATACCCTTTGGAGTAGATACTACTGATATACCGAAACCGTTCTTGACCGGCCTTAGTTCACCTGACTTTTTATACACCCTTCGAGAAGGTTTTGACACCCTTCTTACTCCAGTCACCTTTGATTCATTGCCCTCATAGATAAGGCCCAGTTCAAGAAACTTGGCTATCTTTTTTCCTTTCTTTGATACAGAAGATATATAACCTTCTTTCTCAAGTACAGACGCAATCTCGAATTTTAATTTAGAAAAAGGAACAAGGACCGACTCTTTTCGTGAGATGGTCGCGTTCTTAATTCTGATTATCATGTCTGCTATTGGATCTGTCATATTTGTTACCAGCTTGATTTCTTAATTCCAGGAACTTTGCCTTCGTTAGCTGCCTCTCTGAAGCAGATTCGGCAAAGGTCAAAATCTCTCATATACCCACGCTTACGACCACATCTAAAGCAACGATTTACAACCCGAGTAGAAAACTTGGGGGTTTTTAGTGATCTTGCTATTACTGATTTCTTTGCCATGTATAAATAAAATGAAAAAGCTTCATGGAAGCCGTTGGCTTACCATCCTATCACAGGAACCTGTCTTGTCAATAAAAAGCCTTAGTTTTAGGCTCAACTTCTATTTTTTGTCCTCTTTTTTGAAGGGAAAACCTAGGTAGTCAAAGAAAGCCCTAGCTTCAGCCTTAGATTTGGCTGTAGTTACAACGGTGACAGCCAAACCAAAGACATCCTTAAGCTCTTCATCAGTAGTCTCTGGGAAAATTGTATGTTCCTTAATACCTAGAGTATAGTTACCCATTTCATCAATAGCATTTGTTGAAATTCCCCTAAAATCCTTGGTTCTTGGAAGAGCCACATTTATGAGCTTGTCTAGGAAATCATACATTCGATTCCCCCTCAGGGTTACCTGAATCCCTACTGGGTCACCTTGACGAACTTTAAAAGCGGCGATAGACAACTTAGCTCCCTTTTCGGCAGGTTTCTGACCTGTAATCTTGGCAATTCGGTCTAATGCCAATTCACCCTTTTTCTTATCCTTGAAAGAGCCGGTGCCAGCATTTATTACCACCTTGGTTATACGAGGTGTCTCATTGGTATTTTTATAGCCCTGAGATTCTTTCAGCTCCTTATAGGCGTTCTTTATTTTTTCTTTTAAAGGTTTCATATTATGAAATAGATGAGCCACTCTTTTTTGCAATACGCACTTTTTCCTTCCCGACTCCTTTGTATCCAATCCTTGTTCTCTTAGAGGTCTTCGGGTCTACAACCATAACATTAGAAACATCGAAAGGAAAAGCTTGTTCCACCACCTCTCCCTTCTTTCTGTTCTTGCTCGCCTTCTTGTGAATTTTGCGAACATTAACACCTGTGATTATCACCTTGTTCTCTCTAGGAAGTGCTCGAAGAACCTTTCCAGTCTTCCCTCGATCCTTACCCGCTATCACTATTACATTGTCATTTTTCTTTATCTTCATATTTTTATACCACCTCTGGTGCAAGAGAAATAATCTGCTGAAAACCCTTTTCCGCGAGTTCTCTAGGAATGGGGCCGAATACGCGTCCAGCTATGGGCTCGTGCTTTGTCTTGTCTACTATGACCACGGCGTTCTCATCAAAACGAATGTATGACCCATCAGCTCGACGAAAAGCCTTTTTCTGCCTAGCCACTACTCCATAAAGAACATCTTTCTTTTTTATAGATTTTCTAGGTTCGGCTTTTTGAACGGAGAGAACTACAATATCGCCTAGTTGTGCATATCGTTTTTTGGAGCCACCAAGAACCTTGAAAATGCGTCCGATTTTTGCTCCGGAATTGTCAGCTATTTTTACTATTGATCTTGGTTGTATCATGGTGGCTTTTTAAATTGAAACTATACAATCCTAAACCTCTTCATTTTTGAAATAGGTTTGGTTTCTTTTATTTCTACAGTATCCCCAATTTGTTTTGTATTACCTTGGTCGTGAGCTTGATACCTCTTTCGTGATTTAACAAACTTTTTATATCTAGGGTGCATAACAAATCTCTCTACAGAAACCACAACTGTGTCTTTCATCTTATTAGAAACCACTGTTCCCTTAAGGATTTTTGGCTGTGTCACCTTTTTTTGAGTATCAGTTGTCATATATTAATTATATTTGTGTGTTTTTTCTTTCAGAGAAAACCGTTTTGATTCTGGCAATATCTTTTCGCAACGCACGACCTTCTCTAACATTTCTAGTCTTTGAGCCAGAAATACCAAAACGAAAATCCTTCAAAGCGCCCTCTTTTTCGGTAAGAAGCTTTGAAAGGTCTTCGTTCTTTTTTTCACGGATATCTTTCATATTTATATACGAGCTACAACTTTAGTCTTTACTGGAAGTTTGGTTCCGGCTTTTCGAAGGGCTTCCCTTGCCACAACCTCATCTACACCATCAACCTCAAACAAAACTCTCCCTGGTAAAACTGGTGCGCAATAACCCTGTGGGTCACCTTTACCCTTTCCAAGCTTTACTTCGGCTGGTTTTGCAGTATACGGCATATCAGGAAAAATGCGAATCCATATTTTCCCTGTTTTACCTAGGGTCCTTGATATAACTTTTCTGGCTGCCTCAATCTGATTTGAACGAATACGAGCTGAGGTTGTAGCTTTGAGTCCAAATGAGCCGAAAGATACAGCTACGCCACGAGTAGCCCGACCAATCTTCGTCGGGTTCTTTCGCATTGTATGCCACTTTCTGTATTTTACTTTTTTTGGAACTAACATGGTGTTTTATGTTCTATTCTGATTATCAACTTTGTCGAATATTTCTCCACGATAAATCCAGGTCTTTATACCTAGGTTTCCATACGGAAGCTTGGCTTCATAATGAGCATAATCTACATCAGCACGAAATGTCTGAAGAGGGATCTGTCCAAGTTTCTTGCTCTCACTTCGAGCAATAGACGCTCCTGCAAGTCGACCTCCGATAGTTATCTTGACCCCCTTAACATCTCTGTTTGCCATAACCTTCTCCACCATTTGCTTCAAGACACGGCGATACGGAAGCCGCTTCTCTAAACCTTCTGCAATCATCTGAGAGACGATGGCCGCATTTGATTCCGGAGATTTGATTTCTCTAATATCTAGTTTTACTTCTGCCTTTCCGTCATACACACCTCTCTTTCTCATCGCCTTTGTTACTTCGTCTTTAAGTTTAACTGCGCCTTCACCGTTTCTGCCGATAATGAGACCAGGACGAGACGTTTCAACAATAATACGAAGTGTCTTTTCATCTCTTTCTATTTCAGTGGAACTTACATACATCCCTCGAAGCTTCTTTTCTAGAAAGTTACGGATAACTAAGTCACCACGAAGATATTCTTTGTATTTATCTTTAGCGCCAAACCATCGAGACTTCCAGTCTCTAATGATGCCTAATCTGTGTGAATATGGGTGTACTGTATGTGACATATTAAATATTAAAAATTAAACTTCTGCTTTTTTATCCTCCACCTTTTTTTCCTTTATCTCTTTTTTTACTTTTGAGTTTTTGGATTTAATTTTGCTCTTATCTTGTTCTTCCAAAACAACAGAAATATGACTTGTCCTCTTTCGAATAGGGTGTGCACGTCCTCGAGAAGCTGGCTGTCGGCGATACAAAATCTTCCCGCCATCCACTCGAATTTCTTTTATAACTAAAGAGTCTGTATCAATAGATAAGTTTTTAGCATTTGCGAGAGCAGAACGAATGAGCTTAGCTAACGGGTCGGCTGAGCGCTTAGCGAGAAAAGGAAGAGTGTCTAAAACGTCATTCACTTTCTTACCTCGCAAAGAGTTCGCCACTAATCGTACCTTGCGCGGAGACTGTCGATAATCATTTAGTTGTGCTGTGACTTTAGACATAAATATTATTTAGCCCCCACTGTAGAAGCCTTGGCTGATTGAGCTGCTGCAATTTCTGCTTCTTTTTTCTTTTGCTCGAGCTCTTTCTGCATCTTTCCTCCGTGACGAACAAACTTTCTAGTTGGAGAAAATTCACCAAGTCTATGCCCTACCATGTCTTCAGTTACAAAAACTTCGACATGTTCTTTTCCATTGTGAACACCAAAGGTGAAACCCACCATTTCTGGAGCAATCTGACTGGCTCTAGCCCAAGTTTTGATTATTCCTGTTTCATTGGGCTTTTTCCCCTCAATTTTTTTGAGAAGTCTTTCGTATACATATGGACCTTTTTTGCTTGAACGTGTCATAGAGAATAGAAAAAGCTCGGACGAGCTCCAGAAGATACTATACAAAATGGGCCTAAGTGTCAAACCCTGTAGTGAATTTTGGTCTCACAGCAAAGCTGTGGTACAGAGCACAAGACCAAAATCTACTACTGGGTCAAATCCTTAGCTAGCTTAAAGGCTTATAGGGAGATCCTACAAAAACAGCGCCCCGCTATGGCCGAAGGCCACCGCGGGGCTTGCTAGCAGTGAATGGATATAGCGTATCGGGCGGATTAAATGGTATGTTCCACTTCACCAGAAACGGGTGCCCCTCCCGAACAAAGCCCTCGCTCACAAAGTTGGCCCAATCCAACTCATGGGCCACCAACTCACTAGTCCCGACCTCGTTATCATCCAAAAACATAAAAAAGAAACCGGACTCATGAAGCCAAAACTCAACTTCTCGTACTCCATCTTGAGACTTATGACGCCACTTGCCATCACTGTAGAGAATAGGGCCTCGCTCTGCGGGTTTACGCCACATCGTCACCCCCCAATAGACGCATTAGAACTTTCTGTATTTGAAATACCACTAAATGAAAATTTTTACAAGTACAAACACAAACCCCGCGCCAGTATTGACGCGGAAAATTTCTACTTTACTTAACAAAAGAACAGACCTATCAAAAAACGGCCTTATCGGGCCATTTTTTGTGTTGTATTTTGCATTTCCAACATCGGAAAACCCCTCTGGAAAACATTGCGCAGGCGGGTAGCCGAGCATAGCAATTCGCAAGCTTGCGAATATGCGTGTTTTCCAGAGGGGTTTTTATTTAATTTGTATTTATAAACTATAAGCTTACAGCTAAAAGCTCTAAGCTACCCTTATTTCTTCCCAACCTTCCTCCTACGAACAATGAAAACATTTGAATATTTCTTTGGTCGGCGAGATTTCTGTCCCTTTCCAGTAGGTCTTCCAGTAGCTGTCTTCTGTCTTCGGCTTCCGCGACCAGAACGCCCCTCTCCTCCTCCGTGTGGGTGGTCAACAGGGTTCATGGCAGTACCTCGAACAGTAGGACGAATCCCAAGCCATCTACTTCTTCCAGCTTTACCGAGGTTTACTAGACGATTTTCATCATTTGAAACTTCACCAATAGTTGCCCAAGAATTTTCACTTACCTTGCGAACTTCAGAAGAAGGCATCTTAAGATCCACTGCTCCAGCATCCTTTGCTACCACTTCAATGAAGCTCCCAGCTGAACGGCCGAGCTTAGCACCACCTTTTGGTTTTACTTCAACATTGTATACAAAAGTACCAACAGTTATTTCTTTCAAAGGAAGGCGGTTTCCAGGAATTTGTGGGGCAGACTCTGAAACAATGAGTGTGTCACCCACCTTTACACCTTTTGGAAGAAGAACATATCTCTTTTCACCATCTCTGTAAACAGCGAGACCTATGAACCCTGTGCGATTTGGATCATACTCAACGGTTTTTATAGTATAAGGAATATCGAACTTGTTATATACAAAATCAACATCTCTAAAAAGCCTTTTGTGACCTCCGCCCTTGTGTCTTGTAGTAATACGACCATGGTGGTTCCTGCCCATCTTTCTCTTGAAGCCTGAGGTCAATGACTTTTCAGGTTTTTGAGTAGTCACAATATCTCGATAGTGAATCGAGGTCATGTTGCGTCTTGAGGCTGTTGTTGGTTTAAACTTTTTCATATTTTTGTTATACCATCTCGATCTTATCTCCTTTCTTCAGATATACATAGGCCTTCTTTCCTCCCCCACTCCTACCATATTTTCCACGCACATAAACACTCTTTGTGGGAATTGGTGTTACAGAAATCTTAAGGGGACTAACTTTATAAAAATGTTTTATAGCTCTCTTTATATCTTTCTTTGTGGCATTTCGAGCCACTTCAAAAACATATGCTTCATCGGCCATGGCCTTAGCAGAAGCTTTCTCTGTAATCCTGGGTCGAAGGATTATATTTGATAAAGAAGCAGGTACAACTACGTCTGGTAGTACTTTTTCTTTATCTTCTGTTTTTTTCTTTATAAGGGCCATGGTTTTTTATTTTGAAGTAGCTTTTGCCTTCTTCGGTGAAGCTTTTTTTGTTACCTTTGATACTTTTTTAGAAACTTTCTCCTTTGAGACAGTTTTATTCTCAGCGGGAACATTCTTTTCTTTTAAACCAAAAATCTTCAAAGATTCTTCCGGATTTACAAAAGCAACGGTCTTATACTGAAGAAGAACCAAAGGATTTATATTCCTGGCCTCTTGTGCTGATACATTTCCTATATTCGACATACCTCTTATTACAGATTTGTCATGAGTAGGAAGAGCTAGGTAGAGAGCATTCTTCTTCTTTTTTTCTATTGAAGGAAAACCTGAGACTTTTGCCAAATTTTTAAGAACAAGCACCGCTTCTTTGGTCTTGCCATCTTTGAGGTTTACGCTATCAATAAAAAAGATTTCATTGTCTCGAAACTTTTGTGACAAAACAGTAAAGAGAGCCTTTGCCTTCATTTTTTTGTTTATCTTTCTAGAAAAATCCCTATCGTTTCTAGGTCCATGAGCTACTCCACCACCAACCCATATTGGAGAACGAGTTGAACCATGACGCGCCCTACCAGTACCCTTTTGTTTCCAAGGTTTTTTACCTCCACCACGAACCTCAGCACGAGTTTTCGCATGAGCAATAGGATTACGAGCATTACCCGCCATAGAGACGGCTACCTGATGAACCAAGTCAGCATTCCAAGGAAGACCAAAAATATTCTCCGGAAGAGTGAAACTTCCTGCTTCTTTTCCTTCTTGATTGTAGATTTTTGCTTCCATAAAAATAATTATCCTCTTATCTCAACGAGAGTTCCTTTTCTCCCAGGTATAGCACCTGAAATCAAGATCTGATTCTCAGGAACACTAACTTGAATTACGCGAAGGTTTTTTACAGTAACACGGTCTCCACCCATCCTTCCGGCCATGCGCATTCCCTTTGGCACACGAGTTCGGAGACCCCCTCCAATAGAACCAGGTTCTCGCTCGGAGTGTTTCTGACCGTGAGTTCGGCGACCACCCTTGAACCCATGACGCTTCACTACACCTTGAAATCCCTTTCCTTTTGAGGTTGAAGAAACTTCTACAACATCTCCAGGAGCAAAAACAGAAACATCAAGTGTTGCACCAAGTTCAGGTAAAGTCTCTTCCCCTTTAACCCTAAGCTCTTTTACATGTGCAAAGACACCACGACCAGCGAAGTGTCCTTTCAGAGATTTTGATATATTTTTTTCTTTCTTTTGACCGAAGCCAACTTGTAAAGCTTGATAACCGTCCTTCTGAGTGTCTTTGACTTGAGTTACCACCATTGGGCCAGCAGAAAGGACAGTTACAGGAGTAACAACGCCTTTTTCATCAAAGACCTGTGTCATGCTATGTTTTTTTGCAAGTATAAACTTCATTGATTTGTTAGGAGCGAAGCGAGTTACAAATCAATGAACCCCGCCCTATTTCTCCAAGTAGAGAGTACTCTACACTATTTCTTTTCTATTTCAAGCCTCTAACAAACACCATTTCACCCACCCCCCAGGTGGTGGGAATGATAAATGGGTCGTCTCTAGACTCCCCATTTATCTATTACATCAGCTTTACATCAATATTCACCCCTGAAGGCAAGCTCAGGTTCGTCAAAGACTCAATGAGCTTGGGGGTTGGATTCACGATATCTATGAGCCTCTTGTGGATTCTCATTTCAAACTGCTCTCGTGCATTTTTGTACACAAAAGATGCCCGATTAACTGTATATTTCTTTATCTCAGTAGGTAGAGGTATCGGACCCAAAACTTCTGCATCATATCGAATAGCAGTATCCATAATCTGCTTAACTGAAACATCTAGAATCTTGTACTCATATGCGCGCACACGAATACGCAAACGAGAAATAGCTCCCTCTTTGGGTACACGAGCTTTCTTTGGAGCGCTCTTTTTTGTTGCAGTTTCTTTTGCCATTTTGGTGATTTGCTAATGCGTGTGAAAGTACTTCTTAGAAAACAGATTTCCTATTAAGCGGTAATTTTTGTTACCACACCTGCTCCAACAGTTTTTCCACCTTCACGAATAGCGAAACGAGTCTGATCTTCAAGTGCAATAGGAGCAACCAACTTTACTTTGAAAGTAACAGTGTCTCCGGGCATAACCATTTCCACACCTTCAGCTAGAGTCACTTCTCCAGTAACATCAGTTGTTCGGATATAGAACTGAGGCTTATAACCAGAGAAGAATGGAGTGTGACGACCACCTTCTTCTTTTTTCAAGATATAAACTTCTGATTCAAATTCAGTATGAGGAGTAACAGAGCCTGGTTTTGCAAGCACCTGTCCTCTGGTGATATCTTCTTTCTTAAGACCTCGAACCAAAATACCAGCGTTGTCTCCAGCCATTCCAGAATCAAGAGACTTGTTGAACATCTCAATACCAGTAACAACTGTCTTTTGTGTGTCTTTCAAACCAACAACCTCCACTTCTTCTCCTACTTTAACAGTTCCGCGTTCAATTCTTCCTGTTACAACAGTTCCTCGTCCTTCAATAGAGAAGATGTCTTCTACTGGCATAAGGAAAGGTTTTGTAACATCACGCTCTGGAACAGGAATGAAGGTATCTAGAGTGTTAGCAAGTTCAAGTATCTTTTGCGCCCATTCATCACTGTTATCTTTTGCTTCGAGACCCTTAAGTCCTGAGCCTCGAATAACTGGAGTGTTTGCACCATCAAAACCTTGTTTTGTAAGAAGTTCTCGAACCTCTTCTTCCACTAGGTCAATAAGTTCCTTATCAGGCACCATGTCACACTTGTTTAGGAAAATAATCAACTTTCTAACACCAACCTGCCATGCTAGGAGAACGTGTTCACGGGTTTGTGGCATCACACCATCAGTAGCTGCGACCACGAGGATAGCGCCGTCCATTTGAGCGGCACCAGTAATCATGTTCTTTATGTAGTCAGCGTGACCAGGGGCGTCAATGTGGGCATAGTGTCTTGCTGGAGTTTCGTATTCGTTGTGAGAAAGGGCAATAGTAATACCGCGTGCCTTTTCTTCAGGAGCTTTGTCAATACCATCAACACCAACGAGCTTGGCGCTATAACCTTCACCTTGTCGTGCCAATACAGCAAGAATAGCCGCTGTAAGAGTGGTCTTACCGTGGTCAACGTGACCAATTGTACCGACATTGACGTGAGGCTTACTTCGATCAAAAGTTGTCATAATTTTTTAAAGACTTACTAAAAATAATAAATAAAAATAAAAAAACAGAATCGCCCACCAGCCCAAAGCCGGTAAAACGCGTAGGAGATATGATAACAAAACGGAAGAAATAGTCAAATATTTAAACGGAAAGATGGCGTCTCTAGACAAACTTTCAGACAATAACAAAGGGGCGATCTGTCGATCGCCCCTCTTCCCAAGGGGAGGGCTTGGGTAACCTACTTTCTGGCTTCTATAATACCCGTAGCAACATTTGGGGGCACGATAGCGTAGTGGTCGAATTCCATAGTGGAAGAACCCCTGCCTTCAGTCATTGAGCGGAGAGAGGTTACATATCCAAACATTTCAGAAAGAGGCACCTTGGCAGAGATGACCTTGAGCTCTCCGCGATCTTCCATTCCTTCTACTTGCCCGCGTTTTCCAGAAAGATTTCCAGTAACATCACCCATGAATTTTTCTGGCACAACCACTTCCACTTTCATTATCGGTTCAAGTATAACTGGTTTTGCTTTTCTGGCTGCCTCTTGAAAGGCTTGTGAAGCAGCGATCTTGTATGCGATTTCAGATGAGTCAACATCATGATAACTTCCGAATGTAAGTTCGCAAGATATGTCAGTCATTTTAAATCCGGCCACAACTCCCCTGTCCATAGATTCTCTAACACCTTTTTCAACTGCAGGAATAAATTCCTGAGGAATCACACCTCCTTTAATAGAGTCGATGAATTCAAATCCCGGTTCTCGGTGAGCGTTCTTTGGTACTTTTTCTTCAGGGTCATATTGAGGAAGAGGTTTGATGGTGATTTTCACATGTCCATACTGACCCTTTCCTCCGGTTTGTTTAATATATTTGTTTTCTACTTCAGCTTCTGAAGTAATAGTCTCCTTGTAAGCCACTTGCGGTTTACCGACATTAGCTTCTACAGAAAACTCTCTTTTCATACGATCAACGAGAATTTCAAGGTGAAGTTCACCCATACCCATGATAACTGTTTCACCTGTATCAGAATCTGATTTTATTTTAAAAGTTGGATCTTCATCAGAAAGCCTTTTCAATGCGAGGCCCATCTTTTCTTGGTCAGCCTTTGTCTTTGGTTCAATACGAAGTGAGATAACTGGTTCTGGGAATTTAATCTGATCTAGAACAATAGGATTATTTTCATCAGAAAAGGTGTGTGATGTCTTTGCATTTTTGAGTCCCACTGCGGCAGCAATCTCCCCAGCAAAAACCTTTTTCACTTCTTCTCTTTGGTCTGCTTGGAGGCGCACTATGCGTCCAAGCCTCTCTTTCTCACCGGTATTTGAATTATAAATATAACTTCCAGATTCTATGGTTCCAGAATAAACACGGAAGAAGGTTAGCTGGCCTACAAATGGGTCTGCTTGAAGTTTGAAAGCCAGAGCAGAAAAAGGCTCTTCGTCAGATGCTCCGCGCTCTACTTCGTCTCCAGTTCGTGGGTCAATGCCTTTAACTGGTGGGATATCTAGTGGAGATGGTAGGTAATCGACAACACCGTCGAGAATAATTTGAACACCTTTGTTTTTCAAAGCTGAACCAGCATATACGGGGAAAATTTCGTTAGAAATAACCGCCTTACGAAGTGTCTTTTTCAAATCTTCAAAAGAAGCCTCTTTACCCTCCAAGTAAGCGTTCATAAGGGTTTCATCATGTTCAACTATTTTCTCAACGAGTTCTGCATGATATTTTTCTGCATCAGCTTTGAGTTCTTCTGGTATGTCTTTCTCTACAACCTGGCTACCCATGTTGCCTTCAAAGTAATATGCTTTCATTTTTAATAGATCTACAACTCCATCATGTTTATCTTCTTCACCAATTGGAATCTGCAAACGAACAGCTTTTTTAGAAAGCCTGTCTAAAATAGATTTATATGAGCGTTCAAAAGAGGCACCTGTCCTGTCTAGTTTGTTTATAAAACAAATACGAGGCACCTTTGCTTCCTCTGCATAGCGCCAGTTTGTCTCTGACTGCGGTTCAACTCCAGCAACTCCATCAAAAACCACAACAGCTCCATCAAGTACACGCAAAGATCTCTTCACTTCAACAGTAAAGTCAATGTGACCAGGGGTATCGATAATATTAAAACGATATTTATTCTCCTTTTTATTTCTCTCCTCATCAGAAAGATATGTTGCTCCCCAAAAACAAGTTACGGCCGCCGCGGTGATGGTGATACCACGCTCTCTTTCTTGTTCCATCCAGTCGGTAGTGGTTTCACCTTCGTGCACCTCTCCAATCTTGTGCTGTGACCCAGTATAAAAAAGTACACGCTCTGAAGTGGTGGTCTTCCCAGCATCGATGTGGGCGATGATACCAAAATTTCTAACTCTCTCTAATGGATAATCTCTGTTCATAAATTTTTAATTTTTTAATTTCCAATTTTCATTAAATCTTCCTACCTGCCAGCAGGCAGGCAATGATTCATTTTTGCAAACGAAATCCGAATTGTTTGAAAATTGAGAATTGGATATTGGACATTGATTGTAAATTGAGAATTGTAAATTTAAAACCCCCTACCAAGCAAAGTGGGCGAAAGCCTTATTGGCCTCTGCCATCTTGTGGGTATTCTCTCTTTTCTTTACAGCCTCTCCTTCATTCTTTGAAGCCAAGACTATTTCTTCAGCAAGCCTATTTGCCATTGGTTTGCCTTTTTTTGAACGGGCAGCATCAATAAGCCATTTCATAGAGAGAGCTAGGCGTCTTTCTGGTCGAACCTCACGAGGGATTTGGTAGTTTGCCCCTCCTACTCGACGAGAACGTACTTCCATAGTAGGTCCAGTGTTCTTGAGAGCTGTTTCAAATGTTTCAAGAAGATTGTCTTCTCCAACTTCTTTCTTTATCACTTCAAAAGCACCGTAGACAATATCTCTGGCAGTATTTTTCTTACCAGAAAGCATTACATAGTTAATGAGTTTTCCAACCTTAAGTGATTCATATACAGAATCGGCGGCGGCAATATTTCTATTTTTAACTTTTCTTCGCATTATAAATTAGATTCTATTTTAGATTAGCTTTTCTTAGGTTTCTTCATTCCATATTGACTGCGACCCTTGCGACGAGTTTCTACTCCAGTAGCATCAAGAACCCCACGAACCACAGAATATCTTAGTCCAACATCTTTTACACGGCCCCCCTTTAGAAGGACCACTGAGTGCTCCTGTAGATTGTGCCCCATACCAGGGATATAGGCTGTAACCTCATATCCATTTGAAAGGCGGACACGAGCAATCTTTCGAATAGCAGAGTTTGGTTTCTTTGGAGTTTTTGTAGTCACCTTAGTACAAACACCACGCTTAAAAGGAGAAAAGAATGGAGATGGTCGATTTTTAATGGCATTAAAACCACGAGTAAGAGCTACCGATTTTGATTTTCGGCGAGTTATCCTTCTCCTTCGTTTAATTAATTGGTTTATTGTTGCCATAAGTAAACAAAAAATGCCCTAAAAGCAGTGGGGATACTTTAATACAGAGTGCTTATTTTTGCAATAGAGATACCGATTTTTTAAGAAAAGCTAGTCTGACCAGTTAAAAGATAGAACAGGACACCAACTATTGGGAAAATGAATCGCCATAAGAAGAATATGAAGGCGACAACCAAAATAATACTGTTTCTCTCTAAAAAAACCCTGACATTATTCATATGATAAGGCAAAAGAGAAAAAAGGACTTTAGAGCCGTCTAGGGGCGGGATGGGAACCATATTGAAAACAGCCAACAAAAGATTGATGAATACAATAACAGCAGAAATGCTCAGGAATGCAGGAGACAGAGCAGACTGGCCAAAGCGTATTAACAGACCAAATATAATGGCGATTAGAATATTTGAAAGTGGCCCAGCTAGAGCAACAATCGCCTCTCCCCAACGCTGATTCCTTAGATTATATGGATTATATGGAACAGGCTTGGCCCAACCTATAATGAAACCTCCAACTTGGTAAGTAAAAAATGGAACCAAAAAAGAGCCGATGAAATCTAAGTGACTAAGGGGGTTTAATGTCAGACGACCTTGATACTCTGCTGTGCGATCTCCTAAAAGTCTCGCGGCATAACCATGAGAAACCTCGTGGATTACCACTGACATAATGAGTATTAATATTTGAAAAGCGAAATCCATATTTATTACCTAGAGTGCGATTATACCAGAGCTTGTATTTTTTTGCCTTTTATTGTAACTTATATGTCCTATGGCAAAAGTTTGTGCAGTCACAAAAAAAAGTTCTCTAATGGGTGCTGGATACAGCAACCGGACTCGTGCTACCCAATTTAACCCAACCGGAAAGGTGCGTAAATATGCCAACCTCCAAAAAAAGAGGATATATATCCCAGAACTCAAAAAGACCATGGTGCTTACACTCTCCGCTCGTGGCATCAAGACTATAAATAAGAATGGGGCCTATAAAACCCTCAAAAAAGCTGGTGTAATATAAAAATCCTCGAGTAAAACTCGAGGATTTTTATATTCTCTCAATTTTCTGCTAGAGTTGTATGAGAATGCCCTTTCAAGGAGAATCTCGTGGATACTCTAACAGGAACCACAGCAACCACCGACTCGAAATTTCAAGAGTTGGAATTCCCAGTACCCAAACACCTGTGCCCATCATGCCTGATGACGGTATCACCTGTCGTAAGTAGTGATGAATACAAGAAGGCACTACCCAACATGCTTTGCTACAGGCCATGCCCGACAGCGCAAGACTTGTACGGAGCAATAATGAAAGTGCCTGGAATACTTTTGTACAGGTTCCAATGCGGAACCCTCTTCGTGACTTGTGACAATACGCACAATCACGAAGAAATTCGTCGGGAAATTCTCCAAATCATAAACCGCCCAGTAGGTGATTAGCCTGCGGGCGGTTTTATGTTTCCTTATTTAACTTTGATATTTGTTCCGTCTGAATGAAAAGTAATATTCCCCTCTTTTGCTGTTTCAAAAATCTTTACATCAAAATTTTTTAATCTCTCTACTACATCTATATGAGGATGGCCATAAGAATTATCTTTGCCAGCGGATATAACCCCGTACTTTGGAGAAACGGCGGACAAAAAAATATCACTGGTTGAAGTTTTTGAACCATGGTGGCCAACCTTTAGAACTTCGCAATTTAAACTGTTCCCCAAAATACTAACGATGTAATTTTCCATCTTTTCTGGAGCATCACCAGTTAACATAAAACAAGTATCGCCATATACATAACGAGCGATAATGGAAGCATCGTTTGTATTTAAAGAAGAAACATCTCTATCCGGAAAAAGGATTTCCAGATAAGATCCGTCCATCAAATCAACTATCATTCCCTTGTGAGCAATCAAAGTTTTGACATCTTTTTCGGTTAAAAGCCTGTCTATCTCATCATCAAAAGAATTTGGAGACTCTGCCCCCGGTTCAATAAAAACCCCCACCCTATACCTGTTTATCAAGTGTGGGAAACCTGCAATATGGTCTTTGTCCGGATGCGTGGCGACCAGAACATCTACAAATTTATCGAAAAAAGAAATTTCTTTTGATATTTGCCTCAAAATAGATTTACTTGGACCAGCATCAATGATGATTTGATTCCCAGTTCTGCCAGTTATGAGCAAGCTATCTCCCTGACCGACGTCTAGAAAAGACACAGAAACATAGTCCTTTGGCCTCTCATAGAATACCGCCGTCCAAATGGCAACATTGATAATAACCAAGAATAAAAGTCCTAAAGACTGATAGTTTTTCTTGATTTGTCCCATATTTTTATTATAACCCCAGCAAATGATATAATTAAAAAGCGACAACTTACTATTTAAGCCAATACAATGACCCAATTTCAAGAACAAAAATTTAATATTCCAAAGCTCATTGGAATTTCGGAAAAAAACATTGAAGAACACTTGAAGCTTTACTCTGGATATGTGAAAAATGCCAACACTATTCTTGAAAAGATAGACGAATACAAAACAGATAGTGAAAAACATGCTTATGCACTAGGAGAACTTGGCCGAAGATTTGCATTTGAATTTGATGGTATGAGAAATCACGAATACTATTTCCATTCACTTGAAGGTGGGGCGACGCCACTTTCAAATGGAGCTCTAAAAGAAAAAATTGAAGAAACTTGGGACTCACTTGATAATTTCCTGACAATGTTCAAGGCTCTCGCCCTGACGCGCGGTGTAGGATGGGCATGGCTCTATTATGACAAACACACCGACAGACTCTTAACACAGTGGAGTGATGAGCAACATTTAGGCCACCTCGTTGGCTGTACACCAATCCTCGGTATTGATGTTTGGGAACATGCATTTGTCTCCGACTATCAACCTTCTGGTAAAAAACAATATGTGGAAGACTTTTTATCCAATCTAAACTGGTCCGTTATAGAGGAAAACTACAATCAATCGAAGTAAAGGAAACCCCATGATACAATCTCTCTTTTATGGGAAAAGTTAGGATCTTCATAAATAATATTTTTCGATCACTGAAACTCACTGTGAGTTTTTCTCCAAAAGTGAGTGTTGCTTTGTTTTTGGTAACAATGGCGGTCAGTTTGTCCCCCATATTTCAAGCAAAAGTCCTTGGAAACATTGTTGACGGCATAATACTTGCCCTTTCTACCAACCAGTCAATCCAAACAGTGATGGCTCTTGTCTTTGGTTACGCCGCTATTTGGGGAGGTACTAGAATAGCCAACTCATTACAATTATTACTGAATAAAATATGGAGTCTAGAAAACGGGGACGCGCTAGACCTTCTTTTCTTGAAAAAAAGGGCCGAGATTGATTTAGCTCATTATGAAAACCCAAAATTCCAAAACCTTATGTTGCGTGCATTTAACAGGGGAACTTGGCCACTTTTTGAAATGGCAGACATGCAACCTCAAATCTTTGCGAACATATCTGTTATTTTGGTATCTTCTTTGTTCGCCTCATCTATCAACCCTTATATTTATATAATTATCATCCTATCCTCATTGCCAAGCTTTATCGTACAGTTTGTATACGGATCTAAGGTGTGGGGTATTTGGGGCGAACACAGTGAAAGACAAAGAAAGTACTCTTCACTTCGCTATCACATCATAAACAGAACTGGTGTAACTCAATTAAAACTTCTTCAGAATGCAAAAGGTGTCCTAAGTATCATAGAGAAAATTCTTTCAGACTTTAAAAACGACCAACTCAAGACGGATAGAAAACGATTCTTTGCCACTGCTATATCAAGTCTTATCTCCGCTATAGGATTTGGAATAGCGATGATCATAATAGCTCGGCAGGTTCTAGATAATAACGAAGTTGGAACACTGGTATTCATAGTAGGAACATTGGCGGCTTTGGTGGGTGCCATAAACCAACTTTTGGCACAAGTTGCAACCCTTCTTGAAAAAAACCTATATGTTACCGATATCTTCCAAGTGCTAGACACAGAACCATTTATCAAGAAAACCCTAAACCCTATTAGGCTTGATCTGACAAAGGCCCCTAGTATTGAATTTAGAAATGTAAGCTTCAAATATGACGGGCGAGATGATTGGATTCTCCGAAATATAAATATAACCATAAAGTCAGGAGAAAAAATTGCTCTTGTGGGCTCAAACGGAGCTGGTAAAACCACTTTAATAAAACTTCTCTCTCGTATATACGACCCAACAGAAGGAGATATATTTATAAACGAAATCAATCTCAAAGATATAGATCCCGCTGAATGGAGCTCTTATCTTTCAGTGCTTCTCCAGGATTACCTGAACTACGACCTGACTGTCAGGGAATCCATAGGTATGGGAAGAATTGAATCTGAATCAGATGAAAAGACAGTAAGAGAGGCTGCTGTTTGGAGTGGGGCAAGTGAGTTCATAGAAACATGGGAGAAAAAATATGACCAACAACTAGGAAAAGAATTTGACAGCGGTATTGAACCATCAAAAGGCCAGCAACAGAAGATTGCTCTTGCCCGCACACTTTTTCGTAATGGACTCGTTGTTATACTTGACGAACCTACAGCCGCCATTGACGCACTGTCAGAAATGGAAATATTTGAAGCCATGGAAGACGCGGTCCGTGGCAACACCCTGATACTCATAACTCACAGATTTAATACCACACAGAGTGTAGACAGAATAGTTGTCATAGAACACGGAGAGATTCAGGAAGCAGGCTCACACAAAGAACTTATGGCCAAAAAAGGTATTTATAAAAACATGTTCGAAAGCCAAGCTAAAAGTTTTAAAAATACTGAAGAGCAACAATAATCTAACTAACAGACTTTGTGTTAATTTTTTGATACAAGAAAAATAGAAGACAACTGAGGTACAGAAACACCAATAATCCGACGGGAACGGCGCCGAAAGACAGAGCGCTTAGTGGTAAATTGGCGAAAAAAGTAGATACAAAAACAATATAAGCGAGGAACAAATATGATATGAATCCCGGAATTATAGCTAGAGCTCCAGAGATTAAACTTAAAATTCCCGTGACGAACCCCAGAAACATAACTAGAGGAACGATGGGCAAAACAATTAAATTTACAATAAACCCCGATATTGAAACTGTTCCTATAGCGTAAAGCAAGAGTGGTAAAACAAAAAGCTGGGTAGACAAGGTGGCAGAAGCAATATCTCGCAGACCAAACTTCTCTGGTATCAGAGAAAACCTCTTTTCAAAAATGGGAGCTATCCAAATAATAGCGACAGTGGCTAGGAAAGAAAGTTGGAAACCTAAATCAAAAGCCAGCACAAAAGGGTTCCATAAAACCATCACAAACAGAGCAATCAAAAGTGAGCGAGATACAGCATATGTTCTGTGAGTAAAACGCGCCACAAGAACCAATAGGGCCATTAGAGATGCTCTCACCACAGAAGGTCCCGCACCAACCATAATTGCAAACAACACTATCCCCAAAGCACTAAAAACAAGGGCTCTTTTACGAGACAAAAAAGAAAGTGTCTTCATCACCGCTTCTGCTACGAGGGTGATGTTGTAACCAGAAAGAACGATGATATGAATAATGCCCACAATCCTGAAAGCATCTAAAAGGTCGTCCCCCAGAGATTCTTCACTACCCAAGAGAATGCCAGCGAGTAAGGATGATTCTGGATCTGGTATTGCCCTTTCTATCGCCCCAATGAAAACATTTTTGCCAGTGAAAAGCGCCCTGCGTAAAGAAAAAGCGGATTGGCCAGCCTTGTCAGTAGTAGCGAAAGATAGAATAAAATGTACACCCTCTTTCCTCAAATATTTTTCATAATCAAAAACTCTGCCACCCTCTGTCTCAAATGGTTCTGGGCGATTGAGTGTTCCGCGAACAATAAGCTTGTCACCATAGAAAAACTCTGGAAACATATCCGCCCTCACAAGCATTCTTTCACCGGAATTTGTCTCCACTAAATATTCTCTATAAGACGCCCTCTCCCTGGGCTCTTTGACAACTTTGCCAACAACAGAGATCTTTTCACCAGAAAGTTCAACCAAAATTTGGTTGATTGGTTTATCTACCGATATGAAACGCAATACACCAAACCCATAACAAAGTAAAAAAATAGATGCTAAAAAAAATATTTCTCGAAAATATTTATCAGGAATAGAGCGCCAAGAATACAATAGTGTCAGAACCCCGAGGAAGACTGCGAACACTCCGAAGGGTATTGAAGCAAAGCCAAACGAGGCACACCAAACGCCGACACAAAATCCGATAACAAAAGAAAATATCCAAAATCTCTTTAATGGATTTTCTTCCATATAGAAATAAGTTGCTTCTCTTCTTCAGGAGAAAAAGATTTTTTAAACTTAGCTCCGGAAACACCTTTGACTCTTTTTTCGCATTCCGCCCAAGTTGCGTGGGTCTTGGCTACTCCTTTAACGAAGCTTACATAGGAATATGCTTTGGAAGAGCTCTTAACTTTCGACTTACGGCTTATAGCTTTTGTACTAGAAGATACAGAGAGACTAACTTTATAATCCTTTAATGGGCCGGAAAAAAGCTTTGGAGTTTCGCCATCAGCGAAAGCGGTGGCTATTTCATCACAGCGCTCGTTGGCTGGAATCCCAGAATGGCCTTTGAGCAAATGCCAGTCTATTTTTAGACCGTCACTTACTTTTAGAAATTTTTCCCACAGATCTTGATTGAGTACTGGCTGTTTTGTTTTTGTCTTCCAATTATTTTTCTGCCAGCCAGTGACCCACTCTTTGGCACCCTTTAGTACATAGGAGGAGTCGGTGTTGATAACAATTTTCAATTTTCTATTTTCAATTTTCAAAGTTGCCCGCAGGGCTTCTATTACTGCGGCGAGTTCCATTCGGTTGTTTGTCGTATTTGATTCTCTTCCCCCTAACTCTATTACTTCTCCTTTCGTCTTTCGTCTTTCGTCTTTCAAAATCGTAGTTTTTTCATCAGAAAAAACTACGATTGCCCCCCACCCCCCTCTCCCCGGATTCCCCCGTGAAGCTCCGTCAGTAAAAATAGTTATATTCATAATGCAAATATTATAAACGAAAACCGCCCCAACATCACTGTCGGGGCGGGGACCTAGGCCCAAAGAATCCAAGTCGGACCCCAGAGACTTAGGGTTAAAGTTTACCTTGCGAGAAGTGCGGGGGAGCCCAGGCTGCAACGGGCACCGAGCCAGCTCCAACGCACGAGGATATCACCATCATGGGCCGTCCAGGAAAGTACCGGGACGTAGTAGATACCGTGGAAGTCCTGAACGCTTCGCCACAGAACAGGATATACCTTCCTCAGTTCCTCCGGATAGGTACTCGGATGGTTAAACCATCCTTCGACCTGCTCGCTCACAAGCGAGAGAGCCCGATCGATGAAGCCCGTTTCCCTCAGATGCGCGCAGAGGTCGAAACCTATGATGTCATCAGTGCCCTGATTCTTGTGACTGTAGAGCTCGTAGCTTACCGCCCGGCTTTCGATTTTCAACATAGTGTTCTCCTTGGGCTTCGTTGCCCGTAGAAATTGTCCTCTCACCCGAGGTGGGGAAGACTTTGGTAAGTCATAGCCAGGAGACACCGTCCACCAACTGTCGGACAGAATCTTTTGGCTATGACTACCTTTTCGCAAGTAATGTTGCAACGTACTATCTGTACCTATTATACCATACTTCATACTAAAAAGTCAAGTATTTTATTGCTTTTTATTCAGAAAATGGCCCTAACAGGCCATTTTATTCCTCATTCCTTATTCCCCCTTCCTTCCCTTTAGACTATATCCACAATCCTCAAGCGTAGTTCTGGATAAGACCGGAATGTGGACTTTTCAAGAGTTGCTAATACATTCACCTTTTTGCCATTTTCTGGAACAGTAGAATATTTTTCTGGTTTAGTGAAAAAAGATATAGCTTTCAACGGTTTTCCTTTTCTGTCAAAAGAGATCTCCATATGATTCTTCTCCTTACCAAATTGTTTTACCTCTTTTATCTCTGCATTCGTAATACTAAAAATGGGTTTCGGATTCCCAATACCAAATGGAGCCAAGCGCTCAATGTGTCTATACATATCCCAATCAATATCATTAACAGAAACTTCGCCATCAACAAACACAGGCTCAAGAGCCGAAGCTTCTGGCAGAGAAGCAAAGGCTTCGTTTAAAACAGCTTCAAGTGTGTGTATTTTTTCACTAGAGACTTCGAAACCTCCGGCCATTTTGTGCCCACCAAACTGCACGAATGCCTCTTTAACCGTCTCCATAAGTAAAACCATATCCGTCAAACCTTCGGACCGACAAGAACCCTTGAGCAGAGAATCGCCGTTTCTTCCCCAGAGAAAAATCGGATGAGGAAAATCGTCCAAAACACTGTTGGCGGCGAGCCCTAGAAGAGAGGGCTTCCATTCTGGATTACCAAGGACCAAAACTTTTGGCAATTCGTCTGAGAGTTCTCTTTCCCGAATATGTTTTTTTATTTCTTTAACCAGAGAAGCCACCACGCCCTTTCTCTCGTCATTTATTTTATCCAAATGCTCACTTGCCACACCCGCTTCTACCAAATCACTAGTCTTTAAGAGTCTAAAAGCGTCGTCGGGTTTGCCCATACGCGAAGCGGCGTTTATGCGGGGGGCTAAAGAGAAACCAATATCGTCTTCTGTGATATATCTCTGGTCAACACCAAGTTTTTTCCAAATCTGCTGAAGTCCAGGACGAGGAGATTTGCGAAGGACTCTGAGCCCATAGTGAGCCAGAGCTCGATTTTCTCCGACAAGTGGCACCATATCCGAAAGAGTGGCCATACCCACTAAGTCTAGTAGCCACTTTTCATGCCCTTCTTTCAGGTCAAAACGGTTTTTCTCCAAAATACCTTGAATCAATTTGAAAGCAACACCAGAACCACAGAGAATTTTTTCTGGGTAGGTGCAATCTTTTTGCTTTGGATTAACGATTGCGTACGCGGGAGGTAAAACTTCTCCTGGTTCATGATGATCTGTGACAATAACATCAATACCAAGTTCTTGAGCCCTCTTTACTTGCTCAATGTCAGTGATACCGCAATCAATAGTTATTAGAAGTTCAATGCCATTTTCTTTAAATGTCTCTACTGCCGAAAGATGGAGACCATACCCTTCATCATGCCTATGAGGAATATAGTTGTCTGCATTTTTGAAACCGATTTTTTCAAAAAAATCTCGGAGCATTACTCCCCCAGGAATGCCATCTGCATCATAGTCACTGTATATGAGAATCTTTTGATCTTTTTCTATGGCCTCAAGAATACGAGAAACAGCCCGCTCCATCCCCTTTAGTAAAAATGGGTTGTGGAGATCTAATTCATAATCTGGGTTTAAGAACTTTTCCGCCAAAGTAGGCGTGTTGTGTCCACGATAATACAGAAGTTTTCTCAACAGAGGGTGGTATGAGGAGAGGGTGTCGTCAATTTCTTTTGGAATTGGGGGTTGGGCCTGGTATTCTTTCCTCGACATAAAAAGCATTGTATCACCCCGAAAGAATTTTTTGTAAAAAAATAAGTGGTATAATGCTGTTTAATTAGAGTTTAATTTCTATTAGTCCAATGAATAAAGGTAAAAATTCAAACGGGGCAGGTGTTTCAACGGAGGACTGCATATTTTGTAAAATCATTGATAAAAAGATTCCAGCTGAGATCGTTTATGAAAACGATACAATATTGGCCTTTCTTGATATAAACCCAGTAAATGAAGGGCATACTCTAATCATACCCAAAGACCACTATCCTCAGATGACAGATGTACCTAGTGAGACTTTGGGGGAAATATTTGGATATGCCAAGGAAATGATGTCTAAAATAAAAGAAGCTGTGAATGCTGATTTTGTGGCCTTAACGGTGGTTGGCACAGATGTCTCCCACTTTCATATTCACCTAGTACCAAGAATGAATAATGACGGACTTGCTGGTTTTTGGCCAACAAAAAAATATGAGAGTGACGAAAAAAAGAAAGAAGTTGGAGAGAAAATTCGCCGACAACTTGAGAAAAAGGGCTAAAAGTGTATACTCTTGGCAGAAATTGAACTTGACTCTGACCCTGTCACGAAAGGAATCATATGCGTTCTTTCTCGGAGCTGGTATTTCTGGCCATCGTCTTTACCGCAGGAGTGGCCATGATTGTAGTACCGCTGTCCCAAAGCATGGATTATTACACCGTCGTAACCCTGGGTGTAATATTCGTGGTCGTTTCGACCATTGAATTCACGATTCACCTAGGTAATCTAACAATCAGAGGCCTCCGGTCTCTGATTCGCCGTCCACCCTCACGAACTTCGTGAGGGTGGTTTACTTTAAGAACTAACCATTTAGAGCATTAATGCCCGGAACAGTCTCATTTGCTAGAAAATCCAACATCGCTCCACCCGCAGTAGATACAAAAGAAAATTTATCTTCTACATGAAGCTCTGCAATAGAAGCCACCGTATCACCACCACCAACTATGGACATAGCGCTAGAATCAGCAATTATTTTGGCGAGAGACATTGTACTTTCCTTAAATCCTCGCTCATAGTTTCCAAGCGGTCCATTCCAAAGAATAAATTTTGAGGAAGAAACTCTATCTCTTAACAGAGCTATGGATTCAGGACCAACATCAGATATTGTATCTTCGGGAAGAACATCCTCCACTTTTTTTACAATAGACTTGCCTCCATTTTCTACAATCACATCAATCGGTAAAATTAGTTTATCGCCCAAAAAATCTGTCAAATCTGTCTCTATCTCTGAAAGAAGAGAATGTCCTGTATTTAAGCCCTTAGCCCTAAAAAAATCATTTGCTAGTGCTCCACCTATAAATATATAGTCTGCAAGATTAAAAAATTTCCTAACTAATGGAAGTTTTGTATCAAACTTTGCTCCGCCAAGAACGAAAAGAAAGGGGTGCTCTGGATTAAAAGCGCGAGCAAGTTCACTGGTTTCTCTTTCAAAAACTGGACCTGCGAAAGAAGAAATATATTTCGGAATACCAACAATAGAAGCGTGCTCTCTATGAGAAACTGGGAAAGCTTCGTTAATATATAAATCTGCAAAACTAGCAAGATGTTTAGAAAAGTCCTCATCATTTTTAACCTCACCATCATATTGCCTTAAATTTTCAAGGAGGATAATCTTAGATTCGGAAAAATCAAATTCGGGAGTCTCTGGAAAATAATTTTCAACGAAAGAAATTTTGTATCTATCTTTTAAATATTTAAATATTGGACGAAGAGTTTTGTCTCCGCCTTCTATATGGCTTGCCAATATTATTTTTGCCCTAGCATTCAATAGAAAATCTATCAATTCAAAAGATTTTATAAGACGAAAATCGTCTCCAACAGCACCATCTACAATGGGCACATTGAAGTCAGAACGCACAAAGACAATCTTGCCTTCCAATTCATTTATATCTTTAATGGTCTTCATACTACAGACTGTCTACTATTTTCAAAATAGGATTAAATGTCTCTGCTTTCAAACTTGCGCCACCAATAAGGAAGCCCTTAACCTCACCGTTCAGTATCAAGTCTGATGCATTTTCTTCTTTTACAGAACCGCCATATATTATTTTTACTTTTAGAGATAACTCCCGACCATACATTTCACCTAAAATCTTTTGGATATAGAGGACTGTCTCATGAAGTTTCGTAGCATTCATAGCATCTTTGGCCTCCTTGCCTATGGCCCATATGGGCTCATAAGCGATAATAACTTTTTGAAAATCGGAACGAATAACACTCTTAAATGCTGACTTAATTTGATTCGAGAGAAAGGAAAGATACGCACCAGAAGAATCGTGATCTTTTTCACCTATACAAACAATTGGCACCATCTTCTCTCGTAAAACAGCTTTGACTTTTTTATTCACCATCTCATCTGTCTCTCCTAAGGCACGCCTTTCTGAGTGTCCAACTATCACATGGCTTACTCCCAAAGAGCTTACCTGAGCAGGACTTACGAAACCAGTAAAAGCTCCCTTAGTGTCCCAAAAGACATCTTGGGCCCCGAGAAAAACATTTTTTGGTAAAGAGACTAGAGGTATGTGTGTAAACGATGGTGCAATAACTACATCTGTTTTTTTAAGCTTGGTAGCAATTTTTGATATCCCCCTTGAGGCAGTCTTGGCTTCTACTACTGAGATGGGATTCATCTTCCAATTTGCAATAATAATTCTCTTAACCATAGATAAACATTATATCATCACAAGGAAAGCACTCCTACTCAACCTCTTTCCATCTCTTTATCGCCCATTGGCCACCAGGACCAGAAGTAAACAAAGGTTGGGCAAGACCAACATTATACCGAACTTGAGTGTTATTTCTCAAAGTCAATTTATAAGCCGTGACTTCACGTAAAAGAACATTGTTAGAAAGCTCAATTTCTCCATAAGGTGCGTAGAGAAGAAGGTTACCAGTCACATTGTTTCCTGCAGATGCAGCGATTACACTACCTCCGGTAGAATTGCTTGTATTTCTCGAAATAAGCATTACATATGAGTCCGGATTTGCGACCCCGTTTGTTTCTGAACCATAAAATTCCGGATTATTGTTCAAAATTATCCTTCCACCTCCTGTTGAGTTAGATACTGAGCGCGTTATGAGCGGAACGCTTTTGTTTCCGACCGAATCTGCCACTTTAAACTTTGGATTATTGTTTACCGTTAAGTTTCCATTTATCCAAACTGCTCCGGCCAAAAGAACTGTCGTACTATTTCCACTTACAACAACATCACAATCTATTTTTATAGGACCTATAGTCACTGTTCCACTTGTTATTTGATAAGGACATGGTGTGTTTATTGTCCCGCCAGAAGATGCTGTAGTTTCCCATTGATCCAATAGTGAATCTGGAATAGGCATTGAAACTTCCGGCCTATCAGAACTATTGGGGTATGCCGTTCCTGGGGTTAGAGGAGTTGTGCACGGGCTACTTCCTCCACTTGTTGGGCTGTTGAGAAAGGACAGAGAGGAGCTATCTATCACTTGGTAATAAGCATCTCCACAAATCTTACTTCCTCCTTTTATTTCGCGAGAATAAACAGTACCAGTAGCATTAACGGCGTCCACAAGACCGCTAGACCCGGCAGAAACAACATCTCCGCGTATTCTAGTGCCACTACTTGTGGACCTAATCCTTCCGCTTGAGTAAACATTGCCAATAACAGAAGAATTGTTATGCATTTCTAGGCCCCCAATACCAACTTGAATTGCAAAATTGAAAGAAAAACCATCCGTTACGGTTATGCCCTTTACCACTGTCCTTATGTGGTCATTGGCATTGCCTTGAGAAAGAATCTCCTGTTCATTACTACCGATAGTAGAGACCGAGACTTCAGCAGAAGCACCATCTAGAGTCACACTCAGTGGAAAAGAAATAGGAAGAATTTTTTTTATCCTATAATAGGCGTCTTCCCCGCCAGCTTCAGCTGTAAAATAGCTCTTTTTTGACATTTCCAAATCATTTACTATTTTGAATTGTTTAATAATCGGAGATGTTAGGCCGATCACAACAGTCGAAGAGATGGCCATAAAAATGATTGAAAGAATTATCAAAGTTTGACCTCGACTACTGCGCCTCAAGTTAGGGTTATCTTTTCTTAAAAACGGAAATTTTGTGTATTTTTCTTTTTTCATTTTGTTCACTTTTTTAAGGAGCGTAAGTTCCTCGTAAAACAGCTGTGGAATAGAATTTTTTTGTTCTAAAACTCTCACCTTGACCGCTCTCTACCGTCATCTCTATTTTTATAGCATGAGATTCATCTGTAATAATCTTTCTGAAAACCAAACCTGAGACTCTGGCAGAAGACGCTGAGAGCGGTCCGACCAAAACTGATTCCTCTTCGACAAAAATAGTTTCTGAATCTAAATAAAACTCCATTACCATTGGAGAGCCCGTATCATTAGTTGTGATCAAAGATATTTTGCCTGGAGAAGAATTGAAAATACTGTCTGTATCCGAAATTGCGATTGAATTCCTTATTTCTCTGGCCATCATATCCAGAGCAACTTGTGCCGTCGTATCTATAGAAGCAACGGATCTCAACACCCTATATGACTTTGCTACCGAAAAGAGAGAACTTGTAACTACAGCCAACACAAGGGATAAAATGAATACATATACTAATATCTCTACCAGAGAAAATCCTGCCTTGTTTTTTACCAAACTTTTTTTTCTAATAATTTTCATCATTTTAATTCTCAAAAATATTTGTTAGATAAGTTGAAAAACTCTTTGTTGATGTAGCCCCCCTATTCGACCAAGATACCGAGACTGTTACTTTTTTTGTATTTGAATCCAAAGTTCCTCCGTTTAAAACAATGTCATAATTTGAATCTCTATAAACATCGCTTAAGACAACGGATCTTTCAAAAACATCATCTACTAATACGTATGATGATGTAGCACTCCAATTTTGGTTTTCAAAAATAATAAAAAACGGTGAGTTGGAAGAATGGATTGCAATGTTATCTTGCCAACCAGAATCTCTCAATATCCTAACAACTTCCAAACCTTCTTCTGCTAAAAAATTAGATTGTATTCTACTACTGTTCAAAAGAGACATATTTAGAATCATCGTAAAAACAGTATTTAAACTTAAAAAAACCATAAGGGCCAGGGCGGTAGCCACCAGTGCCTCGGCTAAAGAATAGCCATCATTTTTTGACTTCTTGTTAATTTTTATTAAATATTTCATACCATCTTTAAACTATTCGATCTCTGAAAGTCCGGTTTCAAAAACCCTTATTGTTTTACTTGACGAAGAATCGGAAACTAATTCCATAACGACAGTTCCAAATTGTTGAGTCCTTCCATTTAATCTTTCAAAAACAAGTTCTAACCCTCCCCCATCGAGATTAATAGAAGATATGATCACTTGCGATGACAAATCTGTTATTAAGTTATCTGAATTTAAAGGATTATAGGAATCTCCAGCAAAAAAAGTAACCTTGTCTCCCTCAAAGTATACCCCATATTGAGAAGAATTTTTTGATGACAATGTTAGAGATCTTGCATCTTGAATTATAGAAAGAACTTTTAGAGACTCTTTGTCCAAAAGTTCTTTTTTGTTTAGATTTGAAAAAGAAGAGAAAGTAATAATGGAAAGCAGAAAAATTATTCCAATGACAACTAAAATCTCAACAAGAGTAAACCCTAACCTCGTTTTTTTAGAGAAAATATACATTAAATACTATCTACAAGAGAGTAGGTCGGGGCAAGCATTGAAATGGCGAATAAGCCAACACCCGCCCCAATAATAATCATAAGAATTGGCTCTATTATGGTAGAAAGATCTTTGGTTTTTTGGTCCACCTCATTCTCATAAAATGCAGCGACATTCAAAAGCATTTCCGAAACCTTGCCGGTTTCTTCACCCACCCCCATCATCTCTCCAACAAAAATCGGATACAGATGACTATTTTCTACAAATATCGATGACATCGGCTCGCCCTTCTCAACATTGAGTCTTGCTTTTGCTAATACTTCTTTATAAAAAACATTTTGAACAACATCTTCAGTGACAGAAAGGGCCACCACAACATCGACGCCGGAAGACATGAGGGATGAGAGGGTCCGTGCGGTACGAGCAGAATTAACTTCTTTCACAATATTACCTATTACTGGAATCTTGATGGAAAACTTATTAAAAAACCTCTTCCCAGTAGAACTTTTGAAAAAAGCAAAAAAAGCCAAGGCTATAACTAATACCGAGGAAAAGAAAAGAAGAAAGCTGGTCCTCAAAAAATCACTCACAAAGATAATCACTCTCGTTGAAAGAGGTAAATCAATACCAAGCCCTTCAAAAGTTGCGGTTAGAGTTGGAACCATATAAATCATCATCAGAATACCAATAACAATCATAAGAGATATGATTACAACAGGATAAATCATGGCACCTCTAACTTTTTTTAATATTAAGTAAGATTTTTCCATTTGCATGGATACCATCTTAAGAGAGCTGGCCAAGTTCCCAGACTCTTCTCCCGCTTTTACCATAGAAATAAAAAGTGGGGAAAAAATGTCTGATTTTTCTTCCATTGACTTACTCAAGGTATTGCCTTTACTGACAGAATCAACGAGATAATTTAAAACTTCTTTCAATTTTTTGTTACGAGTCTGTTTTTCCATCACCTCCAAAGCTCTAGTGACCGGAAGGCCGGCCTCAATCATGGAACCAAGGTTTCTGGCAAAAACTATCTTTTCTGAAGTCTTTATTCGACCAAACATACTCCCAGTTTTCTTAAAAATCCGATTTCTTACTCCTGACTCTTCTTTTACATATATGACAAACTGACCATCTGCTTTCATTTTTCTATAGAGAGCGAATCTGTCTGGCATTTCAATTTTCCCAGCACTAACTTCATTATTTTTTCCTATTACTTTGTAGTTAAAAATGGGCATTAAATTTCAGATGTTACGACCCTCAAGACTTCCTCTATCGTTGTTATACCTTGAACAGCTTTAAATATACCGTCCTCTGCCATTGTAAGCATTCCCTCTTTCTTGGCTTGATTCTCAAGCTCCTGAGTTGTTACACCCCTCATGACTAAATCTCTAATAGTTGGAGTAACCTTCAAAACCTCGTGAATACCGATACGACTCTTATATCCATCTTCACTATCAGCACTTGGTTTTGCTTTATACATAGGGATTTTATCCCATGTGGCATTCTTATCGATTACTTTTTCTTCTCTTAGAAAAGACAACACCCTTTCTAAATCAATCACCTTATTAAGCTGAGCAATTTCTTCCTTAGTCAAAAAATATTTTTCCTTTGTGTCAGACAGGCGACGAATCAGCCTCTGTGCAATTATTACCGAAAGTGTGGATGTGAGGAGAAACGGCTCAACCTTCATATCAACCAATCGCGCTATGGCACCGGCCGCTGAATTAGTGTGCAAGGTTGAAAGAACCAGGTGACCAGTCAGGGCGGCGTTCACCGCTAGTGCGGCGGTCTCTGTGTCGCGAATCTCCCCCACCATTATGACATCGGGGTCCTGACGCACCAAAGTACGCAAACCTGTCGCAAAAGTGAAGCCAATTTCAGACTTCACCTGTGTCTGATTCACTCTCTTCATCTGATATTCTATTGGATCTTCAATAGTAGAGATATTTACATCTGGTGTATTTAAAATATCAAGCATTGTATATAGAGTGGTCGTCTTTCCTGAGCCAGTCGGACCTGTAGTCAAAATCATACCGGTAGAGAGACGCGCTGCTTTGTGAAGTGTCTCCAAGCCCTCACCGTGAAAACCTAGACCTTCAAGAGTAAACCCAGAAACCCCTTCTCTCAAAAGACGCATAACCGTTTTTTCTCCATAATAAACTGGCAGAGTAGACACACGGAAAGAAACCTTCTCTTGATTCATTTCAATTTTGAAACGACCATCTTGAGGAATTCTTTTTTCATCCAGCTTCAGATTTGAAAGCACCTTAATACGAGCAGTGATGCCACTAGCAACATTTTTAGGTAGTACCATGGCGTCATGAAGTATGCCGTCAATACGATACCTGACCACCACCTGTGTCTCCATTGGTTCTATGTGTATGTCAGAGGCATCTTGAATTATGGCGTGCTTCAAAAGCGTGTCTACGATACGAACAACTGGCACATCTTCGGCTAATTTTTTCAAATCATCCTCGCTTACTTCGTCCCCTCCCATTTTGTCAGCCACAGCCTTCAGTGCAGAAGCCTCTTTTTGAATAATATCCCCGAATTCTGCCTTCAGACTCTTTTGATAATTCAAAAGAGCACTCTTCATTGACTCTCCATCAGTTAGACGGGGAAGTATTTTAAGTCCCGTCTTTTTTCTTACAAAATCAATAGCAGCCAAATCCTCGGTATCAAGCATTGCTACTTCAAGACTCTCATTTACTTTCCTGAAAGCCACAATATTGTGGTTGCGAGCGATTGGCTCCGGAATCATAGAGAGTATCTCAAAATCCATGTGTTGACCCTTGAGGTCAACAAAAGGAATACCCAGAATATATGCTTGCATACGACGGAGGTCGTCTTCGGTAATGCTTCCCTTGTTTACCAAGATTTTACCAACGCTTATTCCAGACTCTTTTGATTCTTTCTCAGCCTTGGTAATATCAGCCCGGGACACGAGTCCGGAGTCAAGAATAAATTCTTTTAGCTGTGTTTCTTCTATGTGCATTATATTAAACCAACAAGTGACAACTAACGGCAGTATTGTTTTTACTCTCTAATTGTAGCAAATTAAATAAATCCGTTGTGCACAAAACAACCCCGTCCTTCGACAAAGCTCAGGGCGGGGTTGTTTTAATTTCACAATTATCTTTTAAAACTCTTCGAATATTGGATCGAGTGCAATAATAATTGTACCCTGAGCGAAAGCTGTTCCTTCATTACAGCTAACATCAACCCTTATTGTTTTTGAACCGGTAGTAGAGTATGCCATGTTGAAAGTGCTACCGGTTGGAGCTGGAGAAGTTGGAACTTCTGTTCCAGACCAAGTATAAGTACAATTTGTGCCACCCACTACGGTTGCAGACCAAGGAACATTCTGACCCACGCCAGCCTTTGATGGACCATTTATTGTAATAGTAGGGGCCGCTGGATTAGAAACAATCAAATTAAAGAACGTTGTCTTATCTAGGGTACCAGGAGATGTTCCAGTAACTGTGATCGGATGAGTCCCAGGAGGAGCCGTAGATTGAACAGTGAAAGTGGCGGTACTAGGACAGGTTGGATTTGGACTACATGATGTTGGAGCAAAAGAGACACTTACCCCAGAAGGTAGTCCTGACGCGGACAAACTAACTGCTTGTGTCGTCCCTTGAATATAGTTTCTTGTAATGGTGTTTGAACCATTAACTGCAGACGAGCTCTTTGTAACAGAAATATTTCCTGAATTTGAAAGACTGTAATCAAAAGCTGGACCAGAAACAGTCACTGTCGCACTAGCGGGCGTAGTTCCACCAGGACCAGTACAAGTCAGGGTGTATGTGGTGTTGCTTGTTGGAGAAACATTTTCTGAACCACCAGTGGTAAGTTTACTTCCACTCCAACCGCCGGAAGCAGTACACGATGTAGCATTAGTTGATGTCCAAGTTAAAGTTGAACTCTGCCCACTTGTGATAGTGGTTGGAGAAGCGGATAGGGAAACACTAGGTGCCGTTATTGCCAATGGAAACAACTGAGTTTGAGGAATAATCTGTTTGGCAGTTGAAGGGCTCGCCCATGAAAGCTGAGCTGTTGCTCCTCCAGTATTTTCATAGTACTCCATTACAATATTGTATTTCGTACCACCAGTAAGAGTGACAGGCGCTGAAGATACTTCTGTGGGGGCCTGGTCAACCCACCGACTTATTATCTGACTGCCGTTTACCCACAACCGAGTGCCGTCATCAGTTCGAGTATAGAAGGTATAGCTTTCAGAACACCTTGCCTCTATCTGACCTTCCCAACGCACAGAGAAAGTATCGGGACCACCAGCGCGATTTGTACCAAGAAAATCTGCTGGATCAAAGTTTATAGTTGAATCAACATATTGACCCATAAGAGTATTGAATGATATTCCATCATAATATGTACCTCTAAGACCGGTTCCTGCGCCAGCAGAAACACAAGTAGAAGCTGTATAATTAACTGTAAACTGTTTCGTCTGACCACCAGCAATATTTAATGAATTACCGCCATCACTACTGGTTATAGAAGAAACTACATATGAAGCGGGGGATGAATTTGAAGTCAGAGAATATGTTCCAGCGGGAACAGTATTTGAAGTACCAGTATAACCTCCTGGATTAATCACCCAAGAACCACCGGAGGCACCATTTTCTACTACATTTATCACCCCAGTTGCTGGTCCAATATTAACCCTGAAGGTATCAACTGCGGTCGTTGTGCCGTCATTACAGCTTATTCCAAAGTCTGTCGGATTAACGCTAAGTGGCCCTAGCCCCGGTGCTGTATTCAATGTTCCACTACTTCCATAACTTCCAACCCACCAACCGCCAGTAGCCGTACATATAGTACCAGCAAGATTTGGCCCAGTACTTGACCACTGTAGATTCACATAGCTTCCGGAAGGAAGTGTTATGGATTGAACATAGCTTCCAGTACCATGCTGTCTTCCTGTAAGATCTACAGTCAATGAAGCGCACGCCGAGGAAGATGTCGTCCAAGAAGTATTGGAAGATAAAAGAGAACTTCCAGCAGCATTGAATGCCCTGACATTATAGTAATGAGAAGTACCTGGAGTTACAGTGTCTGTATATGATGTGCCAGAACCTGAATATATAGGAGTACCTCCGCCGTCTCTGTAAATACTATAGCTCGTAGCTCCTGCTACTGAAGACCAAGTAATATCGATTCGACCACCGCAAGTTGAAGAAGTGGACGCGTTTATTGTCGGAGCATTAGGTACTCTCTGTGCAAAAACCGTATCACTTACTGTTCCTCCGCCAGAAAGATTACATGTTATTGGGTAAGTTGTTCCAGAAACGGAAGGATATTGGGGATGAGAACTTGCAAGAGGGCCGGCAGAACCATTCACTCCAACTCCAGAATTTACAGGGGCACCAATTGAACAAGAGGTTGTGTTTGAAGATGACCAGTTGTACCAGAAGTTTTGCAGGATTCCAGACACATACCCCAAATAAACAGGTCCGTCAGAGAAAGTGCTTCCATTATTACTTGCCTTTATGTCAACAGAACCTCCGACAGGACATGCGCTAGGAGCAGTGGCGGGAACAGAACTCGAATAAACAGATGAACCGTATGCATTTGAAGCCAAAACTGTATAACTGTGACTTGAATTGGCTACTAAACCGGTGTGAGAAAACGAGGTAGATGGACCTGTGTATATGTCTGTTGAACCGTCACGAAGGGTATAACTCGTAGCACCAGGAGAAGCATCCCAAGACACATTTATAGTTCCTGTTCCACAAGAACCACTTGGTATTGCTGTAAGCCCCGTTGGGGTGGCTGGTACAACATTTACAGTAACACTGTCGCTAGGGCCATTGCCACCACTGTTACTACAATAAATACTAAAAGTAGTGGATACAGTTAGAGGTCCCGTGGACTGACTGTTTGATGAAGCAAAGCCCTTCCCTCCTGTCCAGTTTGAATTGCCCTGATTATTAGAAGCGGTGCAAGATGTTGGCGAATTACTAGTGGTCCAAGTTAAATTAGCGGAAGTATTATATGTAATAGATATTGGGCCATCAGAGCTATTGGCTTTTATGTCTACATTTGGTAGCCCAACAGCATCACAGGTATAATTAATAGTAAATTGCTTTGTCTGACCATAAGAAACATTTAAAGAATTGCCACCGTCTGTGCTAGAAACAGAGTATCCAGTAGCGCCTCTAGGTGTAGTATTAACAGTCAAATTATATGTACCCGGTGATACCGTATTGCTTGATCCTGTATAACCACCCGGATTAACTGTCCATGTGCCACCACTAACACAGCCGGCCGTTGAAACAATTATTGTTGCTGGAGAACAATTCACGTCAACATATGTGAAATCCTCGGCTGTTTCTGCGTAACCAGGGGCTGGCCCACTACCATAATACTGTAATGTATATCCGTGAGGATATCCGGGAAGACTATCTGGAACACCTGAGTCGACATAGCTATTACTAACTCCTTGGAAAAACCCCAGGTCAACATAGTAACCCTGCCATCTATATAATTTAAACCAAGCAGTATCACCATCGGTAATCAATGCGGGATTAAAATTCGGCGAAATACGAAAAGAGTTACAGCTGAGTGGAGTTACCACCGTCTCACCTCCAGCAAGAGCTATATTTATTGGAAATGCTCCGGTAAGTGAGAGTAATAAAGAAAAAATTATAGATAAAAAAACAATCTGTCGCCTCCAAAGAAGGGTGCGCATTTCTGTAGGAAAAAAAACGATTCTTGAAATTTTTTTTAACATAATAGTATTTAGAAGTCGTTTCACTTTTAAAAGGAGTTTAATATTTTAATTTAGTTATTTTCTGTATAACTTATTTGCACCACCGTCTCGCCATTTAGAGAAGAAGCAACAACTAGAAGTGAATCGCCATTTTTTGTTCCGTTAAGGGCGTGATTTCCCTCATCTCTTCCATTTTCAGCAAATTCAAAACCTGCTCTAGTCATATAATCCAGATATTGATTATATTTTTCTAAAGCAGTGCTTGTTGTGGTGTAATTGACAGTATGGACAGTTATTGGGACTGGTCTGTCGGTATAGACTTTTGTATCGCTGACTGTAATGGTCTCCAGCTCAACAGGAATATCTCTAGGGAAACCTTCTGGTAGTTTTTCTGCGTCTGTTTGAGCATTATTTATATCAACTGCATTAAGAAAAACGCTTTCTTCTGTAACATCACTCCCTTGCCCATCTAGATTATTGCCAGAGCGTCTGTCCTTACCAACAATGGAAAATAAGACAAAGATAAGTAGAAGGGCAACGAAAGCTACGATTATTGAAACAATACTCTTATCAAATTTGCCTGAATTAGTTCCATTTTTTGACATTTGTTCTTGTGGTGGCATATTAAAAAATATTAAATTACTAAAATAAAAGAGAATTGTTGATATTCTATCATAAAATTGCCCTGCTTAATGAATTAAGTTATACACATAAGGGTTGCACAGAAATCCCAATTAGATAATCAAAAAGATTCAAAACGCAAGATTATAGCCCTGAAAAATGTCAGTAATATCTTCCGAGATTAAAAAATCTATTATACCTGAAGTCAATATATTGACTCGTATGCGATAACGCTTGACTATGTAGACAGAGCTAACGAGGTTACTTTGTTTAGCGCACCTTGACACACCACATATTCCTCTAGGTCTAAAGCCAGAGGATTAACAGAGGAGGTATTATGGAACGCATTGGATTTAACCGCCTTGGACAAATTTTGTCCATTCGGGTGGTCGTGGTCGCATTGGTATTCGCAACATTGGTTTCCTGCAAGAGTACTGGCTTCGTCGACCCACCCCCAGAAGAGACCTTGACCGTCTCCATCGTCTCACCGTCATCCTCAAATATCCAACAAAATGGATGGCCAGATAGCCAAGTAGAGTTGCAGGCTGAAGCCAGAAGTTCTGTTGGCGGTAGAATAACCAGCCCTTCCCTCATCACATGGAAAAAGGCTGGGGCAGTGATCGGTAGTGGTCAGCTGGTCTCTGTATCATTTGAAAACGGAAACCATGAGGTCTGCGTTGTTGTGAAAAGCGCGATCAACCAAGGTTCTGAAAAAGAGGTCTGCTTGTCATTTGTCGTCACCCCAGCCCCACCGATCACAGTTGAGCTCGTAACATCAGCGAAGCTTGGCGTCATAAACTGCCAGAACTTCAGGGCCTATGCCCAGAGGGGCTCTGTTGCCGATTCGGCTGACTTCAATGTCAACTGTCGGGCAGAAGTGTCTCCAAGACTTACCCTTCTCCAAGACACCAACAGGGTCAATGTCTGGTTTGATGCCAAGAACACATCTAACCGTAGCCACTACCCTAGTATGGCGTCTGTGGCGAAGGACTCTCTCAAGGTCAACCAAAAGTTTGTAGCCGGACCATTGGAGTACAGAATACACTCCGGTAAATGGTCCGACCAGACGATTGGTATTGACTTGGAGACAGCCTTCGCCATAAGTGCTGACGGTATTTTCTCTTTTTACCGCAGTTCAACAGTAGGAAGTAACTCAGTCTACTACAGCATTGGTGGACGGCTTCCAAATGGGTTTCCCATCCAAATCACAGTGCGCAAAGAGTCTGGGCAAGGAGCATTAACCCCAACTGACACTGTCGGTTTTGGAAATGCAGTAACTGAGCTGTCAGAAGAACTCGGAATGCCTATGACGATGGTTTCACTTTCGGCCTCAGAAGTAAGTGGCTGGAATGGAATCTTGGCAATAGTCTCAGACACCATACCAATACCAGTAGGTAATACACAATGGGGCGCGAGCGGTGACATAATTGGGGGACGAATTATCGTCTCGCCAAACACAATTCCGCACGCCTTCAAACATACAGTTAAACACGAGCTTGTACACGCCCTTGGTGTCGGCCATGTGTCACTATGGCCACCCGGTCTCATGAGTACAGACCAGAGTAGTATCAATGTGGGTAGCCCCAACTATGCGGTCCCTCAACCGCTAGAAACAGGCCACCTTTGGTTCATGTACGATATCTGGGAAGCCAAGAGGCAGTCTGGTGCACAATATGGCATTCCGAATATGCATCAGGCTTGGCGTGTGCTCGTTCTCAACCTCCCGTATCAGCACATCCGCTGATCTTTAAATATTGTGGTGTTCACGATTTGGCCCCTGTGGCCAAACAACCCAGCGACATGTCGTTGGGTTGTTTTACCCCCAAAAAATTGATGTGTTTTACCAAGTCCCCCACTTAGTGTTATTTAATTTAAGATATACTGGCCATTAACCTCTGCCTGAAAATAACTATAAAAGTGAATTGACAACAACTCTGTTTTCTTCTATACTATAACCACATCCAGGGCACTTCCGCCTTAGAGATGAAGATTGATCTTTTGAAAGGAAGGTGATTTGTATGGACAACCGCAACCCTCATCACGCTGAAGGTTTCCGCACGTCAACAGTGACCAGGTACTTGCCAATCAAGACCTGCGTTGCGGTACGTATCGGAGAAACCGTCGATGTCAGGGACTCGAAACATGGTGACAGTCCAACCCTATCATTCACCCCTGCTGAATGGGATGCTTTCGTCCAGGGGGTCAAGAAGGGTGAGTTTGACATCTAGGGATGCATCACCTGTGACGATTCACTCAAGTGGTAGACAGAGGACCCTCCTGTCTACCACTTTTGATAATAAGATAGTTCTAAGTATAAAAATTAACGCAAACCTAATTCTCAGTAACTTATATAAAATGAACAAATTTTATATCATCCCCGGATATGGCGAAACAACTCGTCGCAAGGAATATCAACTGCTCAAAAAAATTGCCCAAAGAAAAGGTTATTCTGTAATACCGAAAAACCCAAACTGGAAACAACCTATTACAGAACAGATATTTCCTGTAGAGAGTGATGCCATACTCTTCGGTTTTTCAATGGGCGCAATCCTCGCCTACGCGATTGCACTAGAATACCCATGCAAAAAAATAATTCTTGCTTCTATGACACCTTCAGATTTCTTTTCAAGTCCACTTCTTAAACAAGCTCTGGGAAGCAAAATGGTAAAAGATTTAAAAAAAATTGATTTTAAAAAGAAAAAGTCCAAAACCAAACTTATCCGACTCTATGGAGAAAAAGAGGTAAAAGATTTCCCCATTGGCATCTCTTTCAAAGTTGATTATCTAATCCCCAACTCACACCACGAATTAACAAAAGAATACCTAAAAGAAGTGGGGAAACAGCTATAAAAACCGCACAAACTATAATCACCCTACGCCCTATATATAAGAGTGATCGTGTATGGGGTTGACATAAAATCTGTATTTGCTATAATTAAGGAGTGAGTGTATTAGTTCGCCCAAAAGGCGGACTCGTTTTTTTAGAGAAATGTAAGAAGTAAAACGACTATACATTTCCTAACCCCGTGAAATAACTTTTAAATCTTCCCTATGTTCTATACGTATGTACTTCGATCTAAAAAAGATTCAAAGTTGTACATTGGTTGCACAAAAGATTTAAAAGTTAGATTTGAGGAACATAACGCTGGGTATTCTTCAGCAACAAGTAAAAGAGGTCCGTTTCAACTTGTTTATTACGAAGCTTGTTGTGACAAGAAAGACGCGTTGCGACGGGAGAGATATCTGAAAACTACCTATGGTGGAAGATATCTCAAAAATCGCCTCAAATCTTATTTCACAGGGTACTCAATTTTATAATTCATTATCATTCATTAAAAATTGGTATGTTTGACCTAAAAGTAATAAATTCCGTTCTTGACCAGATGGAACAAGAGCGAGGAATACCAAAAGAAAAAATTATAGAGGCCATAGAGATGGCCCTAGCAACTGCATATAAGAAAGAATACGGTAAACGCGGACAAATAGTGCGTGCCAAATTTGATATAAATACCGGAAAAACTGAATTTTATCAGGTGAAGATTGTGGTTGATGATTCACGAGTTATCATCACAGAAAATGATGATGACTTTGTGCGTGAAGAAGGAGACGAGAGAATTTTCTTCAACTCCGAACATCATATTCTCATAGAAGACGCTCAAAAAATAAAGCGTGATGCTGAACTGGATGAAGAAGTTGTATTCCCATTAGAAAACAAGAGCGACTTCGGACGCATTGCATCACAAACCGCGAAGCAAGTCATAATGCAAAAAATCCGTGAAGCAGAAAAAGATTCAGTGATGGGAGAATTCGGAAGTCGAGAGGGAGACATTGTCACTGGAACAGTACAGAGAGTGGAAAGAGGAAATATTTTTGTAGATATGGGCAGAGCAACCGGCCTTCTGCCATACGAAGAACAAATACCTGGAGAAAGATTTGCCCAAGGAGAAAGAGTGCGCGCATACTTATATCGCGTAGAAGAAACTCCAAAAGGAATATTCCTCCGTCTCTCTCGTTCTCATCCAAAGTTTTTGGAAAAACTATTTATGCAAGAAGCTCCAGAAGTTGCTAATGGAATGGTGGAAATAAAAGCTGTCGCCCGTGAAGCGGGAAACAGAAGTAAGGTCGCTGTATTTTCAAAAGACGAGCACATTGACCCAGTGGGTTCTATGGTAGGACAGCGTGGTGTCAGGGTCTCTACGGTAACGAGTGAGCTCGGCGGAGAAAAGATAGACATAATAGAGTGGTCATCTGACTCAAAAAAGTTTATTGAAGACGCACTCTCTCCGGCAAAAGTTCTCTCTGTAGAGATTGACGAAGAAAACAAACAAGCACATATAAAAGTGTCTGAAGATCAACAGTCTCTAGCTATCGGTCGCGGAGGACAAAATGTCCGGCTGGCAGCAAAACTTACCGGTTGGAAAATAGACATTCAGTCTGTTGGCGGAGAAAACCTAGCAGAGGCCGAGGCTCTACCAGACGAAGTGAAACCTGAAGAAAAACCAATTGAAAAAGTTTCAGAAGAAACTGAAGCCATATCTGACGCGATCTCTACCCCAGACGAATCATCAGAAAAATAAAAGCGGTATTAATCCTTATATTAGCTCCTCGGCTCGGAAATGAAAAAATTAGAATTTTCCCATCCCTCTCGCTCTACGTCGCTAATAAAACTCCAAAGTGCTCGTGCTTAATTAATAATTAACTTCTAAAACAGAATGAATTTGTGGCATGGAATAGAACCCGGAACAATTGATGCGATAAATGTTGTCGTAGAAATCAACAAGGGTTCAAAAAATAAATACGAGATTGATAAAAAAACAGGACTCATAGCACTGGATAGGGTTATGCATTCTACCCAAGACTATCCGTTTGACTATGGATTCATCCCACAAACACTTTGGAAGGATGAAGATCCAATAGATGTAGTCATACTTTCAACATATCCTTTTGTACCTGGAGTGTTGGTGAAGGTTCGCCCTGTAGCAATTATGGATATGGTAGACGCAGGAATGCACGATGACAAGGTTATCGCCGTGCCGGTAGAGGACCCTCGCTGGGACCATGTGGTGAACTTGGATAATATAAATAAACACACCCTGAAAGAAATAGAACATTTTTTTAGCACATATAAGAAACTGCAAAACAAAGATGTTCTGATTGCCGGATTTAAAGGGAGAAAAGAGGCGGAAAAGTGTTTCATAGAGGGCCAGAAATTATATAAGGAAAAATACGGGAAGTAGAAAAACACCCCCTCCGCCTAGGCGGAGGGGGTGTTTTTTATAGTAGAATAAATACAGATGTAATAAGAATACACCTTATTCGTCTCAAAAAATGTGCTCGGTTTATAAATTAAATAATCAATAAAATATAGTTATGAAAATCACTACTGGAATATTGTCACTTTTGTTTGTCTTTGGCCTCGCGCAGAATACTTTTGCTCAAGAAACATCTGTAGATGTTAATGCTGAAGTTAGAGCAAATATAGGTCTTGAGGAAAGAAACCCCGAGAGACAGGAACAAATAGAAGAGAGACGAGACCAAATGCAGGAAAATAGAGAAACTATGCAGGAAAGACGAAGTGAGAGCGCGTCTGCGCGGATGGAAAATATGAAAATACGAATCAGTGCCCACGCAGAGTGGATGGTGAAACGTCTAAACGCAGCTGTAGAGCGACTTGAATTACTAACTGCCCGTATTGAATCTAGAATAGATAAAATAGAAGAAGATGGAGGAGACACCACAGAAGCAGCTAGCTTTGTGACAAAGGCTAAAGTAAGTATTGAATCAGCCAAAGATGGAATAGCTGATATTGGCGGGGCTATAGAGTTGGCGCTCTCAAAAGATGAGCTTCGTGGCGCCTTCACAGACCTTCGTACCCTTATTCAATCTATAAGTTCTGACCTCAGAGATGCCCATAGAGCACTAATACAAGCAGTGACAAACCTTAAGGGTCTTAGAATTGGGGTATCCACAAATACTGAAGTTGAGGTAGAATAAGGTAACTAATAATTAATCTAAAGAATATATGGAACCAACAGGAGAACAAAACGCGGTGTCACCAGCTCCACAAAATGACAAGTCTGCTGGACCAGCTATAGGAATAATCATTATAATCCTCGTAGTGATGTTGGGTGGCCTGTACTTCTGGAGTCAAAAAACAGAGGTCAAAAGAATGAATGAAATAGAAAACGCCCAAATACAGGAAGAATCTATGAGAGCGCAAGCTGAATTGGAAATGTTGCAAACACAAGGTTCTGGAGATGATCTAGATTCAATTGAGGCAGATCTAAATAATACAGACTTTTCAAACCTCGGTTCTGAAATAGATAACATTGAAGCGGAAAGCTCAGGAGAAGCTCAGCTGGAATAGAGAAAATATAGAAACGATAAAAGAATTTAATTCAAAGGCAACCCCTCCGCTCACGGGCGGAGGGGTTGCCTTTTGTTTCACCTTTCTTTAGACTGGTGAAATTACACCTAAACTCAAAAAAATGAAAAAATATTTCTCCCTCTCCAAAACAGAGAAGCTTCCCGATTCTCAAATCTTACTTGAAGGAGAGATAGAATATGAGCTTCTTTCAAAATACAGAAGCGAGGTGATAAAAGAGCTAGGTAAAAATGCTGAACTACCCGGATTTCGCAAGGGCCATGTTCCAGAAAATATTCTCGTAGAAAGAATGGGTGAAATGCACATACTAGGAGAGGCTAGTGAAAAAGCCCTAAACGAAGTCTATCCGAAAATTATTGAGGGTGAAAAACTTTTCGTCATCGGTAACCCAGAAGTTAAAATAACCAAACTTGCACCAAATAATCCAATGGGTTTTTCCATCACAGTATCAGTAATTCCAGAATTAAAACTTCCATCATACAAAAAAATTGCAGGTGGAGTAAGCCCCGAAAAAGTCTCCCCTGTTACAGAAAAAGAAATAGATGATGTGATAACAGAAATCAGAAAAAATTATGCGCACATGGAAATGCATAAAAACAATGATTCAAATAATCACACTCGCGGAGAAATAACGGAAAAAGATTTGCCGGAAGTAAACGATGAATTTGTAAAAAAGATTGGACCATTCACTGATGTAAAAAACTTTCGTGAAAAGGTAGAAGAAAATCTGACAAAAGAAAAACAAGTCCGCGGAAGAGAGAAAAGACGCACAGAAATCCTCGAAGGAATAATGAAAGAGACAGAAGTGGTGGTGCCGAAAATTCTCATAGAAAATGAATTGCAAAAAATGCTTGCTCAATTTCAAGACGATGTATCCAGAGCTGGTGCATCATTTGAAGAATATTTAAAACAAGTAAATAAAACTGAAGAAGATATCAAAAAGGACTGGACAGAAACTGCTACCAAAAAAGCAAAGATTCAGCTCATACTAAACAAAATATCAGAAGAAGAAAAAATAATGCCAGATGCAGAAAAGGTAAGAAAAGAAACTGAAAAAATAATGATCGCTCACCCGGAAGCAGACCCGCTCCGAGCTAGACTCTATGTTTCACAGATGTTTTTAAATGAAGCAGTAGTAGAGTTTCTAGAAAACCAAAAATAGTTACTGCAGAAGTATGAGACTCGACACAGCGACGGAGGCGGTTTCTGCACGAAGAGTTTGAGGACCGAGAGAATAGATACGAAAATCATTTTTCTTAAACAAAAATATTTCCCTATCGCTCCAACCACCTTCAGGACCTATAAAAACTCCGAGTGGGGAATAATTTTGCGTGTGCTCAATAGTGAAAACATCTCCAGTCGGGTGAAATGCGAAACATGGAAACTCTGTGTTGAGCGAATCTTCAAATATTGTAATGGGGGCTAGGGTTGGCAGTAAAGCTCGACCAGATTGTTCTGACGCCTCTATGAGTATTTTCTCCGCCCTTTCAATATTTAGATTTTTCTTTTCACTCCTGTCTGAGAGTATGGGAATGAACCGAGTAACCCCGAGCTCTGTCCCCTTTTCAAGAACCCATTCAAATTTATCTTTCTTTATGACAGAGCAAAAAAGGTGAAGTTCTCTCGGGGGAATGTTTTTACTTTCTTTCTTCGAAACCACGGAACCCAAAATCTCACCGTGCTCAAAAGATGAAATCAGAATATGATATTCAAAACCACTATTATCAAAGAGGATAATTTGACCCCCCACTGTGAAACGAAAGACTGTTCGCAACTGATGTACTAATCCGGAGTCCTTTATGACAATGGACTCCCTGTCCCCTATTTCTTCTTTTATATAAAAACGATGTAGACGCATGAGTAGTTTGTAGTTGTTGGTTTTAAGTTTTAAGTTTTAAGTGAAAATACTCAAAAATATACCGAGACTATCGTTAGCTTAATACCTTGTGAAACAATTTGCAAAATTAACCATAACTTGAAAAGTTAGCAGGATTGTGTAGTATTGCATTACTAAAAACTAACAACTTAAAACTAGCAACTATTCACATGCTAATTCCTACAGTTATAGAAAAATCACAGTTCGGAGAAAGAGCATACGACATATACTCTCGTCTTTTGCGTGAACGAATCATTTTTCTCGGAGGAATGATCGATGACGACACGGCGAACATAGTCATAGCTCAGCTCCTTTTCCTTGAATCGGAAGATCCAAAGAAGGATATTCACCTGTACATCCACTCTCCAGGAGGAAGTGTGTATTCTGGTATGGCCATCTACGACGCAATGCAACACATCAAGCCAGAGGTTTCTACTATATGTATGGGTATCGCCGCGTCTATGGCTTCAATACTCTTGGCTTCCGGAGCAAAGGGTAAAAGATTCATATTGCCAAATTCTGAAGTAATGATTCACCAACCAATGGGGGGCGCGGAGGGCCAAGCATCTGATATAGAAATATCAGCTCGCCAGATTCTAAAAGCCAGAGACCGTTTAAATGAAATAATGGCCAAACACACAGGCCAATCAATAACAAAAATAGCCAAAGATATGGACCGTGATTTCTTCATGACAGCAGATGAGGCGGTAAAATACGGAATAGTAGACAAAGTATTCAAAAATAAGAAATGAACGTATTAAAACACCCCCGACTGTCCTGGACAGTCGGGGGTGTTTTTGATTTTATGCCCAAAAGTGCAGTTTATATAAGGGGTTTACCCCCACACCTTTCATCCTATTGAAGACTTTCTGAAATACGTCTTTTAAGCTGACCCAGCGCTTTGCCGTCTTTTTTCAAACTATACTCTCTTGCCCTAGCGTCACTCTCGCTGTATAAGCTTCCTAATATATAAGCTTAAATGGCCGTCTAGCCTTGGTAGAGCGATTAGATCCATTGTTGTGTTCAGAAAGTCTTCGCCTCAGGTCATTGGTTGAACCTGTATACAAGTTCTCATCATGCAGGCTTTTCAGAACATATACATAAAACATATTGCTTATTATATGACCTGAGAATATAGGATGGAAGGTGTGGGGGTTTACAAATCATCACTTTTCTCATAAAGTAGGGTTGTTATTCCTTTAATTTTGATAACTTTATTTTCCTGACTTAGAGAATCATCCAGCCACGACAGAAATCCGAAAAGTGTCCGAACCAAGAATATTCCGTCTTCACCTAAAATTCGTGAGGGTTTTGTAAGAAAAGAAAAGAGGAGTTATCTCCGAAAACATGTCATTAAAAATAATCATGCTCCTCCTTGCGGTGGCGGCATCGGCTGGTATTGCGTTTGGATACTTTCTTAGATGGACAATCTCCCTCGGAAAGAAGGGCTCAATGGAACTCGATATCAAGCAGACGATGCTTGAAGCAAAAGAAGAAGCAACAAAAATAATCACAGAAGCAGAAGCAAAAGCGGATGAAACATTACGAGAAGCTCGTATTGAGATAAAAGAAAAAGAAGAAAAGAGTAAAAAAACAGAAGAACGCCTTATCAAAAAAGAAGACTTTCTTGATAAAAGACAGCTTGATATTGATAAGGAAATAGAAACCTTAAAAGAAAAAGCTAACGAAGTCCGTTCACTAAAAGAAAGGGCTGATATTTTGATTGCCGAGAGAGAAACTGCCCTTGAAAAGGTCTCTCAAATGAACAAGGAAGAAGCCAAAAAAGAGCTTTTGGGTCTTTTGGAAAAACAGTCCGAAGACGATCTTCTCATACGAATGCAAAAATTTGAAATGCTCGGAGCAGAAGCTATTGAAGAAAAAGCCAAAGGTATATTAGCTACCACAATACAGCGTCTAGCTACTTCCGTCCCCTCAGAAATTATGACCACCACTGTTTCCATACCAACAGACGAGGTCAAAGGTAAAATTATTGGAAAGGAAGGTAGAAACATTAAGGCGTTTGAGCGAGCAACCGGTGTTGAGGTAATAGTGGACGATACCCCAGGCGCCATTACCCTATCATCTTTTGACCCAGTGCGCAGACAGGTCGCTCGTGTAGCATTGGAAAACCTCATTTCCGACGGAAGAATACAACCCGCAAAAATTGAAGAGGCGGTAGAAAAAGCCAAGCAAGAGATTAGTAAAATAATAAAAGAGAAAGGTGAGCAAGCTGCCTACGAATGCGGAGTATACAACCTAGACCCTAGAATCATATCTATCTTAGGAAGACTACATTTCCGCACCAGCTATGGACAAAATGTACTTCAACACTCAATAGAGATGACTCATGTGGCTAGAATGCTAGCGGAAGAACTCGGGGCAAATGTGGCTGTGGCCAAAGCCGGTGCCCTTCTCCATGACATAGGAAAAGCGATGGACCACGAAGTAGTGGGAACGCATGTGGAAATAGGACGAAGAATACTTCAGAAATTTGGTGTCAGCGAAGAAATCATCAAAGCCATGCAGGCACACCACGGAGAATACCCTTATGAAACGATTGAATCAGTCATTGTACAGACGGCAGACGCTATTTCGGGCGGTAGACCCGGGGCTCGTAGAGATACGGTAGAAAACTACTTAAAGAGATTAAAGGAGTTGGAATCCATAGCCCAAAGCTTCGAGGGAGTGGAGAAATCATACGCTCTGCAGGCCGGAAGAGAGGTCAGAATATTCGTCACCCCAGGAGAAGTCAGCGATCTACAGGCTAAACAAATGGCTAGAGATATAGCTAATCGCATAGAACAGGAGCTGAAGTACCCTGGAGAAATCAAGATAACGGTCATTCGTGAATCTAGAATCATAGAATTTGCTAGGTAAAAATGTTTGTGTTCTTGTTTGTAAATTAAAAACAAATTAGTTTTGGTATTGCCCCATAAAATGGCTTACTATATAATGTTTGTAACCTTATACAGTAGTCGAAACGGAGCCTGCCCGTCTGGGCGACTCAGCCGAAGAGGCGGACGGTTTCGCGCGATGAGGAAAGTCGACATTAACCACATTACTAATCTTTAAAAAAATTATGAATAAACAAGGAATTGTAGAAGCTGTGCATGCAAAAATCGGCGGAACAAAAGTTCAAGCTGAACAAGCTGTGGAAGTTATGATCGAGACTATTGTAAACACTCTCAAGAAAGGAGGAGAAACATCAATTGCTGGTCTTGGAATCTTTTCAACAAAGGTTCGTGCTGCAAGACAGGCAAGAAACCCTCGAACTGGTGAAACCATTCAGGTTGCTTCAATGCGCGTACCTAAGTTTCGTGCAGCAAAAGCTTTGAAGGATGCGGTAAAGTAAAAAGGCTTATAGGTTTTAGCTCTGAGCTATTAGCTTATCAAAACCCCCAGCGCTCGCGAGCGCTGGGGGTTTTGATTTTCTATTCAATGTGCGGCTAGGGAGAATCGAACTCCCATCCCGTCCTTGGCAAGGACGTGTTCTACCACTAAACCATAGCCGCAGTGAAAAACATCGTAGCAAAATAGCGAACTCATTGCAAAATTAAGAAAGAGATAGAGCCGTCTCCATATCATCATTTGGTAAAATGGGTGCCCACCTTTCAAATCGACAAGATAAGCATTTGTTCCTTACTCGATATTCACCATTCATCATTCGGCATTCCATGGGCTTCATCATGCCTTTGCACCCCTCTTCCCTGTCTCCAGGACTTATATCTACATGCTTACTCCACAAACATTTTTCACAATGATCTGTAAAACCATTGCCAATGTTTTTATGTTTGCAATTCTCACAAACAAAATCTTCTTTTGTTCTTTTAAAAACCATCTTTCGGGCTACCCGGTAACGCTCCGGGGCCTCACGCACCCCATGCGTGTATACTGCTTTTATACTATAGCCCGTTATTTAATTAACACAGAATACATACTCACCCGAACCAGTCCTTTAAGCAAGTTTTCTGCGAGAAACATTTGGATACTTCTTTTTTCTTTCGACTGTATAATGCCACCAAGGTCTAGGAGATGCACCATTCATAAAATCAGCAACACTTATAAAAACATCCAGAAGACAGGGGTCTTGATGTGTCTTGGTTATAAGAATTAGTTTTTTATACAAATCAAAAGGATCCTGGTCGATTAAATCACTAGGTTTTTCAAAGCCCAAAGCCCTATAATCCATAGCCACCCTCGGCCCAACATTGGGCAAATCCTTAAATCTTTTGGCCAGTTCCCCACTTCTTGCTTTCATATGAACTTTGTCGTTGTTAGTAATAAAAAGATTTTAAAAATTATTTATTGTATTCCTCTAGAAGTGCTTCTAACATAATGACTAATTTATTATATGTCTCTTTGTCTGAATATCTAATCTTGCAGGTCCCGTTACTTTTCCCAACTTTTTTGCCAACCGGCCTAACAAATGTTTTATTAAACCTAGATTTTGGTATTTTGGTTTTTTTAGACCAAAAATTTTCTAAATATTCTAAATTATCATTTTCATGAATTTGTAGTTGTAATTTTAGTCTTGTCTCATCAATCTTCATGTCCTTCCTCAAAAAATCCAAAAATATCTTGACTATTTCCGGATTTGTATTTGTAATCTCCACGTTATATACCCAGGAGTTTTTCCACCTCCTGTCTTTATACATCTTTGTCCCTTCTGTCCACCACAAAACCAAGCCTAAAGTTTTTCTTAAATTATCATTCATCAAAAAATAATATCATTCACATGTTATATAGCCAGTGTAAGATTTCACAAGTCAAAAACTTTGCTTTTTAGACCATAATCACATAATATTACACTCAACTAAACGGGGCGTAGTATATCGGTAGTATATATGTTTTGGGAACATAAGGGCCGGGTTCGATTCCCGGCGCCCCGACCATTAGTGGTCTTTTGTTATTAAAGGACATTCTCAATATAAGTCACTTTCGCTCGCCTGCTATCTTCGCTAATCATTACAATCACCGCATCCACTTGTATATTTTCTTCATCAAGACCGTGTTCTAAACAATAAGTCTCTATTGCCCTATACATCCTCTCTAACTTCTTTGGATGTATATTCTCCTCGGGCCTAATAGTTTCATATGTAACATTTTTACTCGTTTCATATGAAACAGAAGACTTAACTTCTATAAAATGAGTAACTTTCCCCTTCTTTACAATAAGATCTATTTCTCCCCAGGGACGAAGATAATTAGCCTCTAGAAACTCGAAGCTATGTTTCATGAGAAACTTCTTAGCTATGTTTTCTCCGAAATCACCGAATTTTCTCTTTTCTGTCTTCATTTCTGATAAAAAGATGAATATTTTGATTAATTACAATGTTTCCCGTGTAACACACCTAAATTCAAATAAAGTGTTTCACGTGAAACATATTTAATATCATTTTTATTAAAATAAGGCTTAAATTAGCCATTTAACGGGCAAAACAAAGATATTACAAGGACAAGAAAAACATGTCTTTAACACAGCTTTCCACAAGGTTATCCACATTTTCGTTCATTTTTTTATAATTTATGGTCAAGTAAACTATAAAATTAGGGCTTTTTTACAAAAGATCCATTTTATTGCAAATGAACAAAAAGACTCTATAAGGACGTCTCAGTGACAATTGTACCAGAGAATTGAACTGCAGTTTACAGTAAAAACTTCATGAAAGATTGTCGAACACAAAATGGAGAATTTTGGTGCGGGTAGGGAGAATCGGTCACAACTACTAGCTCGTCGTCACTCGCCAATGTTGCGACCCCGCCTCGCGGTTTCGCCCACTGGCAAAACATCGCTCCGGCCTTCGATTCTCCACGCAAAATAAGAAGTTATTTTGTGCGGGTAGGGAGAATCGAACTCCCGTATACTGCTTGGAAGGCAGTCATTCTACCACTAAACTATACCCGCAAATGTTTATGTATTGTATATCACGTGATTGTGCAGTCAATTCAAATAAAATAAAGAGATTTATTAAATTGTGGTCAGGAGTATTTTTCTTGTCGCCACAAGAAAAATCTCACGACCCTGGCTCGCCATTTTTTCTACTGAAAAAATATGGCTCCGCCCTGCACAAACCCCAAAAAAGCAAAGAAATTTGCTTTTTTGGGGTTTGTGCACCCGGAGGGACTCGAACCCCCAACGACAGTTCCGAAGACTGTTGTGATATCCATTTCACTACGGGTGCAGTTGATACATCATACTGCTTTTCTCCCTTTATTCAAATTTTAAGCCATACATTATGAAAGAAAAGAGGGGAGTGATAGAATGATATTCAAGATGAAAGACTTATTTCCCATACCAGAAACTGTTTCACGAGTAACAGAAACCTTAGAAAAAGCGGGTTTTGAGGCATATCTCATAGGTGGATGTGTCCGTGACCTTTTTCTAGGTAAAACCCCAAAGGATTGGGATGTGACAACAAACGCCAAACCGGATGAAATAACAGGGTTGTTTCCAAAAACATTTTATGAAAATGAGTATGGGACAGTCGGGGTGGTAAACGAGGACGAAAAAGACCCAGCTTTAGAAATTGTTGAGGTAACCCCGTATCGCACAGAAAGTGAGTATAGCGACAGCCGAAGGCCAGATAGTGTATCCTTTGACGCCACCCTGGAAGACGACCTGAAGCGTAGGGATTTTACAATGAATGCCATAGCTTTAAACCTCTCAAAAAACAAGGTGGTGGATCCGTTTGGCGGGAGAGTAGACCTCCAAAAAGGGCTAATTAGGGCGGTGGGAGAGCCGAAAAAGCGTTTTAGTGAGGATGCGCTTAGAATGCTTCGGGCAATTAGACTTCACGCAGAACTTGGTTTTACTATAGAAGAAAAAACTAAAGAGGGAATAAAAGACAGTGCAGAGTTATTGAAAAAAATTGCAAAAGAAAGAATCAGGGATGAATTCATAAAAACCCTAATGTCGGAAAATCCAATGGAAGCCATCGCAGTGGCTCAAAATTTAGGTGTACTGGAGTTTGTGGTGCCTGAGCTACTAGATGCCATAGGCATAGAGCAAAATCAAGCTCATGCCTTTGATGTATGGACGCATCTTTTAAAATCCCTACAACATTCAGCGGATAAAAAATGGCCAATCCACATACGCTTAGCAGCTCTTTTCCATGATATTTCCAAACCAGAGACTCGTAGATGGTCAAAAGAGAAGGAAGAATGGACATTTTATGGCCACGAGGTTGTCGGTGCCAGAAAAACAGAGGCGATACTAAAAAATCTAAAATTTCCAAATGAACTTGTAACAACAGTAGTTAAACTCGTAAGGTGGCATATGTTTTTTTCCGACACTGAACAAATCACTCTTTCGGCAGTCAGGAGACTAATATCAAATGTTGGTAAGGAAAATGTTTGGGACCTTATGAACCTACGAGTATGCGACCGTATAGGGACTGGAAGACCCAAAGAAAACCCATATCGCTTAAGAAAATACCAATCAATGGTGGAGGAGGCGATGAGAGACCCTGTTTCAGTAGGAATGCTAGCCATTGACGGCAAAGACATTATGGATATAGCCAAGATACCAGCAAGTCCCAAGATTGGCCAAATACTTCACGCACTTCTTGAAGAAGTTTTGGAAAACCCTGAGTTGAACAAAAAAGATATTTTATCCAAAAAAGCTATAAAGCTGGCCATATTTTCAGAAGAAGAGCTAAAAGAAAGGGGGGATTCTGGGAAAGAAAAGAGGGAAGAGGAGGAGGAAAAGATACTCAAAACAATCAGAGGTAAGTACGGAGTTCAATAATCCGCACACCAACTTTCTCACGGTTTCTACAAAAATATAAGGACAAAGTTGGTGTGCGGATAAACACAAAGACCGCAGAGCAGTTGCGGTGCTTGCGGCCTTAGGCGAAAGGGCCGCTCAGTTAGGAATGAAAAGGTGATATATCCGATAAAACAAAAAAATAACTAGGTTGGTGATATATGATTATCCTTCACGCTCCAGACCAAGCTGGTCTCTCGCAGAGTTCGAACTCTTGAAAGAACTATTGCTCAGAAATTTGTCCTTGAACTTCCTTCTGTGCTTCTGGTGAAAGTATATCACCTATAAAGGACATTGAAAATAAAACTGTGGATATCTAATTGTCCTTTACCCGCACACTAACTTTATTCAAAGATACTTTTACTTTCTTTTATTCTCTCCATTAACTGCCTTCTGGCCTGCCCACGCAATTTAAGCATAGATTCCCTATGACGCGCATCATTTTCCGCAGAATAAGCTTCATAATAAACGAGGCAATACGGCCTTTTGTTTTTTGTAGAAACTACAAGCCCGCTGTTATGTTCTATTAATCGCCTTTTTAAGTTATTAGTTGAACCTATATACAACTCGTTAACCTTTCTTGCTTTCAATACATATACATAGAACATAACAAAATAAAGTTAGTGTGCGGGTCAAGGCTATTCAATTATAATCTCCAAAGGACAGTGGTCGGATCCGAAAACAGAGCTTAAAATATTGGCTTTTTTGAGCTTAGGGAGCATTTCTTTACTTATAAAAAAGTAGTCTATTCTCCAACCAACATTCCTGTCTCTAGCAAATGTTTTCATATCCCAATATGTATATGCTTCTTTTTTTTCTGGGAAAAGGTGCCGAAAGGTGTCTATATATCCCTTATCAACAACCTTATCAATCCAAGCTCTTTCCTCTGGCAAGAACCCAGTATTGGTCTCATTTTCTTTTGGTCTAGCTAGATCCATTTCCTGATGGGCAGTATTCACATCTCCACAAAATATAACTGGTTTATGTTTGCGTAGCTTTTCAATGAATTTTAAAAAATCGTCGTAAAACTTAAGTTTATAAGCCAGGCGCTCTGGTCCACCGCCACCGTTAGGGAAATAGACATTTAATAGAAAAAAATTTTCAAACTCCAAACCCACGATTCTACCTTCTGGGTCTTTTTCTTTACCAATTCCATAAAAAACATCTAGTGGTTTCTCTTTTGTATAAATAGCTGTTCCGCTGTAGCCCTTTTTTACCTCTGAGTGATTGAAATATGAATAATAGCCTGCAGGGTTACGGACCTCCTCGGGCAACTGATCAGGATGTGCCTTGGTCTCTTGAATACAAAAGATATCTGAGCTGTCATTTACCAGCCACTCAAAGTGACCCTTTTTGTGCACTGCTCGCAAGCCATTAACATTCCAACTGATGATACGCATTCCTATAGCTTATAGTCTTTGCTTATTGGATGCCAGCTACCGAAGCAAACAAAAAAACGCCCCTCGACAAGCTCAGGGCGTTTTTGAGAGAACCCTCTCAGGGGGCGGGAATCGAGGGGTTATAAGGAAGATACTTCCGGCCAATTGAGAACTCTTTCGTCTCAGCACTTGAATCAACCTCAGACAACAGGGAGACGAAAAACATTCTGAACCTACCACCCCGAGATGCGGGGACTCTTGGTTCGGTCTCCACTCGACACCACCAAAAGTTGTGACCATCCTTGAGCATCCTCTCTTGGTGTGGAGTAAGTGAGTTCCGAAGAACAAGCAGGGTCTCACCATCTTCATCGTGGCACTTTGCTTGCCACTGCGTTTTGTTTGGGTGACTATGATTCACCCCGACCTCGAACTTCAGGGCGATGGTCATGCCTTTGTATACAATCGGCATAAATTAACTCCTCTGTATAGATGAACTGTCTCTACATAGAGACTCTCACGAAGAGACTATTTGTCAACCCGCACACTAATTTCTCTTATTGTGAAATCTTTTGTGAACATCTTTCAAATGCCTGTCAGTGACATGCGTATAAATCTGAGTAGTAGCAATATTGGCGTGGCCTAAAAGCATTTGAACGGAGCGTAAATCGGCTCCATTTTGCAAAAGATCGGTGGCGAAGCTGTGACGAATAACATGTGGTGTAACTTTTTTTGAAATACCAGCCTTTATTGCGTATTTTGCCACCAATCGCTCAATCGAGCGTGGGGTGAGGCGCTTTTCTCCCTCTTGGTTTTTATTTTTGCCGAGATTTACAAACATCGGGTCATCCATATCTGTGCGTTTTGCCAAATATTCCCTAATCGCTTCCTTGGCTTCTTCTGATAAAAATACAACCCTCACCTTGTCTCCTTTTCCTCGCACAGAAAATTCATCGCGAGAGAGGTCTAGCTCTCGGGATAGAGAACAGAGCTCTGAAACACGAAGTCCTGTCGAGAAAAAAAGTTCTAAAATAGCCCTATCTCTAAGACCCTGAATGGCTGTTGTATCTGGGGCCTTCATAATACGAGAAAGTTCTTCAGAGGTAATGAGGTCCAGAGATCGCTCAGGCACTTTAGCAAGCTCAATTCTGTCTGGGGGAAGAGAGTCTATATTTCTTTTTGCCAAATATTTGAGAAAAGCGCGTAAAGCAATGAGATAGTAATTCTGAGTTCTTTTTTTTATGGTTTCTTTTCGTCCACCAATAAAAGCTCCTGACTCTTTACGATTAAGCCATAGACGATACTCGCGAATACGGTCGTCGGTAATATCTTTTGGGTCAGTGAGCTCTGTATTATTGAGAAAAGTAGTGAGATATCTGTCGTAATTCTCAATTGTTTTGAGACTTCGCCCACGAGAAACCTCCATATCTTCTAAAAATTGACGTTTAAGTTCAGGAAGTTTCATAAAGTAGAGTTAAATACAGGGTCGCACAATATTATACCAGAAAAAGGCCTATTTATTGTCTTTATTTGGGTCTAAATGACGGTGGCCAAAATAGGTTGCAAAAATAAGGGTTTTGTGCTATTATTAAAGGATAATGATAACGAAAACAAAGAAAACAAAAATTATAAAAGAAGCCAAGGTCCATGACGCTGATACAGGGTCACCGGAAGTTCAGATTTCACTTTTAACAAAAAGGATAGAGGAACTTGCTTCTCATTTGAAAAAAAACCAAAAAGACCATCATTCTAGGAGGGGACTTCTCGGCATGGTGTCTGACAGGCAGTCACATATGAACTATCTTCAGAAAAAAGACACCAAGCGTTTCAATGCTTTGATGAAAAAACTCAACCTGAAGAAAAGGGCGTAATTTAGTAAGTATCCTACCTCATTAACAACAATGACAGTTATAAAACACAAAGATCAACGCGTCGGCATTTTTATTGATGCCCAAAATCTATACCATAGCGGTAAAAATCTATACCATTCAAGGGTAAACTTCGGTCAAATAGTCAAAGACGCTTTAGTAAATCGCTTTCTAATCCGTGCAGTTGCTTATGTCATAACCACAGAAGGTGGTGAAGAAAAAAGCTTTTTTGAGGCGCTAGAAAAGGCGGGGATTGAAACAAAAACAAAAAATCTTCAAATATTTTTGGGAGGCTCTAAAAAGGCCGACTGGGATGTTGGTATGGCTATGGACGCTGTAAAAATGGCGCCAAAACTAGACACTATAATCCTAGTATCTGGGGACGGAGATTTTGTTCCACTAGTAGAATACCTGAAAAACACTCACGGATGCCAAGTAGAAGTGGTGGCCTTTGGAAAATCTTCATCAAGTAGACTAATTGAAATCGCTGACGACTTTTTAGATTTGGATAAAAATCATAAAAAATATCTTTTAGGTAGATCTGCTCAACAAAAGACGGGCCGAAACACTAAGTCTAGGGAATAGGTGCAAAGTATTTATATAAGCCAGAGTCTCTGTGATAGAATTAAATCGCAAACGCATTTTTCTTATGCCTGAAGAAAAAGAAACAAAAAACTATATTCCTGAAGAAGCCCTAAAAGGGGGGACGGAAAATTTGGCTAACACTGAAAGTGGCGCCGTAGAAAGCCCGGAAGAAGCATTCGAGAGGATTAACGGAAAGGGTAGCCTCCCAACCCCCGAAGAAGAGCCTCAAGATCCTGGGGTGGTGATCAAAAGTTTGCGCACATTTCAGGGCGATGTGGCTGAAGCCATAAAGAACCAGAATGAATCGGTTATTTCTATAGCTATAGCTGAACAAAACAGACAACCTAGAACAGAGAGAAGTTTCGAGAAAAAAGAATCTATAGAAATACCTTCACACAGTATTGTAGACAGGGTTTTGGGTGCAAAAAAACAAGAACGAATCAATGTCCCGACTTTCAACAGAACCCCCGCACCAAGGCAGGAAGAATCGGAACAAATTCGACCAAGACAAACCGAGCCAGAACAAGTTGAAAAGAAGGTAGAAAAAAAAGTCATAGAAAAAATTAGCATTCAGGAACAGCCGAAGATCAGCTCTAGAGTCGTCTTTAGTCCAGCAAAAAAAGATAAGCTCGGACCGGATTTCAAAAAAAATGCACTGACCATAGTTTTCAGCATTATTCTCATCCTCTCAGGTATTGGTGTTGTTATTGGGCTTTACATTATTCAAAGCAAGGAACCGACAATCATCGGCACACCATCAAATTCTCAAACACTATTGGCATTTAATAAACAGGAAAAAATCTCTGTAAATAACTTGGACAGAGATGGTCTAATAGGGCGTCTAAACGAAATCAAAAGAGGGGAATCTCTCTCAAGCAATGATCTCTTATTTATTTCTCTAGAGGAGACTTTGGTTGAAGAGGCTAGACCCATAGCAACCCAAAGATTTTTTGAAATTTTAAAAACCGAAATACCGCCGGCGACACTTAGATCATTTGATAGAGCTTTCATGCTTGGAATGTATGGTCTGAGCGGAAACCAACCATTCCTTATTATAAAAATATCTTCCTTTGGAAACGCTTTTGATGGGATGCTCCAGTGGGAAAAAACCCTGAACAGAGACCTTGGATCAATCTTTTCTCCAAGAGCAGTAACCATTACTGAATTTGGATCAACAGAAAGCGGCCCCTCAAACCCAAATAGCACAAGTACCGCCACCACCAGAATAGTAAATGTGGATATAGGTATAAACGAAAACTTTGAAGACATAACGACAAGAAACAAAGATGCTAGAATCCTAAAAAATGCGAGGGGGGACACGATACTTCTTTATTCTTTTCTTGACCAACAAACACTACTCATAACCTCTGGTGAAGCTACTTTGAGAGAAATTATAAACAAGTTTAATGCCTCAAAACTCATACGATAGGACATATTGCATAACTTCCCTTGCCTGATATCATAAACACATGACACCAGAACAACTGAAAAAATTTGAGGAAAAACTGAAAACAGAGAAAGAGCTTTTAGAGAAAGAGCTTGGGACGATTGGTAGAAGGAACCCGGAAAACCCCGTTGATTGGGAAGCTGTTCCAGCAGATATGGGAGAGGCCAGTGCTGATGAAAACGAAGTGGCAGACACAATAGAGGAGTTCGAAGCCAACACTGCTGTACTTAAACAACTAGAGATTAGATATAACGAAGTATCTGAAGCCTTAAAAAGAATGGCCGACGGAACTTACGGAAAATGTGAAGTTGATGGTGAACCAATAGAAATAGACAGACTAGAAGCAAATCCTGCGTCAAAAACCTGCAAAGAACATATGAGTTAGAAAGTTTCGTGTGAGTGCTCAGTTGTAAGTTGTTAGTCATTTTCATGGCATTCGCAAAAGTACATAGCGCCCAAACATCGCTTCTCTCTGCACATATAGTCGACATAGAAGTTGACCTTTCTAAAGGACTCAATGCTTTTACTTTAGTTGGACTTCCTGACAAAGCGGTGGAAGAATCGCGTGACAGAGTTTCTTCTGCTATTAAACATAGCGGTTTTACTTCTCCTAAAAGCACCAAACAAAAAATAGTGATTGCTCTGGCCCCAGCTGACCTGAAGAAAGAGGGGCCTATTTTTGATTTGGGTATCGCTATTGCCTATCTAATCGCAGGTGAAAATGTAAAAGCTGATACAGAAAAAACTCTCTTTCTTGGAGAATTATCTCTCGATGGTAAACTTCGACCAATACGAGGAGCCCTACCTATAGTACTCGAAGCAAAAAAGAAAGGTTTTAATGAGGTGTTTCTGCCGAGAGAAAACGCGGAGGAGGGGGCACTCGTAGAGGGAATTGAAATATTTGGCGCAGGGTCACTGGGCGAAGTAGTGGAACATATACAAAAAGAAAGTGACAAAAAAATAGTGTCTCAACCAAAAACAGAATTACCAAAAAATACCAACCACGAAGAGAGGGTGAGTTTCCAAGATGTTAGAGGTCAAGAACATGTAAAGAGGGGTTTGGAAATTGCCGCTGCTGGAGGTCACAATATTGCTCTTTACGGTCCACCGGGAACTGGGAAAACGATGCTTGCAAAGGCATTTGTGCATATTCTGCCTCCACTTTCTTTTGATGAAACATTAGAAGTAACTGCTATCCATTCCGTAGCCGGACTTTTGAAGGGGCCACTTGTTACAGACCCGCCCCTTCGCTCCCCACACCATACAGCTTCATATGTGGCTATTGTTGGAGGTGGGGCGACTCCAAAACCGGGAGAAATTACTTTGGCACACAGGGGAGTTCTCTTTTTAGATGAATTTCCTGAATTTGAAAGACGGGTTATTGATTCTTTAAGACAGCCCCTCGAAGACAGAGTGGTTTCTGTTACCCGAGCAAAAGGAAGTGCTCATTTTCCTACAAATTTTATTCTTATAGCAGCCATGAATCCATGTCCTTGCGGAAATTATGGCTTTAGAGGAAAAGAATGTGTCTGTAACCCCGCAGAGCTTTTGCGTTACCAAAAGAAAATTTCTGGACCAATACTAGAACGCATAGATCTCTGGCTAGATGTTCCGCGTATTGAACATGAGAAGCTCTCTGGAATGCCAACTGGTGAAAATTCAGAAGTGGTAAAAGAGAGGGTAATAAAAGCTAGAAATATTCAACGCAAGAGATTAAAAAAACATGGAAGCAACTCAACATTCAACGGCGAAATGAATGTGCGTGATTTAGTCGCCACTGTAGATATACCAGAAGAAGCAAAAGAGCTTCTCAATAGCTCAGCAAAATCTCTAGGCCTGTCTCCGCGTGTATATCATAAAGTTATAAAAGTGGCACGCACTATTGCAGACTTAGCAGAAAGTGACACTCTCTTACCTGCTCACATACTTGAAGCACTGCAATACAGGCCAAAGAAACAATGAACGGAGATTAATAAAAAACCGCCCATAAGGGCAGTTTTTTATTGCGTCCCTCGACTTCGCTCGGGACATTCTAATAACACAAGGTGTTATTAGAATGGATTCTTTGCTCCACGAATCTCAAAGTGTAGGTGGGCGCCAGTAGCTTTACCAGTAGAGCCAACATATCCGATAAGATCACCTTGATCTACAAACGAGCCCTGAGAAATCGCTGTGCTACTCATATGGGCGTAAAGAGTTTGCGTGTCGTTACCATGTTCAATAACCACATAACTTCCATATCCACCATTCCATCCACCATTTCGACTTATAATAACTTTTCCTGAAGCAGAGGCCACGATCGAAGTGCCAGCCGGCGGGGCAATATCAACAGCGTTATATCCATGAATTCCCTGAGTCTTCACACCGCTCGTAGGCCTAATATAGTAACCACCAGATACTGAAACTTGGGTGACGGAGCCAGACGATGAACGAGCCGCGCTTTGAGAAGAGCTTGTTGGTTGAGCCAAAACAGAGCCATTTGGAACAATAATTATATCTCCAATGGAAAGAACGGAGCCCTCCGTAACGTCGTTATATTTCATAATCTCATCGATATCCCCTTTATATATTTTAGCGATGGACTGAAGTGTATCCTTTGCTTTTACCGTATGACGAACACCTGATACTGGCAATATAACGAGTGTTTGGCCCGGACTAATCGTAGAGCCAGATATGTCATTGCTCCAACGAATCGTATTTATAGAAACATCAAACATGTCTGCAATTTGTGAAAGTGTGTCTCCTTCGCGAACGACATAAACACTAATTTGATCTGAAGAGAAACTACTTTTACTACCGACAAGTTCACCAAAAGGACTGCTATCGGGCAAAAGGGCGCTACCCTCAACAATTGTAATTTCGGCCCCGCCTTGAAATGGGTTTGGGTCTACGCTCAAAGAAGCCTGTAAAAGGGGTATCGTCTGAGAGTTATAAACTTTAGGAGTAATTTGATTTTCTTTAGGAGAGGATATTCCTGAAACAAAAGACAATAAGCCCGCCTGAACCAAAATAGGGGTAGACAGAATAATGAGCGTAATTATGAGGTTTTTGACACGGAATCCGGTATGAATTTGGACGGTTCTGGGAAGACTTCTTAAGCTACGAAGTTTCGATGCTATCGATTTAAGTAAAATAGGCCTAAGATTAATGATAATTCTGGAGCTCTGAAGAAAATATGGCTCAACAGAGCCAAAAATTTGTCTTCAGATAATCTGTAATATTTTTCGAGTACCCGATAAGTATATCAAAAATGACCTTGCGGTCAATCAACATTACATGGTCTTGTGGATACTGAAATGAGCTTAAAACAGAGCCTATTTTGACCTTGTGATATAGTGTTCTCAATGAATAAACTCCCTCAATTAAATCCCGCCCAAATGGAAGCGGTAACTTCAACCAACGGACCACTTTTAATACTGGCTGGAGCTGGAGCTGGAAAAACAAAAACGCTAACAGAGAGGGTTGTTGAGATTGTAAAAGGCGGAGTGTCTCCATCACAAATTTTGGCAATCACTTTTACCAATAAAGCTGCCAATGAAATGCGAGAAAGGATTTTTCAAAGACTTTCAGGTGAAGAGACGCTCAATAATCCAATTTCATCTGACGAAAGACCATTCGTAAGCACATTTCATTCACTTGGAGTACATATAATTAAAGAGAATTCCCATTTTCTTGGACTTCCGAGGTTTTTTGGAATTTTTGACAAGGGAGATTCAAAACGCGCAGTCAAAAAGGCCGTTCAAGACATTGGACTAGACCCCAAACAATACGATCCGGGTAAAATCATGAACATAATATCTAAAGAAAAAGGCTCTGGTCAGACACTTGAAGAATTTGAATCTAAAACAGAAGGTGAATTTTTCCCAACAATAGTAGCGAAAGTATGGAGAAAATATGAGGAAACCCTGAAAGAAGAAAAGGCCTTGGACTTTGATGATTTACTGTTGTACACCGTTAAACTTTTGGATAATGAAAAAATAAGAGAGCACTATCACGGGGTATGGAAATATATTCATATAGACGAGTATCAAGACACAAACGGTGCTCAGTATCACATTGCAAAAAGATTGGCCGAGGGGGGGCGTAATATTTGTGTTGTGGGAGACGCTGACCAAAATATTTATAGTTGGAGAGGGGCTCAAATAAAAAATATACTAAATTTCGAAAAGGACTATCCGGATGCAAAAATAATCATCCTAGAAGAAAACTATCGCTCAACCCAAAAGATTCTCCTTGCAGCTAATCAAATTATTGCAAAAAATACCTTCAGAAAAGAAAAAAACTTATTCACAAAAAACGAAGAAGGAGAACATATTTCTCTCTTTGAAGGATTCGACGAAGCCAGTGAAGCTGAGTTTGTGGCAACTCAATCAGAAAAATTAATTGCCGGTGGAGTAAAGCCAGAAGAAATCGCTGTTCTTTATAGAGCCAACTTTCAATCGAGGGCTATTGAGGAAGCTTTTTTGGCATATGATGTTTCATACCAGCTTATCGGTACGAAGTTTTTTGAAAGAAAAGAAGTAAGAGACATACTCTCTTATATAAGAGCGGGACTTGAACCAGAATCACTTTCTGACATAAAACGCATTATAAATGTTCCAGCCAGAGGAATCGGCAAAGTGACTATTTTAAAAATATTTGAAGGAAAGGCCCCCACTTTGCCGAAAGCCACTCTTCTAAAATATCAATCTTTCCAAAAGCTTCTTGAGAAAATAGGCGAATATGCCAGAGAAAAAAAGCCAAGTGAAACAGTAAAGTTCGTTATGAAAGAAGCGGGACTTGAAGAAATGTTAAAGAGCGGAGGAGAGGAGGATATAGAAAGATTGGAAAATATGCGCGAACTTGTCACCTTAGCCACCAGATATGATGGCTTACCTGTCCCAGAAGGAATAGAGCAATTCCTGACAAATGCGGCCCTACAAAGCGACCAAGACGAACTTGAAAAGCCGACAAATGGTGTAAAACTTATGACGGTCCACGCATCAAAAGGTCTTGAATTTGACTATGTATTTATTACTGGTCTTGAGGATAATTTATTTCCACACAAAAGGATTGAGGAAAGTGCAATAGCAAATGAAGACGACGAGGAGGAAAGAAGGCTTTTTTATGTCGCTCTTACTCGTGCAAGAAAAAAAATATTTCTCTCATATGCCCAAATGCGTACAATTTTCGGATCTAAACAAGTAAATATCCCTTCCGAATTTATCTTTGATATGCCAGAAGAAATTCTTGTCAGAGAAGAGGGGACTTATGGACTTCTGCGCAAACCACTGTTTAGCATTGATTTTTAAATAAAAATAATTATGGAAGGATATTTTAGAAAAAAGAAATCTCTCGGGCAAAATTTTTTGAAAAGCAGGGGCGCCGTAAAAAACATTGTGATCTCTGGAGATATAAAAGATGGAGATATGGTGCTAGAAATCGGTCCCGGCAAGGGAGTGCTCACAGAGGCATTACTCGCAACTCCGGCCAAAGTTATTGCTGTTGAGAAAGACAATCGCTTAATACCAGTGCTTGAAAAAAAATTTGAAAAAGAAATTCAAGAAAAAAAACTTATTCTTTTACATGGAGATATATTAGAAACGCCAATAGAGGACATCATAAAAGGAGGTGAGTACAAAGTTATTGCAAATATACCCTACTACATTACTGGGGCCTTGTTTAGGCTTTTTCTTGAGAATGAAAATCCTCCGTCAAGAATGGTGGTGCTTGTGCAAAAAGAGGTAGCCCAAAGAATCGTAGCCAAGGACAAAAAAGAAAGTCTACTTTCGCTCAGTATAAAAGCTTATGGAAAGCCGAAGATTATAGACAAGGTCAGTAAAAAAATGTTTAGTCCGCAACCAAAAGTTGACTCGGCAATACTGCTCGTATCTGATATAAACAAAAGCTTTTTTTCCACACAAAATAGATCTGTATCGGACGAACAAAGCTTAAGTGAACAAGAGTTTTTCAAATTGCTTCGCGCGGGTTTTTCTCAAAAAAGAAAAAAGTTAATACGCAATCTAGAAGCAGTTGCTCAAAAAGAAAATTTGGAGAGAATATTTCTAGAAAATAAACTAGACCCAAATTCTAGGGCCGAAGATTTATCTTTAGAGCAGTGGAGAAATCTATATAATGTGACCAGGAAAACTTGAACCGACATCAAATATAACTCCGTCAGTAAAAAGGGGAACACATGCCGGTGGAACCCCAACCATACACGGCACTGGACCAGGAATAAACTTACCAAGATTCCACGCCGTTGGTGGCGGAAGAATTAAAAATTGCTGGTAAGCATATCTAATAGTCACTGGAGTTAAAAGTAGGGCGTGGAAAACAAAAGGATACTGAACTGGATGAAGAATTATCGGCATATATTGCACCCTTACAGTACCAGGCAACATACAAGTACACGGAACTGAAAGCACAACATAACCACCAAATGGAAGACCGGCAAGCTGAGCAAACGAAAAAGCCGGTTGAAATAAAAAAGCCGCCAAAATTAAGAATGAAAATAAGATTTTTTTCATATATCTTTATACTAACCTAAAACTCTAAACTTATTGGTTGGCCCTGTGAAGAGAGACCCACGCTCGTTTGAACATTTAGAAAAATGTTCAATGAATAATTACTCGTTTTTATATTTCTATATATATTCTCTACTTGTGAAAATGATGGAAAATGCCTTAAATTTATTTTTATAGTTTTTCCATCTGTTGATGGAATATTCTCTATAAGACCTAGTTCAGAAAATACTCTGTTATTTTCTTTGTCAAAATTTTCTCCTTTTATAACTATAATCTGTTCGCTAGAAATACTTAGGGAGCTCGGCTCAACAGACATCACCTTCGGCAAATCTTTTGTTTTTTCTGAAACAGAAAAATAATTTCCAAAAGAGCGGTCAAAACTATTTCCATTTTTATTTAGAATAGACAAATTATATGAACCGTAAGGAAGCCACTCCGGAACCGTAAAAGAAAGTGTTGCCCCATCTTTACTAGAGACAGAATCGATTGTTTTGGTGACCCCAAGAAAGTAAATAGAGTTATCAGAGTAATCAAAATTACTACCAAAGACAGTTACATCTGACCCCCTAGACACATTGTATCTAGAAAGTCCCAAAACCTTTGGGGCTGAATTATTTGTGGTTATGTTCGGAACGCTCATATCCAAAGCAGATATAGTAGATTGTGGAACCGCACCGTCTGGAATATCAGACGCAACTAAATTTATACTATTCTGAGGATTTGATACTACAGACTCAGAAATCTTATTTAACTTCGCCAAGGTGTATTGGCCAATAAAGCCCGTGCCCTTGTATAAACCTATAGGGAAAAGAACCTCTGGGGCATAAAGTTCTTGAAATTTAATAACTGCTGTTCTGGTCATTTGACCGAAGTAGTTTGTTTCACTCCCAAGGGAACCGGGGCCAGATACCGCCACACGAGTAATAGGATTTTTATTCAAAATCCTCTGAAGCTCTCTGACATCCTCACCCTGAAGACCAAATGATAAATTCCTATCGAAAACGAGAGCGCTAACAAATAGTGGCAAAAATATGGTAATTATTAAAAAAAAAGACTTGTTCATTCATTACATTATACACGAATGCATTCTCGTATATTTTGTCCACACACTAAAAACAAAAGGTGGAGTAAATTAGCTTTATTTATTGCTATAATAAATCTACAAAACCTTGAATCTTCCTTCTAAAAAGCTTTTTTTGTTTGCTATGCCCATTATTATAATAATCGGAGTTTTTGTGTTGGTGAAAGAACCAACTACGGACAGCGGGCAACAGACAACGAAGGCGGGTCCTGAGGTAGTGGATATACAAAACTCAATCATAAATGAAGTGGATACAGACGGAGATGGTTTGAAAGATTGGGAAGAATTAATATGGAAAACGGATCCAAATAATCCTAAAACTCATGAGGGTTACGAGAATGACTCTGCCTATGTTAGTGCACAACTCGCATTGATGAAAAATAATCCAAGCGTGTATGCCGGAATGGGCCCGATTGAAACCACGGAAGACTTGAGCAAACAACTATTTGAAGAATATCTGTTATTAAAACAGACCGGCAATCTAACTCCGGATGACATAGCGAGATTAACCCAAAGGATCAGGCTGAATATAGAGTCTTCGACGGATATTTCTTTTTATTCTGCTGATAAGTTAAAAACTTTCCCATCATCAGACAAACAAAAACTCCAAAAATACGCAGACGAATTGTCTAATACTATCAACCAATATACAACTCTGTACATGCAACAAGTACAGAACAGCAACATAACAAACACCACTGTATTAAATGAAATTGTAGGCCTGGGTGCCGATATCTACCTAAGACTGTCTGAATCAATTATGAAAATGGAAGTTCCGATTGAATTGGCGTCGACTCATACACAATACGCAAACGATCTCAGAAAAAGCTCCGTTTCATTGGACGGTTTGCTCAGCCAATCAAAAGACCCACTCCAATCAATAGTAGGCCTACAAAAACACACCGACGCACAAAATTCGAGACAGGGAACAGCGAATACGATAAGTAATTTTTTAATTCAAAATGGTATAATGTCTTTTAATATGTTAGCGCTCTAATATGAAAAAAATCAATCTGTTATTTAAGAAAATTTTTGCTGTAATTCTCCTCCTGTCTTTCATAATCCCGGTAAGTTTTGTGTCAGCGTTGGGTCCAATTATACCAGGAATTGCAGGGGATATACTTCCTCCAGTTCCAACATCAGATGCAGCCATAAGAAACAAAGAAGTCGGTATAACAATATTAGGATTCACAATTCCGGGAGTCACACTAGATGGACTAATGATACTTTTCGTTCGAGAAATGATTGAAAAGCTTTCCGATGCCACTGTTGACTGGATAAATAACAGAGATACAGATGAGGGGGGACCGGCCTTTGCAGTAGACCTTGAGGGATTTCTAAAAACCACGACGGATAAAATTGCAGGAAATATCATAGAAGGAGCTGGCCTTGGAGCGCTGTGTAGCCCTTTTCAAAACCAAGTAAGAGAAGCTTTGAGATTGTCTTATTCTTTCAACAAAAGAAACGCCGATGATATTGAACCTAGCTGTACACTCTCTCAAGTGACAAACAATATTGAAGGATTTTTTGCCGGAGACTTTATAGGGGGCGGAGGCTGGGACTCTTGGTTCGTGGTGAGCCAAGACCCAAACGGCAACCCTTTTTCTGCAACACTCACCACCAAAGGCATAGTGGCTAGAAAGGTTTCTGAAGAATTAAATGTGGAAGACAAAAATTTAGCTTGGAGTGACGGGTTTTTCAACAGCAGAGACTGTATTAGATACCAAACATCAGATCCCACTGTTTGTGCCGAATTCGGTCCAACAAAAACCCCAGGAACACTTATAGAGGGGCAATTGCAAAAAGTTTTGGGATCCGAAATAGACCAATTAAACTTGGCAGATGAGTTTGATGAAATCCTTGCTGCGTTGGCCGGAATGCTTATGAATAGCGTATTTAATCGTGGAGGAATAATTGATAACAGTAGTTTATCGGGAAGAGCCACGACTGGTGGTATTAATAATCGACCCCTTGTCGGTGGATGTACGCCAAATAAGGCATCCACCGTTATTACTGATGCAGAAACGGTAATATGGGCTTATGTTGGCGGACAGAATGTATCTCTCGTTTGGAATGGAGAAGGAATAAGTGGATTAACAGATAGAAGTGTCAGTGTCGTATACACAACCCCCGGAACAAAAACAGTTACTGTGCAAGTGACGAGACTAGATGCTAATGGAGCCCCTGTAGGGGCACCAGAAACTATACAATGTAGTCAATCTGTGAGAGTTGATAAATTTGCACCACTTGCAGTAAGTTGTGCCATAAGTTCCCCACAGGTGAAAATTGGCGAAATTGGCACTTGGACAATAACAATAACCGGCGGATCTGGAAGTATAGCCAATGTAATCTTGGGTGGCGATGTCCTGCACGATATCAACCCCCAACCCTATGACGTTAAAATATTGCCTTGGCCAGTCCAAACTCAAGCAAACGGCGTAACAACATTGGTTTACAACATTAGATACTTTTTCCCTATTCCAGTTCTTGCTGACGGAGGAAATAGGATTGGCTCAAGAACATTTACTCTAACTGTCATAGACGCTGACACATCAGTTCCTGTATTAAATGAGTTTCGATGTCCATTCCAAATTGCAATTGTTCCATAAAAATTAAATGCTTCGAGGATTTTTACAAAAAAAGAAGTTTGTGTTTGTCGGACTTGGGGTATTGATATTACTTCTAACTTTCTTTTTTATTGCGCCAGATAAAGCAAGAGCTGGGGAAGTAAGTGGTTCTTGCACTGGAGTGGTTGGCAACGACGGTGCCTGCTATCCGTTAGGAAGTCCAATAAACTCATCGAATTGCGAATCTGCCTTTGGTGGTTCTTGGAATGACAGAAATAGTGTTTGTAGAATTAGCGGTATGGTTGTCACGGTGGTTGAGGCGGGACAACTAGGTTCTGACAGTCGAAGTGGAGTTGGGGTCACACCTGTTCAAGATCCTGGTGTATGTGGTATTCCAGTGTTTGGCAAGGTTATGTGTGGGATTGCGGCTTCACTCCTAATGCTACCACTTGGCTTTGCTTCTTTTCTCCTATTTGTCGCCGGCTCACTTCTTGATTTTGTTCTTCAATATACGGTCGTCTCTATGTCAAAAAATATCGGCTCAGTTTCGGGTATTAATATTGCCTGGGCTGTTATTCGTGACCTTGTAAATATATCCTTTATATTTATTCTCCTTTATTCTGCAATAAATCTGATAATAGGTAGGGGCGGGGATATGAAAAGGGTGATTGTTGGAGTGGTGATGGCGGCGATACTTGTAAACTTCAGTTTGTTTTTTGCGAAAGTAATCATAGACGCGTCCAACACAGTAGCGCTAACCTTTTATAACACAACCATACAAAGCTGTGACCCCGGTGGTAAAGCGAGACTTTCTGCCTGTTTTTCAAACCCTCTTGGTGTATCAACTATTTTTAGCCCTACTGATAATCAACAATTTTTACAAGATATAGACTACAACTTCTTGAAGGTTATTGTTATATCGCTCGGCGGTTCAATATTTCTTCTAATCACTACATTTGTCTTCTTGGCAATAGCGGTAATGTTCATAATCCGTTTTATAACTATTATTTTTCTATTAATACTTTCGCCAATAATGGTGATGGGTAGCATAATTCCAAAGCTCTCCGAACATACGAACAAATGGTGGAAAGATATGACAGAACAGGCAATATTCGCTCCAATATTTATGGTGATGATATGGGTTGTTCTGTCTATATTAAATAGCCCTGGATTTATCACTAATAACCTGTCTCTCGTTGCTGGAGACCAACGCCTCTCTGCTCTATACGAGGGTGATTTTCCTGGATCACAGGCCTTACTCTTAAATTTTGTGGTTGCTATAGCGCTGATTATAGGTACACTCACAATTTCAAAAAGTTTTTCTTCAAAAGGTGGAGCTATGGGTGGAAAATTTGCTGGAGCTGTACTGGGTGGAGGGCTTGGACTAGCAGGAAGAAAGACTCTTGGAAGTTTTAGTCGTAAAGTTGCCGATAGTGAAACCTTGAAAGCGCAGGCAGCAAATGAGGGTGGAAAATATTCTAGACTCCAACAGATGAAAGCAAAAGCCTATTTGAAAACAGCTCAAGGTGGCGCAAAGTCTAGCTTTGATCTTCGGGGGGCAAATACCGGCTTAAGCAAAACACTCGGAGCAGGTTCTGCCACTGGTAAAGGAGGTTATGATGAAGCGGTCAAAAAGAAAACTGAAGCGTACAAAAAATTTGGAGAATCTTTAAAACCTTCTGATATCATTGTAGAAGACGCTGAACGAGAACTAAAGGCAGCAGAGAGTAGCGGTGATCCAGTAAGAATAGCTAAAGCCAAAGCAAAACTGTCAAATCTCAAAGGAAACAAAAAGGATGTTGACGCAGAAATAGCGAGACTAGAGGAGGAGAGGAAAACTGTATCTAATTCCAGAAAAGCAGCGACTAGCGAGGCAACGGCACTCAAGGAAGCCGAAACAAAGCTAGAGTCAGCAAAAAATGCCGAAAGGTCAGCTGAAGACACTTACAGAAGACTCGAAATTGAAGCTGACACCGCGGTTGGTACCGCTCGTATTGAAAAAATTAGGCAAGTTGTTTTGGCTAAAAACAACTTGGACGCAGCAAAATTAGAAACTGGGGACGCCAGAAGAGCCCTTGAATCAGCGAAAGAGGTTCATAACGCAGTGAGTGCTAATATTGATAATGAGACAACAAGAACTTACGATGGAATGAAAAGGGCGGCCAGAGACGCAGAAATTAAAAGTGCTGGAGAAAAAAGAAAGGCCGGTTATGCTGATGCTATTACGAACCCCGGCTCATCCTTAAATGTATTGGGATATGACCTTGGTGTTGGGGTAAACAGGGTCGGTTTTGTTGGACCAATCTCAAGAGAGAGGAGGCAAGCAGCGATTGAACTTAGAAAAACAGAAAATAAGAAAGACAAGTTAGCAAAAGCAGTTAAAGAATACACAGAAGAAGAGAGCCCAACACCGACCACAGCAGACCCTTCAACCACACAATCCGCCACCCCGCCGCCAGCAACGCCTACGCCGCCAGCAACACCATAAAAATACAATGGACACTAACCAAATAATAAAAGAACAGCTTTCATTGGCTCCCAAAGAGCTTAAAGCTTATATTTCTGAAGAAAAGTGGTCTCTTGCAACACAGGAAGTTGCAAGAAACATTAACTGTTCTCAGGAACAGACTGAGGCCATACAAAACGAGGTAATAATTACTCTTCTTGGATTAGACTTAAGGACCAATATTCCTAACAACTTAAAAGAAGTAGGGTTAAATGATTTACAGATAAGACAGATTGTCAGTGAGTTGGATGAAAAGGTTTTTAAACCTGTCATTGAATTTTTACCAACAGAAACAGAAGCGGAAAATCCGGAAAATCTTATACCCCAAGGTGACCATTTGATTGAGGACTCAGCGGGAAACAAAGATAATGTTTTGCCACCCATTCCACAAAAAACAACGCTAGAAAAGAAAATCGGACCAATAATGAATGGCTCACCAGAAATTGACGCTAATTGGGAAAAGAGAAAAGAAACCCTAGGAGAACACCAAGTGGTGACAGAGACATACAAGGGGAGTGACCCGTACAGAGAACCTCTTAGTTAGTTTTAAGTTTAGAGTTTTAAGTTTTTAGTAAATGCAAGAACAAAGATCAAAATCTTACAAAGATTTGGTGGTTTGGAAAAAATCTTGTGATTTGGTTATTTTGATTTATAAACTATGTTCTAATTTCCCGAAAGAAGAGTTGTACGGCATTACATCTCAAATAAAAAGATCAGCGATTTCTATTCCATCCAATATTGCAGAAGGGAGTAGGCGAGGAACCAAAAAAGATTTTCATCACTTTTTGAACATCTCACTCGGATCTGCCGCTGAATTGGAGACTCAGATTGAAATATCTAAAAAATTATCATTTGGAGAAAAAAGAGACTATAATGAAACGGAATCAATATTATTAGAGGTGACAAAAATGCTGTATAAACTGTCATCAACTCTAAACTGACTACTAAAAACTTAAAACTAATTATGCGCTTTCAAGTACCACAATTCATAGAAGTAGAGGACAAAATATTCGGACCGCTAACATTTAAGCAGTTCATATACCTTGCCGGAGCAGGCGGTATAGCGGTGGCGGCGTTTAGTTTTTTACCAAAATTTTTCGCACTTCTCATAAGCGCCCCCGTAGTTATACTCGGGCTAGCTTTGGCTTTTTATAAGATAAACAACAGGCCTTTTATATTTATGGTTGAATCTTTTTTCAAATATTTCAGCAAGGAAAGATTATATATTTGGAAAAAGGCAGACAAAAAACCAATAAGAACAAAAGACGGGGACACAGCTAACCCAATGGTCTATATTCCAAAACTTTCTAACAGCAAACTAAAAGATTTGTCTTGGGAACTTGGAGTAAAAAAGACAGGACTTCAGGAAGAAGAAAAGGTTGGAGAAGAAAAGGAATAGGGAATGAGGAATAGGAAAAAATAATCGATAAAATATTACTGTTTTCCACTTTTCTAAATAAATTTCATTATTCCTTATTCATTATTCGGTGTAGAATATAACCATGGCTATAAAAGCGAGGGCTACACAGGAGTTTGTACCAATCCAAGAAGTTCGTGACGGTGTCGTAGTGATGAAAGATGGCAGTATGCGAGCCATTATCATAGCTTCGTCCCTTAACTTTTCTCTAAAATCAGAGGATGAAAAAACCGCTGTTCTTCTACAGTTTCAGGATTTTCTAAATTCTTTAGATTTTCCGATACAGATTTTTGTTGAATCCAGACGACTAGACATTAGACCTTATCTGGCACTACTTGAAGAACAGAAAAAAATACAGACGAATGACCTCATGAAAATACAGGTTGAGGAGTATATAGGTTTTGTTAGAACCTTTACTGAAAATAACAATATAATGACAAAAAGTTTCTTTGTGGTTATACCTTACTCACCAGCAATGCTTCAGGGGAAAACGGGGTCATTGAGTAGTCTGTTAGGAAAGAAAAATACTTCTAATGAGAGAGAATCTGTGGGCCTTCTCTTTGAAGAAAATCGAACTCAGTTAGAGCAAAGATTGTCTGTAGTAGAACAAGGTCTCATGAGGTGTGGAGTTCGTGTCCAGAGATTAGGAAACGATGAAGTTATTGAGCTTTTCTATAAATTATTTAATCCGGGAGAAACAGAAAGACCGATTGTTCAGGAGTAATTTCACAAAAATGTCTATCTTTAATTTTTTAAAAGGGAAAAAAGGGGTGGCCGAAGAGGCGCAGGGAGTTTCTATCCTTCCCCATGAAATATACGAAGCGAATACCTTAGATTTAAAGGATATTATTGCCCCCAGTGCCCTAAAAGTTAGCCCGAAAGACCTAAATCTCGGAGAAAAAATAGTCAGAAGCTTTTTTGTCATTTCTTATCCAAGGTTTTTGGCAGAAAGCTGGTTTGCCCCAATCATAAACTTAGATAGAGTTTTTGATATTTCCATCTTTGTCCATCCGGTTGAAACTTCTCGCGTCTTAAAACAATTCCAAAAGAAAGTAGCTGAAGTTCAAAGTCAAATACACGAAAGAGAAGCCAAGGGGTTGGTAAGAGATCCAATGCTTGATGTTGCATATCAAGACCTTGAAAATCTCCGAGACAACCTACAGCAGGCTCAAGAAAAGCTATTTGATGTTGGTCTATATATATCTATATACGCTGACAGTGTAGGAGAACTAGATAAAATAGAGTCAGAGATAAAATCTATTCTTGAATCAAAACTTGTATATATAAAGCCGGCCCTTTTCCAACAAGAAGAAGGCTTCAGAAGTATAGTGCCTCTAGGAACAGATTTGCTAGAAGTTCACTCAAAACTGAATTCTTCTCCGCTATCAAGTTTGTTCCCATTTATCTCTTTTGACCTAACCCAAGAAAAGGGAATCCTCTATGGTATCAACAGACACAACTCAAGCCTTGTGCTCTTTGACCGCTTTTCACTTGAAAACTACAACTCCATAACCTTTGCAAAATCTGGGTCTGGGAAATCATATGCCACAAAATTAGAGATACTGAGAACCCTTATGTTTGATACTGACGTTATGGTTATTGACCCAGAACAAGAGTATGAATATATGTCTGAGGCGGTGGGAGGAAGGTCTCTGAAAATTTCTCTAAATTCTGAGCATCACATAAACCCGTTTGAACTTCCAATTCCCGGAGAAGATGAATCTGCTGCCAATGTGCTTCGTTCAAATATCATAAACCTCGTTGGTCTATTTAGATTAATGTTGGGAGGACTTACATCCGAAGAAGACGCCATCATAGACAGGGCAATCACCGAGACATATGCCCTGAAAGACATCACCGCTGAATCAGATTTTAAAAATATCGAGCCCCCACTGCTTTCTGACTTTGAGCTTGTTCTCTCTGGACTTGAGGGAGGAGAATCCTTGGCTCAGAGACTAACAAAATACACCAGAGGCACTTGGGCAGGGTTCATAAACAGGCCTACAAATATAGACATAAATAAAAAATTTGTAGTCTTCTCTTTGCGTGATATGGAGGATGAACTCAAGCCGATTGCCATGTATATTGTCACGCACTATATATGGAGTGCCATAAGAAAAGAGAAGAAGAAAAGACTTTTGGTCATAGATGAAGCTTGGTGGATGATGAAGTCTGAAGACACGGCTTCTTTCCTGCTAAACCTCGCTAAGCGAGGTAGGAAATATGGTCTAGGACTTGCTACTATCACTCAAGATGTGGATGACTTTCTTAAGTCTCCATATGGAACACCTATTATCACGAACTCTTCGATACAAATTCTTCTAAAACAGTCCCCGACAACCATTGATAAACTTCAACAGGTCTTTAATCTGACAGACGAGGAGAAATATCTACTATTAGAATCTGGAGTGGGAGAAGGAATATTTTTTGCAGGACTCAAACATGTGGCAATCAAAATAGAAGCATCGTACACGGAAGACCAGATTATTACATCAGACCCATTTCAAATTCTGGCTATTCAGAAAGCCAAGAAAGAATTAAGTGACTCTACATAATAAATTATGAGCAACCTGCTCGATTTAAAACAAAGGAAAGAAACCGAGGGGGGAAATCCTCAAAATATTAGGAGGATTGACCGCCCCCTGTCTTCGAATCAAAGGGAGTGGGTAGAGGATGAGGAAGAGATGACTCAAAAGCAAAACCTATACCAAAATAATTATACTGAAAATCGGAGTGGGCCCATAGAAAGCGAAACTGAGGAAGAGGGTATACCCAACACAACGCTTGGGTTAATGATTGGGACGGCCATTTTTTTTGACTTAACACAAGTTTTACTTGCATTTGTTGTTATGGACTGGCTTGTGAGCTGGTTTGCTTTTCTTACTTTCTGGCTTTGGTTCAAATTTCACAACAAAAGCTTCCTTAATCCCAAAAGATTGCCGGCAATAGGGGTGGGGGTGGTTATAGAAATGTTCCCGCTATTAGCAGCCCTTCCTGGATGGACAATAGCTGTTATTTTGCTTGTTGGTATAGAAAGAGCGGAAAAAACAGCCAGAAAACTTTTGGGAGAAGGAACTTTGGGAAACAAGGCGATATCAAAAATCTCAAGATTTAGTAAGAAATAAGTTTGTGGAAATGTGACTTTGTCTGTTTTTTCTGAAGATAGGTGAGGTATAATAATAAACATGAGAACCTCTGTTTTTCTAACAATACTTTCTTTTGTAATTTTTGGTTTACCGTTTTTTGCCATCGCTCAAATCTCTCCAAACGATTTGTCAAGCAATTTAACCGTTAGAATTATCCCCGAATTTCCAAAACCAAATGAATTTGTAAGTATCAGGATTAGTAGCTCATCATACAACCTAGACTCAGCATCAATAATTTGGACAGCAAATGGCCGAGAAGTGGCACGTGGCATAGGTCTAAAAGAGGCAACTTTGTTTTCTGGGGACATTGGTGAAACGACCAAACTTTTGATTTCGGTAAATCTGTTGAATGGGTCTTCATTTGAAAGGGAAGTTGTAATCAGACCATCTTCGGTTAGCTTTGTGTGGGAAGCAAAAACATATACTCCTCCTTTTTACAAGGGGAAGTCCCTTTTCACCCCAGAATCTGAACTAGTGATTGTGGCCGTGCCAAATATGGTGGGCCCGAATGGTCCTATTAACCCAAATGATATTATTTATAAGTGGACCAGAAATAGACAGGTGTTAAATAATCAATCTGGGTATGGAAAACAAAGCCTATCCGTAATTGGTTCTTTTTGGGGAAGGGACGAGGTTGTCTCTGTAGAAGTAACCTCGCGTGAAGGTTCAATTAGCTCTAAAGGGGAACTGACCATACACCCGCAAAAACCAAAAGTATTTATATACGAAGACAGCCCCCTCTTGGGCATTCTCTTTAACAGAGCGGTTGGAATATTTAATATAAATCAGAACAATGAAGTATCATTTTTTGCCGCCCCCTTCTATTTTTCTTCTAATTCTTTGTCGGGCGGAAAAACACAATATAACTGGAGTATGAATAGAAACCCGATTCAAGGAAATGAAAATGGAAACTCTATTACCTTCAGAGCAGAATCTGGCCAGTCTGGTACATCTCTGGTTGGAATCAAAATAGAACAAGACGGAAAAACCGACCAGCGTGGCGAAACACAGTTCTCTATAAACTTTAAATAAATGTCTTCAAAAACCTTAAAACAAAAGAGCGTGCTCGCTGTATTAGTCGGTTTCGTTTTTTGCTTTATGGTGGCGCCATCCACCCTTATGGCCGTCTATGAATACCAACCCTTAGCACCCATACCTGGAACAACGGTTGGAAACTGTGATCCGACAGTGGACCCGATGAATCCAAACTGCCGAATAGAAACGAGTTCTTATATACCAGCAATCGTAAAAATAATAATCCAAATAGCAGGAGGGTTAGCGGTCATTATGATAGTCATTGGCGGAATTCAATACATCACAACTGATGCCATACAAGGCAAAGAGGAGGGAAAAGATAAAATACAAAAATCTGTATATGGACTACTGCTGGTCATTGCTAGTTTCATATTACTACAAACAATAAACCCGAAAACACTGGAACTAGAGCTAAGCATCACCCCAATAACGCCTATACAGATGGGGACAGGCACAAGCACAATCACTAGTGCGACAACAACTCCGACTGGCAACAATTCGCCTTGGCCCGACGACAGTGCGGAAAGAGCACAGCTTCAAGCAATAAGGGGGGTCTCCATAAACAGACCGGGAACCTGTACATTTGTGGGCGAACAATCGTGTACAAGTGTATATGGACTTGGAGCGAGGAGGCTGAATGGCATTACGGCATTATCAACTGCTTGTGGTGTTCAAAATTGCAGTATAGTCATAACCGGAGGAACGGAGTATTGGTTGCACGGAAACAGAAGTACTTCAATACTTGCAAACAACACCTCGCACAAACCCGAAGCAAATGGAGGAAGGGCCTTGGATTTGTCAAAAAATAGTAATATTTTAAATAATGTTATACAGAGCTTTCCTGAAATAGTGGGTGGAAGTAGTTGTGCTAATGGAAAGGCCTATCAAGGTCCTAATGGGGCTATATATGTTGATGAGGTTGGATCGCTGGCATTTACTGGGGCACATTGGCATGTTTGCTTTTAAATAAAATGAATAAAAAAATTCTAATCATCGCAGGAATTGTAACAATTTTAATAATCCTTGGGGGATTATTTATTGTCCTGTCAAAAAACACTGAGAGTGGTAGTGGTGGTTTTTGGGGAGGACTACCTTTTGGCAGTTCTGAAAATAGTAGTATACCGCCACCACAAACAAGTCCTGGCACAGTAGATCAAGTTGTGTTAACGGAACTTGATCCAAAAATAAGAGATGAAAACGGTCTCAAAAAAATAAGCGATGTTCCTGTCTCTGGCTCAACTTTTCTTCAATCTTCAACTTCTACTGAGCACAATGTTCGTTTTATAGAAAGAGCAACTGGTCACATATATGATGCAAATCTAGAAACAGGAAACATCACTAGAGTTTCAAATACAACCATACCAAAAATTGAATTTGCTCTGTGGAGAGAGGGCGGTAATTCTTTCCTAGCTCAAACGATTGATTCTGGAATCCTCAAAACTAAAATTTATGAGATTGTAGAACCCACCGGGACAACAACCAGTGAAACTTTCGCAAGAATTGATGAATTTTCTCTTCAGGACAATATTTTTTCTCCTACAATATCCTCACAAAATCAAATCTTCTACCTCGCACGAGGAATTAGTGGCATTGAAGGTTTCGTGGCAAATTCGCGAGGAGAAAACCCTCGGAAAGTGTGGGAATTCCCAACATCGGAGTGGCTCTCACAAACTGCCACACAAAACATGATTGCTCTAACCAGTAAGGCGAGCAATTCTCTGGATGGGCTTTTGTATTTTGTTAACACCACGAATGGCGCGACATCTCTAATTATTTCTAATATTCCAGGATTAACGACTAAAGTATCGCCGTCTGGAGAAATTATTCTATACAGTGGGTCTGAAGGAAGTTCTTCAGAAAATTATTTTTATAACCGCGTAGAAAAAACAGGATACAAAGCGCCGTTTGATACCCTTCCTGAAAAGTGCGTATGGACAGAAAATGAAACGGAATTATACTGCTTCCAACCAAAGACGCTCTTTTCGAATTTACCAGACTCTTGGTACCAAGGAGTAGTGAGTTTCAATGACAGACTCTGGCAAACCAATGTGTCTACTGGGGAAACACGGCTGGTATCAGAGCTCCAAACATTATCTGGTCAATATGTTGATGCCATAAACCCGGCAATATCTTCGGATGGGAAATATATCTTATTTACAAACAAAAAAGATCTTACTTTGTGGGCAGTACCAACAGGGAAATAGGAGGTGAGAAAGAATGAGGAGTAACGAATAGTAAATAAGGAATATCCTCTACTCGTTGTTTGCGACTTTATATTTTTTTCTGATTACCATTTCCTGGGCAAGGGTGAACAAGTTGCTGGTAGTCCAATATAGAGCGATAACTCCTGAAATAGAGAAGGAAATGAAGAAGACAATTACAGGGAAAACATATCTCATTTGCAAACTCATACTACGCGCCAAGTCATCCTTAAATGAAGGTGTAGCATTTTCCTTTTTTTTGTACGCGGGAACAGAAAATCTAATTTGAAAGAAACTAGAAATGCCAGCTAGCAAAGCCAAAGAAACGCTTTTACCTGTGATATTTAAAATGCCCAGAAAATCCATATTTATGTTTTCTGGCCTTGGCACAAAACTATATAAAAGTTCGCTATTGAGCTCTGGCAACCCTGACTTTAGGAAAACAAAGTATAGAGCAAATATAATTGGAAGTTGAATCAAGATAACCAAGAGACTAGAGAAGGGGTTAATCTTTTTCTCTTTATAAAGATCCATCGTCTTCTTGGCCTGCTCTTGTTTATCATCCTTATATTTTTCACGAATGGCCGTCAGCTCTGGCTCAATCGCCTTGAGTTCCATTTGAGCGGTAACCGCCTTGCGAGAAAGAGGGAATATGGCGAATTTAATTATAATAGTGAAAAGTATGACAATTACCCCAGCGTCAAGCCAAGGCAGTAGGTCCATAAGCGCGATGAGCCCATTATACAGTGGCTTATAGAGGAATGTATTAAAAAGTCCAGACATGGAAAATACTATATCTCTAAATTAAACACTTTGAAAGTCTTTTTCTATTTTGTTTTTATGGCACCAAAAACAACCTGCAAGGCTTCTTGAATTTCTTTCGGCTTACTTTCCAAGATTTCTTTTTTTGGATAAATAAAAAACAAAAAACCAAAGCCCGAACCCTTGAGCCAAGTTGGATTTATTTGGCTATAAATTTTCCTTCTTATTTTATTTCGAGAGACAGCGGTTCGAGCTACTTTTTTTGAAACAATAATAGCAACACGACCTTCTTCTTGTAGTGAGTTATTTGTTATTCTCAGTGTAAAAATTGGGGTCGAAAAGTTTTTGCTTTCGCGCGAAATATTTTTGAAAGATCCCTTTGGTACTCTGTTCTTTCTTGGAAGCATTTTATAAGGCCACCTTTTTTCTACCCTTGGCTCGACGCCTTTTTAGAGTCTTCTTACCTCCAGGGGAGCTGGACCGCTTTAAAAAACCGTGAGACCGTGCTCTCTTTCTTTTTTTTGGTTGATATGTTTGTGACATGAGAAGCATTGTATATTAGTTTTGTTTTTTTTCAAGGGCGCATTGATTTTTAAATAACTTCAAACACACTATTCATAAAAATAATTTTTTATTTTGCAATAGACTTAAATGATAGTTTATACACAAATAATCAACATTTTATCAACATAATTTCTGTTTTCTTTCAAGTTTTTTGACTTTGATTTAGGTATATACTACTTAACACAACCTTTATCCCTTTACCTCTTAAAACAACAATGGATCTTAAACAACTTTGGGATAGCGTGCTGGTAGAAATGGAGTTAGCTGTGTCAAAGGCCAGTTTTAGTACCTGGTTTAGAGACACCTATATAGTAAAACATGAGGACGGGACCGCCCACCTTCATGTCCCGAACGCCTTTGTAAAGGAGTGGCTTATAAAGAAGTACCACGGGACAATTTTAAAGCATATAAGGGTGCATGCGCCAAATGTCCACTCCATTGAATACTCAGTCTCTAGGGACGACGGTAGGCCCAAGGAAAATCGCGATAGAGCCACAGATGTCTCTTTGTCTTTACCAAACCACGAATTACCCCTCCAAGACTACTATATAAACAAAGAAGACAACCTTAATCCTCGTTACACCTTTGATACCATTGTTATTGGCCCCTTTAATGAGCTGGCCCACGCGGCGTCCCAAGCAATCATCAAAAAACCTGGAATTATATATAATCCTCTATTTATATACGGAAATACTGGGCATGGAAAAACGCACCTAATTCGAGCGATAGGGAACCACATAAAAAACACTAACAAAGAAAAGCGTGTCCTTTATGTGACATCAGAAAGGTTTGCGAACGACATAATCAGTTCAATTCATAGTGGAAAAATAAGCCAAGTAAAAGAAAAGTACAGAAAATACGATGTTTTAATAATGGACGACATACAATTCCTTTCAAACAAAGAAAAAACCCAGGAAGAGCTCTTTTTTCTATTCAACGCACTATATGAAAACAACAAACAAATTATCCTTTCTTCAGACAAGCACCCTAACCTCATTCCAAGCATTGAAGACCGCCTAAAGTCTCGTTTTGGGGCAGGAATGACCGTTGATATACCAGCGCCAGACCATGAATCCAGATCTGCGATTATAAAAGCCAAAGCATCTACACAGAATGTAGATTTAACACCAGAAATTATCGACTATATGGCAGAAACCATCGTAGGAAACATTAGAGACTTAGAAGGAGCATTGAACTCAGTCGTCTGCCAAATGCAACTGAAAGGAAAAGTTCTTTCTATAAATGAGATAAGGAACTTAATTAAACTGAGCACTAAGCCTAAAAAGGCCGTCTCTGTGAAAGAGGTGGTTAAGCTTGTTGCTGATTACTACAGAATAGAAGAAGAGAGCATTTACGAAAAAACGAGGAAAAAAGAGATTATAAAACCTAGGCAAGTCACAATGTATATTCTTAGAGAAGACTTCGGTGTTTCTTATCCGTCCATAGGCCAAAAACTGGGAGGAAGAGACCACACGACAGTTATCCACTCGTGTGAAAAAATTAAAGAAGACATAAAACTCGACTCTCTTTTGGTCAGAGAGATTGGGGAAATACGGTCGATGCTTGTTTAAAAGATGTTTATAACTCAAGGAAAACCCTGTGAACAAATGGCCCAAAACTCACCGTGTTATCAACACCCTCGAAACAGAAACTTCAATAGCCAACACTTTATGAAAAGCTATCCACAAAAAGAATGCTTAGCGAATGCCAAAAACACCTTATTATTCTTGGGTTTTTTAGCTTATCAACATTACCAACAGGCCTTATAATAATAATAATTTATATATAATAAAAACCTATGAAAATAGAATGTGTAAAAGAAAAATTTCTTGAGGCGGTACAAAAAGTAGAGAAAGTTACGGGTAAAAATGTTACCTTGCCAATCTTGTCCTGCATTCACATAGAAGCGACTAATTCACAAGTTATTCTTAGAGCCACAAACTTGGACATAGGTATTGAAATATCTCTCCCAGTAAAAGTTATTGAACCAGGGTCAGTTGCGTTATCAGGAAATATTCTTTCTCAATTTCTTTTAAACCTACCAAAAAGCGAGAAGTGTACTTTGGAAACAGAAGAAGGGGTTGTTCTTGTTTCCACCGAACACACCACAGCAAAAATAAAAACACAAAACACAGAAGACTTTCCTCTCATACCAAAAACGTCCGATGGTGTATCAGTAAACATTGAGGCACAAAATTTTATTAAAGGACTTCGTTCGGTTTGGTACAGCGCAGCTGTTACAAGCATGAAGCCAGAGATTTCCAGCGTTTATGTTTATTATGATAATCAAGACTCTCTGTTTTTTGTGGCCACAGACTCGTTCAGGTTGGCAGAAAAGCAAATAAAAATAAAAAAAATAAAAGAATTCTCACCAATACTAATACCATTTAAAAATGTAACAGAGATAATAAGGGCCTTAGAGGACGTTAGCTCTAGTATAGAGATTGTTATTGGACAAAACCAAATAGCTTTTTTGTGGGAGGGGGCATACATGGTTTCTCGTATAGTCGACGCTTCTTTCCCAGACTATAAACAGCTTATTTCTAAAGAAGAAAAAACAGAAGCCACTGTTTTGAAGCAAGATTTTTCTCAGGCACTAAAACTAGCCCATGTTTTTTCTGACTCATTTAATCAGGTAACTATAAAAATAGTTCCTGGGGACAAGGTTTTTGAAATTATTACCAGAAATAACGATGTTGGGGAAAACAAAAACAGTATAGACGCTGTTTTGAAGGGGGAAGATGTAACAATGAGCTTTAACCACAAGTATATAACTGACTGCCTACAATCTATCGCCGTTGACAGCCTAACCCTTTCTTTTAACGGCCAAGGGAGACCTTTGGTTATAAGGGGTGTTTCTGATACATCTTTTACATATATTGTTATGCCGATGAACAAATAAATGGACAATCTTTCGTTTTTTCTAAAAAAGTTTCAAAAAATCATAGGCGATAAGTCCGAGGAAAAGATTGCCATAAAAGAGGCCGTAAAAACTTTTTGTAATCTAGATCTTGATATAAAAGGGATAAAGATTAGGGATGGAAACGTTTTATTGTCGGTTAGTCCGGTTTTTCGTAGCGAGATTTTTTTGAAAAAACAAAAAATACTCCCATATTTAAAAAGCAGAGGCTTTATTTTTAGGGATTTTCAATAAAAGTAAAATTTACCTCTGTTTCATTATTATTAAACACTGAGTCATAAAGAACCACTTTCAAATTGTTTGATGACATTAGTGCTGGATTATCAGTTGCTATATTAAAATAGAAAGGCGGTTGTTCTGATTTGCCAATGTAGTTTCCATTTAAAAATACTCTAATTTCTTTCGCTGGGAAAGAGGTTGTGTATTCTACAGAAACATTAATGTTGTCGCCTTCATTGAAGGCGTCGCTTTCTTTTGGAGAGACGATTGCTATTAGTGGTTTTTCTCGTGCCGTGTGCACATCGTCGTATTCACTTGGAAGAGTGGGGTTTTCTGGCTGTGACATTCCTTGTGATCTCATCCAGCGATCTATTCCGTATTCCCAATAACGAAATTGCGAATCCTCATTTGGATTGTTTGGAATTGGTCCTCTTGGGTTGCTACGGTCAACCCAGTAAAGTATTGAGTGAATGCCACCAGAAAGGTATTCAACCAATGTTTCTCTAGGTGTGTACTCAGTTGCCAGTTTTTGAGATACAGAGTCTACAAAATGAGAAATGCCTCCCTGCCACTTTCCTCTCAAAGTTGGCTTAAGTTCGTACTGGTCTTCTGTTGCTGGAACGGGAAATTCCTCATTCGGAACACTTTTTAATATTTCATCCATAAATGCTCGCCACATTGGCGCGACAATAAAACCAGCCACCCTTTTTTCCATAGGTGAATTATCATTGTTTCCTGCCCAGGCACCAAGGGCTACAGACGGCGTATATCCTATAATCCAAGCGTCTCTGTAGTCGTTGGTCGTTCCTGTTTTTACGGCCACATCTCTATTTGAAAAATGTAGCTGTGAGGTTTGTCCAAAGGCAGGCGCTCGCGCAACGTTGTCAGAAAGTATGTCAGATATTTTTAAAGCAGTTTCTCTCGGTAAAACTTCTCGGGTTTCTTGTTTAATCTCCTCTAGAACCCTACCTGTTCTGTCTTTGATTTCTAATACTGCTGTATAAGGATTTCTTTGTCCTTCGTTTGCAAAAACACCATAAGAACTCACCATGTCTAAAAGAGAGACTTCTCCACCGCCCAAAACCAAAGTAAGACCATATTGTGCGGGATTTGTAAGACTTTTTATTCCCATATTTTCTGCTACCCCAATTGATTCTCTAATGCCGGCCAAATAAAGGGTTTTTACTGAGGTGATGTTTACTGACTGGGCTAGTGAGTTCCTCATGGTAATAGGCCCACGATAAGCACTGTCATAGTTTTCCGGAGAATAACATCCTCCGGTGCTCGTGGTGTTGTCTGGCGAGCACGATGTAGAAAACTGAGTTTTCACATCAAACAAAACTGTTTCCGGGGTGTATCCTTTATTAAACGCAGTTGCGTAAACAAAGGGCTTGAAGGTTGAACCTGGTTGTCTGTGTGCGGTAGCAATATTGAAGTTTCCCTCTATCTCTTCATCAAAATAATCTCTAGACCCAATCATTGAAAGTATTTCTCCAGTTTTTGGATTAATGGCTACAAACGCAGCATTCTCTGCATTGAATTTCGTTTTATTTTCTTTGGCATACTTTTCTGCTATCTCCTGACCCTTTTCTTGCATCTCATAGTCAAGGGTTGTCTTTACCTTTAACCCCCCATTTCTTACTATTGATTCACCATATTTTTTTTCTAAATCTTCCAGAACGAAAAAGACAAAGTGCGGAGCTTTAATGCCACTCTCTTCTCTGGGTTTAAATGTTACAACCTCTTCTTTTGCCTGACGGTACTCTTCCTCAGTAATAAAATTGTTTTCTCTCATTTTATAAAGAACTAAGTTCTTTCTCTCCTCCAGCCTCTCTCTGTTTCTTCCATACGGAGAGTAGAAGGACGGAGCTTGGGGAAGGGCTGCTAGGTATGCAGACTCGGCAATTGATAGTTCGGATGAACTTTTGCCCAAGAACGTCTTACTGGCCTCTTCTACGCCATACAGGGCACCTCCATAAGGGATCTCGTTTAGATAAAGATTTAAAATTTCATCTTTTGATAAAAGCTTCTCAAGTTTAATGGCTAGAACCCACTCTTTCATTTTTCTAGATATTAATTTTTCAGAACTTAATACGGAGTTTTTTATAACTTGTTGGGTGATAGTGGATCCTCCCTGGCTAAAGCTCAAAGATAAAAGGTTTGCTAAAACAGCGCGAAGGAACGAGCTAGGTTTCACGCCTTTGTGTTCATAAAACCCCTCGTCTTCTATAGCAATGGTTGCGTTTTTTATATTCCTAGAGATTTCTTCAAAAGGAACCACTGTTCTTTTTGTCTCTTGGTTTACATCATAAAGGAGAATTTCTCCGGTTCGGTCATATATTTTTGTTGACTCCACCACCTGTCTTTCACTGAATGAGTCTAAGGTTGGGATTTTGAAGGTGGAAATCCATATAATCATTGTCCCAAAGAGAAATATTCCTATTGCAAAGGCCAAAACGGCGTAATTTTTCCAGCGTTTTTTGCTAATAAGGCTTAATTTGGCGCCTAGTTTTCTGAGTGGTCTCAAAATTCGAGATTTCATGGGTCAATCAGTTAATCATACCATGACGAAGGAGTAAACTTTTTCTTTCTGTTCAGATTAGGGATAAGTATGTTAAATTAGTCTCATGAGTAAAACCGAAAACGCCATATTAGAAGATGATTTGCTCGTCAGGGGCGTAAAAGACCTAGTTGACCCGGAGGGGCATTTTAAGAAGAAACTTTCAGAAAACCCAAACCAAGTCGTTATTAAATTTGGTGTGGACCCCACTCGTCCAGATATTCACCTAGGGCACGCTGTGGTTTTTAGGAAGCTTAGAAAATTCCAAGATCTTGGGTGCAAGGTAATTTTTTTGGTGGGCGACTTCACCAGTCTCATAGGAGATCCAACAGGTAATAGTAAAGTCAGACCAGAGATTGAGCAAAAGGAGATAGAAGAGAATATGAAAACCTACCTCGACCAAGTTGGCAAAATCCTTCTTACAGACCCAAAGGTTTTTGCTTGGATTAGAAATTCTGATTGGTATTACGGCGCCACCGATCTGGCTGAAGATCCGGAAAGAAAAGTAGAGATGAACATTGAGCAAGACGGGAAGTCATTGAAGGCCTCTCTTCCCGGTAATTCTTTTTTGGCGAAATCTATTGTTTACAACGAAACTAGAATGCAGAAAAAACTTTCTAGTTCCGGCAAAATTTGGGGCCTCACGGTTCTTGGGTTACTTTGGACCCTTAAACATGTTACACACAGTCGATTGATTGAAAGAGATATGTTTCAGGTTCGTATTAAGAATGGTGACGAACTTTATATGCACGAAATGCTATACCCCGTTCTACAAGGAGTAGATTCTTTCATGATTGCTAACATTTTTGGAGCATGTGATCTAGAGGTTGGGGGAAGTGACCAGACTTTCAACATGCTTATGGGCAGAGATGTTATGAAGATGAATAAGCAGGCCCCTCAAGCGGTTTTATCCTTTGAGATCCTTGAAGGCTTGGATGGTAAAGAGAAAATGAGCAAGAGCTTAGATAATTACATAGCTATTACCGACACCCCGGAAGATATGTATGGAAAAATAATGTCCCTTCCAGACACTCTTATTTCCAAGTATTTTAAGCTTTGCACCTACACTCCAATGAGTGTTATTTCAGAAATAGAAAAATCTATTGAAAGTGGAAAAGAAAATCCCAAGAATATAAAAATGAGATTGGCCAGAGAGATTGTGGAGATGTATCACGGCCGTGAAAAGGCAAATTTATCCGAAGAGTCTTTTGTAAAAACTTTTAGCGAGGGTGGTATACCGGACTCTATTACCGAGGTTTCTGTAAGCAAAGGGTCGTCACTGGTGGGTGTTTTGGTGGAACAGGCCCTCGTTTCTTCAAAGAGTGACTTTAGAAGACTTGTTGAAGGTAAGGCGATTGAGCAAATGGAAAGAGGGGAGGTAGTGGAGTCAGTTGATAGTATTATCAATGAATCTGGCACTTATCGTATTGGTAAAAAAAGATTTATAAAAATTACTGTCTTATAAAATAAAAACAGCCCCGCCCTGAGAAATTTCTCAGGGCGGGGCTGTTTTTATTCATCCAAGTCTGCATCCACGCTATCATCTTCAAGCTCTTCTTCCACCGGACCGATCTCTCCGTCAAGAGAAGGCTCTACTTCATCAAGGCCTTGTTCAAGGTCTCGCTCTTCATCTAACATATTTAGACTAAGGTTAAATTAGTAACAATCCTTTTTCAGGATTTTATATTTGTATCAAATCTTGTTTTGTTTGCAAAGCCCCCTAGTGCACCAGTGTGGATAACAACTTATCTACCTTTCGTGCTTGCTAAGCAGGTTAGGGCTACGGCTATGGCATCGTACTCATCGTCTATTAGTTTTTTTTCGTTTAACTTTATCAATCGAGGGATCATTGCCATCATTTGTTTCTTGTCCGCTCTGCCGTCGCCAGTCGTTGCCATTTTTATTTGGAGAGGCGTGTATTCATATACTGGAATGTTTTGTAGTGACGCCGATGTGATAATTACTCCGCGAGCCTCTGCTACAAGTAGGGCGGTTTTTTGATTAACATTAAAAAATAGAGTTTCGGCTGCAAACATTTTCGGTTTGTATTCCAAAATAACTCTTTGGAGTTCAATGGCGATCATTGCTAGGCGTTTTGAATGAGGCAGTTTCTTATCTGTCCTTATGCAGTTAGAGTATAAAAGAGTTTCTTTTCCTTTTTCATCCTGCTCCACAACTGCCACACCAACTCTCTCATACCCAGGGTCAACACCGAGCACCCTTGTTCCACTAGTAGGTTCTTTTGGTTTTTTTTTCATCATTCTGCATTAGTAAAAACATCCTGAACCTCATCATTTTCTTCTAAGTCGTCAATAAGCTGGGAGAGTTTCTCTCCATCTTCTTCTGAAATTGAAATGCTGGTTTTCGGTATCCATCCATCTAGGGTTTTTTCAAATGCCCAAGTGGCACTGCCAATTTGAGCCAAAGTTAAATTATGTTTTGAAAGAATATGCTTAACTTCCTGAGCAGCTTTATTGCGATTTGATGTCAATGATTCAATTATTAAAGCACTACCTCCAGGTCCATACGCTTCATAGGTTATTGATTCCATAGCGCCATCAGCCTCACTAGCTTTTTTCACAGCTCTCTCTATATTGTCGCTTGGAACATTTGCTGTGCGCGCTTTTTCTATGGCGGTTCTGAGGTTTGGCGATGAAACATCCCCGTTGGCTTTACGAGCCTCAACACTTATTGAACGCAAAAGCTTTCCAAAAATTTTACTTTTCTGGGAATCAGTTTTTTCTTTTTGCCTTTTTATTTTTGACCATTTATTGTGTCCAGCCATTGTTCTTTCTAATTTTTATAAAAGACTTTCTTGGGAATCTTTCGGTGGCTTTAGGCCCAGATGAGAGTATCCGTGGACAGTCACCGTTCTTCCCCTCGGCGTTCGCTCTATAAACCCTATTTGTAATAAATATGGTTCATTAAATTCTTCTATTGTCCCTTCTTCCTCAGAAAGGGCGGCAGCTAAGGTGTTTAAACCAACAGGTCCTCCAGAAAACTTTTCAATAATGGTTTCTAAAATAGCCCTGTCAGAAGGGGCGAGCCCTTCTTTGTCTATACCAAGAAGATCTAGGGCCTCCGTAACGCTTTCTTGTTCAAATGTTTTTTTATGTACCTGAACATAGTCCCTAGCTCTCTTTAGAAGGTAATTTGCCGTTCTCGGTGTTCTTCGGCTTCTTTTGGCTATTTCTTTTATGGCCCCCTCCTCTGCGCTTATGCCAAGTATTTTTGCGGAACGCAAAAGTATTTTTTCTATTTCATCAACAGAATAAAACTCTAATCGAAAAACTCCACCGGAAAATCTTGAACGGAGAGGAGAGGAAACGAGCCCGATCTTTGTGGTAGCAGCTAGCAAGGTAAACTGGGGGAGTTCAAGCTGTATGGTTCTTGCAGACGGACCTTTACCTATAATAATATCTAGAACGCCAGATTCCATAGCAGGATAAAGAACTTCCTCAATGGCCTTGTTTAGTCTGTGTATTTCATCCACAAAGAGAATATCTCCAGAAGAAAGGTTTGTGAGGATTGATGCGAGGTCACCAACTTTTTCTATGGCGGGCCCCGAAGTTATTTTTATTTGTGCACCCGTCTCTTTTGCTATCAAATGTGCAAGGGTTGTTTTGCCAAGTCCAGGTGGTCCATAAAAAAGAACATGTTCTGGGGGATGTTCTCTTTCTTTGGCGGCAGTAATAAGAATGTGGAGATTATCTTTTATGTTTTTTTGACCCACATACTCATCCCAGCGAGAAGGTCTCAGTGTTTGATCAAGAAAACCAAAATCCTTCTCTTCCGTTTCTGATTTTTCAACATCCCCCTCTTTTTTTAGATGCTTTTTTGGCATATTTCTTAGGTTTAGTATATCCCAAAACAGGGCTTCTCAAAGTAAAATTTTCTGTTATGATGATTGACCCCCGAAATCTATGTAAAAAGGAGAGTCTGGGCGGGATTGACAAAAAAAGAATTATGTGCTAGACTCTTTATGTTCTAAATTTCTTTGGAATCAAAGATATAAATCTCTAAGCAACGAGGCTCTCCGGGCCTGTCAAGCGCTTCATCGAAGACGTTCTGGATGGATTTATTCCATTCTGGGACTATCTTTAGAGAATCGCGGAACTTTTGGTACGATTATTAAAAGTGTTGCTTAGAGATTTATGTTTTCGATTCCTACACCCTCCCCGACCCCCAAAGGTCGGGGAGGGTTCGTTTAAATCTCTCTTCCCATTATTCATACTTATCGTTTCGTTGCAAGAATGGACTAATCTGCTTTTTCAAGTTCTATTACACGACGCAATTCTGTGATAGAAGTAACACCTTGAAGCACTTTTATTATTCCATCTTGTTTCATATCTAATATATTTTGATCTCTGGCAGCGGTTTTTATCTCTCTTTCACTAGGATTTTCTCTAACTATTTTTTCAATTTTCTCATCAGTGATTATCGCCTCATAAAGACCGATTCTTCCTAGGTATCCAGTCATATTGCATTTCTCACAACCACCAGAAATCCAAACTTTTTCGGTTTGTAGGCCTTCTGTGTAACTTTTATCACTAATTTCATTTAGAGTTTCATCAATTATTTCTTTTTCCTTCACTTCAGGCGCCATTTCTTTTTTGCAGTGAGGACAAAGTGTTCTGACTAGTCTTTGTGCAATCGCCACATTAATCGCAGAGGTGATAATTTTTGGATTTACGCCAAGATCAATGAGTCTGGGGAATGCACCAGCAGCATTGTTGGTGTGAAGTGTCGAGAAAACTAGATGTCCAGTCAAAGCAGAATTAATAGCAATTTCTGCTGTTTCATCATCTCTGATTTCTCCAACCATGATTACATCAGGGTCTTGTCTCAAAGCTGAGCGAAGTCCTTCGAGGAATGTATATCCTTTGTCTGGATCTGTTTGTGTCTGGACTATGCCGGGGAGGTGGTATTCTATCGGGTTTTCAATAGTTATGATTTTGATTTCTGGGGTATGGATTTTTTTCAAAAAAGCATAGAGAGTTGTGGTTTTTCCTGAACCTGTTGGGCCTGTGGTTAATATCATTCCTGTTGGCTTGGTTATTTCCTGCATAAGAATGTTTAAAAGTCTTGGGTGAATACCTAGTTTTTCTAGAGGAACAGAAATTGCATCCGGATTTAAGACACGAAGAACAATAGACTCATTGTAGGCGCCTGGTAGAAGCGATGTTCTTATTTCAGTATCTCCTTCTTGAAGTTTAATTGAGAATCTCCCATCCTGTGCGCCCTTGAGGTTTAATTTTAAGTTTGAGATGAGTTTTACTCTTGAGAGAAGCAAAGAGTATGTTTCTGTATCAAAAGAGAGAATGTCTGTTAAAACACCATCAAGTCGATATCTAAGACGAACATAAGATTCTTCTGGTTCAAGGTGTATGTCTGATGCTCCTGTGGCCAAAGCTCCCGCCACAATAATCTCAAGTATTTTTGATATGCGATATTGTTTTTTGAGAGATAGAACTGTTTGTATTTTTTCTTTTACTGCGTCAAGACTTTGAACTTCTTTGAGAAGGTCAGTAATTTCTTCGTTTGATATATCAAGCGCCCCACCCTTTGTTTCAAATGAGTAAGACAGTTCTTTATATAGGTTCCATACTTTGTTTAAGCTGTCGTGCGAAACCATAAAGATATTTGGGATAAATCCTTTTTTCTTTAAATCTTCTATTGCTTCAATAGTTTTTTCACTTTGTGGAGAGAGCACAGCTACATCAATTTTTTTATTTACTATATTAAAAACAGCCACACCAGAGCTTCTGGCGTCTTCTTCTTTTATGATTCGTATGGCGTCTATGTTTATAGGTACAGCACCGAGGTCAAGGTAGCCAACCCCGTATTTTTTTGAGAGTACCTTTGCCAAGTCTTCCTCCTCATGTCTTCTAAGCACATCCATTTTTTTATCCTGTTTTTCTTCGTTGAACTGTGTCATATGTATTGAAATGTTCATTTATTGTAGCATTTCGCTATGTTTTTGGAGAGGGGAAAAGGGGGCTAAATAGGGCTCTATTTTACCTATTGACAAATGGCTATCAAGTATGATATAATTAAGATAGAAGGGTGAACATTCGGTTCACCTCGACAAACATCGGTTTTCTTCTTCCGCGAGGTGTGCCATGTTCCGGAATTCGCTCTTTGTCAGTCTGCTAGTGACTTTGACGGCTTGTCAGCCGTCGGTCACTCTCGCGCCGGTACCGTGCCAGCCAAACACTGACTGCGTGGAAACCCCGCGCACGTCGGCGCGGATCTCCGGGATTCCCTCTCGGGGGATCCTGGATACCCGCACCTTCGTCACCTTTGCCCATTTGGATGGGCAGGCGGTGACGATCGAAGTGTTGGCGAACGGGCGACCGTTCCTGACCCTTCGTCAAGGCGAGATTGCCCGTGCCCCCATCTGGCCCGCAATGTACATGGGTCAGAGTGTGGAAACCGTGTTTTTCGCTCGCGGATACGATGCGAGCGGGAAGCTGGTGGGTACGGACAGTTGGTCCGTACACATCTATGGCGGTGACCGGAGGGGTCGTGAGGAGGTTTGGGAGATTCGTAGACTCCAACCTCTGCGGTAGTAGCAGACTGAGGAACGCGTCCATTGATTTGGGCGCGTTTTTCTTTTGTCTGAATAGTTCTTGAAATAAGGTAAAATGGGGAAATGGAAAAAGTCACCTCCCGAAGCATAGAAGAAACAGCTGGTTTCGCCAAAGACTTTATTTCCTCACTTGTCCCTGAGGACAAAGCGACCGTGGTGGCTTTGTCTGGAGACCTTGGTTCTGGTAAGACAGCTTTTACAAAAGAGACAGCAAATATTTTGGGTATAAATCGAGACGAGGTAACCAGTCCAACATTTGTGATAATGAAAATGTATAAACTTAAATCCGCATCTGCTAACAAAAACTTTAAACATTTAGTTCACATTGACGCTTATAGACTTGAGTCAGAAAGTGAATTAGAAAAACTTGGTTGGGAAACACTCCTTGAAGATCAGGGTAATTTAATATTAATTGAGTGGCCAGAGATGGTGCCTCAATGTATTCCAAAAAGCGCATACAAGATAAATTTTAAATTTGTAGACGAAGAGACAAGGGAGATTGAGGTGGAGAGGGGAAAAGAATGAGGAATGAGGAATAACGATTATGGTAAAGACTAAAGAAAAAAAATCTGAAAAAGAAACGAAGAAGCTAGTGCTCTTAGATGCACACGCCATACTTCATCGTGCTTATCACGCTCTTCCAGACTTCGCATCATCAAAAGGCGAGCCAACGGGGGCTTTATATGGTTTAGTGACAATGCTTATAAAGATAATTAGTGATTTAAAGCCAGACTATGTTGTGGCTTGCTACGACCTTGAGGGGAAGACTTATAGGCACGAAGCTTATGATGGCTATAAGGCCCAAAGAAAGAAAACAGACGACGATTTGGTAGCTCAGATTATTCGCTCCCAAGATATTTTCAGAGCATTTCATATTCCGATTTATTCTCATCCGGGATTTGAGGCAGATGACATGCTCGGCACTATTGTTGAACAGGTCAAAGGTGATAAGGGTACAGAAATTGTTATTGCTTCGGGTGACATGGATACACTGCAACTCGTAGATAATGAAAAGGTAAAAGTTTACACACTTAAGAAAGGTATAAACGATACGGTCCTATATGATGAAAAGGCGGTTTTTTCTCGTTTTGGTTTTTCTCCAATCCTTCTCCCTGATTACAAAGGTCTTCGCGGTGACCCTTCTGACAATATTATCGGCATAAAGGGTATAGGGGAAAAAACGGCCACGACCCTTATACAAACATTCGGCTCCATTGAAGACATATATAAAGGATTAAAGAAAAATGATGAGCCGTTTACAAAGGCCGGTCTTTCTCCACGCATTATCGCTCTTCTCAAAGACAATGAAGAAGAGGCGGTATTTTCTAAAATGCTCGCCACTATTAGGAGAGATGCTCCTATAGAATTTTCATTACCCCAGAAGCCATGGAAGGAAGCCCTAGTTCTATCGGATGTGGAGAATCTTTTTTTGGAATTAGACTTTAGAACTTTAAGCCAGAGACTCAAAGGGGTTTTGACTGGGAAAGAGATTTTGAAAGAAACTTCTAGGTCTAAAGAAACAAATCAGGCCTCTTTGAATATGGCATCAAATGATCCGATAGACGAGATTGAGCTCGAAGAAACATCTCTCGCTCTTTGGGTGGTGGATTCCAATATTACAAATCCAACACTTGATGATATTTTGCGCTTTGCAAAAACAAGAGATTTTAAAAAGGCAAAAAATATTATTTTTGATGAACTAAAGAAAAGAAATGGCACATTTGTTTATGAAGAAATAGAAAAACCACTTTTACCTATAGTTAAGTCAATGGATGAAATTGGAGTCAAGATTGATAAGGCGTATCTCAAGGAGATTTCTAGAGACTACCACAAGACTCTTTCTCAGTTGGAGAAAGATATTTGGAAGGAAGTTGGAGAGGAGTTCAATATTAATTCGCCGAAACAACTCGGCGTGGTCCTTTTTGACAAACTTAGTCTAGCTGGAAAGAATATGAAAAAAACCGCCGGCGGAGCGCAGTCAACACGAGAGTCTGAGCTTGAAAAAATCCGTGACCTACATCCGGTGGTGCCTTTGGTACTTGAATATCGCGAATTTCAAAAGCTCCTCTCTACATACATAGATCCAATACCGACACTTTTAGATATAAATGATCGGCTACACACCAACCTTCGTCAGATGGGCACTACTACTGGGAGGATGTCTTCTACTAACCCAAATATTCAAAATATTCCGATTAAAACAGAGAGAGGAAGGGCCATTAGGAACGCTTTTATAGCTGAGAAAGGCTTTGCTTTTGTTTCTTTTGATTACTCTCAAATTGAACTTAGGGTCGCCGCTATTTTGTCAGGAGATGAAAAGTTGCTTGAAATTTTCAGGAAAGACGAAGATGTTCACGCTTCAGTGGCGTCTTATGTTTTTAATGTGCCACTGGAGTCAGTAGATAAAGAAATGCGCAGAAAGGCCAAAGTCATTAACTTCGGCATCCTCTACGGTATGGGGGTCAATGCTTTAAGGCAAAATTTGGGTGGAACCAGAGAAGAAGCTCAAAAGTTTTATAACGAATATTTTTCTGAATTCACTGGAATTACAGAATATCTAAATCAAACAAAAGCTAGCGCCTTGAGAAGTGGATATACAGAAACTCTTTTCAGTAGACGACGATATATGGAAGGCATAAAATCAAAAATTCCTTATATTAGGGCAGCCGCTGAAAGGATGGCGATCAATGCGCCGGTTCAGGGGACAGCCGCTGATATTATGAAGTTGGCAATGAAAAATATTTACCAATTTATTGAAAATAAAAAACTAAAGAAAGATGTTCGGATGTTGCTTCAGGTTCATGATGAATTGGTATTTGAAATCAAAGAAGAAAAACTCAAAACAGTTTTGCCTGAAATACAGAAAATAATGGAATCCGTTTTAACAGAGGAGCAGGCAAAGGGTGTAAAATTATCCACTAACGCTGTAGTGGGCACAAATTGGGGGGATGGTAAAGAAGTTAAATAAAAATGATTTACCTTATTTATGGCAATAATAGTGACAAGGCTCGCGAAAAAGTTCGCTCTTTAGTTGATGCTCAAATTGCTAAAAAACCAGATGCTCTTCACTTTAGAATTAATTCTCAAAATTGGGCGAATACGAATTTAGAAGAACTCATACAAAGCCAAGGGCTATTTGTAAATAAATATATTGTTGTTTTTGACCATCTTCTTCGGGATAAAGAGGCTGGAGAAATTTTGATTTCTTCATTGTTAGAACTCGGGGAATCAGAGCATATATTTATTTTTTTAGAGGGAGAGCTAACAAAAGAGATTCTCAAAAAAGTAGAAAAAAGAGCTGAAAAAGTTCAAGAGATTTCTCAAGCAGAGAAACAGTCAGTAAAAGAATTTAATATTTTTGTTTTGACAGACGCCTTAGGTATGAAGAATAAGAAAGACTTATGGGTGCTTTATCAGAGGGCTATTGAAGAAGGTAGTGAGCCGGAAGAAATTCACGGTATTTTGTTTTGGCAGGTTAAGGCAATGCTCGCTTCTTTAAACGCATCTTCTCCGGAGGAGGCAGGACTCAAACCCTTTGTTTATCAAAAGTCCTCTAGGTTTGCCAAGAATTTTAAAAAAGAAGAACTGCACGCTATGGCATCTCGTCTTGTAGAAATTTATCACGATGCTCGGCGAGGGATTGTCGAGTTCGACACTGCTCTTGAGAGATTTATTCTGACTATTTAGATCTAGTTTGTTTGTTGTCCTGAATACAGTAATATCGACAAACACAACCATTTTCGCTATAGTTTCCTGCAGTTTTCGATTTAGTTTTTAGATAAATGATATGCGCCCATAGCTCAGTTGGTAGAGCACCTGCCTTTTAAGCAGAGGGTCGTAGGTTCAATTCCTACTGGGCGCACAAAGCGTGAAGAAAATCTCCCCTGCGGGAGATTTTTAGCTTTTGCGAGGCGCAGTGATGTTTTTGTTTGAGCGAAGCTCAAGGCAAAAACCACGAGCCGGGGTCGCGAGATTTTTCCGTTAGGAAAAATACTTGTGACCACACTTCGACTCGTTTCTCCGAAACTCGCTCAGTGTAAACAGTGTGGACCAGAGTTACGTTACTCACACTTAAAGAGGAAGGTCAAAGGCGAAAAATCCCGCTCCAGAGAAAAGAAGTGAAAGGGCAATCACAAACATTACCGTGTAGAACACAATGTCACGCTTCATTAGGGTCGCCTCTCTTTTTTCTATAAAAAACTCAATTCCAAAGAGGATAACAAATACCAGAGCTGCGATTTGTGTATAGAATCCCGCTATAAGAGCGATACCGCCAACTATTTCTACTGAAGCAAGGATTTTAGTAGCCAGAGATTTTTCTTTGACATGAAGCATTTCAAAGATAATTTCCCATCTAGATTTTTCTGATTTGAATTTTAGATACCCGAGATTTACTAGTATAAAACCCAAGGTTACTCGCAGTATAAATGGGGCGAGAAGGGAATATGTTAAAAGCTCTGGAAATGGATTAAGCATCTCGTTAGAAGCAGGTCGCGATCAAAATGATCTGCCTTAAACTATTCGAGTAATCGATTGTTTTCATATTGTAAATACATTCTCAGCAAGAAACCGTGACTGCAGCTTCTAACGGAAAGCATGGGAAAAGAATAGCATATGAATAACGAATAATGAATATGGAATAAGACCCATTCTATATTCGCCATTCGACATTCAGGCCACCTTGCTATATATTCAAAAAATGAAGAAAGATATTCAACTCATTCTCCACGATATTCGTAGCGCCCAGAATGTGGGGTCGATTTTTCGGACCGCAGACGCTTGTGGCGTATCCAAAATTTATCTTACTGGATATACCCCGGCGCCATTGGATAGATTTAATAGACCTGTAAAAGAGATTGCCAAAACAGCACTTGGGGCGGAGAAAAATATTCTCTGGGAGAAGGTCACAATCGGAAAGTGCTTAGAAAAACTGAAAAGTGATGGGTTTTATATTATTGCCCTTGAGCAAAATAAAAAATCAGTTGATTACAAAAAAATAAAACCCAAATCCAAAACAGCCATCTTGGTGGGCAATGAAGTGCTCGGTATTTCGGAGGCGGTACTTAAGCGGGTGGATATAATTGGGGAGATACCAATGAAAGGGAAAAAAGAATCTCTCAATGTTTCTGTTGCTCTGGGGGTAGCCCTGTTTCGGATTCTTGATCTTTAGACCCAAGGAATTTTTTTATATATTTTTTTGCCCAGATTTCAAAAAACAAGACGATACCAAAAAAGACCAAGAACACAATTTCACCCCTGAATACATATAGCCTTAATTCTTCTGCGGAGACATCAAGGGTAAATGCCAGTCCAGATATCAGCATAAGCCATATGGCTGATCCCAATATATTTATATTTATAAATGTTCGAAATGGTAAACCTTCCATGCCGTAAAGCACTCTTACCGGCACACGGATGCCGTATAGAAATTTTGATAAAAAAAGTATTTTGTCAGCTTTTTGGCGAAAAGAGATAAAAAACTCAGGGTTTTTTTGTTGCAGTTTGTCTATTTTGAAAAAACGATATACTGATCCTTTTCCAAAAATTTTTCCTGTCCAATACCACATTGTGTCTGCGACTGTGCTTCCTAGAAACCCCACAAGAAGAACGCTTGGTAAGGACAGTGAATTTGTAACAGCAAAGTAAATCAGGGGCACCAACATAATGTCCCCGAGGAGGACAATGCCGATGAAAAATAAAAAATATTCAATCATAGAAAAATTTGGTGTGTGGGGCAGTAGTGGGCACTCCGTCCACCGACGACCGTCCTCTCTATAGTACCCCCGCAACCTTTCTTTGGACAAGGTTTGCCCTTTTGTCTATACGCCTTGTGGTGGTATTGAAATTCACCTCTTAGGCCGTCTATATTTCTATAGTCTGACATTGAGTCGCCACCGAAATCGATGCCTTTATAGAGCAGTAGTTTGGTATTTTTCCATAGAGTTTTCATTTTGGATTCGGATATGTTGGAAACGATTGTGAGCGGATGGATATTTGAAGCCCAAAGGATTTCATCAGAGTAGATGTTTCCTATTCCAGCTACGAGCGTCTGGTCCAAGAGCGCTTGTTTGATTTTCGCTCTCGGCCTTTTCCGGAGTCTTGCAGAAAAAATTTTAGCCGAAAAGCTTTTTGTCAGAGGTTCCGGCCCTAGATGTGAAATTTCAGGACTGCTCCTTATTTCTTCTGATGGTATTAAGGTTACTTTGGCAAATTTTCTCATATCTGAGAGGACCAAATGTTTTTTGTTAGAAAGAGAAAAGACCAATCTTATGTGTTGGTTGAATGGGTCTTCTAATGCTTTGTTTGAGCTGTCTGAAATCCACTTTGAACCCGATTTTTTATATTTTCCATACAAAACATGCCCAGTCATTTTCATGTGAATCAAAATACTCTCTCCATTTGATAGATGAATGATAATGTTTTTTCCTCGTCTTTCTGCTTTTAGTATTTTTGCTTCGACGACACTCCTTTTGAATTTTTTAAAGAATGCTGGATTTTTTATTTGATTTTTATTGTGTTTTGTCGATTTGTAATTTGTCCACACATCAACAATGGAGAGATTTTTAACTCTCTTGTTTATACCGTTTACAGTTGTTTGCACCTCTGGAAGTTCAGGCATACAAACAGCTTATAGCTTTTAGCTTTTAGGTGCTAGCCTCCTTTCAATCTCCTCACGCATCACACCTGCGTCGTCCCAGGGGATTTTTTTGCCACCCGTGATACACATATATTGTTGAGAGCCCATGCCTGTGGCTAAGATAACATCACCGTCTTTTGCATTCCTTATAGCCTCGCGCATTGCTTCTCTTCTGTCCACGACCACTTTCGGTGTGTGTTTTTTGATACCTTCTTTCATATCTTCAATTATTTTCATTGGGTCCTCGTCATAGGGGTCCTCTGTTGTGAGGATTATCTCGTCACAGTGCGTGTCAGCCACTTCGGCCATACCTGCTCTTTTCCAAGTGTCTCTGCCTCCTCCGGTATTTCCTAACACACAAATTTTTCTTTGATTAGGAAATGTTCTATAGAGTGCTTCAAGTGATTCTATGGTGTGAGCATAGTCGACTATGGCAGTAAATTTCTGCTTGTCGTGAAGCGGGTGATTTTGAGGGAGGGTAATATGTTCCACTCTACCTCTAATAGAAGAAAGTTTGGAAAACGCCCTTACAATGACTGGGGTTTCTATGCCGAAACTTTGCGCGAAGGCACAGGCCTCAAGGGCGTTTATGATATTAAATTCTCCTTTGAGGGGCGAATGTATTGTTGCTCCGTTAAATGAAAAAGTTATTCCATTGTTGTCGGAAGTCCAAGGTTCTCCATCTTTGAGACTCACCTTTATAACCCCCGTGGCTTTTTTGGGTATAAAATTTGAAAAGTTTTTATCATCCGCATTTACCACAGCAACTTTTCTCTTTTTAGGAGAGTCGCTAAGTAGTTTGGCTATTCTTTTTTTGTGAGCAAGATATTTTTCAAATGAGCCGTGTGATTCAATGTGTTCTGGTGCTAAGTTTGTAAATATCAAAGCATCTAAAAAAACAAATTTATGTCTAAACTGTTTTGCCCCTTCGGATGTCATCTCAAGTATTACCCAGTCGCATCCCTTTTTTACAGCTTTCCTTATAAAAGATTGAATAAATGCACGCCCAGGCATACTCATACCATAGGGGTTCAGTTTTGACTCATCTGCGATTTTAAAACGAAGCGAACCACCGAGGGCTGTTTTTTGCCCAGCTTCTTCGAGGATAGCATTTACCATTTCTGATGTGCTTGTTTTTCCTTTGGTTCCAGTAATGGCCACCACGCGAATGTTTCGTGAAGGTAGTCCATATATCAATGCTCCTACTATAGCTAAAAGAAAGTGATATATCGGTTGTCCGGCTCGATATAATTTCTTTGGAATTATTTTTTCTATTTTTCTAAGAATCATTTAATTATTATTTCCGAGAATCTTTAGTGCTTGTTTGACCCTGTCTGATGGGGAAGTAAGTTCTGTTGGAACTTTCTTCAGAGCATCCCTAGCTTCTTTTTGAGAATACCCAAGAGAAGTTAGGGCCTCTATCGCGTCGCTGTCGTTTGGGACACCGTCAACTTCCTCATATTCACCCACGAGCTTCCCGCGAAGTTCAATAACTATTTTTTCCGCATTCTTTTTTCCAATTCCAGCGACTTTTGTCAGGTGTGCGGTGTTTTCTGTAAAGACGGCTTGCCTGAGGAGTGATACGGGGGCGACATTCAATATTCCAAGAGCTGTTTTTGGACCAATGCCGGATATGGTGATGAGGAGCTCGAAAAAAGAAAGCTCATCTTGGCTTTTAAAGCCATATAGGTCCAAGGCGTTTTCTCTGACGGCTAAATGGGTGAAGACTGAAGCAGAAGTACCTTCTCTTAGTTCTGCCAAATTTTGTCCGGTCATAAAAACTTTATATCCAATTCCTCCTACATCAATAAGAGCGTACATTTCAGAAATTGCTATAACTTTGCCCGAAAGATGAGAAATCATAAGGATATAATACCAGAATAGCGGATAGTATGTAGCATGCGGAATATGTATATATAAACCCGTTTTCCTAATCGGCTAATTCGCACGAATTAGCCGATTAGGAAAAGAAACCTTGCGTGTTTGTGAGGTTTAAGCTAGTATACGCCTCATGCCAATAACCAAATCAGCCAAAAAGGCCCTGAGAGGATCTCGCCGAAAACGAGAGGTTAATCTAGTTCAGAAAAAGACCATAACTGACACAATTAAAAAGTTTAGAAAGTTAGTTGCTGAGAAAAATGTTAAGGAAGCAAGCGCTCTTCTCCCGCAGGTTCAGAAAGTTTTGGACAAAGGTGCCAAGCGTGGAATTATGAAAAAGAATACTGCTTCTCGGAAAAAGTCTCGTTTTGTGAAAATGATTAAGGGTGCGAAATAACAAAACCCCCGCCTAGGCGGGGGTTTTGTTTTAGCACTGGGAGTCTTTTTCTTCAATCTTTTTGTGGCCACAAATATTTTACTCCGCTCAAATTGTGCTTCCAGTAGGAACCTTTCCCTACGGGAACAGTAGACCTTTTGGCTAAAATTTTCGCAAGGGGTGGGGTTTCGCGACCCCGGCTCGCGGTTTCGTGTGCTCACGAAACAACGCTCCGCCCAGCACAAAAGCAAAAAATCCCGCGCAGGCGGAATGTTTTACTTTTGTGCTCCCAGTAGGAATCGAACCTACATTTTAACTTCCGCAAAGTTATGTCCTATCCATTGAACGATGGGAGCGAAGTTTACTTGGCTATTTTAACATAACCATCTAAAATCATTTTTTCTATATAATCCTTCCTTTTCAGCTTTTTAAGGCGGTTTTCAATTTGTCTAGCAACCCCAAGGGAGGCGACTTCTTGTTTTAATACTAATCTTGGTTCGTGCATATTTCTTGTTGTTTGCGTGTGTCCGTTTAGGTGTTGTTTTAATCTTCGTTCCAAATTAGAGGTGCTTCCAATATAAAGCTTACCACTCTTGTCTCTAAGTATATAAATGTATGACTTCATGTTTGTTATCCTATCCACCCCGACGTTAAAGTCGGGGAGCCGACCACGGCGTCGGCTTTGAACGATGGGAGCAATTTGGTGAACTAAAACTTATCTTACTTATGACAAAAATACAATCGCATCAAAAAAGCTACAAGCTAACAGCTGTAAGCTGAAAGCTAACTAAAATCCCAATCTATCCATCAATTTGTGCAGATTTGATTCCACATGAAATACTTCTTGAAGATGTCGAGAAAGGTATTGATGAACTTTTTCAAGATCCGCATCTCCAAGAGGAACTATGATATAGGGCATAATAAAGCGTGCTGATTTTATAATAATCTTATGTTCGTCTTCATCAATCCAAAATGATTCTAAGCTATGAAATGGGTAAAAGGTTTTATCAGTTCTTATTCCTCGGTTGTCTATGATGACATCAATTTCCTTTGGTGGCCTGGCGGCATAGAGTGAAAGCACAAAGCCAGACAAAATTATGACAAAGGCGAACAGTACATTGTTTAAAATAATAGCTGTGACAGAGAGAGCTACAGTGATGATTCCAACAGCCCAAAACCAGTCGGGAGTTTGTTCTCTATGTTCATACTCGTGTGTTTGCCAGTGAAGAGGAGAAATTTGTTTCATATTTCTACTTTTATCCTATCACGAAAATAAAGCAGAGTGTCTAGAGAAGTGAACTCAAAAGTTCTACTGCTTTCGCGTTTGCTATAAGAAAAGCTAGTATAAAAATAATTGTACATATTCCTGCTGAAAATAGGCACCATGTACACCACTGTTTCAGTACTAGCGCTTGAATAGCTGTGAGGTAAACAGAAAACAAGAAGGCTGTAATCGTGAGGCCCAAGACTGCATATGAGGCGAAAATTGGCAAAACAAGTGGGAAAAATGCAAAGCAAACATAAAGAACAACCATTATTCCGTAATAAAGAAGCCCCAATATTTCTACGGGGATACCAAGTAGCTTTGAATAATCACTGTGCACCACTTGTTCACAATTTCCTTCTAGTGGACATACGAGCGGGGTAGCGTTTCTTTTGGTCCTGTATATATAGAGGGCGAGCATAAACCCAGTGCCAGCAAACAGCGCAACGAATATTTTAAGTATTAGAATCATAAATAAATTGTATCACGAAGCATTAAATAACAATGTTTCTTGCAAGTAACACCATAATAAATATTCCTATTGAGTGAATAATAAATAAAAGCGGAGCAAGTTTTTTGTAAGAGGTATTGGAAAATCCTAACAAAAATAAACCAGCTTCATCAGGTAGTGGGGTGGCTATCATTATAGTCCCGATAATGGGGTTAAGAAACTTCAATGTTTCAAGGTGTAAAAATCCCCAAGGTTTTTTCTTTACTTCCGAGAGTGTTAACTGTACCTCTCTTACTATCCTTTTTTTGATAAACAAGAGAATAAAAAGGTCACTCACTACAGCACCCAGTCCTGCAACAAGGCCGATAAGTATGGGAGACTCTGTGACCGCCATTTCTCCGAGCACAGCAGCTGCGGGGACAATCGTGAATATTGAAGTGAAGAAAAATCCCGCAATAAAAATACCTAGTATCTCAAGGTTTTGAGTTTCTTCTAACAAAAGTTCTATGACCCCGATTTTTGAAAGCCATACAGTGATTCCGATTGCTAGAATCAATATTGCAAGGTCTCTTAGTAGGTTATATTTCACTATTTATCATTATATCGAACTCGCAGAATTATTGTTCGTAATAATGTGGTAAATCTGGCAATAAAGGAATATTCTGCTAGTATGGTCAGGTAGGAAATATTAACGGAGAGGTGGCAGAGTGGTCGATTGCACCAGTCTTGAAAACTGGAGGGCTCGTAAGGGTCCCGAGAGTTCGAATCTCTCCCTCTCCGCAAAATAATGAACCTGTGAATATATTTTTCGATAGTGCTGAGCATTTGGCGAAGTGCCCCGCAACGATTTTAAGTTAGGTTATCTTATCTCCTCTATTTTTATTATTGAACCAAGTTCAGTAAATGGAATCTGGACATCTACAGTACCGATAGCATAAGGTCCAACCGCATAGGAAGAAAATACGAAGCCGATAGCTGTATCGGTGAGATAGAAGTTTTCTATATAATCTTCAAGAGCTGTTCCACCCTCTATGGCGTTTTTTGTGGAGTTGTCCCCCAGCTTTTCCGTGAGTTTAGCTCGAAGTTCTTCACGAAGGTTTGTAAAAAATTCAGGGACGAAGATATCCCTCAATCTTAGCTGTTCTCCTGTCTCAATATCATAAACTCTCGTGACCATACTGGTCACTCCGTGAGCTCCGCCACTATATGAATAGATACTAAAAACATATGAAACTGTTTTCTGTGATTCAGTCACTGAATAATTAATACCCAAAGTGCTTTGAAACCCATCTTCTAAAACAATTCCAAAATCGTTTTCTTTAAAATCAGTGATAATTTTTCGGACCGTATCTTCCACCGATGAAGATATAGTCACATTACTTGAAACAGGATATGTTGCATTGATAAGCCACCCGTCTTCATTTTCTGTGATTGTGCGTTCTGATTCCTTGGCATTAAAAGTTCTCTCTTTGGTTTCTTCGACCATTTCTTCTGTTGGTGGGGGAATATTTTTATCCTCAGATTTTTTAGATAATAAAAAAGCCAGAATGATAACTAATATAATGACAGCTAAAATCAGGATTTTTCTCATATTTTCATTATATCTCATTGGTTTCTCAAAAACCGCCCTTTCCCGTATAGTAGGTGTATGAAATATATGGGGATCGATTTTGGCTTGAAACGCACTGGCATAGCCCTTTCTGACGAAGAAGGCAAAATAGCTTTTCCTAAGGCCGTTCTTCTCTCTAAGAAAGATCTTTTAGAAGAGGTGGTAGATATCTTTAAAACAGAAGGGGTAAGCATTATCATTTTAGGAGAATCAAAAGATTTTCTGGGCAAAGATAATCCAGTAATGTCAGAAATAAATATATTTAAAAAAAAATTAGAAGATGAACTTGGTATAAATGTGATTTTGGAACCAGAGTTTATGACCAGTATGGAAGCGGAGCATATACAAGGAAAAGGGAATATGCATGATGCCTCTGCGGCCACGATAATATTACAAAGCTATTTAGATAAAAAACAAAATGAGCATACCTTATGAGGATTTTAAAAAAGTAGAAATGCGCGTTGGGAAAGTTGTTTCCGCGGAACGCGTTGAGGGTTCGGATAAGCTACTAAAATTATCTGTTGATTTTGGTGAGGACTCACCTCGTCAGGTGGTCTCTGGTATCGGAAAATATTTTTCTGATTTGAATGATTTGGTCAATCACAAGTACGTTTTTGTAACAAACCTTGAATCTAGGGAAATTTTTGGCTTAGAGAGTCAGGCCATGATTATTGCCACAGGGGATGAAGAGATAGCTTTCTTTTCTGTACCAGACAATATTTCTGTCGGCTCTCTGGTTAGGTAGTTATATCAATATTTTTTTATATATCTGATGGTATATAATAAATATAATGAATCCCGTTAGAAGTTCACTTAAACCCAATGGACGTTATTTTGGTCGAAAACATCCTCGCCTAACGGATTTTTGTTTGCTATTTAATTCAGTTAACTTATAACGGGATGAAGCATAAAAGTTTCTTTGACTTTTTTCCAACTCCAAAGTTTATGGATATGCCGGCACCCGGTCTGTCCCTTAACGACTCTGGCCTTCGTTATGTTGAGTTTACTCCAAGTGCTCACGGAATATCTATAGGTCACTACGGAAAAGCTATTTTACCATCGGGTATTATTGAAGCTGGAATAATAAAGGACCCAGAGAGCTTAATGCACGCCCTTGAAAATTTTCGTAAGAGTTTTAACTTGAGGTATATTCGCACATCACTTCCAGAAGAAAGGGCCTATTTGTTTAATACTAAAATTGCCAAAGTTGCCGAGAAAGAACTTAGAACGGCAGTAGAGTTTACCATCGAGGAAAATGTACCGCTGTCTGTGTCAGAGGTGGTGTTTGACTATGTCGTTCTTCCCAAAAAGGAAAACAATAGAGATGAGATAGAGGTTTCGGTGTCCGTGGTTCCGGAGGCGGTGGTTCTTGAATACTTAGAAATTTTTCGTAAGGCGGGATTTGTACCACTTCATTTTGATGTTGAGTCTCAGGCTATAACAAAATCGCTTATATCAAGGCGCGATCATGGGGTATCTCTGGTGGTTAATTGGGATTTGTCCAAGGTTGGTTTGTATATTTCATCTTTCAATTCTGTCCACTTTACATCTACCATTCCCATTTCTTCTCAGCGTAATAAAGATATGCCAGCAGGTGGAATAAATGAAGAGTGGTTAAAATCACCAGATATCCTATTTCTTAAAGATGAGATAAAAAAAGTTTTGCTTTATTGGCAGACACAAGCAGATAAGACAGGGAAGGTGGCGGAGTCAATAGAGAGAATTGTTTTATGTGGGGAGGGGGTTGGGAAAAAAGAGCTGGCTGTAGAACTTTCTCGAACTTTTAGTATTAAAGCTGAGCTTGGTAATGTTTGGGCTAATGCTTTTTCTTTTGATGACTATATTCCTGAGATATCAATAGAAGAGTCTTTGGCTTATGCTGGAGCAGTAGGCCTCGCTATTCCTCAGCAGATGTTAGATTTAAATATATAACAATGTTTAACCTACTTCCAGAAATTGAAAAAAAGCAAATTATGAGCGAATACAATATTCGACGTACGATTGTCGCTCTAATTTTTCTTTTTATCGCAGGGCTCTTTTCTGTTATTTCTATAATTCCTTCTTTCATACTCTCGTCTTTTAAGATTTCTCAAGTATCAGAAGATATATTAGCGATACAACAGTCAGATATTTTTAGAGAAGAGGCCGAGCTTATGGCGTCCCTTTCGAATACAAATTCAAAGATTTCTACGCTTCTTCCTAAAGAACAAAATATATATATAGCAGACCTTTTCGATAAACTTCTTTCTCATAGAACTTCCAATATCAGGATAAATGGCATTGCTTATCGTGCCAGTGAAACGGGGGGTAGTGTGGCTGTAAATGGGGTTGCTCAGAGTCGGGAAAATTTATCCTCTTTTGTGGAAGATTTGAGAAAAAATCCTCTATTTACAGAAGTTAATTTGCCGGTTTCCAATTTTGCCAAAGACCGAAACGCCGATTTCACTCTAAATATAAAGGGTAATTTTTAAGAGATGAAAAAAATCACCAGAATAAAAAAAATATTTATCTTGTGTGTCATCATGAATGTGGTTGTGTTTGGTGTTTACACCTTTCTCTTTTTGGATATCAAGGCGAAAAACGAGAAAGTGTATGATCTCTTGTCAGAGGCTGATCGGGATATCAAAAAAGACGAAACTTTGAGGGCTGTGAAGTATTCTCTCAGTGAAAATAAGAACTTCATTTCTCAAATAGATTCATTTTTTGTACCTCAAGACGGAGTCGTCTCTTTTATAGATACTCTAGAAAGATTGGAACTCAATAGTGGTATTGATCTTGGAATAAGCTATGTATCGGTAGAGACTAATACGAAAAATAAGAATGATTTTAAAGAAGTTCTTAACTTAAGATTAGATGGGGAAGGTTCATGGCAGAATCTTTTTCACTTCCTTTCTTTGCTTGAAAACTTACCGTATCGTATTGAGTTTAATTCAGTTTCTTTTGTTCTTTCTGGGGCTTCAGATTCTATTTTGTTTTCGGGATCTGATGGTTTAAGGGTGAGAGCTCCCAGTGAATTCTGGAAAGGGTCATTTGAAGTCCTTGTGTATAAACTCAAATAAAATATGAAATCGATAGATTTTAAAAAAATATTTTTAAAAATAAAAGCGCCCAAGAGAAAGGAGTTTCGCACAATAAGCTCAAAGGCGCACCATGATTGGAAGTTCATTCTTATTTCTTTTTTCATCCTCTCTACACTTGTTGTTTCTTTAAATACCTATATTTTTTTTGAAATAAGTAAGGGTGAAATTTTTGTAAAAGAAATCGAGAGTGGTTTAGGTAGTGAGGTTATAAGTGAAAAGAATCTTGAAAATGCAGTAAGGTTTTTCGAAGAAAGACAAATTCGCTTTGACAGGCTACAAATAGAAAAGCCGGTGATCCCCGATCCATCTCTTTAGTCTTTTTTGTGCCCTCGCGAGGAATCAAAACTTACAGTTTCAGTACCCGTTGCGGATATTTTATTTGGCTTCGCCTCTAAAGTACCTCGCAACAGCTTCGATTCTTCTCTCAGGCCAAAACAATAGTCAGCAAAAAGCTCCAGGTCTTCGCTTTTACTTCGTTTATTTTGTGCCCTCGCGAGGAATCGAACCTCGAATAGCGGCTTAGAAGTCCGCAGTTATATCCATTTAACTACAAGGGCAATTCATACATATTACCTCGCTCTTTTGGTTTTGTCTTAACTAAAAACTCAGACTCTGGTGCGCGATACAGGACTCGAACCTATGACCTTCCCGGTGTAAACGGGTTGCTCTACCAACTGAGCTAATCGCGCAAAATATATAAACTGACAACTAACAACCCGCAACTAACTAACCGGCCCAATACCTACCAAGACAGCTAATCGCGCATGTGTATTACAACCTACAACAAATAGGAAATAAATTCCAGTGATAAAGGGATGCCAAAATATTGCTCAAATCCACCTTTCTTATATAGTGGAGCTGTGTCTATACTTAAAGATATTTCAATTATATATGAAGATGAGCATATCCTGGTGATTAACAAGCCGGCAGGTATTGCCGTCCACCCAGATGGTCGGACCACGGAAGAAACTTTGGTTGACTGGATTTTGTCCAAATATCCTGAGATTAAGGGAGTAGGTGAACCCCTAACCCTTAGTTCTGGGGTTTTGATAGAGAGGCCGGGTATAGTGCACCGTCTTGATAGGGAAACCACAGGGGCTCTCATTATTACTAAAACAGCAAAATCTTTTAAATATTTTAAAAAACTTTTTAGCGATAGGAAAATCTTAAAGGAATATCACGCCTTTGTTTATGGGAGTTTACCTAGGGACTTTGGAACTATAGATAGGCCAATTGGTCGTAGCCGTACAGATTTTAGAAAGTGGTCTGCCGAACCAAAGGCGAGGGGAGAGCTGAGAGAAGCAAAGACATATTATGAAGTTATGGGCCGTGGCGAAGACTCTACTTTTGTAAGGGCTCTTCCAAAGACAGGAAGGACACACCAGATACGAGTTCATTTTAAAGCTATTAGTCACCCCATTGTTTCTGATCCACTGTATGCCCCTAAAAGGGAAAAGATTTTAGGATTCAAGCGTACGGCTTTGCATGCTTTTTCTCTAGAATTTATCCATATAAATGGAGAAACTCTGGTTTTGAAGGCGTCTTATCCGCAAGATTTTGAAAGTGCCATAAAGGTTTTTAAATCTAGTTAATATTGCGGTTTTTTACTCCCTATGATAGAGTTTTTGGCACTCTATTATGAATACAAAAGCTATAGCATATACTCCTGTTGATATGACCGAGCGAAAAAAGCTCGGTATTCGTGCTGGTGATACTGTGAAAGTTTGGCAAAAGATTCAAGAGAAAGGCAAAACTCGCCTTCAGGTATTTGAAGGTCTCGTCCTAGCTGTTAAGCATGGAGGTGAACCAGGTGCAACTTTTACTGTTCGTCGTGTGGCTAGTGGTGTAGGTGTAGAGAAAATATTCCCCCTTTATTCTCCTATGATTGATAAGATTTCTATTACAAAAAGTGCTAAGGTTCGTCGAGCTAAGCTTTACCACATTCGTGACAAAGCCGCCAAGGAGATCAAGCGTCAAATGAGAAATACTCGGCTTGTCTCAGCTAAGGATGAGACACCAGCAGAGTCCGACCCAGTCCCAGAGACAGACGACAAAGTAGAAGTGGCAGAAGAGACAGAAAAAGCAGAAGCATAAAAAAGATCCTCCACATATCGAAGGATCTTTTTTCTTAGGCTTGGTTGAAAATAGGTATAGCTTTAGCTATAGTGGGTGAGCATTTTAATGCCCGGGTGGAGAAATTGGTAGACTTACTACCTTGAGGTGGTAGCGCCGAAAGGCATGCAGGTTCAAATCCTGTCCCGGGCACAAGATAAAAATGAAAGTTTTTATTTTACATGGTGCCTATGGTGTAATGGTTAGCACTGAAGTTTGTGGAACTTCCAGTTCGGGTTCAAATCCCGATAGGCACCCCATTCGAGAATCAGTTGTTGAAAAGCGACATTTCGCGCGTCAACAGAACTGTATTCTCTCAGTCCTAACCTCTCAAATTCAGCCCTAAATTCAGGGTATGCTTCTTTGATTGGCTGGAGCCATTCGTTGGCTGTGATAAAGACTTTCCCATGTTTTATGTAGAAGTTCTGACCGAGTGCCGAGAATATCTCACGTTTTCTTTGAAGATTACCCATAACGAATTCCTTTCTAGCAAAGCATGCAAAGCTAAATACCTGCTCTGTAAGATCTAGCCACTTTGAAGCACGTCCCTCGGTTTCCCGGAGTTTCGCTTGTAATCGGGCGATTTTATCTTTGAGTACGTCGCGCTCTTTAACAAAGCCCTCATCATCGATAAGATCGCGGTAGCGCATCTTTGTCAGGTTATCGAGCTCGGTCTGTGACTCGACGACAGTCTTGTGCTGCATTTCGTAAATCTTGGTACGTTCCTCAATTTCTTTATCATTGTTGCGATTCAAAGCTTCAATAGCCCAAGTTTGAAACTCGGGGAGGATGGTGTACTCCTCAAGCAAAAGCTCGATCTGCTGTTCGAGATCAATGAGGTTGATTGGGTTTCGCTTAGGACATGGCACACCTTTCTTGTGGCCTGAACAATGGTAGTAAGTATATGTTTTTAAGTTGCCAGTTTTCTTTATGGTTTTGGTCTTTTCCGTTCCGGTATACATCGCACCACATAAGCCGCAGCGAATAAGTCCAGTGAATGCGAACTCGTGTGTTTGACCTCTCGGCTTTCCAGTCCTGCCGAAGATAGCCTGGACCCGATCGTACTCCTCGAGGGTGATCATCGGCTTATGATTTCCTTTATAGACTTTCTTACCCCACTCGAACATTCCTGTATAGAAAATATTCTTAAACATTTTATAAATCACGCTCGAAGCCATTTCAACTCCACCGCTTCGCTTACTTTTCAAGGACCGATAGCCCCATTCCTTACTTGCAATCTCGGCGATACTTACCGGTGTATAGTTTCCGGTAAGCATAAGGTCCCACATCTTTCGGATGAGGTCGAAGCGTTCAGGATCAGGTTGAATCGTATGTTCAAGTCTCTCGTTGATATAACCAGCCGGAGCCTTTGAGGGAAACCATCCGCGATCAGCTTTGCCATGCATGCCGCGCTTTGTGTTCTTGCGAAGCTCGATGATGAACTGATTTGCCATTCCGCTCTCAACACTGAACAAGAGAACATTGTCGTCAGGCAGATACTCACGCTCCATTGTTTGAATGGATTCGATGATTCCTTTCTGAAGCATCCAGCTTAACTTTCCACTATCGATAGGATTACGCGCTAAGCGATTGATTTGCCAACAAAGGATTCCTTTCGCTTCGCCTTTCTCAATGCGCTTGAGCATGTCATTGAAGATAGGACGGCCCGGCTGTTTTGCCGACTTTGCTTCGGTCAGGATTTCTTTGACTGAAATACCTAGGGAATTAGCTCGCTCTTTGAGGCGGTTTATCTGGTCTTCGATTGACTGCTCCTGTCGATCCTCGGACCCAGAGGATTTGCGGGCGTACATGAAATATTCAACGTTTGTAGCCATATAATTGGGTAATGTTAATGCTAAGGGGTGTTGCTGTGTTACCTTCTTCGTGGGGTAATTGCAAGTCCCTTAGAACGGAACATCCTCAGCCTTTATCTCGTTTTCATTGTTAGTAACATTTACCCCCGGTTCGTATGCACTATTTATTTCTTCCGTTTTCTCAAGCCTTTTAGCTGCGATAGTCGGGTACGTCAGGAGTTGTCGCCGATCGTTAGAGTCAGGTTCCTGGAAGATAAGGCCAGCAGATTCGATGTTCGGCAGGTAGTCATAGCGAAGCCTGAACATGCCGAGGTTTCCGCCATAGATGTGGGCATATTGTTTGAGCATGTCTTGTCTAGTAACGCCTATTTTCTTTTCTTCAGGCACAGGATCGCCAAACTCATCGGTTTGGTCCCGATTCCAGAGGGGAAGAATGATCTGCGAGTAGAATTCATAAAGGTATGGCGAAATCTCAAGCTCCTGAAAGAGTGATATCTTATCCCAAATCTCAAAGCCGGTATCGATGTCTAATTCAGATGCGTAGAGTGTTGTGCCTTGGCGCTTGCGATGCCAGACATTCAAAAGAGCAACTGATTTGATGATTGAATAAATGCGTTTGATGTCTCGCTGATTTCTCGGTTGCGGATTTTGTATGTGAGCGAGAAATCTTTGCTGAACGCCTTTCTCGTCCTCAATGATAATCTCGTCGACACCGGCAGCCTTGATTAAAGCGATGCGCTCGATCAGCGCTTTACGCAGAGGATTCTCATTGAGCTCTTTATAATACTTCTTCTTGTCGGATTCCTTGCGAGAGGACTGGTGGATTCCGGCAAGTATCTTCTCCTGATTTATTTCAGGACTGAGAAGCAGGAAGCGGGTCATTTCTTGCTGGTCCATTTTTGCATTGGCTGAGCAGAATATGACTGATGGGAAGCCTCTGATGACGGCGGTCTTTGTGCGTGTGCCGCCTTTCTCCGTTTTGTCAGTTATTTTGTGCCTCGTTTCTTTCTCGTCGTGAGACAAGAGAGATCGGAGCTTTGTTAAAAGCGTTGCATGCGGCATATCAAGAAAGATAATAATTTTCCTTGATAGGTCGATAAAGCGTTCGTTCGTTTCCTTTTTGTACACGCCGCTCTCGTGGAGAAATGACGTAGGCGATGCCCCGGCGAGCTTCATTACATCTTCCTGTGGAAAGAGATTTGAGATCTCGAGAGGGATGAAGCTCTTGCCGGATGACGATGGAGCATTAAAACTGATATTAAATTGCGCGTTGTCGGTGTACGCAGCAAGCATGGCGAGAAACGTAATGATTTTATTTCCATCATCTTTTTTGATGGTGAGGTCCAGGACCTGCCGGACCTGATCAAGGGTAATAGGTTCAGGCGGGGTGATCCGCTCCTTAATTTTGTCGAGCTCTTCTTTGATCGTAAGTGACTCTAGATTCTGATTCATGATTTTGTAATTTATGTGCTAGTAAGGGAAGCGTTTCGTGACGACGCTTTTGAATGAGTTCATGTTCTTCTTGAGACATCGGCTTGTAGACGAGCTCCATCAGGCGCAGAAGTTTTGTCCCTTTATCAAGGGCTTCCTTCTGGTTTATGTCTATTCCAAAGCGACTCTTGTAGAGAGATTGGAACTTCTTGATGTCCTCGTCTAAGAGCTGCATGGCTACTCGGAATAAAGCTTATTCTTGAGCGCCTTGATGCTGTCAAAGAACGACCGAGCTTTGACTTTCAGCTGATCTGAAAAGTATTGATTGGCGTGACCATCTATTTCCGCATCTTTTTTGAATACGAAAAGAGCCTTGCGAGGATCGTTACGGTCCAAGCGTATTAGCTTGTACCCGAGGCACAAGAGTGCCGCCGATACTCCAAGGTCATAGGTTGTGAACACTTCGGACGGCTTATCAGTCTCGGACTGTGGCCATCCCTGTTTTTTCTTGATCATGGGTAATGATAATTATTGGTAATGAATGCTCTAAACAAAAAAGCCAAAGCATCGTGCTCTGACTTTATTCGTTTGCGACCGAGAAGTGGACGGAACGATTATGGGTTTAATGTGGCATCAGTGTGCCGAGTGTGCGCTCATGTAATCAGTTTGTAGCCCAAACCTTTGATGTTCTTGATTATGTCCTTATTCTTGGCTTTCTTTGCAGGCAGAATAGAAAGTGCTTCTTTGAGATTGCGGATAACAAAAGTGAGATTTCGCTTTGTTGTTTTTGAAAGAGACTCGCCGAGAATACTGGTGTAGGTGATCTGATGGTTTTTTGCAGTAGCGAGTTTTGAAATGACATCGAACTCCTGACTCTTAGGATTAAGGATAGATTCAACATCGTTCAATCGGATCATGCCGGTCTGCTTATTTATTAAAAGAGTATTGGTTCCTAGTTTGAGGGTAATGAGATCGGAAGTATCAGTGACAGCATCTGTTTTCATCTGAGATTCGTAGGTGCTTGATACCCACATGCTAGCCGCTGCACCAGTTTGCCTCTTCAGCAACTCTACATCGGCGACAAAGCCTTCCTGCTCAAGCTTTTTGAGGATGAGCATCTGATCGCTTATAGAAAAATGGGGAACATCCTGCAATCGAACGACAATAGGTCCAAGAGGGCTGAGCTGTACTCTCTCGTGTATCAAATCTTTGACGAATTGTATCTTTTGGACCGGCTTCATATGGGGTAATAGTAATATTCCATAAATGTACTCTTTTTTAGCCATTTTTCCAACATAGTGAGTTACACTGTGGGACAGAACGTAAGCCAGTATGGTTGTATTGACAATAAGGTATAATGGGTGTATAATATATAGGTAGTTCTTTGATACCAACTTGCGAAATGGTCATAGCCAAAAGGTGCTGAATTTATCGGCATTTCCTGGCTATGACCACTACGGCTCATAGTTCCTCCTCGGATTAGAGGAAAACGAAAATGCCCAACTAAGGGCAAGGAGACAAAACCATGAGTACTGAATTCGCATCTGCCGACCTTACGGCCGGCCAACTGAACGCCATCGTCAAAAAACTCGGTGGCCATGACGGCGCAATCAAATTCCTCCAGGGCAAGCTCTCGGTTTCTGAACCGACTCGCAACTGGCGCGAACAAGACGGCGTCATCTACCTCAGCGTCACGTCCGACGGCACGACCGGTCCTCAGTGGATCGAGCGTCTCGAGGGCAAGGGCTTCCGTTTGAGCGACTACGCCAAAAGCGTGCTCCGCTCGCCGGACTTCAAGCCGACCTCCGGTGTCACCACCGAGATCGCCATCCTCAAGGGCATGCTCTTCGAGGACAGCAATCGGATCACGAAGAAGATTCGTGCCGAGGCCGACAAGCGCAAGCTGACCACGCCGAACGCCGAAGTGGCCTGCCTCATCCGCGAGAACTTCTCGGACGAGGACATCGAAGCCATGGGCCTGATCTGGATCGTCGCTATGCACGAACCGATCAAAGATTCCGACGGCGGTCCTGGCCTGCTCCGCGCGGGCCGGGGCGGCGGTGGTCGCTGGTTGCGCGCGGGCTGCG
>JBGTNQ010000005.1:0-43687 GCA_041742965.1 Minisyncoccia bacterium
AATAAATAAATTTTTTACCATCGAATAAATTCGGGTCTTGTATTAATTCAATACTAAATGGGGCTGGCGCATTATTATCATTAGCAACAATTTCTTTCCATTTATCCTGGGGCTCTGCTTTCTTATCACCAATTAATATCGTAGAAATATTTTTAGTTATATCTACAGATGTACCTAAGCCATCATTTAAATATGCAGTTATTTTATTTGGAGTAATTGTGAAATTACCAGATTCGTTAATCTTAACTATAATCTTGAAAAGCAGAACCCTGTCACCACTTATGCCCCCAGGAACTCCCCCAACAAAAGAAATCTTGTGACTCTCTTCGAGTGATGGCTTCCTTGGCCATATAGAAAAAACAGAATTCGCTAAAATAATTTCTCGAATTTCAAAATTATCATTGCGCTCATCAGACAAAGACAGAGATCCATCAATGGAATTTATCGTCTGCCCTTCTGTATTTAAATACACCTCCAATATACTAGTGTCTTCTGCAAAAACTGCACTGATACTTGAAACATTAATAGTCGCCGAGAAAGCCAAACTAGGAGCAAGTAAGGTAATTAGCAAAAAAACTTTTGAAAGATTATTCATTTTGAAAGATTCGTATTTCATGTTCTATAAAGGTTTTTTACCCCATTGATAAAGCATAATAGAGAAATCAACCGAATCAACCTTATTATCTTTATTTATATCTACACATGGATTTTTAAATGGAGAACTTGTTTTCCAGAAGAAAAGTAGGATTGAGAAATCGGTAGAATTCACTAAACTATCTTTATTAAAATCGGCACCATTGCAAGATCCCTCGGTTACCGCTGGTACACCACCTCCCCCTCCACCACCACCGCCACTGCCACTAGGGGGTGGGGTGGAAGAAGGGACGGTAAATACTCTAGATGCTCCAGAACGTTCGGTACCGAAGTACACTACTAATTTAAAATAATATGTACCAGCCGTAGAAACTGCGGCCGACAAACTTGTATTCCAATCTTCGCCAGGATTTATGTATTTTGCGGCTGAAGCATAATATGCATCATCATTGCCACCACATTGATTATTTAAATCAGAAACCACACACCATTCATATTGATATTCATAACCGGTCAGGCCTTCGTTTGTAATTGTCACATTACCTAAAATGTTACTAATACTATTCACAGTCACAGAGTTTATTAACACTTGAGCCGGTGAACCGGAGACTTCCCAATAATCATTGGTTTGAACTATTTTTCCACTCTCAACTTCAGTAGAAATAAGTGTCTCCCAAAGTCCTTGGGCCGCTGCACTGTTTACAGAATATGTATATTCATAGACTCCAGTACTTACTAAAGTCATGGCCACACCAGACACAACTACATTTCGATCCACATCATAAAGTGTTACCGTGGGCGTAGCAAAGGGCGCGGCTGGAGTTGCACTGCCATCTAAAATAAATATTTTTGCTCTATAAACCTTACCCGTTTGCACTCGCTCTATATTACTCATTTTGACAGACCAAGTATCTGCTCCAGATACAGCAGAAACTGCAACATCAAGATTTGAAGTCACCTGTTCACCAATAGAACCAATGGTGGTTAGTGTTGAAGATAAAACATTCCAAACATCTGCAGCTGTAATGTCATTACCATAGTTAGAAAGTGTTCTAGTGCCATTTGCCCAGACCGCTGCGGCTACTGCAGAAGTGGAATAGTCAGAAAGTGTTCGGGTTGCCGAAGCCCAGACATCAGCCGCAGTTAGGTTGCTTGTACCTCGAGTGGAAACTTGAGTATCTAAATTATCTACCACCAATTTCCCAATACTACCAATGGCCGTAAGACCAGATGTTGCACTGTCCCAAATGGCATCAACGGAGGCATTTGAAATATCTACATTAGAAGTTAAACTCCTCGTTCCAGCAGCCCAGACATCAGTAGCTGAGATGTTATTAAGCGCAGCAACTGCAGTTAATACATCAGAAATTTGTGCGTCTATGTTTGTAGCCACCTGTTCACCAATAGAGCCAGTGGTGGTTAGTGTTGAAGATAAAACATTCCAAACATCTGCAGCTGTAATGTCATTACCATAGTTAGAAAGTGTTCTAGTGCCATTTGCCCAGACTCCAGCTACGACAGCATCTACGCCCGTAGTCGATAGTGTTCGGGTTGCCGAAGCCCAGACATCAGCCGCAGTTAGGTTGCTTGTACCTCGAGTGGAAACTTGAGTATCTAAATTATCAATTACTAATTTACCAATGCCACCAAAAGAGGTGATGCTTGATGTTGCTCTATCCCAAATCGCTCCCACGGACGCACTGTCTATAGTAACGCTTCCAGAATTAATGGAACGGGTTCCATAAGCCCAAACATCAGCTGCAGAAATATTATTTAAAGCATTTATTAAGGCTTTATTTGCGTGAATCTCTGCTATAACCGTCACATCAGATGCGTCAATATAACTCTCTGTTGCAAGAGAGCCTCCACCCGAAATATTATTAGTTGTTAGCTGTCGAGTGGGAGCGAAAGTGTTATTCCAAATATCAGCCGCCAGAGCTCCAAATGAAGTTAACGTACGGCTTCCACTTCCCCAAACACTGGCCGCAGTATCAACGACCAACGTACCAAAAGACGTCAATGTTCGTGTTCCGTTTGCCCAAACAGAAGAAGCAATAGAGGCATCGGTCACTACTGGGTTTCTTAAAATAAAAGACTTATCTAATTTTAATAGATCACCACCTATAAGTGTTCCGCAAGTGATAAAAGTAGGATATTTCCCTTCAACTCCTGGTGTAGCATAAGAATAATAATGCCAACCAGTCGCAACCGCAGTCATGACCACCTCGTTTACAAGCACTACACCCGCTGGAGAGTAAATAGAAATAGTGCAATCGTCGGTTGTGGGTGTGTAATCATCCTCATATATAAATTCCCCTATAACAACAGTGTCTCCAGGAACATATACTTCGGTAGCATAAACAGTGTTTGCGGAGAAAATTGCAAATATCAAAAAAATACTCGTACCAAACAAAACACAAATTATTTTATTTTTTAAATTATTTATTATCACAAATGCATCGTGAAAAATAAAAATGCATTATCAAAAATATAAAGTTGAATCTATCAAAATCTATTTTTTATCTTGATTATTGATACCACCCTTATCATTGTCTTTTAAAATACCTGTCAAATTCTTAAGGGCCTGAACTAAGTTCTTTGCAAGCTCGGGTATTTTTTTAGCTCCAAACAAAAGCACAATAACAACAGCTATAATTATGATTTCTTTTGGTCCTAATCCAAACATATGATTTAACGAAATTGTGACGCGCAACTGTCTTTTTTGGCGCGACACTCATTCGAAATTAAATTAATAAATATTATTTCTTTTCCTCATCAGCATCTTTAAATGCCCCGAAAATGTGCCGTACTGCATCAGCGATTGCTTTTGTGAGTTCGGGAATTTTCTTTGACCCAAAAAGGAGCACGATAAGCACAACTACTATTATGATTTCTTTTGGTCCTAATCCAAACATATGATTTTGCTAAATCGTGTCGCATAACCTTGACGCAAAATGCGACACTTATTATATTTTTAAGTTAGTAAATTACGACCATTATTATTTTTTCTATTCAAAAAAACCGTAAGCTCAAAGAGCAAGACTAATGGCGCCGCCATTAGTATTAATGATAGACCATCAGTTGGTGGAAGTAAAGATACTAGGATGAACACCACCACAAAAGCGTGCCTTCTTTTTGAACGCAAAAAATTAACACTTACAATTCCTAAACGCATTAAGAAGGTTAATATCAAGGGGAAAGTAAAAAGTAGTCCCAGAAGAGAGGATGTCAAAACTATTTGTGAGACAAATTTAGTTATGTCCCAATAGTTTGCAATACCAATACTAGCATTTACTTTTGCCATTAATTTTATACCGTAATAAAGCATCCCTCCCCCATACAAAAATCCAAAAATAAATAATAGTAATCCGAGAGGAAGCGACAATACAAATATTTTTCTTTCAGCTTTTAGTAATCCCGGTTTCAAAAAAGAATATAGGTGATAAATAAATATTGGCAAGGTAATGATGCAGGCAGAAAAGAAGCCCACACTCATTGCAAATTCTATCAACTGGAATGGTGAAGTCGTAACTATAGTAACATCAGTAATATTAAAATAAGCTATGAAAAAACGAATGACTGGAGTAGTGACAAGAAAACCAATTATAAAACAAATTACAAAAACTTTAGTAAGAAAAAGGAGCTTGGCTCGTAATTCTTCGAAATATACACCATATTTAGCAAGACTTCTTTGAAAATTATTCACGGTGCTACTCAGACATAATAAAAACATTACCACCTGCGGTCGGTGCTTCTAAAAGCAAATATTGCGTACTATTGGTTTCAACCAAAATATCAGCCAAAAGACCAGCATAAACAGCAGAAGGTATTTCTATAATGAAGTCCTGTCCTTCACCCTCTTGATAATTTATATCTTCAAGCGCCATAAATTTTAACCTATTTTTCTTTTAACCTTTCTTTTAATCATACTAACGGGTTCTTCGGTTGTAATAACCTCTGGGGCAACCACATCTTCTATTGCGGGGATATTTTCAGGCAAAACTTCTTGTTCAATTACTTCTTCTGGTATAGGTTCGACAATAGTTTCATTTTCTACAGGCACATTTTCTTCAGGCATATTTTCTACAGGCACATTTTCTTCAATCGGTTTTTCAATTTCTTCTATTGACCTTTCTTTTTCTTCAATAAACTTTTCAGTATCTACCATTTGATTTTCCATATTTTCTTTTTCGGCATTCAGTGTTTGGTTTAAGGATTCTGGTTCGAGGGTACCATTATTCATTTTAGCCAAAAGTTCGTTGTTCATTCGTACATAAGACGCAGAAGTATGAGTAGAGTTAGGGTCAATCTCAAGTATAGTATTGCCTAATTCAATGTGGTCATTATAAAGATACACCAACCCGCCATATATTATAAATTGCGCCTGAAAAGCCCCCGCTATAAAGTCGGGATTTTTAATATCATAAAACTCAATCAGGGCTGTGTCTTCATAGTCTCCAGTCGCTGTAGCCACTCGTAGATTTTCATTCTCAGCAATTATTTGATCTTTTATAATATGAATCATATTAATTTTGCGTGAGTAATGCTCTTACTTTTATATCATCAGCCAAAGCGAGTGGTGTATAACGAATATAAGTAATGTCATTTGCTTTATCATTAGAATTATAGGCGCCCCAGGTGGCTCCATCGTCCGTTGATTTTTCCCAAACACCCGCTGGACTTACTGTAGTATCGTCTACTAAAGGCCCAGAGCCTGTTACTGCATCGTACAATCGAACCCTAAGCTCTGGGACAGTACCACCGAATGCGGTGGAGAATCTCCAAGCAAAAGTCTTTCCTACTGTAGATGATTGGGCTACTGATGGCTGATAGTGAGAATCTGTTGTATTGTCTTCATAAACCAAAGATAAACTATATATTCTTGCCGGAATACAAGTAGTACCTAGTATTCTAAATTCAAACATAAATTGAATTTCTGTAGATGGAACCAAGTAAGCCAAATCCCCAGAATCTTCTATAATTACCCATGATCCTGTATTATCATCTATGCCATTCAGTCGATAGTACATTCTAAACGGCTCCAAAGACATACCTAGTGTTCCATTGCCAAGCATTCTTTCGCTGTCTACATACAATTTTGAGTAAGAAATTGCATTAGGAGTCAACATCTTTGGAGTAATCAATTGCTGATTAAAAGTTCCTGACGCATAAGCCCAGTGTGCACCAATAGGTAGAGAGTATATTTGATTTAATGTAGCAGCTGTTCCGTTTCTACATAAAAAACCAATTCCATTTTCAACCCAAGCTGAAAAAACAGATGCATTAATAGAAGGGTGAACAACTGCATCAGAATCTGCTGTATTCTGGTCAAGCTGCTTATCTTCAGCTAAAAATATATGGTCAAATTGTTCTCCTGATGTTTGGTACCTCGTTACATAGCTTCTGACACCAGCAGCCCCAGAACTCATTACAATAAGTCTATCAATCGTGTCACTTACTTCTACAGAGCTAAGGGCATTAGTTAATGCATATGTTGTTGATCCCCCCGGTGGGTTTTCTGTCATTGAATCTGATTGCCAAGTGGTGTTACCACTAGTTATATTAACCAATTCAGCTCTAAAGACACGAGAGACTGTAACGAAATATAAACACTTCACGCCAACACCTGGGCCATGATTTAGTGTGCCTATTCTTCCATTATTTATCTGTGTTACTACGGTTGCGGGGTTTTGCGCACCTGTAACTAAAACAAAACCACTAGTTGTTTTACCCGAAGCTATAGATGTTAAAGGGGCACGAATGTTATATTTATAAACTCTGCAGGTTGTCGTGGTTCCATCAATTACATAAATATATTGTTGTGTCCAAGAATCTTTTTCATCAATAGCAAGACCACAAGAGATTGTATTCGTAACCGTTCCCGCATCAGCAAGCCAATAAACAGCTCTTATATTGTCTATTGTAGTAGCTGCTGGTATGGTAGTCCCACCGGGCGCAAAAGCCAGTGGTTGTAAACCTTTCACTAAGAAAACACCACCATTTGTTAATGTGGCATTTGTTGTGGATACTGCAATACTTAAATCTTCAATTACGTAATCTCCACTAGCTATTATTCCAGCATCTGTTGTAAGTGTTATGCCCGTATTAGAATTAATACTTGAAATTTCATACCATGTAGATATTTGTGCTGCGTCAGTAGAACCAAAACCGATTCTGCACCCCACTGATAAACCACTATCAGCCCATGCTGTGCCTACTCCCGTTACTGTTGTTCCGTTTACCGAGGCAGTACCTGTAGTATATAATTCTCTTGCCACTCTAAAACCTCTTATTGTATGAGCAGTTGCTGTCGGAAAGGTTAGTGTTATAAAACCATTCCACTCAAAAGCACTAGAAGAAACTACATATTCATACATTACTATTCTTCTTGTCGCTGCCGCAGTAGAGTTTTCTGAAAGAAAAATCCAATATTTATCATCACTAAGTTTAAGTACATGGGGGTATGCCGAAGCAATAGGAACACCTGCCTCCATTGGTCTTCCTATGCCAATTTTCATTGGACCGGCAAATTTATCAACGGACGTGGCACCTGTATACTGCTTTATTAAATCACCAAGCATCGTTTTTGTTGCATCATAAGAAGAATACGGAACCGTATCTCCTGTAAAAAAATGTTCTGCTGCTCTTTTTGCCATAAATTTATACTTCCAAATAATCGATGTTAATTTGCACTGTGGTTGTGCCAGATATGACGCAGTATAACACTTCATTTACCCCGCCTTCAATATAATTTGGGTGGTTATTTGCACCATAAAGCCCTCCGGTCTTTGGTGAGACATATTTTTCGTGATCTGTACCTCCTGCAGAAAACCTGAAAGACACGGAAGTAGCATCTGCGTTCAAAGAAAAACGTGACGCATATACTCGTATTTTTTTACCAGACGCAGGAGTAAGAACGTTTCCTGACACAGACAAACTAATGGACAACTTCTCTACGCCCTGACCCTCAATGATGGAATTCAACGTCTCTTCTGTCGCAGGATTAATCCTAGTATTGCTGTCATTCTTGAGGCCAACTACATTTGACGTGGGAGTACTTCCCGCAACATAAGCATTAACTGATTTAGGAAGTAGAGTGGAGGCAGCCAATCCAAGTCCAGCCACTCCGGCTACTTTTAGAAACAATCTTTTATTATCGTCTACAGATGCATTGTCGGTTTTAGTTACTATTTCAATTTTTTTTTCTTTCTTTGATACTTTAAGGTTTTTTTCTTTTTTATAAATTCCATCAACTCGAAGTGTCGAAAAACTACTTTTTTTAAAAGCTTTTTTTGATTTAAGATCTAAATAGTCTTTTGCGTCAGTCATATGCTATCCGTAAAAGATTAATTCTACTACCTTAAAATATTAGCACAATAAACAATGTTAATAGAACGACTTTATTAGCCACTGTTTTTTATCAAAGAAAATAGGGTCGACTTTTACCGCCCCTTCTTTCCTAACTTATTTATTTTTCTTTTTATCTGCTCCCTCCTCCACATACCAAAGTGTTTCAAAAAACCAAACTTGTATAGCTTGATCGGAGAAAAACCGGCGAAGCCTAAAATTCCCTTCCTAATTTCATTTGTAGTATCACCAAAAAGAATACGAAGAACAAAAGGAACCGAGTCAGATGTGACGACGACGGTGGCACTTCTCCCTCTCAAAAGTCTTTTCCATGTATATCCTCCACTTAGGAAATGATAAGCAAATCCTGGCGTCCAAGCTCTGTCGAAAACGCCTTTTAGCAAGGCCGGCATACTAGAAAACCAAGTTGGATAAAATATAACAAAATGGTCACACCATTTCACATTTTCTTGAAAAGCCATTAAATCCGGTTCTAATTCTTGAATCTCCCTATATCCTTTGTGGAGCACTGGATCAAACTCCATATCACCGATATTTTGCCTTCTAACTTCGTGACCGGCTCCAAGCGCCCCCTTTTCATACTCACCAGCAAGAGTGCCGTTTAAACTATCAGAGTCAGGATGACCGAGTAATATAAAAATATTTTTACTTTTTGCCATCTTATTTTTGTCCCATGAGACCCCTAAGTTCCTCCTGATGTTTTTGCATTACTTCCATTGTAGCATCCATCTGGCTCTTACCCCCATTCACCTTCTCCTGAACCTCTGTGGCAATTTTTTCAAAAAATTCTGGATTCTTCTCCATCATAGAAATGATTTGTTCCCTCTGTTCGGCCGGAACATCTTTCATCTTTGATTCTATAAGTTTCCTCATCAAAAAATTCTTAAACATATTTTTCTTAATTATTTCTTTCTTAGTTTTACAAGTCCGCCGTGCAAACCACCAAAATCACCAAGTGAGGCTCTTCTGAGAGGAGGTATTACCGGAAAACTCTTTAAAGCTCCTTTTAAATATTTTTCTGTATCAATTATAGAGATACCAACATCATTCATCATTGACCCTCCCAAAACAATCACAGATGGAGACCAGTTTACCACAATATTATTTAACCCATAGGCCAATACCTTGGCCAACCCATCCCAAAGTCTAGGGTCATTAATCTCCTCCGGCTTTCTTCCTGTTTTCTCAAGCACCGCACTACCAGAAACCAAATTTTCTAGAGTATCTCCATGAGAGTCTATAATCTGCCTACCAGGCTCAAATCCTATAGATCTTTCGTCTATCTCTCCATTAACAATTCTGGCCCCACCAACACCGGTACTAACGGTAATATAAGCCACAATATCAAAGCCTCTCCCCGCACCATAGACAGCCTCACCAAGGCCGACAAGGGCTGCGTCATTATCCATAATAACCTCTGCCCCAAAAAGCTTGGCTAATTCACTGCGAACCGGTTTATCGATCCATCCTATAAGATTATTACCACTTAAAATTACTCCCTTATTTTGATCGAAAAGTCCGGCAATTCCGCCAGCTATATGGGTAATCTTTTCCTCTTTAGAAATCTTCAAAATATTGTTTTTTAATAGTTCAATTCCCTCATCAAAATTCTTTGGTGTTTGAAAAACTACAGGCACATCGAAAGTGTCAGCATCTATGACTCTAGCTATCCTTGTTTTAGTTCCACCTATATCAAAAAGTATTTTCATCTCTTGTTTTAATTTCTCTTTTTTATCATTCGGTGTTTCTCATTCGTCATTTGTCATCTCCTGAAAGCATTTCTTTCGCTCTCTTTTTATATTCCTCTACATTTGGCTGATTGAAAATATTTACATTCCAAAGGGCTCCAAGGTAAATAGTCTCGAACATTGCATAAGCCATATACTCTCCGAGAGACTTAAGTGACACATCCTTAAGGACAACGTCTACATATGGTAAATCATTTTTGAAATATGATTCTTGAGCAGAAACTAAAAGAGTTTGATTTAAATCTCCAGTACTTTTTTTAGAAACAGATTTTTCTATCAGGTCCAAAGTCTCTCCATCACCAATTGCCTCTCCTTGAAAATCATCCGCAGAAACAAAAGTGGTCACACGGTTACGTGGCCCAGCTAACACAAGTTGCAAAGTAGAGTGGAGGTCCACGGAACCAATAGACACTGTAGGCGCTAAGCCCACATGATCCTTCTCTCCTTCTATATTTTCATCTTTACCCAAGCTTTCTGCCACAAGTTGTTTGTGCCATTTTCCCAAAGTTTCAAGTCTTGGAGTAAAGAAGAACAGGTCATATATATACATTCCATTTGCATAATGCTCATCTATGGCCACAGCATTTTGAAAAGCAAAACTGTCCATGTCTAAAGAATTTTCCATAGACTCTTTTGCTCCAGAAAGAAATTCATCAAACAAAAAACCATAGAGTCCCAAAGGAACTAGAGTTGTGGGAGAAAAAGCTGAAAATCTGTCTGACAAAACTTCTGGCAGAGCAATCTTGGTTATTTGTTTTTCTTCTGCTTCATTCCAAAGAGGAGAACCTTCCTTTGAAACCACCACTATACGATCTTTTACATTTTCAAATTTCTGTTCTAGATGGAATGTCAGAAATTCAGCATTGGCCATAACCTCAAGGGTCTCTCCGGATTTACTTACTACTACTATCACAAAATCATCTACGCTTTCAAAAGATTTTAAAAGCAGGAGCACAGGCTCTGTGATAGCAGTATCTAGGACATCTAAAAAAACCATCTTCCTAGGCAAATCATATATGGCCTCCCCGTGTCCGACGATAGCATCATAGACTGCCTTTGACGCAAGATTAGCACCTCCAATACCAACAACAAACACTATCTTAGGAAGGTTGTTTTTTGTTTTCTCCGATACAATATCTTTTATTTCACTTATTGTCTTCTCATCAGACAAAAAAGAAAGGAAGCTTTCTGGAGTTTTATATAAAAAATCCTTTGAAGCGGCGGAGAGTTCTAAAATCCGAGGCCTTAAGGCTTCTTTTGCAGAAATAATAGAATCCCCGCTAACTTTCATTGGCTGACGAATAGATAAGTTCATGCACAAAGTATACTACAGCAAACCGAAGCTTAAAGGGCCACAATCTTCTCCATATCCTCTTGAAGACCTGGGGTGGATTCATAGTTTTTTGCATCTTCTGGAGAAATCCAAACAAGTTCTGAGTGTTCCCAAGAAAGTTTGATGTTAGGATTTGTTATTTCTGCCAAAAACATATGACGAATCCACTCCCTGTCTAAGTTCTTATCAACAAAAAGATAGGTGTCCCCTTTTTTAATTTCCTTTACATCTTCTTTTTTTAGACCAAGCTCCTCTTCAAGTTCAAACATCACTTTTTCTTCCATTGTCTTTTCATCATCTACAAACCCAGCCAAGCAGGACCATAGTCCCTGATAAGTAAGCATTTTTTCACTTCTTTTCACCAAAAGAAATTTGTCCCGATATTTTACGAATATAACAATAACGGGAGCAGATTTCGCATGAGTATAATCTGTTGCCATATAGAATTAGTATACCAGAATAAATTTAACAATAGATAAAGTTACCCACTAAAAAGCACTCACCTAAATTAAGGGGTATTTTGACAATTTGCATTTTCATTGCTTTAATCGTTAAAGATCTAGTACCCACGAAAAACCCCTTATTGGAGGATGTATGACCATCGAAAAAATACCGTCTGTGTCAGGAAATCCTGGAAGATTTGTTTTCTTTAAAGTTTCTGATGCTTCTGGACTAGTCAGATACTTTGTCCGATCATCAGGAGACCTGAATCATCTGCAAATCCAAAAAGCATTTGAGAGTGTGATTAGTAGGCATGACCCAGAAGGAAGATTGACATGTGAAACTCTCGGCGGAGCATTCATTCACATTTTAAAGGGGAAAAAGAGTAATGTTATCAATATAAATATGAAGAGCCTAGCTGTTGGTCCAATCAAAGAACTCTCTCTACTACTCACTCTCCTTCAGGAGAATTTTCCGGACTTCAGCATTTTTCACGAAAAACTAGAGGGGGCAACAGGATAGATCTCTTGATTTCCACAATCGCAACAGCCCACCAACCGGTGGGCTTATTTGTTTAGTAAAATCAGATTTCCCGTTTAAAAGGGTTACTACTTATCCAAATCCAAAGTTTGATCTATATGTACTTTGGCGACAAAGTCAGGAACATGAGATACGAGAATCATTGCTCCTTCGTAATTATTTAAAGCTTCAGCGATAACAGGAATGTGACGGAAATTTATATGGTTTGTTGGCTCATCCAAAATAAGGAGTCCGGGCTTCTGAAGAACAAGTCTCGCAAAAGCCACAAGACCTTTCTGCCCTTCTGATAGATTTCCAATTCGAGTATTGATAACGTCGGCGGTTATGAGGAAGCTCGCAGCCACAGCTCGGACATGTTCTTCACTTTTCATATCTGATACAGCCATTAGTGATTCATATACCGTATCATCAAAATTTAATGTAGAAAAATCTTGACGATAATAGCCAACACGCACACCTTCGGTGATAATCGAACCCGTACCGGTACCATTTGCGATTGATTCAAGAAGTGTCGTCTTGCCGATACCGTTTGGCCCTCGCAAAAGAAGTCTTTGTTTTTTCTTGAGAGAAATATCTACCTTTCTCAATGTTGACTTGTGCTTTCGTATCATATTGAAAGCGGTAATGTGAATTATTTTCCCCACAATCTCTGGCTGAGACGGAATAATAAATTTGCGAATAGTCTTATCTTCTTTTCTAACATCCACTTTTTCCTCTTCTAAAGCTTCTGCTTTTTCTCGCATACGTTTCGCCACCATACGCATCTGCCCCCCTTTGTTTGCAAACATATTAGCTTGATCTTTTTTATCTTGAATTTCTTTTGCTAATCTTGCATTCTTCATATTTTCTCGCTCTATTCGCACAGAAATATCTTTAACCACATCATGATAGTTGCCCACATATTGCTCCAGTTTTTTTGTATGAACATCAAGATAGAGGACGCCGTCTGTAAAAGCGTTTAGGAATTCTGCATCATGGGATATGACAACTACTGTTTTTTTATAATTTTTTAGATATTCCGTAAGGTGCTCTATGCCCTCTTTGTCCAGATTGTTTGTAGGCTCATCTAGAAGCAAAAGATCTGGGTCTTGGATAAGAGCCGAAGCAAGGAGCAAGCGAGCCTGCTGTCCACCAGAAAAAGATTTAACAGTCCGCTCGCGTGGAGCGGATAGATGCACCACCTCAAGCACTTCATCAATACGCGGATCAATATCGTACTGCTTTTCCTTGAAACACTTTAAGAAAAATTCTCGGACAGTGAGGTCAAGCTGGTCGCGTGGTATTACTTGCCTGCCTGAAGCGACGGAAAGATTGTTTGCAACATGTACTTCTCCAGATTCAGGTTTGTGTGTACCCATAATCAAACCGAAAATGGTGCTTTTACCAGCACCATTTTGTCCCATAAGCGTTATCTTCATTCCTCGACGTATAGAAAAACTTACCTCATTGAGTATTTGTTTGTTGTGCCCGAAATCAAATGACACTTCGTCAAACCTAACCACTGATTCATCTTTTGCCATAGGTTATACAACATACAGCATATGAGCGAAAAACCCAAAGTAAACACTCTGAGGACTCTCTCAAAACATAGTCGCTTTGCTCCTTGTTTTGTGGACCCTACCGGATTCGAACCGGTGACCTCCTCATTGCAAATGAGGCGCTCTACCAACTAAGCTAAGGGCCCATATTTTATTTTTTAAATCCACCCTTTATAGGCTTTTGTTTTCACGACACTCTACAACTAAGCTAAGGGCCCAAACATAGCTGCCAGGTGTTGGCTTCTAGCTGCTAGCTTAGATTCAATACAATACATTAAAGTATTTTGATTTTCAAACATATTCTGTTTGGTATAATCCCAGAGTTAAAGATTAGCGGGGGCCTGTAGCTCAATTGGTAGAGTGCGCCCATGGCATGGGCGAGGTAAGGGGTTCGAAACCCCTCAGGTCCACCAAGTTTGATTTCTTCCAAACCTCTGATATCATTTCTGAGGAAAAAGTTCTAAACTCTCACCGGAGAACAGCATGAATCTGAGTGACTGTAAAATCCATGGACTAGAGGACGGTGTTACTCTGTGCAGACTAGACCCCAAAGATGACAAAGGTTGGCCTTCCGGGGACAAGTATGTTTCATCAATCAACGAAGAATATATGAGCTGTGAAAACTGTCTCGCCGTCCTGGATACGATGGCACAGAAAAAAGTGGCAACAAAAACAGATAAGGAGGCTGTGTGAACAACGGAAATCCGAACGGTCAGACAACCATCCACATCTTGGCCTGTGGTCAAGTGCTTTGCACTTTTACTCCAAAGTTGCCCAAAGACTGGCCTCAGGGCAACCACTGGGTTCCGATAGCCAAGTACAAGGAAGCAAACTGTACCGGGTGTCTCTCTGCCTTGAATCAAGACGGTGATCCACCAAAAGCCGCGTAAGCGGTGAGATGCTAAGACCGCCACCTACTAGGGTGGCGGTCTATTGCTTTTTTGATATATTCAAGACAATGAAAAAACTCAAAAGATGTAAATGGGTCACTGAAGGAAATACTTTGTATGAAAAATACCACGATCTTGAGTGGGGTGTGCCTGTTTATGATGACAAAATTATGTTTGAATTTTTAGTCTTAGAAAGCGCTCAGGCTGGACTAAGTTGGCTAACAGTTCTTAAAAAACGAGAAAACTATAGAAAAGCTTTCGCAAATTTTGACCCTAAAAAAGTCGCCAAATTTGGCAAGAAAGAAATAAAAGGGCTTCTTAAAAATGAAGGTATCATAAGAAACAGATCAAAAATAGAAGCCACAATAAACAATGCCAAGCAATTTATCCTAGTCCAAAAAGAGTTTGGCACTTTTTCAAAATATATTTGGAGTTTTGTCGGCAGAAAACCTATTCAAAGCAAGTGGAGAAGTATCCGAGATCTCCCAGCCCAAACACCTGAATCTGAAACTTTATCAAAAGACCTAAAGAAAAGAGGCTTTAAATTTTTAGGCCCCACAATCTGCTATGCCCATATGCAGGCAACAGGAATGGTAAATGACCACACAATAGATTGCTTTAGATACAAAGAAGTAACCACTAACAACTAGTGACTGACCACTAACTACTATTTCCAATGCGTTTCAATATACGAATTTACTTCACTAATCTTTAGTGGACTTGTGGTGTTCCCTGTGCGAATAAAAAACTCTTCATCACCGTTAACTTTAAGGTAGGCCGGCTTCTCTCCCGATTCAACTTCCACCAAACAAATATCTTTCCCTTCAAGAGATTCGAAAGTTAAGGTCACTTTCTGACGAAACTCTGCTCCAATCGTGTTTTTCATTATTTGATTAAAGTGATTCTCAAATCCATCTCTGTCCTTTCTAACCAATGTATTATAGTCGTCCTCAAGACCATAAACCCTTCCAGCATCAGTCACTCCGATTATCAAATTTCCTCCACCTGAGTTTAGAAATGCGGCTACGGTTTTCATCACAGATTTTTCCAAAATTTTATTCACATCCTTTTTCTTAACGTCATACCGAAATGTTTGTTTGAGCTCCAAACGAAAATGCTCTCCTTCAAGAATGAGATCTAAGATAGAAAGTTTCTGGGGAGATATTTTTCTCCTTTCTAAAGCGTGGTCTACCGCATCACGAAAAAAGTCTGCGTATATTTCTGGAGTTTCAACACTTCTTATTTTTAACACCTTGCTGTCTCTAACATGAGACAAACTAATCGTTCCATAGCCCAAAACAAGCTCTAGAGGACTCCTTTTATATTCAACAGAGGATATGTCTTTCAAAAGAAAGGAGTGTTCTCGGGGAAAAAACATTCCCCTTCTATGAATTATCTCCTTCTCTTTCAAGCGGTACTCTTCCCTATTCCAAGCCAAAAAAATCAAAAATGTAATAAGAAGTTGTAGGCCAGATACTGTCACTATAAGAAACAAATCGTAACGGAAGATCCCACCAATAGGCGAATTTCTATAAATTACTTCGTAGTTTTCAATCAGAGATACCAGAAAAAGAACTGACCCAACTACAAGCTCCACCTCAATAATCCTCCGTATAAGCACTAGTGGACTTTGTTTTATGACAATCGGAAATTTCATAATTATTGTTTATTTAATGCGAGTGTGATCAGGTGTTCAACAAATTCAGACATACTCACACCGTGAGTTTCTAGTGCCTTCGGAAAAAGAGAGGCCTTAGTAAGACCAGGTAAGGTGTTAACTTCTAACACATAGACTCCTTTCTTTGGATGCAATACGAAATCGACTGCAGAATAATGCCGTAAGCCGAGATGTCTATGTACAGCTAATGCAATTTTCTGAACAAGCTCTGCTTCTGCTTTACTAATTGGGGCAGGAGAAATATGGTCTTCTGCGCTTTCGTATTTCATATCATAATCAAATATCTCACTGTCCTTTTTTCTCGGAGCAATCGGTGGAAGTGAAAAAAGTGTGATACCATCAGAGCCCTCTAGTACGCCACAAGTTAGTTCTGTCCCAGGAATATATTCCTCTACAATCACTGCTCCAGAATGCTTAAGAGCACTCTCAATACCGGTACGAAATGAATTAAAGTCTCGAGCAAAGTTAATACCTATGGATGATCCGCCGCTTATCGGTTTTATAATCGATGGTTGAGGAATGGATTGAAATAGGGATATTAGCTTCTTATAGGTATTGTCTTTTGGGTAAACGACTGAATGTTCTGGAGTTTTAATACCATGATATCCAAAAAGTGCCTTTGAGATATTTTTGTTCATTCCAAAAGCACTAGAAAGAGATCTAGTGCCTGTGAAAGGAACACCGAACTTTTGCAGAAAATTTTGAACCTTACCATCTTCACCGTATTCTCCATGGAGAGCATTAAACACCACATCAACATGGGGAATCACCTTGTCTGGAGTTTTTACTTTTCCGCCCATATGCCACTCCCCTTCTTTGGAAATAAAAATATCTACTGGAACATATCCTTCTGGTAGATTTCTCAAAACATTTTCACCAGTACGGAGAGAAATTTCATATTCTCTAGATGGCCCTCCACGGATAACACCAACCCTAATATTTTTACGAAGTGGAGCAGAGGTATTCATAATGCTAATTGTATACAAATGAACCCTTTGGTGCAAAAAACAAAAAAACCACACCAGCTGGGTGGGTTATACTGAGCTTATCTATATTAACGACAAGACCGTTCACCTCCAGAGAGATGAACGGCCTTTGGAAAGGCTGAGTCCTAAGGGACGAGAGTCTTGTTGGTTTGGCTGTGAGGCCTCACCGATGAGCGCAGTTTGTGCCTGAGGGATGCCGAAGCATGACCATCAGAACTCTTTCGTCTCGACAAGTGCTATCGAACCTAGAAAACAGGAGCTTTCCGTCACGGGGTCTCAGCGGACTCCGCAAGTGCGGTTGCCAGTTTCCCGGCTACCACCTCAGAGGGGATTCCTCGTAAGGTATGAAGACACTATCAAATCCACCATAACAAAGTCAACAGTTAAAAACATTCGAAATTATTTTTTCTTTTTTGTCAAAAATAGCTCACTTCTCTTTTTTTTATGAAATGCTATGGCGAATCTATGTGCCTCTCCGTTTAAAATCAAAATTTCCCTAGTCCGATTCCCTAGTACTTTCCAAGAGCCCAAAACGGCTCTGGGTTTATGCTTTTCATCTTTTACGACAGATACCACCGGTATTTTTTTATCTATTTCCTGAAGCACTTTTTGAGCCGTATTTATTTGTGCTCGTCCGCCATCGACAACAATCAAATCTGGAATTCTCCAGTCAGGATGATTAAACCTTCGAGTCAAAACTTCTTTTAAATTCCCCGCATCATTAACCCCCACTTCCCCATCTCCACGAATAATAAACTTTCTGTACTCATTTTTATTTAATTCCCCACCCTCCATAACTACCATTACACCTACCGTAGAGGTGCCAGAAATATGTGCGATATCATAAGCTTCAATTCTGAAACTAGCTTTTAGCTTATAGTTATTAGCTGTCAGAGAACTCTTTAAAAGGGCGACATCTTGGATATGGTTTATAGCAAAAATTGTCTGTTTTATCTTTTGAGCTTTTTCAAATTCGCGTGACTTGACTTCATTTTTCATCTGTCTCTCAAGGTTTCTTATTGCCTTTTGTGTTTCTCCAGAAAAAAATAACTCTAAATTATTTATAATCTTTCCATATTCTTTGGCAGAAACCTCACCCGTACAAACACCGGGGCAAAGCTCAATTTGGCGATTAAAACACGGCTTTGGGGCAGATTTGAGATTTGAGATTTGAGATTTGAGATTGGGAATACATTTATCTCTAAATGGAAAAATTTTTCTAATAATTTTTAAAGCTTCTTTGAGTTGAGAACCGTGTGGGAAGGGGCCGAAGAAAGCTCTCAGCTTATAGCTGTCAGCTTTTAGCTTTGAATCCTTATTCCTCATTCCATATTCCTTGTTCTTCCCCCCCGCTAGTTCTCTTCCTCTTTGGATTAAAACTCGAGGAAATTCTTCGTCTGTGATGACGACAAAGTTATAACTCTTATCATCTTTTTCTTTTGAGTTGTAAATCGGTTGAAACTTTTTGATTGTATGAGCCTCAAGAATGAGAGCTTCTAAGACAGAGTTTGTTCCTTGAAAATCAATACTCGACATTTCCTCCACCATTTTCACGATCAATGGACCTCTGGCCCCCATTAAGTCGCTAGAAAAATAGCTCCGCACCCTGTCACGAAGAGATGTTGCTTTTCCAACATAAAGAATTTTCTTTCCTTTTTTAAAAAGATATATTCCTGGGCTATCTGGAAGTTTTTCTTCAATTTTTTTGAAATTCTTTTTTTCCATTGTGGGTAATATAGCACAAGCCCCCGACCGCCTAGGCGGTCGGGGACAGTTGTGTGCTCCTCAGTTCATGTAGACACGCGCTCGCCACTTCCCGCGGTAAATGCAGACCATCCGTCCCCTACGGCGATGCTTGATAAAGCCGAAGGAAAGACGACGATTGAAACCACGGTAGAATAAGGCGTTGCCGACATGAGCTTGATTGAACACGGTATCTCCTTCAAGTGAAGATGGTGACTGGGAACAACTCCAAAAACCATATCATAAATATAAAATTTAACCAGTACTCTTTGTTTTAAGAACCCTTTTCAGATAGATGCCCGTATGTGAACCTTTTAGGTTGGCAATATACTCAGGCGAACCTGCCCCCACAATATTTCCACCACCACTGCCCCCTTCTGGTCCGATATCAATAATATAATCAGCGCTTTTAATAAGATCCATGTTGTGCTCAATTACTACTACAGTATTTCCTTTATCCGCTAATTTCTGGAGAATTTCAATAAGTTTTTTTACATCTTCATAATGAAGTCCAATCGTCGGTTCGTCTAAAAGGTATATTGTTTTCTGTATATGAGGACGATAAAGTTCAGAAGAAATCTTCACTCTTTGAGCTTCTCCGCCTGAAAGAGTGGTAGCAGATTGCCCAAGTTCCAAGTACCCAAGTCCGACATCATTTAAGCTTTTTAATCTGTCATAAATTGCTGGTATATCTTCAAAGAAATCTAATGCCTCTTCTACAGTCATATGTAAAACATCATATATACTTTTTTTCTTATATTTAACCTCCAAGGTTTCTTTCATAAATCTCTTTCCGCCACAGACATCACAGGGCACATACACGGTAGGTAGAAAATGCATCTCCACCTCTATTTCTCCATTTCCTTGGCAAGTTTCGCATCTTCCACCTTTGACATTAAAAGAAAATCTATTTGCTCTCCATCCACGCACGCGAGCTTCTGCTGTTTCTGCAAATAAATCACGAATAAAAGTAAAAGCCCCAGTATAAGTCGCGGGGTTAGACCGCGGAGTTCTACCTATTGGAGACTGATCTATTAAAATTGCTCGCCCCAAATATTCACTTCCTAAAAAACTTTTTGCATTATATGTTTCAGGGGACCTATATCTTCTATCAAAGCGTGCCTGAAGATTCTTGTGTAAAATTTCATAAACAAAAGATGATTTTCCAGACCCAGAAACGCCCGTTACCGCCACAAATTTACCCAAAGGGACATCGATGTTTAAATCTTTTATATTAAAAATATTTCCACCACGGATAGAGAGCACCCCTCGCTCTTCTTGTCTTCTTTTGGCCGGCACAGGTATGACCTCTTCACCTCGCAAATATGAAAGAGTTGTAGAACCAGAAACATTTTTCTTCGCTGTAAGAAGGTCTTTTAAATAATCAGCAACCACCACTTTACCACCGTGGACTCCTGCCCCCGGCCCAATATCCACAAGGTAGTCAGAAGCAAATATTGTATCTTCATCATGTTCAACAACGAGAATAGTATTTCCCAAGTCGCGAAGATGAAGAAGGGTTTGAATTAAACGCTCATTATCCCTTGAGTGAAGACCTATAGTGGGTTCATCCAAAACATAGAGGGCTCCCACAAGGCCAGAGCCAAGCTGTGAAGCTAGTCTAATCCTTTGTGCTTCTCCACCAGAAAGAGTGTGTGCTCGCCTATTTAGAGAAAGGTATTCAATCCCAACATTTAACATAAATTCAAGACGAGATTCTATTTCCTTTGTGACCACCTTAGAAATACCCTTCTCTCTAGCAGTGAGCTTGAGTTTTTTAAAGTACTCATTTGCATCTTGAATAGAAAGTCCTGTTACTTGGACGATATTTAACCCTCCGATAAGCACATGGAGTGCTTCTGGTCTCAAGCGAGCACCATTACAAACTGGACATGCCTCATCACCGAAAAAGTGTCGAGTTCCCAAACCATTACATTCTGGACAGGCACCATATGGAGAGTTAAAAGAAAACATCCTAGGTTCAACCTCCGGATATGAATATCCATCATTTGGACAAGAAAGTTTTGCTGACATAAGAAAATCATCGTCCTTAGTATCTGTGTTTTCACCTCTTTTCTTTTTTGAATCAAGAAAAGAAACTCTAACAAGCCCATCTGACTCCTCTAGCGTCTTCTCCAGAGATTCTGAAAGTCTTTCTTCAAACGACTTTTTGTCTTCCTTAAGGTCTCGGATGTTTATCTGATCCACCAAAACATCTATATCGTGTTTTTTGGTCTTTGATAGGATAATCTGATCACGAAGTTTTTTGCGTACACCGTCCACCACCACCTCTGAATAACCTTTTCCAAGTAAGTCGTAGAGAAGTTGATAATATTCACCCTTTCTACCTCGCACCACTGGGGCGAAAAGTTCTACATAGATAGGAAATTCTAGTGCTGTATTGGCTTTGGCAAGATTTGAAAGCTTGGTTTCTATTTTTTCTAAAATAAGACCTTTAATCTCTTCATTTGAAAGTCTTTTTATTTCTTCTCCACAAACCAAACAATGTGGATGTCCGATACGGGCAAAAAGTATACGAAGATAGTCATATATTTCTGTGATAGTGGCCACGGTCGAACGAGGGTTGTTAGATCTAGATTTTTGGTCTATGGAAATGGCTGGTGAGAGACCTATAATCTCATCAACATCTGGCTTCTGCATTTGTCGCAAAAACTGCCTTGCATATGAAGAAAGAGATTCTACATATCTTCTTTGCCCTTCGGCAAAAATAGTATCAAACGCCAAAGACGACTTTCCACTCCCTGAAAGCCCTGTAAAAACAATCATTTTATTCCTAGGCATCTCAACCGTAATATCTTTAAGATTATGAGTGCGTGCTCCACGAACGATGAGCTTGTCTTCTGATTTTTTATTATCTTTTTTCATTTTATATACAAAGCGCCTAGGGGTTCGTCCCTAGGGTCATACACGAAGTGATTCTAACACACAGCAGAGCAAAAAACACTTTTATGATTTAGACTCCAGTTTTTTCTCCAAAGCTACTATTTCATCTCTTAAAATCGCTGCAGTCTCAAAATCTAAAATTTTTACAGCCGCATTCATTTGTATTTCCTTTTTGCGAATAAACTTTCGAGGATTCTTCAAAAAGGCTTTTTCTTCTAGAGCTAATTGACTCTCCACAACCTGTTTGTGCTCTCTGCTTAGTCCCTCTGTAATATCGTGAATCTTTTTAATAATGGTTTTAGGTGTAATGCCGTGTTTTTTATTATAAACAATCTGTAAAACCCGACGACGATTAGTCTCCCCCATAGCTCTCTCCATTGAGCCCGTAACTCTGTCAGCATAGAGAATAACTCTTCCATCTATATTTCTAGCAGCACGACCAATAATTTGAATGAGAGAAGTTTCAGAACGAAGAAAGCCCTCCTTATCTGCATCCAAAATACCAATAAATGTAACCTCTGGAAGGTCTAAGCCCTCTCGAAGAAGATTAACCCCGACCAAACAATCAAACTCCCCTTTTCTAAATTTAGTGAGAATTTCAATCCTTTCCATTGTTTTTATGTCGCTGTGTAAATACTCTGATTTAATCTTTTTTTCCTTCAGATATTCACTCAAATCCTCTGCCATCTTTTTAGTGAGAGTTGTAGCAATGACCCTACCTCCTTTTTTAACAGCTTTTTCTGTTTCATTTATAAAATCGGCAATTTGTCCTCCATATGTTTTAGAACTTTGAATCGGGCGGACAACTACTTCAGGATCAGTAAGCCCAGTAGGGCGAATGACCTGCTCTATCACTTCGCTATTTTTTTCTATCTCATATTTTCCCGGAGTCGCAGAAGTATATATGACCTGCCCCACCTTTCCTTCAAATTCAGAAAACTTTAGAGGTCTATTGTCTTTGGCGCTTGGCAACCTAAAACCGTGCTCCACCAAAGTTTCTTTTCTGGCCTGATCACCGTTATACATTCCACCTATTTGAGGAACTGTCACATGAGATTCGTCTATGATTGTTAAGAAGTCAGCACTTCCGTCTGCTTTGTGTGGAAAGTATGAAAGAAGTGTGTCCGGTGCATCGCCCACGAGTTTGCCCGAAAAATGTCTAGAATAGTTTTCAATACCAGAACAATACCCAATTTCTCGAATCATAGCCAAATCATATTTAGTTCTTCGTTTTAATCTTTCTGCTTCTAAAATTTTCTTTTCTTTGTCTAGCTCTTTGAGTCTCACTTCGAGCTCTTTTGATATATCTTTTACAGCCCTATCAATCTCACTTTTTTCTGTAATAAAGTGCTTTGCTGGAAATAGAAAAAATATAGAAACATCTTCGAGCACTGTACGAGACACGGCATCAATCTTTTGAATTGATTTTATTTTATTGACATCCAACTCTATCCTATAAACCACTTTTTCTGACACAGGCATTATTTCCACAGCCCCACCCAGGGCTCTAAATGTTCCAGGGGTCAAATCTGCATTAGTGCGAGAAAAATGAATGTCTATTAGCTTACGAATAAATTCAGAGCGAGAAATTGCATCTCCCTTGGCAATTTTCAAATTCACTCTTTCATACTCTCTAGGGCTACCTAGTCCGTATATACAAGAAACGGATGCCACAATAATGACATCTTCCCGCGTAAGAAGGGCTTGGGTTGAGGCGTGCCTGAGACGATCTATCTCTTCATTAATCTGCGCCTCTTTTTCTATGTAAGTATCAGTCACGGGCATATAGGCCTCTGGTTGATAATAGTCGTAGTAGGAAACAAAATAATGAACCGCATTATTTGGAAAAAATTCTTTGTATTCTTGGGCCAATTGAGCGGCGAGGGTTTTATTGTGAGCTATGACAAGCGTGGGCTTTTGAATTTTCTCAATTACATTTGCCACAGTAAATGTTTTACCAGAGCCAGTCACACCCAAAAGAGTTTGGTGTGGTAAACCTTTTTTTATTCCTTCCACCAACTTCTGAATAGCCTTCGGCTGGTCACCCGCCGGAGAGAATTCACTCTTTATTTTGAACTTATTTTTTAGTTTCATAATAATTTACAGCACTACTTCTCGCCTCGTAGTGAGCTCTGCTCTACTACTGAGGTCACCTGCCGGAGAGAACTCACTTTTTATTTTAAACCTTTGAGCCGATTTCATAGATTAGAGAGTATCAGATTATACAAAATGAACAAAACACAACCCCGACCGCCTAAAAGGCGGTCGGGGTTTTTCTCATCACCTAACAGGTGAGGTGCTGATACTTCAGGGTGCCAGAGAATGAGAATAGTGACGACTCGCCCTATCTCGACACCTTCTCCTTCCTTGCGGATAGAGGTCTCGACGCTCTTTTGCGCGAACCCTCTGCCTCCTCTTGAACTCTTCGGGCGACACAACATCCCCCTTCACCCTATCGAAAACACAGAGAGTGCGTGCGCCCGGGAATTCATCGCTCCAAACCTGTAGTCCATGATTGGCTGAAGACTTGATGAGTTCACCAATTGTGACAGGAGAGTCGGAAGACCTCTTTCTGTGATACATACTTCCTCCTTAGATGAGTGAAAGAACAGTGGGCACAAAAGCAGAACGGACCCTCGAATGTTTCGAGGGCCCGTTTCTGTTTTCGTAAATTATCTTAAATTAACTTAATCAGAAATAGGCCCCAAAAAGAGAGGCATAAAGGTGACAGAAATAAACTTAAAATAATTCCTTTGCATTGTCTTAGTAAGATATAACACCTAGCCAAAATAATCAATCTGACTAGTCCACAGCTAAAAACCATTTACGAACTATGATTTCTTATACTTCTCCAAAAAATCTTTTTTGAACTCAAAAAAATTGCCGTCCAAAATAGCCTGACGCATGCGGGCCACCAAACCGGCAATAAATGTCAGATTATGAATACTTGCCAATGTCCCTCCAAGCATTTCTTTTCCATGGAAAAGATGCGCTACATAGCTTCTGGAATAATTTTTACAAGTATGACACTCGCACCCTTCTTCAATTGGAGAAAAATCTTCTCTAAACTGCGTATTGCCTATATGAATTTTTCCCGATGAGGTAAATATAGTGCCATTACGTCCGAGGCGAGTCGGTATAACACAATCAAATAAATCCACACCATTCTCTACTCCCTCAAACAAATCTTCTGGCTCCCCTATACCAAGCAAGTGCCTTGGCTTTTCCTCTGGCAATATTTCATTAACCCACTTTACAGCAGTAGACATATCTTCTTTGGCAAAGGACCCACCAATTCCATATCCATCAAAGCCCATTTCAGAAATAACCTTTGCAGACAACTTTCTCAATCTCTCATCCCTTCCACCCTGAACGATACCAAACAAAGCTATCGACTTAGAACTTAGAGCCGAGAGCTTATTGTGATGCTCCAGAGAGCGCTTGGCCCATCTGTGAGTACGGTTGAGTGCTTCTTCTTGATATTCCAAAGACTCGGTTGGTGAAGTGCATTCATCAAAAGCAAAAATGATATCCGCACCAATATTGTGCTGAATCTCAATAGATTTTTCTGGTGTTATATAGTGAAGACTACCATCCAAGTGCGATCTAAAAGAAACTCCGTCTGCCCCAACAGTGGCTAGTCTTGGAACTTCAGATTCAAGCGATCGCTCTGGGATTAGAAAGTTTGGGTTTGTCTCTGCAATAACTTTTGAAATACCTTTTCCATAAGCGGAACCCAGAGAAAACACTTGAAACCCCCCAGAATCAGTCATTGCTGGCCCATGCCAATTCATAAACCTGTGTAAGCCTCCGGCCTTTTTTATCGTCTCATCACCTGGTTGTAAATATAAGTGATATGTATTGGCCAGTACTACTTGAAGGCCTGCATTTTTCACTTGCTCTGTAGAAACAGATTTTACTGTGGCCTTGGTACCCACAGCCACAAAAGCCGGAGTTTCTATATCTCCATGAGGTGTAGTGATGACTCCGGCTCTGCCCAAACCTAGAGTATTTTTCTTTTCTATGCGGAATGAAAAACTAGACATAGAACTACAATACCCGAAAAATGCTGAAACGCTAGACAAAACAAAACACCCCGCGCCTTAAGCGGGGGGTGTTTTGTTTTTTTAATTCCCAACTCCCAGAAGTTCGACTTCAAAAATCAGAGTAGAGTTCGCAGGTATAGGACCTATTGCATTTGGACCATATCCCAAAGATGGTGGGATGGTGAGCTTTCTCTTTCCACCAACTTTCATGCCATTAAATCCTTGATCCCACCCAGCGATAACCTGACCAGCTCCCAACATAAATTGAAACGGCTGACCACGGTCAATAGAACTATCAAACTTCTGGCCGTTCACCAATGTCCCTACATAGTGAACTGTTATTAAAGAACCAGCAACTGCCTCCGCACCAGAACCCAAAACAATATCCTCAATCACTAGAGCCTGTGCTCCTGTTTGTTCTTCTGAATTCATAAAATCAAGTTGCACAACGTCTAGATTGTCGCTTGGTTGCGGACGAAACATCTCTACAAGGGTTCCGCTAAAAAAGAAGAAACCGATGACAAACACTCCAACCGCTATTGCTATCCACGAATTTCTGTTCATAGTGCTCAAATTATTACCAATATGTATTAAGTATATATCGAGACCCAATAAAGTAAACCCTCACACCAACTTTGATGTCAAAGTTGGTGTGAGGGTGTTGTAAACTAAGCCAAAGAGCTTTAGTATTACTAATATGTCTTTAAACAATACAAACGAAGAAAGTGAAAAAGAACGAGTCGTGCACGGCCCAATGACCCTAGAAGAGATGCATGAGGCAACTCAAGACAGGGTATATGAAATCGCCAGAGAATTTACTCAGGGGTTCAAGTTCCTAGAGAAATTCCCACGCTCTGTGACTTTTTTTGGCTCTGCTCGTTTTAGAGAAGATAACGAATACTATAAAAAAACCATGAGACTGGCCCAGAGAATTACTCAGGAATTAAAATACGCAGTTGTCTCTGGGGGTGGACCTGGAGTGATGGAGGCTGCAAATCGAGGGGCGAAAGAAGCTGGTGGAGACTCTATCGGCCTAACCATCAGACTTCCGGAGGAACAGGTGATGAATGGTCACATGACAGATCATGTAGATTTCTATTATTTCTTCAGTAGAAAAGTATGCTTACTCTACTCCGCAGAAGCATTCATCTTTCTCCCAGGCGGATATGGAACCCTTGATGAGTTTTTTGAAGTTATAACCCTTCTTCAAACAAGAAAAATACCTGAAGTACCTGTTATTTTAGTAGGCAAAGAATTCTGGATTAAGACTATTGAATACTTAAAAGAAAATCTTTTAAAACGAGGCACTATAAATCAAGAAGACCTCGCCCTGTTCACCATTACTGATGATGAAGATGAAATAATAGATATTATAAGAAAGGCCCCAATCCGTGAAGCTGTCCCATACAAAGGCCTGCGGGTAAACCCAATAGAAGAATAAATGAATCCTCTATCTCAAAAACACTGCACCCCATGCGAAGGAGGAACTCCCCCTCTATCTCGCGAAAAAAGTGTTGAATTTATACAAGAAATAAATCAGTGGAATCTGATAGATGACGAAGCGATAGAAAAAACAATATTATTCAAAGATTTTAAAGAAGCTTTAGATTTTATAAATAAAGTTGGCGCAATTGCCGAGTCAGAAGGTCATCACCCAGATATACATTTATTCGGATGGAATAAAGTGAAAATAAGGCTTTCCACTCACGCTATTAAAGGCCTTTCTGACAATGACTTTATACTCGCTTCCAAAATAGATAACTTATTAGAATAAAGCACAAAGGTCCCGAGAAAATTTTCTCGGGACCTGCGTCTCTCTCACGCCACCTACAAGTGATGGCGAAAAGGCTCAATCGGCTGATTGGTGAACTGTAGGAGACGCGGGTCTCCAACACCATCACCATCATCAATATCGTCTGGCTCACCAGCCCCCCTGAAAGGAATCTCCTTCTTACTCTCGTTAGATTCCATAAGGACCGTTGGCTTCATTTTAGAAGCCGATGAAAGGGTAACTTCAGAGCCCCCGCCACCTTGAGAATCCCTGCGAGAAGGACCAAACCACGAAAAAAAACTCATGTTCTTTCCTTTTCTATTTTGAGTGAGTGGAACAAAAGGACAACTAGAAAAAGTATAACACGAATACTTATACACAGTCAAATATGAGTAGACTACTCTTCTTTAGGATCAAAAATGGATGGAGAAAGTTTCTCTCCAGACAAAATACGAGAAACTCTTTTCCCACCATATATCGAGGGAAGTAAACCTATGCCGTTACAACCCAAGTTATACAACAAAACAGAATTTCTCGGCTCTTCGCCAATCAACCTAATTCCATTCGATGTATATCCCATTAGCCCATGCCATTGAAATTTATAAGACACTCTCTTTTCTTCTCCTAATACGCTTTTAACAAAGCGACTTATACCATCTTGTGCCTCTTCTGGATAGTCTATTTCACTCTCATATATTCCCCTATCTTCAAGTTTAATTTCTGGACCGCCGATAGAAATTAAATTCTTTTTTTCCTTTCCAGAAAATTCAAATTCTCTACGAGTAACATAGTAATATGTGCCATCTAAAGGCGAAAAACCTCTTGAGTAATATGCAATAGCTGATGGTGGCTTATTATAATCTGTTAAATACCCAGACATAAAACCTACGAGCCCGCTAACTTGGTGATGGAATCTATGGTCAACATCGAGGCCAGATTCGTTTATAATAGTGAAATTTTCAAAACCATTCGTACACAAAATTACCCTATCTACTGTGGCTGTGTGATTTATGGCATCCAAAAGAGCGTGATCATTTTTTAAAACAATTTTACCAATATGAGTATGTTCAAAAAGAGAAAAGCGTTTTGGATAAGTTTCTAAAAGAAACCCAACGACTTCTTGGCAAAAGAGAGCTGAATTCATACAGCCCTTTTGGGCTGATATCATTGCATAAAAACCTTCATCCTTTGTTTCCAAAGCATCTAATATTATTTTTTGAGGCACGACACGATAAAGCCCGGCAAATTCCTTGGATATATCATTTAAAAATGGGGCATTGTTGGCAATCAAAAAATCTTCTGGCACGAGGCCTATTTTGAGTCTCGTCTGGTTATAACGAAGAAGGCTTATTACCTCGTCAAGCTCAACTATTCCTGCCCTTCCCACAAAACGAGAAAGTGGAATATCCAAACCTGCAGTTGTATACATTTCATCCAATAGCCCCCATGCCAACTCAATATCAAGTTGGCCCTCCTTGGTCTTTTCCTCACCGAATTCTTTAGCAATATCATCGAGTGGACGCTCAAAATAACTAACAATCTGGCCCCCATTATGTCCTGTAGCACCATGAGCTAGTCTACCCCCATCAAAAAGAGTCACCTTCTTATCAGTGTATTTCAATGTGAAAAAAGCCGTAGAAACACCAGCGATTCCAGCGCCGATTATGGCCACATCAGTCTCAATGTCGCTTAAGAGTTTTGTCGCTGGCCGATTATGGTTAAGTTGATATATCCAGGGGGAATTATTTGCCTTCATTAAATTATTTAAAATAAATCATTATCTCTTCTGCATCTGCTTTTTGCGGATCACGAGTAGGATTTGCTTTTTGAACAATCAAAAATCCCCTTTCATTATATTCTGGTTTTTCATATATTATCTCAGCTCTAAAGCTTTGAAATCCTTGACTGTCTACTTCACCCACTTTTTGAGTTATGACTTCTGCGATAATCAGACCGTCCCAGTTTGTAAGGATTGCTATAGGCATTCCTTCCTGAATCCATGAGGATTTCGCTCTTCCAGAAACCACCACAGGATTTCCCACCCACTCTTCAGATTTTGGTGTTTCTAAAACAATAAGTCTCCCATCAACCTGAGGAGAATCGAGCCCCCTTGTCATAAAAAAGGTTATTAAAAATACACCTATCACCACACTAGCTAAAAGAATTGCATTTCTTTTTCTCATATATACATCATTATACATTATCCAAAACAACCTCACACAAAATATCTCACCGAATTAAAATCTTGCTTATAAACTCTACTTACAAACCCCTAATCCACCTACTTGGAAACCCTGGTTTCCAAGTATCAAGGCTAAAATTGAACTAAAACCCACCACTTGGAAACCAGGGTTTCCAAGTGGTGGGTTTTGAAATTTCTATACAATTTTTTGTTTTATACAAAAGTCAGTGCTTTGCCAGTTGTATTCGCTCTTCCTGTTCTGCCAATACGATGAACGTAGTCATCATATGTGGCCGGAACATCGAAGTTTATAACATGACTCACATTTGGAATATCTAAACCACGAGCCGCCACATCAGTAGCTACAAGAATCTGAACGTGGCCATCTTTAAATGCACCTAAAGCTTTCTGCCTTTGGCTGTGAGTTTTATTTCCGTGTATAGACTCTGCTTTAAAACCCCTCTTAGATAAATCTGTAGCCAAACGAGAAACTCCATGTTTGGTTCTTCCAAATATGAGAACCTTTTCAAAACCAGTTTGATTCAAAAGCTCATGGAGAGCATCTACCTTGTCCTGACCGGGTTTCATCCTGACAATATCTTGATCAACATTTTTTGAAGTATCTCTAGTTTTTACAGAAATAGATACGGGCTCACGCAGAAACTCCCCTATCAATCTCTCAATCTCTTTCGACATTGTCGCTGAGAAAAATAGTGTGTGACGAGGTGTCGGCATATGACTCATTAGAAAACGCATGTCAGCGATAAATCCCATATCAAGCATTCTGTCTGCTTCATCCAAAACCACAGTATTAATATCAGAAAGTGAGAGAGCTTTTCTATCCATAAGATCTTTGAGTCTACCAGGAGTACCTATCACAAACTGGTTGAGACGACGAAGATCACGAATCTGGGGAATAATGTTGGCTCCACCAACACAAACCACAGAAAAAATACCCATCACAGGAGTAAAACCTTTTAACTCTTGTTCTATCTGGATAGCAAGTTCACGAGTAGGCACAACTATAAGGACGCGTTCTTTTGGATTCCTAATTACTTTATCTATAAGAGGTATGAGAAAGGCTGCTGTTTTTCCAGTACCAGTATTTGCAATACCTACAATGTCTTTACCACGCAAAATATGAGGGATGGCTCTGTCTTGAATAGGAGTCGGTGCGGTGTATCCTTTTTTGATAATGTTTTTCTTTAACTGTTCGTGCACGGGGAAATCGGCAAAAGAATGCTCAGGCAAAAAACGCTGTTCTGTCTCTTCAACAATCACAGCTTTATTTATAAACATATTTATATCTAGAGTCTGGCCGAAACGCCTAGCGCCTCCACGGGCATTTCCACCAGAGCGTCTCAACCCTTGAGGGCGACCCCCGCGAGACGATGAATGAGAACTTCGGCTATCAGAACCAAACCGAGACGAAGGTCGTTGGCTACTAGAAAAAGACTTACGAGGACCATTTGAACGGCCTCTTCCACTTGATGATTGATTGTACATACGGAAAGACAGAGTATCTCGCGTTTATCTGGAACTGAATCCTTATCCGTTTCAAAATTGATAAAAGAGATTATTTTCGAAAACGAAAACGAGTGAGATTGCTCTTAGCTTTAATAATAGCAAAAATTAAGTTTTTTGTCAATATTTCTAAGAAACCCTATTCTCTTTCAGCAGTTCACTGAAACGCTTTTGCACTTTTTCTAGCTTTGGATTTATGACCAATTCACAATACATATCGTTTTTATTATTTTCATAATAGTTCTTGTGATAGTCCTCTGCTTCATAAAAATCTTCTAAGGGTGAAACTTCGGTTACTATTGACGCGCCTGTTTGATTTGAATTATTTATATCTTCAATAAATTTTAGAGCGACTTTCTTTTGGTCTTCGTCAGTATAGAGAATTATAGAACGATATTGTGTTCCAACATCATTACCTTGTCTATTCTTGGTCATCGGATCATGGCTACCAAAAAACACAGTTAAAAGAGATTCGTATGATATCTCTTCAGAATTATATTCAATTCTTACTACCTCGGCATGGAGAGTGTCTCCGCGAGAGACTTCTTCATATGCTGGATTTTTAGTCTCTCCACCGGCGTATCCAGGGGAAACAGAAAGAACGCCTCGCAATGATTTAAATACTGCTTCTGTACACCAAAAACAACCGCCACCAAACACTGCTACGCTATTTTTCGTCTTAATCATTCTTGTGTCCAAACTCTTCGTCTTCTGTATCAGCTAAAGCGCTAGCTTTTGTTTTGTGTAGCCTCTCTTCAATATGATTTGCTGGAGAATAGATTGTGTAGAGTTTAAGAGGTGTATCACCCGTATTCACAACATTGTGTTTCGTGCCGGCAGGTATCACAAAAGCAAAGTCTGACCACACAGGATATTCATCGCCTTCAATTATTACTTTCCCAGAACCATCTTCGATTCGAAAAAACTGATCAACTCCTATATGAACTTCCTCCCCAATATCCTCTCCTGGCAAAAGACTCATCAAAACCAGCTGGCTTTTTGGTCCAGTAAAAATAACTTTGCGAAAATTGTCATTTCCCAGAGTCTCCTCTTCAATATTTGCTAAGTAATGAGTCATAATTTAAAAAGCTAAAACCCCTATTAGTTACTCTCTCTTTGAGTTCCAAACAAGGCATTTACAAGAGAGAGAACGATTGAGAACCAAAGTGCTGGCCAAAAACCAGCTATGCTAAACCCAGGCACAACCTTTGAAGCAAGGATGATGAGAAGTGCATTGAGGACCAAAGAAAATATTCCGAGAGTAAATATTGTCAGAGGAAGAGTGAGTAGTGAGAGAATCGGCTTGAAAAAAGTATTTATGATTCCAAGAACAACTGCCAAAATCACAGCCCCCAATAATGTCACTTCAGCCCCAGGAATCAAATACGCAGATATTCCTATAGCCAAAGCCGAAACTATCCAATGTTTTATACTCATAGTGTTTTAAATTAAATGTTAAATTTTGAAGCAAACTGACCGATTATAGGAAGTGGCTGTTGTTTGTTGTTTAAGGCATTCATGATACCCAAGACCATTAGAACGAGTATAAATATATGAAGAATGCTCCCAAGTATTGATATGTACATGAGAGAATTGATTATACTCACAACGACAAAAGCCAAGAAAAGCACGAACCCCTGCCTTACATGATATCTCACGAAGGAGTCATTCTTAGAATCGGTAAGTAAGGGAATGAAAAAAAGTATATAAGCAACAACAGCCATTGCTTTGTGGTCTCCGCCACCCGCTGGAGGCGTACCGGCTGTCTGATTATCATTTGTTGTTTGTTCGTTCACTGTTTTCTAATTACCTTGTTAATATCAAGAAATTCCGAGTAAACCACGATTTTATTATACCCCAAATAAACGAAAAGGAGGAAGGTTTATATTCCTTCCTCCATTCACGCCACCTCAAGCCATTCTAGCCAAGACATGCACCAGAAGGCTCTACGGGCCGCCTCTTCGACTGAGTCGCCGAAACCGAGGGCGTCGTGAGTCTCACGGAGAGGAAGCATGTCGGGAAACGACCTTCCATTCCGAGCAATTCTCACAAGGTAGGGTTTTGGGAACCTCCCCGAAGGGTCGTACTCCAAAACATGTACTATCTCTTTTAGTTTCTCAGAAGCATTCATCTCACACCTCCGATGTTTAGGGTCTTTTTCTAATATAGAAATTACACAAAATTAAATATATGTCAAGTTGAAACAAGACCTAGTTCCCTTCTGGAAAAATATTATCTTTTGATGGTTTTGTCACAAACACACCCCGAAGAGTTTTGGAACTAAAATAAAAAGCGAATAAAAATAGTATAGCTATTGCAATAGTTAAAAGTTCAAAAACCCAAGATGACTTTTGATAATTTTGAATTGCTTCCACACCAAAGAGGAAGAGGCCCAGAAGTGATACGAAAAAAGATATGTACTTTACCCACACCTGTTTAGGGTTCATGAAGCCCGAGACAAGTACAAGAACAATTATGGCGATCACATTTAGAGAACTCGGCTTAAGTATTGACTCCTGAACAAACGGGGCCATTACTAACATAACTATGGCAATGACGAGAAAAATTCGTCTGACCGTATCTCCATAGTAGTGGAAGTGGTCTTCGTTCTTCTCTCTGATGGTACGCATCTTTATGTTTTCCGTTGAATCCATATTTTTTATATTATACTCCCTTTTATTAAAAAGTGTGTCCTATTTTTCTCGCCACTTCCTAAGAAGAGACAATGCTGTCTCTGCACCATTGATAGCTCTGTGAGGGTTTGGCTCTGGTGGGACGCCAAAATATTCAGAAACCGCCTTCAGGTTAAGGCGCGGAAGATTCTCCCCACCCTTCTCCCAAGCTAAAGTGAGGACATCCAAGCGATGATAGTCCATCAAGTTTGGCTCTCCTGTATTACGAAAAGCTTCACGGATAAAACCCCAGTCAAAAGTGACATTAAAAGAAGTGAATACTGCGTCTTTTGTTTTCCCTGAGAATTCTGACATCACAGAATCTAGTGTCTGCGCATCCTTCCAATCTTTTTCATTGTACCCATTTCTCTCGAGAGCAGCGAGAATAGCATTTTTAATGTGATGTGGCTTCACAAGCCAGTTACCAGAATCAATAATGCTGAGTTCTTTCTGGTCTACCACCAAAAGACCTATCTCCAAAATTTCATGCACCAGTGGATCATCACCAGAAGTTTCTACATCTACAATAGCGAGGGGTCTTTCGTTGAAATTCATATATTCAATATATGCCCTTAGTACATAGGTGTCCAGAAATTTTGTGAATGATAAAGGGCGAGTCTTTCCTTCCGGATTGACTCGCCCTTTTGTGACCCGCGGGGTCAGCCGGCCTGGTTGGCCTCGGCGACCTCACGAATCAGTGCCACGAGATTCTTGCCGCAGTGGACACAGCCGAAGCGGTCCGCGATACGAAACGTCATGGTACACCTCCCCCTTTAAGGTACTGCCAGTGGGCACCGAAGTGTGCCCTAACTGTTTACTCTCACATTATATCATACTACTTGACATTTTGTCAAGTAGTATTGTATTATGCAGTCCCTATTCTCCAAAAAATGGCTCAAAATATGAACAAAATGATATCCGACCCTGAAATGATGCTTAACTAGTAAAGTCAAAACGGCAATAATGGTGCTATACTGCCAGTCTATGGAAAAACCGACATTCCCTATGAGAATAAATAAGTATCTAGCTCTAAAAAAGCACTCTACACGAAGAGGTGCGGACGAACTCATTAGCAAAAAACAAGTCTTCATAAACGGCAGGTTAGCTGTGCTTGGTGACAAAGTAACAGAAGACGATAATGTAGAGGTGCGTTTCCGAGGAAAACAAAAGCCATACATATATATCGCCTACAATAAACCGAAAGGCATCATTACCCACTCTGCCCAAAGAGGTGAGAAAGAAATAAAACATGTTGTCTCTTTAAAAGATGTCTTCCCTGTCGGCAGACTGGACAAAGACTCACACGGACTAATAATTCTCACCAATGATGGTCGCATCACGGAGAGGCTCCTAGGACCATCCCAAAAACATGAAAAAGAATATTTGGTTACCACCAAAAACAAACTCCGCTCTAGTTTCAAAGATAAGATGGAAGCTGGAGTAAAGATTGAAAATGAACATACAGATAAATGCAAAGTTCAAATTTTAAATGAAAACACATTTAGAGTGACTCTCACAGAAGGTAAGAAACATCAAATACGCCGAATGTGTGTGGCACTGTTCCAAGAGGTAGAAGATTTACAAAGAATACGCATTATGAATATTGAGCTTGGAAATCTTCCTGTGGGCTCACACAGAGAAATCACCGGAGACGAATTGAAAACTTTTCTAAAAAGTCTGGATTTATAAAAAGGAAAAGCGCCAGAATTATTTCTTCTGACGCTTGCTATCCTTGAGTCTCTGCGAGAAACTCTTAGATGTCTTCTTAACTACAGGTTTCTGCATCTCCTTTCTCCCCTTCTTGATCGAAATGATATCAACGATCCTTTCGGGGTGAATGGTATAGAGACCAAATGACGAGGATGTCTGGAGTCTCCGATATGAATGCACTGATGCAAATACCGGAACCCTCCCTACTTCCACATAAGGCCTCACCAATCCCTCGTGCACTGCTCGAACCAACGGAATACCTTTCTCGGCTTCATCCGCAGATCCGATGAGGACTTCACCTGGTTCCCTCTTCAAGACAGTAGAACCAAAAGATGGCTCCCGATCCTTAAGAAGGCCGGCGAAGCTGGCTCCTTCCAAGGTATCAGAGTGTACAGTGAGACGAACTCGCCCCGATATATCAAACTGATAGCCTTTGTACTCCTTCTTTTTCGAATCATTGATATTCTCCTGTCTGACAACAATCCGAAAATGATGGAGAAGGCCCCTTGGAATTGCCCCATTCGGCAGAACCGAAGTGGGAATATCCTGAAGAGAACTTACCTTGAAAGGAATCCCCGTAGCAAACCACTGCCACGAAGAAACTGAGGAAGAAAAGGTCTCGTCTCGAAGCTCTGCGAGTTCGGCATTGGCCTTCTTCAGCTCTCTTTGCTTCAGAGAGGTTGCTTTTTCGAGCCTGCGCACTTCATCACGAAGCGCCCGAAGCTCAATGCGCATGTTTTCTCCCCTCTGGTCTCTCGCAAACTCGAGAATAAGAGTCTCGAGTTCTTCGTCAGTGGACTCCTTAATCCTGTTGAACGCCTCACTAATTTCAGAGGCAAGACCAGGAGTCGCTTCCAGACCACGGTCTGGATGAACTGAAGCCATAAGAAAGGGCTTCAGCTTCTCCGCAACCCGCCTCAGTGCTCCAGGCCTGTCCTTCAAGAGAAGGATGGAACCTGGAGCAAAGAGGACTTCGATGGGGTTTTTCACTCATCCCCCTCCCCCGCGATCAAGATACGGTCAGGATCTTCAATCCTGTCCATAATCTCGTCGCAGACTGCCTCCATCATACGCCCCTCATTGAGGCGCCGCATGATGAGGCGATGGAAAGACCACTCGTGTTCCGTAGCCTCCACCTTGAGAGCAATCTCGTCCAAAATAGCAACGAGCTGACCCCCTTCGCCAGAGAGGTCTCCATCAGTGTGCTCAAACATTTTGCACAGTCTGATGAGAGAAACCGCCGAGACAGTCTGTGTCTTCGCCTCGTAGGCGAGAGCGACAATCTCTTTTGTGTGAAGCCCGAGGAGCTTTACACACTGGGGCAAACGGGGTTGACGGCCGTTAACGATTGCGAGAGCCGTCTTCGCACGCTTTTCATCACCCCCCGCGAGACGGAGCGCCCGCTTCACGGTCGACCTCATGATCCTCGCCCGAACAACCCGTTCTGGCAAACCCTTCACTTCGGCGTACCTCTTGATGATCTTGTCATCAAGAGTTATCTCCTTCTCCATCTCATCCGCCACACGGCGAACGAGAGAGTTCGAAACTTTCTTCTTCATACAAACCCCCTGTAGTCAAGTTGTGAATGTGCTTCTTGTTTCTGTTCGCGATTATAATACATTTACATGCTATTTGTCAAGATGGAACAAACCCCCCGTCTGCCTTGGGCAGACGGGGGGTTTGTATTCCAAAACTATTTTCGCTTTTTCGCCTTGAGTCTCTCGGCTTTAATAGCCAATCTCTTTTTAGTCTTGCGAGAACGCGATGTCTTGTTTTTTGTATTTACTGCATCTCTTTTTGCCATAGACATTAACTATACACGCAAAAGCAAAAAAGGGGAACAACTTATTAGTGAGAACTTTGCCCAAGCCACCTTCCATACTTCTCTGCCATATCCTCAAAACTTTTCTTATTATTGGCAATCTCTTTTTTACCACTGACCATCCTAATATCGGCATTTAAATCGATTGGGCCACTGTGCATTGGAACCTTTTTCAGACGAGCAATTCTGCTCTTGGCAATCTTCAAAATATCCCCTACTGACCTTGTAACATTATTTATATAAGCAGAACTGCCAAGTTTTTTGCCGGTAGCGATTTTGACAAAGTCCGCAAATTTTTTTGTAGATGCCAGCTCCCAGACTTTTATCATCTCTTTACCCACCCGAGGATTATCAACCACGTATCCGAACTTTTTATAAAAATAATCCATCCATTGATTCAAGGCTAATGTGGCCAAACCATATCCATGATAAGAAGCAGAACTATCCCAATTATAAATATGCGGAACATTCAGGGCGCTTATGGAGTCTTCGGAGCGAGCAAAAAATTTTCTGTAGTTCTTCTTGGCAATATCAAAAACCTTCTCCCTTGTTAAGTTTTTTGATTCATATATTTCTCTCTCAAAACTCGAAACATAGATTATGCCATTCAAGCGAAGTGGTCTCAAAAAAGAAAGTTTTTCTACTTCTCTTTTAAATAGGTCGAACGGAAGTTCTTCACCAGAAGAATTTTTAGCATACCTAGACGCCCACTCGATACTTGAAAAAAGTGTATCCAAAAACATACTCTGTGTTTCAGCCCAAGACATAGAGCAAGGAGGATATTCATGATTTACACAAACATCTTGTTCTTCTGAATTAAGGAGGTGTGCAGCGTGACCTCCTTCATGAAAGAGGGTTACATACCCATTATGAGACGAGCCCACTTGCCCATAAACCACATTACAAGTGAAGTTAGAGGACCCTGGAACTCTCTTCCCACCCCCATACCTCACCAGTTCCGGCCAGTGACAAAAACCATTACTCCACTTCCTTTTTCTGTCTAAAAGATCCAAATTTAAAACTCCTCCCTTAAAACCTATCCCCAAAGATTGAAAGGACTTCCCCCACCGAGTTAGAGCTTCATCAAAACCAAAGTAAGGACCCTTTTCTTTTGTGAAATCCCCCGACATCTTGTATCCAAAATTCCAGGGTTTTGTAATACCGGGGGTTTTCTTTTCTAATTTCTTTATATTATCCAGAGCATATTTCGTATGTTTATATATGGAATCAAAGAGAGAGAAGAGCTCTTTTTTTGTCATACCATCCTCACGACGAAGTTTGAAGTCGTAAAAATCTTCATATCCCAAAACTAGAGCATATCGATTACGCAAAGAAATTAGCTCCACGTATTCGTCAACACAAGTAAGTGCGAGTTCCTCCATGGACTCAAAACAGGCCTTACGAACACCCTCGTCGGAGTGAGTAGACATCATGGCCCTCATCTTGTTTTCAGATGCGCCAACAAGCCTCTTGGTTTTTGGGTCTAGGTATCCCTCTTTCCGTTCTGCGCGCTTTTTATTTATTTTTGATTCAAGACGATCAATATCCTTTTTAATAGATAAAGCTTCTTTCGGTGTCTCATAAAACTCAAAAAAGGTCTGCCAAAGTTTTAATCGAGCCCCCATCTTACTATCGGCCTTTGGAATAAGGGATTTTATTTTATCCAAATTTTTCGAATCTGCCTGAAAGGCATATTTTTCACTCAGAGCTTTATCCTTGGCCTTATCTACAGATGGGTCACCCATATAGGAAATCCAGAAAAGATCTTCGTATTTTTTATGAAGACGGTGATATGTTTTGTTTAAATATTCCAAAAAACTCTTTGCGGAAAAGTCAGCCTTCATAATTGTTTATTATTGCATAATAAAAGCTGTATTAACCCTTATATAATAAATTGAAGCTATTGCTTGTGCGTACAAATGTTTTTAAAAATTATTCCGTCTTTATAACAGTAGCTGATGGTAAACCATTTCTGATGGTTGAAAGATCTGATTCAGAGTAATTATTTCCAGAGACATCTAGAAGCTTTAAATTGGACAAATTACCAAGTTCATTCGGAAGTCCTGTCAACAGATTGTCAGATAAATCTAAAACTTCTAAATCCTCCAGCTGTCCAATCTCTGCAGGAACACCTGTAAATTTGTTATTACTCAAATCTAAAAACTTAAGGTTGCCCAAAAATCTGATTTCAGCCTGCAATGCACCATCAAGACTGTTATTAGACAAATCTAACCCGACAAGGTTTGTTCTATTAAATATGTAAGATGGAACCTCTGTGAGACCTTTGCCACTCAAGTCTAGAGTTTCACCCCCAAGGCTCGCTACTATAGGGCTCTCGGTTTCTTCGCCCTGAATATCTAATACTTTATCCTCTTCCTGAAGATTGGTGTTTTGCTTATCCATAAAAAAATATCCACCGCCCAATATAATCAAAACCAGCACAGTAATTAAAATTTTCATTAAAATAAAGTTAGTTTCTAATAAAACCTAAAAACAATCCTTTGCTTTTGCATAGTCTATTGGTGTAGGAGAATCCCCTGCCCTGATTTCATCTGTTCTTTCTTTTCCTAGTTTTTCCTCAAAACACACTTCCATCTCTGGTGTAATTTCTGAAGGAAGCGACGCTGGATCTACTCCAATTTTTTCCAAAACTTGCTCTTGAGATTCAGATAACATGGGGTTTTTGTCGACACCACCGGAAGCACTGCTATCAGAAGCGGAGGATGAGCTTGATGAGCCTGAGAGTAGAGACCTAATACCATAGCCATCTGTCATATAAATAGTGGCCAACACAATAATTAGAGCTAGAAACAAAACACCCAAAAACACGAAGAAACCTGTTAAAAATTTTTTCATATTTGAATTATACATGTATTAGAAAAGTTATGACTCATACATCAAGCCGTTTAAGATGTCCTAATATTGCAGTCGGGAAGTGTCCTTATTTATTTCCTCCCATTCCTAATGATTTGGTAGATACTGAAAGAGACTCCGGAATTGACCAATACGGCTCCAGCAATCAAAGACCAGTCTCCATAATAAATACCTTTTACAAATAAAATACACTGAACAATAAAGACTGCTACGGGCAAAACAAGAGAAACATGATCAGCGCTTTTACTGGTACGAACTAGCCACCCTTGGTGATAATATCCAAAAGCCACAACCACCCAACAGACCATGAGGCCCACACTCCATATAAATTGAGAATTCCAAAAGATATTAAAATCCGCTAACCGTCCATAAACAAAATATGTAGCGAAAACCACAAGTGCTGTAACGCTCAATATTTCTAAATATATTTTTCTCATATACTTATCTTATCTCTTTTTTATATCAAAAAAGAAGGTGTACTCGGAATCTCCAATGCTGGTTCCAGACCGCGCTACCGGTGTGACATCGACAAGAGTTACTTCTTCCGCTTCTGTAGTAATGGCCTGATTGAGCTCAAACACTTGGTTAGCTGTGCCTAGACCACTTTCAAGGGTGGCCCTAACTTTAACGGTCCCCGCCCAAATGCAATTAGCATTCGCTGGACAACGACTGTCTTCTAGCATTTCAACTGGAGTTATAGTAACACCAAGAGCACTTTCTATTTCTCCGATTTTCACCTCTACCCTTTCTCCTGTATTTATTTTCAGAATTAATTCATCAACCTGAGATTGATTCATAACTGGGAAGCTCAGACGCGCTGAAATATTTTCAAGAAGTGTGGCATATCCTTTTTCAGATATGGTTCTCTCTGCAGATGATATGGGTTGATCTTGAGAGCGCACAAAAACTGCTTCTCCATTTTGAATTTCGTAATATCCTTCAAAGGATTCTACACCACTAAAATCAGATTGAGTAAGACCAGGAAAAGCCATTATTAAAAGATTATTATCAAACCCTTCTATGGGTTGCCCAATGTCTGCGATACTAAGAGTAATCATTTGCTCCTGAAAATACTTGGCCAATCCAGAAACTTCCCCACCCGATTGCTTCTCTTTATATATATAACCATTCAATAGAAAAAATCCGCCAACTAAAATAACCACTACCAACAAAATATATAATATTTTTTTCATACACCTATTATACCAAAACCACCAACACGCCAAGTGGTTGGCGTGTTGGATAAAACAAACCCACCCCGCCTGCCTAGGCAGACGGGGTGGGTCTTGGAAACTCAGTAGAGCTGAATTTACCTATTACTTACTACTGAACTTACACACTGACCCTGATTTTTGAAACTTGGGTTAGTGAATGTCATCCATCCGCCCTTTTTACAATCATCCTTTGTAGAAGGAGCTGTCGCAGGAGGAGGAGTTACAGAAGCAGTAGTGAAAGTCAATATTTCACCAGGGTACCAAGTACCATCAACATTAGACCAAGCTACAAAGTAATACATTGTATTTGGTGTTACTGCTGGCATCCCTGTCGCTGATGACAATAGAGCAGAGAAAGAGGTGTTTGCTGTAACAAGACCTAAATCAATAGTAGAATACACGCCCTCTGGAATTGATGGGCTAGCTGTACTAAATGTGTTTAATGAAACCCAAAATGAACTTCCAATAGCATTACTATCCCCATTGGTTCCATTTAGAGTTGCATTAGTTGAAGTTATGCCAGTAACAGGATTAGTTGTAGGATTATTTACAACCACTTCTTCTGGATAAATCGTCGTTGGGTCTCCAACCAAATTCATGTTCGTAGCCGTTACAACCTTGCCGTTAGCAAGAGTCACCGTAGCCACTACCTTAGTAGCAGGCATACTCTGACCATACTGCGCTTCGCGAGCATTAGTCCAATATCCATCTAGAACATAGTCGAAACCTCCAGATACATCAAATGGAGCAGAGAACTGTGAACCAGACAAAGCACTAAATGCTGGCATTATTGCTGTGTTTGTTTGAAGCAAAGTTGTACCTGAGTACAATTTAACAACCACAGATGTGGTGTCCGCTAATGTAGCATCAGTTAAACCAAAGCCCGCCGTGTATCCTGACAACTGACCGGTTACGCCAGTATCATAGTCTACAACACCAAAATCTTCTGCTGATAAAGCTCCAGCCAAAGCTAATCCACTAGTTGTTTGCCATTCCATAGGCGATACTCCACTCATTGAACCATCTGGAGCAATAGTCCCACTGAAATTCCAAGTAGAGCCCGGACTAAATGGACCAGTATATGTCAGAGTGAATGAGATATTATTTCCAGATACCACCCCATTAGTAATCAATTCCCCTGTTTCACCTGGATTCGTATATGGAGCATTACCAGCTGGATATCCTCCAGTACCTGTAAATGTCCCATCAGGATTCATTACCAATGTCATGTCGTGAGCATATGTACCCATTACAAGCCATTCATAAGTACCACTTACATCCCAAGTTGTTGCCGCCTGTGCTGGCAAAGCCATACCAAACGGAATAGCTATTAAAGCCAAGACCATCATTTTTGCAAAGTTTTTTCTCATTTTTTGTTTTTAATTATCTATTAATTAATGAATAATAAGGAATAATAAAAACACCATTACGACTAACGATGTTTCATATATGTGCCGTGAGATCCGTGTGATTCTTACTTAAATAAAAACCTCACCACACTAATTGTCTATTGTTATATTACAAAAGGAATATGTTCTTATTTAAAATATTTTTTCTTTAAATAAACCCGAATAAAACTACTCTCATTATTAAAATAATAATGAAAATAATTTATTATTAAATCAGAAGCCGTCCCAACCTACTGGGACGGCTCTCCGTTCTTAGCGAAAACAGATATTTCTTCAGAGTCTCTGACTCGAATTCCTACATGCAGAGCCCGATAATACTTGAGGGGACTACGATGAATCCTTTCATGACCACGAAAACTCTTGAAGCAAGTTAAAGTCCTGAACTTAAAACGAGGGTTCTTCTGCAGGGACCTTGCAATGTGCCTGTTCGGACATAAAAACACCGTAGTGGAAAGACGATAATTTCCGAACGGCACCTTCATTCTGAAAGACTCATACCCCATCTTCTTGAGACGATTCCTGGTCGTGCTTTCTTTTGGCCAGAGAAAAATTTCTCTGACCGGAGGAATCCCTCGTCCTCTTTTTTCAAACACAGAGACCTCCTGCTTAGGTTAATGTTCTTCCAATAAACACCATATACCTTTGAAACATGGATTTCAACTTTTAAATTTCATCACGCAACAGCAACCTTTAGTAAAAA
>JBGTNQ010000006.1:0-6838 GCA_041742965.1 Minisyncoccia bacterium
GAGTGGATGTAGGTTTTTAGTTGGTCAAAAGCTGTCTTTTCTTTAAGGTACTCTTTTGACTTCCTTATTTGAGCCAGAGAATGATTCTCAATCTGCCTCACACGCTCTCTGGTGATGCCATATTTCTTACCGATGGCCTCAAGTGTCATGTGATTAGCAGCAGAATCAAGTCCATACCTCTTCAATATGACATCTCTTCCTCTGTCGCTTAAAACAGAAAGAAGGTTTTTAGTAACCTGTTTGGGTTTAAATTTTATCGTTAGTACTTCACTCATATCGGTTATGAATTATAAATGGGTTTTCCCCTTATTGCTATATATTATATATTTCTATCATTGGCAAGACTATAAGTCAAGCCCCTCGTCAAGAATTGCCTAAACCGCCCTTATGTGACGAAATTAATGAGACGATTTTTGACTACAATGCTCTTTTTTATAGGTTTGTCCCCAACCCATTTTTTCACCTCTGGCATATCCATCGCCCTACTAATAACCTCGCCGTCTTCCCTATTTTTCCTTTCTTCAAAACTGGCTCTTACCTTTCCATTAACTTGAACTACCATAGTAACCATATCTTCAACTATTTTTTCTGGATCATATTCTGGCCAAGAAGAAGTATGTATAGATTTTTTATTACCAAGCTCAAACCAGAGCTCTTCTGTCATGTGAGGAGCGAATGGAGCCAAAAGTTTTAATAGTATTTTATACTCATCTTCTAGAATCGATCCGGTTTTGTCCCATTCATTCAGAAGCATCATCATTTGTGTAATTGCCGTATTAAATTTGTATTCCTCAATATCTTCAGACACCTTTTTTATTGCTTTGTGCAAAAAAGGAGTTGCTTTTCCCTTTCCTATTTTTTCTTTCACTTTCCAAACCCTTTCCAAAAACCTCCTCACACCCACAACCCCATTTGGGTCCCACGGATAGTTCACAGTGACCCCATATGGACCCATAAAAGCCAAATACATACGGACGGTATCTGCACCAAGTCTCTCTACAATTTCGTCTGGATCTACCACATTTCCTCTAGATTTGCTCATCTTGTTACCATCGGGGCCTAAAATAAGCCCTCGGTTTCTCCGAATCTTATACGCTTCACTTTCTTTCACTAACCCCAAATCAAAAAGAGCTTTCACCCAAAAACGTGAATATAAAAGGTGCATATTGGTGTGTTCTGCACCACCCATATAAAGATCAATTGGCATCCAAGAATTTTGTCGTTTTAAATCTGCGAAGGTTTTTTTATTTTTAGCGTCAAGGTATCGATAAAAATACCAAGAAGAATCCACAAAAGTGTCCATGGTCTCTACTTCGGGCTTCCATCCTTTCCCAAAGATTTTTTCAGTTCTCTTAAATAACTCTTCACTCTTGGCTAACGGCGCAACGCCTGATGGTTTGTGGTCAACATCTTTAGGTAAAAGCCAAGGAAGGTGCTTGTCTGGCACGGGATGAGCTTTGCCTTCTGGGTCATACACTATCGGTATAGGGGTTCCCCAATATCTTTGCCGACTAATACCCCAGTCTCTCAGCTTGTATTTAATAATTTTTTTGCCGAAGTCATCAAAACCTGCCTTTTTATAATCTCGGACAATTGGCAAATTGAACTTCAGGGCAAATTCCTCATCTCTCTTATCATCAGCAGGCACCGCCATAATGGCCCCGGTGCCATATCCAGCCAGTACATAGTCTGCAATCCAAACTGGTATTTCTTCTTTTGTCGCTGGGTTTATTGCCCTTACACCCTTGAGCTCAACTCCTGTTTTTTCTTTTGACTGCTGACGATCAAGTTCTGATTTCTTTTTGGTCTGTTGAATATACTTAGAAACCTCCTCCCAGTTTGAGATTTGAGCTTTTAGATTTGATATCAATTCGTGCTCTGGAGATAAAACTAAATATGTTGCACCAAAAATCGTATCCGGCCGAGTAGTAAAAACATCAACTTTGAACTTTGAACTTTGAACTTCAAAACTTATTTCTACTCCTTCCGATCGCCCTATCCAGTTTTTTTGTGCAGATTTAATCTCCAATGGCCAATCTAAAACTTCTAAGTCATCAACTAGTCTGTCTGCGTATTTAGTAATACGAAGCATCCACTGCTCTTGATCACGCTGTTCTACCTCTGTACCGCACCTATCACAAACTCCATCTGAAACCTGTTCGTTAGCAAGTATGGTTTTGTCTTTTGGGCACCAATTAACTTTTGTTGAATCCCGATAGACTAAACCCGCTTTCAAAAATTGATTGAACATCCACTGAGTCCATTTGTAGTACTCTGGATCACAAGAAACAATTTCTCTATCCCAATCAAACATTGCCCCCATAGATCTGAGCTGTGCGCGCATCTTATCCATTTGTTCGTAAGTCCAAACCTTGGGGTCAGCTCCTAAATTTATAGCTGCATTTTCTGCAGGAAGACCAAAAGCGTCGAAACCCATTGGATACAAGACATTAAAACCCTGCATACGCTTATGTCGAGCAAAAATGTCAGTCACAGCGAAAGCATACCAATGTCCAACATGGAGGTTACCGGAAGGATAAGTAAACTCTACAAGAGTGTAGAAATTTTCCTTTCCTTTCACATTATCCTTTACTTGGTAGATTTTTTTGCTCTCCCATTCCTTTTGCCACCTCTTTTCAATTTTTTTATGGTCGTAGTTTTTCACAGTATTCAAAGATAAGAAAAACTATACAGGAAAAATAAGGGTTTTTACATACTTGACTTTCTAATCTATAGGTGATATAATTAAGGTATAGAGTAAAGAAAAAACAGCTTGGCACGATTCGTGCCGAGCTGTTTTTTCTTATTATCTTCCCTTCATAATCGGAGGATAGAAGTCTGGGTCTATCGTTCTCTCAAAGCAGAAGTAACCCTCTCCATGTTCCCACTGTTCAGGCTCTATTCCATAATAATAAACATTACTTATTCTAGAAACTTCACTCTTTGTTCCTGAAGCTAAATTGAATTCAGCACATAACTCAAAACTCATATCCCCAGTTTTATTGTAAGTATATGAAGCCCCCGTCTGTAAGTCCTTCGGGATAGAAACATAATAAGAAGATACTGGATCACTCAAGCCTTCCAGTGTTTCAGGCAGAATCTCTTTTGATTGCCAATACGAAATAAGTTGACTTTGAATATTCTGCAGATCATTGACCTTTTGAACATCATAGTTCATCAAACGCTGTGTCCTAGGAGAACCTATAACGGAAAAACCGATGATGATTGCCCCAATGACCAATACCCCCGCAAATATTCTCCATAGATTTCTACGGCCACTAGTCAGCGCATCTCGAAGGTCATCAACATAGTAACCAAACACACCACCCGCAACCACGAGTACTGAAAGTACTTTCAAAATAAAACCTGTTGTCAATTCCCTTCCATCAAGAAAGAAGTATAGAAGTGTAATAAGGTCGCCCGCAATAACAATGCCTGTCACAAAGAGAGTGATCCATATAAGCCATTTTCGAACAGCAAATTCTTTTCGAGACGGATCTGCTTCATACCCGCGGCGAATTAAGTTCATCAAAATCAAGAAAATTGGAAAAACGACAATCAGAGTCGCCACCGGAAGACTAATGGAGCCTCCACCAAAGTAATATCTCTCCACTTGAGGAAAAGATACATTTATAACTCTAAATAATAAATTAAGAAGTGCTATAACTCCCGCATATAGGGTCACCATTGCTCCTAAATGCATAAAAAAATCTTTTGCTTTTGTGTTCATATAGCTACAGTATAGCTATTTAAACCCTAAATTCAATGACATCTCCATCTTGAACAATGTATTCCTTTCCTTCAGTTCTCACCCAACCTTTCTCTTTCGCTGAAGCAAATGAACCAGCTTCTAGAAGTTTGTCCCAAGCTATTACTTCCGCTCTTATAAACTTGTCCCTAAAATCAGTATGAATCGCTGTGCCAGCGATAGGAGCGGTAGAGCCTTTCTCTATAGTCCAAGCTCGAGTCTCATCTTCGCCAGTAGTGAAGTAGGTCATTAGATTTAATAATTCATAACTTTTTTGAACTAAGGTATCCAAACCGATTCCAAAGACCGGATCAATCTCTACATATTTTCCGGGGATACTAGAAAAATCTTTTAAAACACTTTCATTTGCTTCTGAAACATTTAGCACATAAAGTATTGGCTTCATTGAAAGAAGATGAAGCCCCTTCACTACTTCTTTCTCTTTTTCATTAAAATCCAATTGATTGGCAAGTTTCCCAGACTCAAGATGGGGTTTGAGTTTTTCCAGTACTTCTTTTTCTAATACAGCTTCTTTCTTTCCGGCTTTTGCTTCTTTGCCCACACTATCAATCCTTTTATTTACAGTTTCAAGGTCCGCCATTACGAGTTCAAGATTTATCACTCCAATATCAGAAAGTGGATCCACTTTTCCATCCACATGAATGACATCATCTCCTGAAAAAACTCTCACAACTTCTGCAATTGCATCTACTTCGCGAATATTTGAAAGAAACTTATTACCCAAACCCTCTCCGGCCGAAGCCCCCTTCACCAGACCTGCAATATCCACAAACTCCACCACAGCAGGAATAGTCTTCGCCGATTTACTAAAATCAGAGAGCTTTTGAAGTCTTTCATCTGGTACTGGCACAATGCCGACAGATGGGTCAATAGTACAAAACGGATAATTTTCCGCGGGCACGGACTTCTTAGTCAGTGCATTAAAAAGCGTAGATTTCCCAACATTTGGCAAACCGACAATTCCGATTGATAGTTGCATAGAAATAGATAGTAGATATAAAAAATGAAATAGTAAAGAGAAACAGCAACCCCCGCCTGTAAGGCGGGGGTTTTGAAACAACCTGATAACCAAACGGTGTGCCCGGTACTTACGCCTATCTGACGCACCCACATTGAACCCTGAAATATCAATGCTGTGCGGGCTACTTCTCTAGTTCAGGGTCTAAGAAGTCCACTCAGCTTCGGCAACCTGGCAGCACGCCGTTGGTTAACAGGTAAATATCATTCCGAAATTAGTATATTAGATAACCAATCGTTGTCAACAAATTTATAGTCCTTTTTCTAAGTTCAATTTCTTCACTGTACTCAAATTCACTTAAAAAACTAGCCCCTACATCAACTTCTTTAATTTTTTTTCGATAAAACTATCTACTTCGTCCACATTCTTTTGGAGTTCATTGAAAATTTCTTCTTCTTTTTTGTTTAAAACTCTATCTTTTTTAATATTTTCTAATGCTAAAAGTTGGCTGTCGAGTTCTTCCTTTAAGAGCTTTGTGGCCGTGTGCACTTCTGCTACGGTGTGCTGTAGCTCGGCATTTATTTTTTTACGAAGTCCGAAGAACTTGTGCCAACCCAAATAAAGTAAAAAGAGAAGTGCTATCAACAGACCGCTAAGAACGATAAGTCCTAAAACAACAGTCGTCATTTTTACAAATTTTGTTTCATCAACTTTTAAATAAAACTTCTGCGACGGTTGGCTTTTTACCTTATCGGAAAGAATATTTTCTGCCCAAATATTTATCAAACCTGTTTTTTTAATTGCTTCCGTGGTTATGGAAAAAGACCCATCCTCAGATATTGTTTGGGTGTATTTTTTAAACTCTTTTCCATCTAATTCCAAAATCACCACGACTCGCTTACCTGGGTAATCTGTGGTTCCCGAAATAATCACTGTTTCCCCATTGATTATTTCGCTTCTGCTAAGAGAGATAATTGGAACCGAAATAGAGGGACTAACAATGGTCAAGGTCGCATCCCTACGATTCCCAGCCTTATCATAGGCGGTAACAGTAAGATTGTGACGCCCTGGATAAAGATACGGTAGAGTGTATTCGTTGTCTATTAGTTCTTCTTTTTCTACAGTTATAACCGGCTCAGAGTCTATAAGTATTGTATAATAGCCTATTCCTGAGCCAGAATCTTTTGCATTTAATTTAATTAAGTGTCGATTATCATAGAGTCGCGTGGTTGGAGTAAATTGTTCAGGGGGTGTAGTATCAGTTGCAATGGGGATATTAGGAGAAGCGGGGAGTGCTTCTGTTGGTGGTGGAGCCGTAATTTGAATTAAACCAACATTTCTTGAAGTTAAAATATCTGTACCCAATCCATCATTTTCTCTTAGGGCCGATTCGGCAAAGATTATGGAAGCATTACCAGATTTTTTAGCTTTAAAGGTGATTGAAGCAATTGATCCACTTGCTCCATTAAAACCAGGATTGGCTATACCGCCATTGAAGGTTATTTTGCCGGTAAAGTTCGAAAAACTAGGCTCTTCAACCCACAAGGAAAAGATAGAAGGGTTTTTTGTAACCGAGATAACCTCAAGTAAATCAGTAGGAAATTGAATAATCGCTTCAGCATTATTAATCCATTTGCCCTGAGTGTCGACTAGGACTCGCATTGATACAATATTACCAACACTTAAATTTGAAGACGCGGGAGAGAGAGACAGGGTGGCTGCAATAGTTTGTTGGGGCAACAAAAAACACAGCACTGCAAAAAATATTGTAAAAACTTTATTTTTTAACAAAAATTCAAAAGTTCCATTAATCATTTATCTTATTTCTACCTTTATTACGAATTCTTTGAATAATTTTATAAAAAGACAAAATTATTACTAGAGTAACAAAAATATTCAACCAGCGAATAGGTACGGATTCTTTGAAAGTGGCGACTTGGAAATTTCCCGCCTTATCATAGGCCGTTACTACTACATCTACTTTACTGTTTTGGTCAATCAATACATAGGAATTCCCAGTACGGACAACTCCGCGTGTTCCCTCTCTGACTTCGTAATAATTTATACCAGATTCAGCATCTGTGGTTTCGAAATAAATAAATTTTTTACCA
>JBGTNQ010000007.1:0-1899 GCA_041742965.1 Minisyncoccia bacterium
AAGTTTTTCTGAATAACATTATTGATGGCTTTCAATTAAGTAGATACAGGTCAGTAAAAAAAGGTTGCATTGATTTGTGAAAAAAGGTTAATTTTTTTTGAGAAGCGAGAAGCGAGATGCGAGATGCGAGACACCAAGAACCAAAGCCTGTCCCGAGCATGGGGGAGCCAAGAATCAAGAAGTAAGAGCCAAGAATCAAGAGAAAGGTTAGCAATCCATCAAAATAAGGGATAGTTATTGAAAAAGACTTTGCCTTGTCACCTCGACGTCAGGAGAGGTCCATACCCTGAGGCTAACAGATTTCTCTCTACGTTCGAAATGACAAGGAGAAGCCTTTGACACGATTGAATAATAAAAAGCATTCAAGAGAATTATAAAACTTTGCCTTGTCACCTCTACGGCAGGTCTTGTCCGCCGTGGCGGAAGAGGTCTATGACCTTCAAGGCAGAACAGATTTCTCCTGACATCGAAATTTATTACTCATAATGGCTAAGTGTTACCTATGATAATAATTGAGTAAAATCCGTCTCAAAAGCATAAAAAGTGTTAAGAAAAAAATACCAGTTAGTGTTTTTACCAAGTAAATTATATTTTTATAGTTATGGCAGAAGAATTCAAAGAACCATATCTTATCACTTTCAACAGGCTTAGAAAGTCCGTAGGTTTCATGGCATTTACACTCCCTTTGATCCTAGTGATTTGGAATTCTGTTTTTGGGGATTGCCAAACAATTCAACATTCACTGTCCGATTATTATTACACAGCTTCAGGTGATGTTTTTGTTGGGTTGTTTTTAAGTATATCATTTTTCCTAATAGCCTACAAAGGGTATGATAGAATTGATCATTGGTTGACGAGTTCCGCTGGGGTTTGCGGTATTTTGGTTGCATTATTACCAACTGGCCAGAACATGGATGAGCAGTGTAGTGTCAGGGATGTGGAAGAATTTGCTTGGAGGTCTACAGCCCACAATGTCCTAGCTGTTCTTTTTTTCCTGTTATTGGCTTATATGTCATATTTCCAATTTACAAAAAGCAGTGAGCAAAAGACACTACGAAAAATCGACAGAAATAAGATTTACCGTACATGTGCCATTATCATGGTTGGGTCATTGGCTTTGATTCCGGTATTCTCTTTATTTCCGGTTTTCCCCAAAGTCATTTTTTGGATGGAATGGGTAGCCATGGCAGCTTTTGGATTTTCTTGGCTTACGAAAGGGGAGTTTATTTTGGCGGATAAATAGGTGGGTTGGTGGGAGAAGCGAGAGGCGAGAGATTAGAACCGAGAAGCGAGAGATTAGAGCCGAGAGCCAAGAGCCAAGAACAAGATGCGAGAGACGAGAGATTAGAATCGAGAACCGAGAATAGAGAAGCAATAAAGAATCTAGATCAAGAATAAAAACCTGCCCGAAGTAAGGGGACTTGTGGATAGAACCAAGAAATGTATATAAAATAGCTAGAGTTGGGGCTAGGAGAATGAATTAAGTCTAAAGGAAAAGTAAAGCCAGATTAATCTTAGCCAGATTTATTATAAAACATTGATCAATAACAATATATAATTTTCAAAATGGTAAAATTCATACAATTTCTATTACTCTCGACGCTCTTCATAGTCATTCTCTTCGGATGCCATAACAAAACCGAAAACAAAATTGATGAGATTTTTTCCCAATGGAATGATGACCAAACACCAGGTGCGGCAGTAGCTGTAGTTAAAGACGGGAAAGTTGTTTTCAAGAAAGGATACGGCATGGCCAACCTCGAATACGGCATCCCAATAACCCCTTCCACCATTTTTCATATTGCCTCTATATCCAAACAATTTACTGTATTTAGTATTTTGCTTTTGGAAAAAGAGGGGAAACTATCTATGGAAGATGATATCAGAAAGTATGTTCCA
>JBGTNQ010000008.1:0-2092 GCA_041742965.1 Minisyncoccia bacterium
TTCCCAGTTTATTGGTAAATCCAGCCCTGTACATTTTTTTTGGGGCAGCTTTGATCTTGCTGTGACTCGTTTCTCTGGTCGTCGTGCGCCAGAACACCCAGGGGGAGTTCCGAATATGGCAGATTGGGTCACACGAGAAGCCTATTCACACGAAGTCAGTAGCTGTGGTTTTTGGCCAGGGGGTGTCTTTATGGTGTGGTTCTATTGCTGGCTGCGATCGCCTACTTCACTCTGACCCGCACACTTATTTTTCACCACGGTCAAGGTTCCACACTTGCGAACGCTCTGGGTCGGGATTTTAAAGGCAAGTTATCGGTATTGATTTATGCAGTTACCATTCCACTTGCTTTTGCAGCCCCTTGGCTTGCATATGCATTATACGTTCTGGTTGCAGTCCTGTGGCTCATTCCCGATCGCCGTATTGAAAAGACGTTGAACTCATACGTTGGGTTTGCTGAAAAAGTATTGAAAAAGCAATTCTTTTGGGTTGACCAGTTATTCAAATAAAGTTCAATATAATTTTTTATTAACTGGAACAACGTAATTTATAATCTTGGATTATGTGAGGCGATAAAAAAGGTCTGTTTTTGAAAAATAGACATAAAAAAGCACAAAAAACCCGTGACAGGTGGGTAGAAAGATTCATTACTAAAAAAGTGATAGCAATTGCAGTTTGAGAAGTATGAGAAAGTTTCGCCATCACTCTACCCAAGGTAAATCTTCTTTTACCCTGTCCAAACTTTCCTTCAATACAATTACGAATTCTCTCGGATTCTAAAGCTTGTTTCTTTTGCTCTTTACTAACATTTGCTGGTGGTCTTCCTAAAGGGGGACCACTCATGACAATACCTCTTTCTTTGCACCAAGCTCGATTCTCTCTTGTCCGATAAATTTTATCAACATGAACGGATTCTGGATAATAGCCAGTATATTTTTTAAATGCCTCTACTTGTGCTTTTAAAGCTCCTGATTCATTAAAGTTATCCCAACTAATATGGTCTAAAAATACATATCCGTTAAAGTAACTAGCAGACAATTTTGCGCCAAATTCTACCGCTTTCCCCGCTTTCCCTCGGACTATTGGGCGGATATGTGGCTGATTCAAACTAACAATACGGTCATCAATACCTGTTTTTTATTTTCATACAACCATAGTTGTTGACGATAGACTTCTGCAACTACAAGTAACATCTTATATTGTCTATTAGTTAGGTTTTCTAAAGATGCTCCTGATGCAATTAAATGGTCAATATGAGATAAGTTTCTTTTGATATACTGGAGTTGTTTTTTTATCGCCTTTCTCCTATCTTTTTGAGATACACGACGTTTTTTAGCGACTTCTAGATAATCTTTTCTCGCTACTTCTCGATAAGTCCTTGGCTTTTTATCTAATTGACTCTTCCGAAGCTCATAGAGTAAGTCTATAATTTTCTCTGTTTGTTTTCTGGCTTGATTAAGTAGCTCAAAATCTGTCGGATAGCTAATATCGCCTGGCGCGCAAGTCGCATCTAATATCAATTTTCCACGATTGATTGGCGTATTCGTATCACCTTCTTTTTCTGCTTCTTCTGTTTTTTTTTCGTGCCACTCGAAGATGCTTCTTCTAGCATCTTTTTAACCATTTCCTGATTCACTTTGTTGACTAATTCAATACTGATTCTTTCCCGAAAATTTACTAACATTGATGCGTCAAAGGGAGTTTCATTACTATAAGAAGACATTCCGACAAAGTACTGTAGATAAGGGTTCTCCTTGATTTGTTCTACTGTTTCTCTATCACTTATACCTAGCTTTTCTTTGATTATTAATGCGCCTAGTGCCATCCGAAACGACTTTGCTGGTGCCCCCATCTCTATAGAGAAATAAGAAGAATATTCTTCTTCAAATTCCAACCAAGGTATGAACTCAGCCATAATTACCCAACGATTATCTTCTGATAACTTTCCCTCAAATGGAAGTTCAAAGTCTTCTGGCGAGATTGGAGGCTGCCCCTGTTTTCGGTACATAAGTACTAATTGACTACTTTTGTGATAGTCACGCAAATGCAAGGATTTTGAGCTATTCTACCCTCAAATCTTGCACCTGAATATAT
>JBGTNQ010000009.1:0-23172 GCA_041742965.1 Minisyncoccia bacterium
GCAAGTTTTTCAATTTTTTCCCTCTGCTCAATTTCTCTTTTTACACCTCTTACAAGTTGTACTCCAACTATCAAAAGAAGAATAAGTGTAACAAAAGTAATAAGGCGGATATTTTCAATAGAACGTATTAATAACAAGGAACTTATCAAAATCCACATTGTAACAACAAGGACCTGTGTCCCCAGTATCTTTAAATTGAAGAGTTTAAACTTAACAGTCACATACGCAAGAAAAGCAATAAATACAGGCATTCCAAAGAGTCCAGCTTGTGCCAGAACCCAATTTTCAGTAATACTTCCCACTATATTTCCTGAAGAAAATGCCAGTAGATAAATAATAAGACCCGTGGAAAAAAGAAGTATTTCATTTCTCCTTAAGTTTTTTCTGTTTATTTCACTGAATGTCAAAAATAAAATTGATAGTATTAAAAATATTTGGACTGAATATGTGTAAAATATTACAAAAGAACTTTCAACTGCATCACAATAAGAGACATCTATTCCGGGTAACAAATTATTCGTGGGCAATAATAATATTATTGGAAAAACTAAAGCTGTTAATCCTAATTTAATATAAAAAGGTGCGTCAGACTTTTTAAGAAAAACATAAGCAAGATAAAAAGAGCCAGCATATATAAGCATCTCCAATAAAATTTGAAGACTCCAATAAAATAAAACTAGATCTGGACGATTACTAGCCCAGAGCAAAATGTCTATGAATGTCCAAAAAGAAAATAGGGCTAGGGACGATATCAGGAGTTTTACAGCTAGAGAGCCCCTTATGTTCTTAGATAATGTGTATATAAAAACTATTGCTACAAATAATGCTAAAAAATGGGAGTAGTAAAAAAGGCTTGGAGCATTACTTGAAAATATAAGATATTGGGGAGATTCCCATGGGCAAATATGTTGCATTTGACTAAAATTTATTAGCGTTTACCTGAAAATTTCTATAACCGTTACCGAAATCATATTTTATTGATAACTCTATTTTGTCACCGCTACTAACATTTATATCATTCTCAAGCGGATAAATAACCGGAGCATTTAATGCCAAGGTGTCACCGACACTCACTTCTTCTGAAAGCCAAGTCAAACTTCTAAGATATATGCTATTTATGACACCAACCTTATTTATAGAAAAAACTTTATTAAAATTAAAAGATAATTCAATTTCTTTATTAAAGGAATGGGAATTTAAAATTTCCTCATTAGACATAAAAGAAATCTCTTGTTTTGGTAAAAAACTCCATAAATGTTTAACCATTCTCATGTCTAAATCATGATTATTGAAATCTGAATTAACCAAAGATACAAATGTCTCTTGCTTGCAAGGAATAAATATTGTTTTGTCATTCGCGTATCCTTTTTTAAACAAATTATTAACCGACCAAATTTGGTATTCGTCCACCATGCCGGTTGTAAGCATTTCCATAATAACCACATCAAATGCTGTATTTTCATTCAAATCTAAATTGCGAACATCTCCCAAAACAACATCAACAACATCTCCAAAACCATTCCTTGTTATGTTCTTCTTCGCTAATTCTGCAACATAAGGGTCGTATTCAACAGATAAAACCTTTTTTGCCCCTGCTCTGGCAGCAAAAAGAGATAGAATCCCTGAACCTGTACCAGCATCTAAAACTCTTTGACCAGGCTTAACAACGTTGTTTATTACCTTTTCAAACAAACTTGTCCTTTCCGAATCAAGCAGGCATTGAGTTACTAAATCTATTGAACTGAAAGTTTCGTCCATATCTATTCTAATTCTGAAATTCTATCATCCAATAAAAAATAATCCACATCCGCATCTTCCTCATAAGAATCCACGTCCTCTGAATACTCCACTTCAAATTCATCCATTACTACGGTTCGATTATAGGTAAGGGTAATAGAAATAAATAACGAAAAAACTAAAAAAACCAGCAAAATTTTAGTTTTTTTATCCATGCGACAATTATAACAACGAACTCTTATTAGACAAAGTGTTAAATTATATTTCTTATAATTTCAAATATTCCAGTAAGCATTACTATCCACATTACATTACCTATTAAATTAGCTGAAAAAAACCATTTCCAATCATTCCTGTCAAACTTCTTTCTATTTAAATGTCTTCCTCTCACTAATGCAAATGCTCTTGGAGGGTCCCACCAAGAAAAGAAAACAAAAAGAAGACCAATTAAAATTGGTGATTTGGCCTTCCTTCTTAACGCCTCAAAACCCCACCAGTCATGACTAGTTTGATTATATATAAGTATGACCCCGTAATCCCACAGTAGAGATAATGGAACTAAAACCAGGAACGACCAAAAGGGACCAAGAAACCATATGGTTACAGGGTATAACAATACATCAAATATATGGTTTAGAGCCTCTGCTCCCGCATGTCCCACACTTATGGTAGTAATTTTTTTCCAGATATTATGGAAGGTCATTAATTTTTAGAAAACAATATTTACCCAATCAATTTATATTTAAGCTTGGATATTTCGTTCCCCTTTTAATAAAGTTGTGTTCAGTTTCTTGTAATTCAAAGTTATCCGAGAAATATTTTATAATTAAATCAACATCTAAACCGTTTTGGCATGTGTATACGTCAGCACTAAGGAAACCTCTTTGTGGAAATGTGTGAATGCTTATATGGCTTTCTTCAATAACAACAAATCCACTCCACCCACCAGGATCTTTTTTGTCATTTCCTTTAGCAAAATATATCTCTGGACTTGAGAGTTTCTTCATTCCAAGTAGTGTCGGTAAATCATTCAAAACTTTTTCTACCAAATCTTTATCATTAAGTCTTTCTTCTGAACCCATATATCCGTCTATGGTTAAATGTTCTCCAAAATGCATTTTAGTATTTCTTTAATAAAAACATACCAATAAATGGGGCTATTAACCAATAAAACAGGGTGTTTTTTGCAAATAACGCATCTGTCCAAGAAGAAAAATTATATAAACTATCAATATTTATCAGGTGATAGCTTGTGAGAAGTAAAAAACCGCCCAATAGAATTCCAATAACTATTGCCTCAAAAATAGTCCTGATTTTAGAGTATGGAAAATTTGAAGAAATAAATCGGTTCATGACTGTATTAATAGCAAATAGAATTACTAAGAAGACAACGATTTGCAATATAACTTCAGAAGTTTTAAGAAATGGGAAATATAAAAAAATAAGAGCCGTAGGGAAAAAAGAAAGTAAAAGAGATATCCCTCTACCCTTCCCCATAAAATAAGCGTAAGCCGAACCTATGGCAATGATTGCCAGAATTATTATTGCATCAGAAGAAAAAGACAAAAATCCTTTTGTTGCCTCTTGTATAAGATCCATATTAAATATTATACACCCTTTGAATTTAATTCTTCTACAATTCTCTTAACATCTTTAGAGAGTTTTTTAGGCATATCAATGATGATGCGGACTAAGAGATCCCCTCTTTTTCCAGAATCATGAGGAATCCCTTTACCTCTTACTCTAAGTACCTCAAAAAAATTTATTCCCTCTGGAATTTTAAGATTTATAGTACCATCAAGTGTTTTAATATCTTTTGTTGTGCCCAATAGCGCTTCGGAAAGCTTAATGTGTAAATCCATAATCAAATTATCCCCCTCTTTTTCAAATTGTGGATGGGGTTCTACGCGAATTTTTATATACAAATCCCCACTTATACCCCCCTGTATTGCCTCACCCTGTCCGCTCATACGCAAAACCTCACCATCTTCAATTCCTGAAGGTACGGAAATTTGTATATCCTGATCTCGTCGATTAATGCCTGTTCCGTGACATGTGCCACATTTTTCTTTTGGTATTTTACCGCTACCATGGCAGACATCACACACCCTAACAGCGGAGAAAGAACCAATAATTGACCTTTTGATTTCTTGAATTTTACCCTTTCCATTACAAGTAGAACATGTTTCAAGTGAAGTTCCTCTTTTGGCTCCCGAGCCAGTACAAGATTCACAAGAGGATGATTTATTCAAAACGACTGTTCTTTTTGTCCCAAAAACAGATTCTTCAAAAGATAGAGATATGTCTATAGAAATATCCTTCCCCCGTTTGTTTTTTGTTCTTCCTCCTCCACCAAAAAACTCACCAAATATGTCTCCGAGGTCAAATTCTACTCCACCAGCATTTTGAAAACCGGAGAAATCAAAACCTCCGAATCCTTGGTTCGGGTTGAATCCACCAGCTCCGCTAAAGCCGGCGGTTCCATAAGCGTCATATTGAGCCCTCTTGGTATCGTCAGACAGGATCCCGTACGCTTCGTTTACCTCCTTAAATTTGCCCTCATTTCCACCCTTTTTATCGGGGTGAAATTCGTGAGCCAACTTTCTAAAAGCTTTTTTTATATCCTCTTTTGAGGCGTTTTTTTCAACACCTAAAACTTTGTAATAGTCTTTTGACATTAGTTAGTTTGGGTATCATCTTTTTTTTCTTCAAATTCAGCGTCTTTTGGAGCCTCACCTTCTGGTTTTGGTTCTGGGCTTTCTGTGTTTGGTTGTGAGTTTGCTTGACTCATCGCTTGACCAATCTTCTGCATTTCAGAAGAGAGTTCTTCTGTGGCTTTCTTTATATTTTCTACCAAAGCACCATCCTTTTCCTTCTTTAGAGCATCAATTTTGGCCTGAACAGATGATTTTATGTCGTCAGTTATTTTACCCTCCGCCTCCCTTAGTGACTTTTCCGCAGTATAGATGAGTTGTTCCGCAAGATTTTTTGTTTCCACAAGTTCTTTTTTCTTTCTGTCTTCTTCCCCGTGTATTTCAGCATCTTTTTGCATTTTTTCTATTTCTGCCGGAGTTAATCCAGAAGAAGCTTCAATACGAATTGATTGTTCCTTTCCACTTGTCTTGTCTTTGGCTTTGACATTCAATATACCGTTTGCGTCAATGTCGAAAGTAACTTCTACTTGAGGCATTCCCCTTGGAGCCGGTGGTATTCCATCAAGTATGAATGTTCCGAGGTTTTTGTTGTCAGAAGCCATGGGTCTCTCACCTTGAATAATTTTGATTTCCACAGAAGTTTGATTGTCCGCAGCTGTAGAGAAAACTTGAGATTTCGATGCCGGAATAGTGGTATTTTTTTCTATGAGTTTTGTGGCGACACCTCCCATAGTTTCTATGCCCAAAGATAGAGGTATGACATCAAGGAGGAGTATATCTTTTACATCTCCAGTTATGATTCCACCCTGCAAAGCTGCGCCCAAAGCCACTACTTCATCTGGATTTATAGATTTATTGGGTTCTTTTCCAAAAAGAGCTTTTACCGCTGACTCAATCGCCGGCATACGAGTTTGTCCACCGACAAGAATAACCTCATCAATATCTTCAACCTTGAATGGTGAGGCCCCTATTGCCCTTTTACTGATTTCTATTGCACGGCTTATAAATTCAGACGCCAGTTCTTCGAGCTTAGCCCTGTTCATCTTTATAAGGAGGTGTTTTGGCCCGTTGGCATCAGAAGTCACAAAAGGTATGTTGATCTCTGTATCCATGGCCGTAGAGAGCTCAATTTTGGCTTTCTCGGCGGCTTCGTCGAGTCTCTGGAGCGCTAGAGCGTCTCCTCTAATATCTATACCCGATTCCTTTTTAAATTCATCTGCAAGCCAAGCAATAATTTTCTGATCTATGTCCTTTCCTCCAAGGTGACTATCACCATCAGTAGATTTCACCTCTACAACATCATCACCAACTTCAAGAATGGAAATATCAAATGTTCCACCACCAAAATCGAAGACGGCTATTTGCTCATTTTTCTTCTTATTAAATCCATAGGCAAGCGCTGCTGCGGTCGGCTCGTTTATGATTCTTTTAACATCCAGACCGGCAATTTTACCAGCATCTTTTGTTGCCTGTCTCTGTGCATCATTAAAATATGCCGGCACAGTGATAACTGCTTCAGTTATTTTTTCTCCAAGACGCGCTTCGACATCATTTTTTAGTTTCTGGAGTATCATCGCAGAAATTTCTTCAGGTCGATTCTTCTTGTCACCCATAGTTATTTCTACTCCACCATTTGTTGCACTAGAGATTTCAAAAGGTACGACTGATTTATCTTTTTGCACTGCCGGATCAGAGAACATGTGGCCAATAAATCTCTTAATTCCAAATACAGTATTCTTTGGATTGGTTACTCCTTGTCTTTTAGCGAGAAGACCGACCAATCTCTCTCCAGTTTTTGATACAGCAACTACCGATGGGGTGGTTCTAGCCCCCTCAGCGTTTTCAATAATCTTGGGATTACCAAGTTCCATCACAGCCACCGCTGAATTTGTTGTTCCTAAGTCAATTCCAATGATTTTAGACATAATTTTTTATTAAAATTAGATTAGCTTTTAAGAATTATAAGCTAATTATTTAGCTCTGTCAATTTTTTTATTTTCCCCTATATTCACCAACCACCACTCTCGCCGGTCTTATGACCTTTCCTTCCAACTCATAGCCGGCTTGTAATACGGATATGACAACATTGTCCTTTTCTTTCTCATTTACCGCTACGGTTTGCATGGCTTCATGGCGATTTGGATCAAATTTTTTTCCAACTGAATCGTTCTTTGATACTCCGTGATAATTGAGCGTGTTGGTGAGTTTTTGGTATAAAGACTCCATCCCTTGTCGCCATTCTTTGTCTACCTTTTCCCAAGAATCTTTATTTCCAAAAGCTAATTCAAAACTATCAAGGGTGGGTATGATATCTAAGATTAGACTTTCTTTAGCAAATTTGAGCGTTCTCTGTTTATCTTCCTCATCTTGTTTACGAAGATTAACAAAATCCGCTTTCGCCCTTTGCCAACCAGAAAGATATTCTTGTTTTTCTAATTCTGTCGCCTTTAACTTCTCTCTCAACTTCTTAATGGTGTTTATTTGGTTTTCTTCTGCAACAACACTATCATCCAAACCATTTATAGTATCTAAAAAAATATCTTCGTGTTCTGAATCAAATAACTCATTTTCCTCTTTCTTATTTTGGTTTTTCTCACTCATTTTTTTATCAAAATCGTAACAGACTGAATAGTCTGTCGAGTAGCTAATCATATAGCCAAATCCTCCCCTGAAATTAAGGGTTCGGATTTAACCCCACAACCCTGACTAAGGTTGCGCTATCTCCCGCTCCATCTTTAGGCACTCTATACATTTTATAATCCTTAATTACGATTGTAGCCTTACCCCAGCTACCCATTTTTAAATAAGGATACTCTGTATCTGGATGAGAATCGGACTTATTTAGCGGAATATCCTTTCCAGTTACAAGCTTAAAACTCTCATAACTGTTCTCTAGACATACTCTACCAGCATAGTTTTTATTTCTCACGAATTCTCTAAACTCGGGCGTATTACCTGACTCGATATCCAAACAGAAACCATTTAATTCGTCAAATCCAAATGGTCCAGATATAGTTGTTTCCCCTGTGAAATCAGCGATAATTAATGGGTATGGATAATATCTAGTTGGAGGGGTATATTTTTCAATTTTCACAACTACAAAATCTCCCATCTTATCACCTGGTTCGGTGAGTGTTGCAAATGGCCAATCCGTTGTATCGTTAGACAAAACTGCAACTATTTCCTCTGTCACATTTGTATCAATACTATTATCAATATTTTCTAACCATTTCTCGTATCCATATGCCCCTATGATTAGACCGAGGATGAGTCCTAAAAATAAAATAGAAAAAGTCTTTTTAGTTTTCAATTTTACAGAGTTTATGTCTTGAGGATTTGTTGCTTGTTCCATATATATTTAATTTAACATACTGAGACCCAGTACTTAATTCAGTCCCAGAACTGTTTTCTATCTCTTACTCCACTGTGGTGCTTTTCGAGCTTTTTTGAGTCCAAACTTCCTTCTTTCTTTCATACGAGCGTCTCTTTTAAGGAATCCCAAGCCTTTAACTGTTTTACGGAGATTTTCATCCCAAGTTATAAGTGCCCTAGCAATACCGTGTCTCACCGCTCCAGCTTGAGAACTAATACCACCACCGGAAACTTTGGCAGTAATTTTAAATTTTTGAGATATTTTAGAACTCTTGAGTGCTTCTAGGGCTGTGTTCTGCAATTCCTTTGTTGGAAAATACTCTTCCGCCTCTCGATCATTTATAACTAGAGACCCTTTGCTAGATTCTGACATACGAACTCTTGCTACTGAGGTTTTTCTTCTCCCTACAGACCCAACATACTGTTCTTTTGTTTTTATTGTTTTTTCCATATAGTGCTATTCATTTATCTTTACACGCTGTATCATCTTTGAACGGAGCTTGTTTTTAGGAAGCATCCCGTATATTGTCCGTCTCAAGATATCTCCGTAACCCTTTTTTACTAAAGCGTCTTTCATCTTTTCAACACGAAGTCCTCCGGGATATCCAGAGTAATGAGTGTAAGATTTCTCGTTTTGTTTTTTATCTGATATGTTCATTTTGCTAGCATTTTCCACAGAAACCTCCACATTAGGAATTTTATTTTTTTGGAATGATGTTGTATTTTTGCCCATCAAAAGACTAGCGACTTCTGATCCAAGTCTTCCAAGTTTCTTATTTGTTGCGTCGATTGAATATTTCATTTAAGTGGGCTTTACCTTATCAAAAGGATTAAAATTTTCAACCTATTATTTCTATCTGAGCTCTCGGGCTTCCATCATTTTTCCTTGCGATAAGCTTTGTGATTCTGGTATAACCACCTTTTCTTTCTTTGAATTTAGGTGCTATTTCCGTAAACATTTTTTTACCAGCAACTTTACCCAAAGACCCTAAAACTAATCGATATGAAGCGAGAGTTCCTTTTTTGGAAAGAGTTATCATTTTTTCCACATGAGGCCGAAGTTCTTTTGCCTTAGCTTCCGAGGTTTGTATTTTTTCTTTCATTACCAAAGAAACAGATAGAGCCTTGAGTAAGGCTTTTCTCTGCCCTGCCTCTCTTCCAAACTTTCTGTTTTTATTATGATGTCTCATTTTTGTAACTTTTATTTCAAGGTTATCCCGTGTTCAGAAAGTACGGAGCGAATTTCTTGTATTCCTTTTGCACCAAGGCCGTCTATATCTAACAAATCTTTCTCTTTCTTTCTAGCGAGACCGCCAACCGTACGAATATTTGCGTTTGTTAAGGCATTTTGTGTCCTAGAAGAAAGGTTTATAGATTCAATTCTGGTTTTCAAAAGCTCCGGATCTACTTCTGTTTTTGTTGAATCATCCTTCCCTTCCTCGGTTGACTCTTCAAGTACCTCGAGTTCTTCTTTAAATCCAACAATAGATTTTAATTGACCGATCATAATTTCAATAGATGTTTCTAAGGCTTCTTTTGGAGTAATTGTTCCATCCGTTTCTATAGATACCTTCAGTCTATTAAAGTCTGTTTTGTCTCCAACACGCATATTTTCTACTTCATAACTAACACGTCTGATCGGGGTGAATATGGCATCAAGGGCAATCATACCTATATCTACTCTATTTTTCTGTAAAATTTCTCTCGAAACATATCCCATTCCTTTTTCTACTATCATCTCTATAGATAATTCAGTCGTTTTCTCAGTAATATCTGCTATATGAAGCTCCGGATTTAAAATTTCTACTTGACCAGTTTTCTCTATATCTCCAGCTGTTACATCTTTCAAACCCTTTATTTTTAGAGTTAAGGTTTGAGGTTCCTGTGTTAGCATTTTTATTCTGACTTTCTTTAGATTCAGAAGTATTGTTATAACATCTTCTTTTATCCCAGAAATTGTAGAAAACTCATGTTCAATACCCGCAATCTTTACAGAAGTAATTGCCGCACCTGGAAGTGAGGAAAGTATAATACGGCGAAGGGAGTTACCTAGAGTGTGGCCGTATCCAGGATATAAACCATCTATTTCGTATACTCCATTAAACTGGTCCTCAGAAACGATTTTTGGTTTTGATGGTAAAACGATTGAATGTTCAGACATGGTATTTAAAAAAATATTAAAAATGTTATCGACTATAAAATTCCAAAATCGCATTCAAATCAAACAAAGACTCTGATGGCTGGTAAACAGGCACCCCTTGAACGGTCGCGGTTTTCTTTTCGTGATCGAAAGCAAGCCAAGCGGGATGATTGTGCTGTTTGAGTCTTTCATCCAATCCTGCGAAAAGTGGTTTTGGCATACTGGCAGTTCTAATACCCAAAACATCTCCTGTTGAAAGACGGAAAGAAGGGATAGTTATCCTTTTGCCATTTACAGTAACGTGGCCGTGAGAAACCATCTGTCTGGCCGCCAATCTTGTAGAAGCAAAACCCGCTCTATAAGCCACATTATCAGCTCTGAGCTCTAGGTTTTCAAATAATTTAGCCGTAGGTAAAACTCCCTTTTTTGAAGAAGCTTCCTTTACATATTTCGCAAATTGCTTTTCAGTTACGCAGTAAGTATAACGAGCTTTCTGCTTTTCCAAAAGTTGCAATCCGAATTCTGATTTTGGGCGAGAAAAACCCCTTCGAGTTTTTTCTCTTCTTGCTTGAGAAAGGGCGAACTTCTGTGTTTGGGTCTTTTCAAACACAGGCGCTCCAAGTCTTCTGGCAATTTTGTATTTTGGTCCTATTTTCATTTTTTATTTAAACTCTTCTTGGTTTCTTAGGTTTAGGTCCATTATGTGGTACAGGAGTAGTATCTTTAACAGATAATAGGTTGATTCCTTTTGATAAAAAACCTCGAACTCCAGATTCCCGACCCGATCCAACTCCACGGATAACAACTGAAACCTCTTTCACGCCCATTGCTTGCGCCTTTGTTCCTACCACTTCTCCGATTTTGGCTGCGGCGAACGGTGTGCCCTTTTTTGCTCCTTTAAATCCCAATGAACCACTAGAAGACCAGCAAAGGGTGTTACCGCGAACATCTGTTAATATAATTTTGGTATTATTATATGTTGATTGAACATGAAGAATAGCGGTATCAGCTCTTTTTTTAGAAATCGAAGAAACTGGCTTATTTGCCCGTGAGTCTTCTTCTCCTGCTTTTTTTACTATTCTTTTCTTACCCATGTTTTACCTTTATATAACAAAGCGGAAAAGTAGCACCTCTTTCTTATGAGTGAGGTGCTACCCCCTAAAAATCTTTATTTTCTAAATTCCTCCTATTAATAGCATGTCTTTAAAAAAATGTAAACCATAAATATTACTTCTTTTCAGCCGCCTTTCTCCCCGTACCCATTGTTTTTCTAACATTGCCCCTTCTGGTACGAGAATTTGTTTTTGTTCTCTGCCCTCTCGCTGGTAAAGACCTGGCATGACGGATGCCTCTGTATGCCTTTATATCTTTTAGTCTTTTTATATTACCAGCCACCTCTCTCTTCAGGTCACCCTCAACCTTGTAAGTTTCTACGTATTTTCTTATCTCATTCTCTTGATCAACTGTAAGGTTTTTCGGTTTTATATCAAAGGGAACTTTTGCTTTTGTAAGTATTGTATGCGCAAGTGGTCGACCAATACCATAGACTGCAGTTAGTCCTATTTCAAGTCTTTTTTCTTCTGGAATGTTTATACCGAGTATTCTCATATTTTTTTAATTACCCCTGTCTTTGTTTATGTCTAGCATTTCCTTTGCATATAACATAAACATAGCCCTTTCTTCGGACCACTTGACATTTAGGGCACATTTTCTTAACTGAAGCACGGACTTTCATAATTTATATAATGTAGCAAACAATTCTAATATATTAACCCATTGCCTGTCAACAACCCTAATTCATTCACCTATTTATAGTCTTCTTATAATACGCCCCCTACCACCGTACGGGTCTAGTTGAACCTCAACCCTGTCCCCAACTAAAACTCTTATTTTATGCATACGCATTTTACCAGAGAGATATGTTAGTATCTCTTGCTCACTGTCATTTGGCATTACACGAAAAAGTATATTTGGAAGTGCCTCTGTAACCGTACCGGTTATAATAACTGGTTCTTTTTCTTCACTCATAAAGTTAGGAGCATAATACAGAGTAAAATGTGTGTCGTCAAATTTTTATTGAGTCTTGGTAGAGATTATTTTGATGGAAATATCTTCTGAGTTTTTGGGGAGGGTTCTTTTCCAAACAGGTTTTATGATAGCATCTGCGGTCTGTATCGCTGGGTAAACTTCAAGAATGCTTGGTATTTCCTTTTTGTGCCTTCCTAAAAGATCGGTTATTAGAGCACTTTCATCAAATTCTCCAACAAAAGTTACTTCTCCTGTCAAAGAAAAAGAAAATGTTCCGCTGGTTGATGGATCAAAACTTCCCCCTTCTGAAATATTAATTGGTAAAGTTTCAATATTTATAATTGAAACTTTGCTGGATGAGGCCATTTCCGGAACCAAAGATTCAGCTAAATATTCAGAAAGAATATTTTTATTAAACATTATTGCCTTAATGGTTCCCCTCTCGTTTACCTGAACAGAATTTCCTCCAGCCTCTGACTGTGGTAATGGCTCAAAATCAAAAAATATTCCTTGTTCAAAAGAGACAAAATCACTTGGAATTTGGGCCCTTACCTCTTGTTTTAGTGCCATTCTAATCTCCTCCGAGATTTCTGTTCTTGCTGTAGAAAGTTGCGATTCTGAAACTTTTTTCATAATACCTACAAATCCCCCTTTCATTTCAGTTTTTGAACGAGCATATATTTTTTCATGGCGTGGATCTCCTTTAAAACCGGGAATGGTGAAATCTTTTAGATCAATATTATATTTTTCCCCTGGTTCATCTGCGTATACCGTAACTTCCACGCTACCTGGGATGGAAGTGCCTCCACTAGTCTTTCTGCCCGGAACAACAACTGATTCATTAACCCTATAAATCAAGCCCTCTGGTGTCATAAATCTAGTATTTTTTATTAACCTCTGATCATTTCCGTCAAAATCATTGTAAATAACGATTTGACCACTAGCTTTTTGTTCAACCTGCTCTTCTCCTTCTGCTGGTATAACCCTCCCAATATCTTTGGACATTTTTATAACCTCAAATGGAATACCTGAACCAGAAGACCCCTGAAAGGCCGTGAACTCTCCTTCTGGTATTGATACGGTGTTTTGCTTTAAAGCAACCTCTATTGTTGCTCCAGAAAATATTGAGGCTAGAGAAAATAAAACAACAAAAATAGCGAGGACACAAGCAATCCAAATTGCTTTTTTGGAGTATCTAGGGCTATTTCCAGAATATTGTTCGTATGGATAAATTTTCGGCGGCGGTGGTGTGGAAGGTGGATTTGGCGGTACTTGATTAAAATTCGAATTCTCTGATCTAGGAAACTCAACGTCTGCATTTATGACTTGCTGAGGTGAACGGGGCGTTCTTCTTGAAGGTAGCGGAACGTTACGAATTGAACGACGCTCTGGAGGAACAATGTCTTGTAGTATATTTTTAGCCATTGTGATTATTTTTTATAAAAAATTACTTCTTACATTTTATTACAAAACCAACACTAAAGTAAACCCTAGACCCCAGTACTTGGCCCAGATTAGACCCATAAACGAGAATTTGCGTGGTTGTTTTCAAAGAATATAGACTCAATCATAATAAACTCATTTTTTTTAGCCATCTTGCCAATATCAACATGTTCCATAAGTTTTGATGGGTTTACAAAGATTATATGTGACAAAGCAAAACTAGAGCCCAGTTCTTTTACCCTATTCTCAAAGAGAGTGGAGAATGGTTGATCGCAAACAATAAAGCAGGTTGTGGATGTCATGGCTTTCTTTTTTATTTCTTCCATAATCTGAATAAATGATTTATTCCAAGCTAGACCATCTCTTAATATAAGATCATCAACCTCTTTTTTTACATTAGGCTCTATGGTTCCAGTCTGATTCATAGAAATGAAGGAAATGGCAATTTCTTCAGTTACTTTAAATTTATCCATAATTAACCTAACGGCGTTATTTGCCCCAGAAAAAAAAGAAGTTGAATGTTCAATGACCCCCTTCAATACCGCAGAAACGTCTGTAGATTCTCCTGCTATATCAATTAAGATGAAATCTCTTTCATGTGGATATATTCTTTTCGTGGCACCAAGAAAAGATGAGGGGAAAGTTCTAAAAAGAATTTCATCAATGTGGAAATATTTTTTGACAATAGTATTCATGGAGGAAAGAATATCCATTGGGGCTACGCTCATAAAAAAAGAAAACTCAGCGTTTGTTGCAACTTTTCCTTTCGGATTAGTTGTCTCATACCCATTAAGCCTCACCGCCACTATTTCTCTTTCAATTATTTTTGTATCTTTACTTTTCAATTGCTCATATTTGCCATCTAAAATATCTTTCTCGAAGACGGACTCTTCTGTTTTTACAGCTGATTGAATAATATCCTCATTAAGTTCGAATGGTTTTTCTTTCTCTATAATCACTTTCGAAGTCCTAGATACATACCAAGGTGAAGCTAGGGTAACAAAAACATCTTCTACGGTCTTTTTCTTAGCACTCACTTTATTAGCTATTGATAACCCTTCGTGAGAAGCCCAAAACATAGCTTTATCAAAAAAATCTTTGATTCTTACATCAAGTTCTTGGGTATTTGGCTTGGGGCCAATTGATATTGGAAAAGTTTTCGTGGTAATAATTTGCGGTTTCTTATTTTGAGCATATAAAATAATACCGACGCTTAGCGAGGCACTTCCAACATCACAAATAATGCAGAGATGTTCTTTTTTAGAAGCAAACATACAAGTATTATATCTGAAAAAACAAAAACAATTAAGTTAAGGTTGCTTTTATACGCCTAATTCCGGCTGACACAGACTCCTCCTTTTGAATTTTAAATTTTCCTAAAACCCCAGTATTTTTCACATGTGGACCACCACAAAATTCTTTTGATACGGCGTTACCATCTTTGTCTTCAATAAAATATATGGATACAATCTCTGGGTATTTGGTACCGAACTCCATTTCGGCTCCAAGTGTTTCAGCTTCAATACGGTGCATTTCTCTTCGGATAACGGGTAAATCTGATTTTATATGTTCATTCACAATATTCTCGACCGCATTCAATTCATCGGGAGTCAATTTTCTTGAGAAAGAAAAATCGATACGGAGTCTTTCCTCGGTAATATTACTTCCTTTCTGCTTAACCTCTTTTCCAAGCACCTTTTGAAGAGCGGAAAGAAGCAAGTGGTGAGCGGTATGAAGTTTTATGGTTTGCTCACTGGTATTAGCTAGTCCGCCCTTAAACTTCTGTTCTGATCCGGCACGCGAAAGCTCTCGGTGTTTTTTAAGCTCTTCTTCAAATTCGCCCTCGTCTCTAAACTCCAGTCCTTTTTCTTGAGCAAGTTCTATCGTTAACTCTTTCGGTAAGCCAAAAGTAAATGCGAGCATTGAAGCGTTGGCGCCGGTGATATATCCTTGAGGGATAAATTTTTCAAATTGCTTCAATCCTTCTTGTAAAGTTTTTCTGAACTTCTGTTCTTCTTCTGTGATTACACTAATGATTGAACCGAGGGTTATTTCTGGATAGGTATTCTTGTAAGTACTTTGTATTGTCTCAATAATTAATTTCAAACCACCGTCCTCCATATTTACGAGATCCGTGTATCTTACGGCTCTACGAATAAGGCGCCTAAGTACATAGCCTCTATCGGTATTGGATGGATTTACTCCATCAGCAATCATAAATACAGCAGTGCGAAGATGATCAGCAATAATTCTTTCTGCCCTCATATCTTTCGTTTTTGATATTGACTGAATTTTTTGAATAATAGGTAGAAATAGATCCGTCTCAAAAACGCTATTTTTACCTTGAATCACGGAAGTTACACGCTCTAGTCCCGATCCAGTATCCACATTTTTTTGTGGCAATCTTCCAATAACCTTTCCGTTTTTCTTTTCATATTCCATAAAAACATTGTTCCAGATCTCGACCACCCTCTGCTCTTCATCAGCTTTCAAATATTCCTCTTTCGTCATTCCAGAAGTAAGAGAGCCCGTAAGATCGTAAAACATTTCCGTGTCTGGACCACACGGACCATTGCCTCCAGCACTCCACCAATTTGACTTAGCCCCCATAAAATATATTCTTTCTCCGGCAACTCCATTTTTATCAAAAATTTCTTTCCAAATATTAAAAGATTCATCATCCTTTGGTGCATTTTCATCTCCCTCAAAAACCGTGACGTAAAGCCTTCTCGGATCCAAACCGAAACCCCTCTCTTTTGAAGTCAGAAGTTCAAAACTCCAACCTATGGCTTCGTTTTTGAAATAGTCCCCCAGAGACCAGTTACCCATCATCTCGAAAAAGGTGAGATGAGTATTATCTCCTATTGCGTCTATATCTCCAGTACGAATGCATTTTTGAACATTTACCAACCTCTTCCCTAGTGGATGTGTTTCGCCCAGTAGATATGGAGCCAAGGGTTGCATTCCAGCAGTAGTAAACAATACTGATGGGTCATTTTCTGGTACCAAAGATGCAGAAGGAATTACCTTGTGATCCTTGTCTTCAAAAAAAGACAGGAATGTTTTTCTAATCTTCTCAGAATTCATTTTGGATTAAATTTGAATAAACAAATCTATACAGAAGCCCACAAAAAGCAAGGAGATTCCTAAATAGACCAAAAATCTCTCTCTTTTTACTGTCTTTAAAACCACATCGTCTATACTTTTTTCCTCTAGTATTCTTGTATGTACTCCTAGAACCACGAGGGCAATTAAAATCCCCCCAAGAAATTCAAAAATTGAAGCCAAAATATGTAGGTTGGATATGCTAATCATGATTTATAAGACTTTAACACCTGGAAGTCTTTTATCAAAGTGTCTTTAGAGTGAATATTATATATCGCAACAGCGGGGTGATAGAGAGGTATAACACTAATTTCTCCATAAGAAGCAACCGCCTCAAATACTTTACCATGCATAGAGCTGATGGGTAGAATTTTTTCTTTCAAACCAAACCTTTCCATTATATAAACCATAGAATATCTCCCGAGAGTAGCCAAAATTTTGGGTTTTAATATTTCAATTTGCCTGTCTAAAAATGGCCCGTATACAAGAATTTCTTCTGGTGTGGGGTCACGATTTTCAGGGGGCCTATCTTTTACTATGTTTGTAACATAAACATTTTCACGCTTAATACCAACAGAAGAAAGTAATTCATCCAAAATATCTCCGGCTCTTCCACAAAAAGGCCTGCCAGTCTTTGCTTCATTGCGCCCGGGAGCTTCACCGATAAACATAATTTTTGCATCATGACTACCCTCTCCAATCACCGGTAGATAATTATTTTCTACTCTATATGAAAATAGAGGCGAATTACTTAGAGTCAAAACTTCATCTTTTATTTTCTTTAATTCCAGAGTTTTGTCTATAGACATATTATACTTTAAAAAAGAGTACTTTTTTGACTTGAGTCTTTTTTTTCTTTCCCCTTTCCTCCCGCTTCCCTTAATACATTGCCCAAAGATGCAACATAACTACAATAATCACAGTCTGAACTACTCTTTGGAATTCTCTCATCCATTAAACATTCTTTCATCTTTACTATCGCTCCCTCCACCCAATCAGTCTTCCCCTCATACGAGATAACCGTAACATCAAATTCGAGTTTTCCGTCTAACGCCTCCTTGTCTGTTTTTCCATTTACATAAACGAAGTATCCTATATCTGAAACATCAAAATTATTTTGACGAAATAACCACTGATATATCTCCATTTGTCTTTTGTATTGCGACTTCCATTCGTCCTCCAAAGTAATCTCATTTTTACTACTCGTTGCTTTGTAGTCTACTATGTGCAATTTACCTTCTGGATTTACCCAAACATCATCAACTCCACCTCTAATAATTAAGTTTGTTTTCTTATGTAAGGTAGATATTCCTCTGCGTAAGGAATCTCTCCACTCTTCCATTTTGGGATGGGAAAATGGCACAGCGTCAATGCCATATGTTTTCATTAACGGATGGGTAGTATTCTTTACCCTATGGATATCAAACTCTTTTTTCATCAATTCATCTACGGCGTTGTTTAAAGTTAAGGGGAAACTAGCTGGTCTCCCAACACCTAAACGTTGATCGAGATAGAAACATCTTGGGCACTGCACGAATAGGTCAATCTTTGAGCGAGAAAATTTGTGGGGTTCTTTTGATTTCGGATCAAAAAGATATTTTGTTCTTCTAGAGTTATAATATTTCGACATTAGAGTTCATTTATTTCCTCCAGCACCTTTTTTGATTTCTCATCATTGAGCCCTATAGATCTTAAGATTGAAGAATCTTCTTTTATGTTTTTACACAATACAATACCCCTACCCAAGAGAAGCTTTTTCTGGGACTGAGAAAGACTTGTAAGACAAGTCAGCGGGTGAAGATCGCTATCAACTATTAAATCCTGAAGATTGCCCTGTTTGGGGTAATTCCAACCGATAAGTGTTAATCCCTTACATTCAGCATAATGAATCGCCGTGGTGGTGAATTTTGTATTAGTTATAAGCCACCCCTCATCAACTTTTCTTTCTTTACCATACATAAAAACATTTTCTTTTAAATCATCCATTCTGGCCTTAACATAGAGCGCAACCTTAACATCAGACTTCATACCAAGTTTATTATGGAATTTAGCTTCTGCCATAATGAGTTTATTTTCATTCCAAGCAACGATGTCCACCTCATGCTCTATGCATCCACCAAGCACTGTTTGCCCCACAAGTGCTTCAAATCCCCTTTCTCGTAATATGTGTCCCACAAAATCTTCAAAAGGAAAACCAGATGGCCCCAAGTCAGTGAGAGCTCTCCTCAGGGAATATCTGATAGCCGCCGGCTTTTGCTTTTTTCTTAATAGAAAAAAGGCATGCTTATATATCTGATTTGTGGACATTCCTTGAGTAAGTTCTTTTTCTACATGAAGAACTATCTCATCAACAGTATTGTGATCTGCGCCAGAACGAAGAAGTGAGTTTTCTAGCTTGGCTGGATTGAATACCTCTTTTTCGCCATTAGCCTTGATTATGAGTACGGGAGTATTTTGTGGCATTTACACTATTATAGCAAAGATATAAACCCATAGGCTAGTTAAGCACCCCACCACCAAGCATATTTTCTTTATCATAGATAACGGCTGATTGTCCTGGAGAGGTGACGAAGGGTTTAGACAGTTTGATATAAAATCCAATTTTATTTTTTAAAATCCTGCCTTCAAGTGGTACTTGATGATATCTAAATCTAATTCTATATGTTTTACTTTCTTCTGGTCTAATAATCCAATTTGTTTTTATTAAATCAAATTCTGTTTTACCAGAAATGTGGTCGTCAGGCTTGTTTGGAGAAACGGTAATAGTGTTTTTCTTTACATCTTTTGAGACAATAAAAAGTGCTTTTGAATTTGTTTTTTTATTTTCGACTTTAAAACCGTGTCTCTGCCCAAGGGTCAGAAAAAAAGCTCCGTTATGCGTACCAATTTTTTTCTCTTTTTCATTCAAAACAGATCCTCGTTTTGGTGAAATGAAATGTGACAAAAATTCTCTCATATCTACTTTTCCGAGGAAACATAAGCCTTGACTGTCTTTTTTTTCTGCATTTGGAAGCTTAAATTTTCTCGCCAAAACACGAACGTCCTTTTTTGGTATATCTCCGATAGGAAAAAGTGATTTTGAAACTTGTTCCTTATTTAATGTCCACAAAAAATAACTTTGATCTTTCCCTTTGTCTCTCCCCTCTTTTAAAACAAAAGCTGTTGGTTGTTGCTTTCCTTTTGTTGGTTGTTGGCTGTTGGTTGTTGGTTCTTTTCTCACATAATGTCCTGTAGCCACAAAATCAGCCCCACTTTTCATAGCAAAATCAAAAAAAGCTCCAAATTTTATCTCTTTGTTACACATAACATCTGGGTTTGGGGTCCTTCCTTTTTTGTATTCAGAAATCATATAGTCCACTACATGCTTTTTGTATTCTTTTTCCAAATCTAGAGTAATAAACGGGATACTCAGATGAGCCGATACTCGCATGGCGTCCCGCCTGTCTTCTCGCCAAGTACACGGCAAAAAATCTGGACTCCAGACTTTTATAAATACCCCAGACACATCAAAACCCTGCTCTTTTAGGATAGCTGCTGATACTGCTGAATCAACCCCACCAGAAAGTCCCACGAAGACCTTTGGGCCTCGTTTTTCGTTTTTCTTTTTTTTCGTATTATTTTTCACTCCGCAACTCTAGCAAAAAAGCCTGAAAAACCAAACTACCTTCTCAAATAAAGTTCTCTGTTTCTTTGGTGTCCATCAAAATCTTCCGCGTAATACATATTGCCAGCCAAATCAGAAAGAAAATACAAATATTCTGTTTCTACTGGATAAATGGATGCTTTAATAGAAGCCAGCCCCGGATTGGCAATCGGTGTCGGAGGAAGCCCAGTATTTCTGTAAGTATTATAGGGAGATTCTTCTCCAAGGTCCTCCAAACTTAAAGTGTATGTATTTTTACCATTTACATAATAAAAAGCTGCGTCTACCTGTAAGGCCATTCCAATATCAATTCTCTTCCATAATATTCCAGATATAATGGCACGGTCTTCTTCATGCTTTGCCTCTCTCTCAATAATAGATGCCATATTCACAATATCTTCCCAATTTTTACCCAAAATTTCTGACTCGTTTTTTAATTCCTTCGTTCTCTCCTCAAAGTTTAATCTCATTCTCTCTATGGCGTCCTCCGCGCTAATGTTTGGAAAGAAAAAATAAGTATCAGGAAAGAGAAAGCCCTCTGGGGCAATTTCAACAAATAATTTTTCGTCAAAAAGAGAAAAGTGATTAGAAAAAAGTTCTGCAATTTGAGATACTGACAATCCCTCTGGAACAGTTATTCTTATGGGAACAAAAGAGCCGTCACCCACAATAAGTCTCTTGGATATTGCTGCTAATCCCTGTGGTTTCTCAAAATAATAATCTCCGGCTATAACCCCACTATCTCCAAGTGTAACTATTACCTTAAACCAAAATGGTGAGCGGATAATCTTTTTTTCAAATAATATTTGGGCCGTTTCAGACAGTGTGCTCCCTTTTACAATACGAACAGTTTCTTCTTTCGGGAAATCATTTGGAGGAAAACCAAATAAAACAGCTGTTATACCTCCCAATATGGCAAAAATAAACAATAGGGAAAGTATTGAATTTCTCAAATCGAGGAATAAGTTTGCCATACTAAAAAATTATATCGGAAGATTACTTGGAGCTTCTGCTTTCTTAGATGGAGTTCTTGTAAGGGTGGGTGTCGCGGCAACAGAACCAGGAAGATGATATATGGTGGCTAATTCTTCAGTAGTTAAAATAAATGGCTTACCTTTGAAACTCCGATATGGTGGGTGAAAAAACGATCGTCGACGATATGCGTCAAAAACATCTTGCTTTAAAGCCAGAAGTCTTCTGCCTCCAAAGTCTTGCCAAGGATAATCAAAACCTGTCGTTAAATTTGGTGCAAAACCATTGAGATTCACACTTCCAAAAGACTTGAAAGAACTAGTGAGACTCGATATAACCCCGCCGTTATAGTCATCCTTAGGAGCAATGTACAACCCGCGAATCATTGTTTCAAAGGCGCTCTTGCCTAGATTTCTCTGCATTGAATTAAGTAAATCTTTTTGCACCTCGGTCAACCCTTGAAGGGTTGGAGTTTTCCCGTCCTCGGTCTTTATTAGAGATTGCTCTTCCACAATCTTTTTCATTTCTTTTTCTACATCTTTTTTCCAATTCGGCTTCTCTTTAATCCTGAGGTCTTTCATATTTTCCTTCTTGTGCGCCTGTATCAAGATTTGAATCCAGACTTGATCAGCCGGCTTCAGAGAACCCAAAAACTCAACTAGTGGGGTTATCGGATCAATCTTAAACTCCTCATCTGGATCCTTATCAAGTCCATAATCTATATAAGTTTTTATTGGATAAGCGTCCTCTTTTGTCAGTTTAAGTTGCATACCCCACATAGAATGTGTTTCTGGATTGAAAAAAGTCTCCATTGTATAGTCTGGAACCTCATGAACTTCTATCGATGGAAATTGAGAGTATATTTGAGCCTCAATTAAATTTTTAAATTTCTTTTGAGTCCAAATAAAAAACCTTACTTGCCCTCCAATAGAAACAATCTCAAGTGAGAACCAAGGGCGAACCCTGCCTTTCAAGTAAACATCAAGATAACTTCCTACACCAGGTTGAGACATCGCCTCCAAGACTATTTCCATAGCAGCAGGAGATTTCGTGAGCTCTTTTGGTAGACGGAGTTCAAGTAAAAACCCTCCTTCACCTTTTATATATTTAGCACGATTGTAGCGTATCCAAGTCTGGAAAAAAACACTTCCTAGAACAATAGGGAGCCAAAGCCAAGTAAATGAGAAGAACAAATCCAAGGTTCGGTCAAAAAGATCGGAACGAAAAAGTGATATAAATTTATCTACCATTACTTATATTCTACAATAAAAAAAGTAACCTATCTAGAAAAAACCCCCATTTTAGGGTGGGGGATTTTTTCTTTACTTCTCTAGGTTATGATATTTACCCTCCTTATCGCGACGGAAAAATTTTGGATTCTGTAAATTTACTAGTATTGTGTTCTCCTTTACATATCTCTCTTTCATCACCTTTTCAATAATCTTGCCTTTCGTTAGGGGCCCATTTTTATCTATAATTTTCTTGATTACGTCTTTTACTACTCCAGACATGTATCCCCACTCGGCAAGGGCGTAAAGACCTCTTCCCACAAGCACGAACCTCTTATCTTTTATAAGCTCGTTGTGGGTAGTCGCTACATGAGCTTTTTTGTTGAAATACTGAGTAATTGCTTTGGCGACCTCTTTGAAGTGAATTGGCGAACCGTGTTTTCTTATGACCAGAAAAGCATAGTCTCTCATACCTTTTACATTTACATTCGGAGAAGAAGTCTTACCCCATTCACCCATTGGATTTTTTCCTACTTTCTTAGAAAGAGAGAGCCATCTTTTAGTAACCTCATCATTTTTATGATGTTCAGAAACATCTTTTACATACTCAAGAAAAGAATTTATCATGTCTGATTCAAGAATCAGTTCATCATCAGATAGATTGGCATAAAGTTTCTTCAATGAACCGTGAATATTTTCTGCCAGATCCTTATCAACATGCCAGCGATGTTTAAAATGCTCATCTTCTTTCTCTCGAGTAAACTCATCTCCAACTACAAGCATAAAATATACATGGTTTTGAGTATTTTTATCTTTACTTACATGATGGAGAATATCTTCTTCTGCCAC
>JBGTNQ010000010.1:0-104740 GCA_041742965.1 Minisyncoccia bacterium
GTGCCACCATTGCGTTTATGTCATGGACAGAAGTAGGTTTGAGGTCTATTAGAAATTTCGTCATCGCATCTCCATTAAGTTGGAAAAGACCTTCCGTTTTTCCTAGGGCCAAAAGTTCAAATGTTTTTGAGTCATCGAGAGGCATATTTTCGATATCTACTGTGTGGTTTTCTATGGCTTCAATACGATGAACAGTATCTGCGATTATTGATAAGTTTTTGAGACCTAAAAAGTCGAACTTTAAAAGACCAGCGTCTTCTACAGAATACATGTCATATTGGGTAATTATTTTTCCTTCTCCCTTAGGGTCAAACTGCAGAGGGACAAAGTCTGTAAGTTTGGTCGGGGATATCACTACTCCAGCGGCGTGCACAGAAATATGTCTTGCACACCCTTCGATTTTTTTTGCCATATCTATGACGTCTTTTACTTCCGATTCTTTATCATATATTTCTTTGAGTTCTGGTATCATTTCAAAAGCACGGTCAATAGTCATTGGAAAACCTTGGGAGCCCATTGGTATCATTTTGGCAATCCTATCGCCTAGGGCGTATGGGTATCCTAAGGCTCGTGCCACATCTCTCACCGCTCCTCGTGCCATCATTGTCCCGAATGTTCCGATTTGAGCCACCTTATCAGCACCATATTTTTGCCGAACATATTCAATCATTTCGTCTCTTCTGTCATCAGCATAGTCCATATCTATATCTGGAGCTGAAGGTCTTTCTGGGTTAAGGAATCTTTCAAATGGTAGCTCATATTCAATTGGGTTTAGGTCCGTGATACGGGCCAAATATGTGACCATAGAGCCAGCAACAGAGCCTCTAATATTCGTGAGAATCCCATTTTGATGGGCATATCTCAGTAGGTCACCCACGACGAGAAAATAAGGAGAGAAACCTTTTTCTTTGATTATTTTTAGTTCGTATTCAATTCGTTCCACTATCTCTTCTGTTTTTTCTAAACCTCTTTTGGGTATTCCTTCGTATACCAGTTGGCGAAGCTCCTCATCATAGTCAATTCCTTTTTCTGTTTTAATATCAGGAAATACCCAACTGCCAAATGAAAGTTTCAGGTCTATGCGGTCGACTATCTTTCCTGTGTTTTCCAGAGCTTCTGGTAAATCTTTGAAAAGTTCATTTGCTTTTTCTTGAGATATAAAAGAAAAATCCTCTTCTTCATCATTGAAGCTCCCTTTTTCACGCTCAATGTTACTCTGCACTGACATCAGTGTGTCTCTAGCTCTCTTGTCTTCTGGTTCTAGATAAAAGACATCTTGGCAGGCGACTATCGGGATGTCGTTTATTTGGGCAAAATCAGTCAACTCTTTCATCTTTTCAATCTGACCGTGTATTTCAGGGTGCTTTGTGATTTCAATAAAAAAATCTTCACCAAATATATTTTTATACCACTTGGCTGTTTCTTTTGCCTTATCCGGATCACTTCCTTGTAGAACTTGGGCTATTTCTCCAGAGGAGGATGGGGATATACATATGAGCCCCTCTGAATATTTTTCAAGCACTTCTTTATCGATTCTAGGCTTATAATAAAAACCCTCTAAGTGTCCTATGGTCACGAGGTTCATAAGATTTTTGTAACCCACCTCATTTTTTGCCAGTAATACTAATCTGTGTCGAGCATTGTCTATTCCTGCCTGTTTGTCGTGTCGGCTTCTGTATGCAATATAAGCATCAACGCCTATGATTGGTTTGATTCCGACCTTTTCACATTCTTTATAAAATTCAATCGCTCCGTAGAGATTTCCATTGTCTGTTAGGGCGATAGCGTTCATGCCACAATCTTTTGCTTTCGCTACTAGGTCTGGGACTTTGGGTAGAGCCATTAGTAAACTGTAATGGCTGTGGGTGTGTAGGTGGGTAAACGACTTCATATAAAAGATTATACTATGGAGCTTTGCTGATACTCCAATCTTCTTCTATTTAGAACATAAAGAGAGTATTATGAACATATGAAGAAATTTTTAAGCAGTCGTTTAAAGGGATTTTCTCTTATAGAGTTGCTCATCGTTATTGGGGTGATAGGTCTCCTTATGGGTGTTGTGGGCGCCAGTATTATAAAGTCTCGAGCTACTGGCAGAGATGCGGAGGTTCGTTCTCATGTGCAAAACTTGAAGCTCGCTTTTGCACGTGCAGCAGCGGCTGACCCAAGCGGTGCTTATCCAGAGCCGACCCCTACTTGGCGGTGTGTAAAAACAAGTGGCACATGTTGGCGTGGTGTTTATAGTGGAGATTCTACTTTGGTGGCCACACTTAATTCTTTTATGCCATCCATACCAACCTCTCCCGGTGCAAAAACAGGTGAATATAGATTTGACACTTATCTATATAGTCCCGGACCAGTTACATCAATTTCTGGTTTTGCTTCGACAATTATGTCCGGATACACTGGGCCTGTATTGGTTTGGTGGCAAGAGAAGCCAATTACTGATTGCAATGGACATTATTTGGGTCAACTTGATACAGGAATATATTATTGTGCCGAAAGACTTATTCAATGAGGATTTTAAAAAGTGTGATTGGTATAGATGAAGCTGGTAGAGGGCCATTAGCCGGTCCCGTCGCCGTCGGCGCTGTTCTCATATTTTCAAAGAAATCTTTTTCTTTTAGAAAACTTAAAGATTCAAAACAATTAACAGAAAAAGAAAGAGAGGGCTGGTTTAGAAAAATAAAAGATTGGCAGAAGGATGGCAAGTTAGAGTATGCGGTTTCTTTGGTTTCACCAAGTATTATTGATAAAAAGGGAATATCCTTTGCTATTAAATTAGGTATTGAAAGGTGTCTTTCTAAGTTGGGTTCGTCTCCTCGAAAAGTAGAAGTTTTACTCGATGGTTCGCTTAAGGCGCCAGTAGAGTTTTTGAATCAAAAGACAATTATTCGTGGGGATGAGAAAATTCCCGCCATATCTCTGGCCTCTATTGTGACTAAAGTGACGAGAGATAGGTATATGAAAAAGTTGGCTAATAAATATAAAAAATATGGCTTTGAAAAACACAAAGGATATGGCACCAAAGAGCATTTAGAAATGATAAAAAAGTATGGAATTAGTTTGGTTCATAGGAAAACTTTTTTAAAGAAATTTTGACAACAGCGGTTTTGGTGATAGATTTCTATTAGTTGTTCTTTTTTACCCTTCGCCCAGGGAGATATATATGACCGTTGATGATGTGCCGGTGGGGGATTTCTTTATCGCCAAGGTTGACGGGTCTCGCCACTTTTTTACCAGAATCTCTACTGACGAGGTTCTCTGTCATACACGGTTTTATCCGTGTATGAAAAATTTGGGGCGGGATACACCAATCGTGGAGCACGTGCCGTTTCTGGTTACGTTCTTGCAATACTTTTGCCAGAGACCAGAGGGCTCCCTTATCAACGGTTTGTTTCCACCCCGAACCACACCCAACTTACCAAATGTAGTGGTAAAGAGAACCCCAGAAGAGCTTCGGCGCATATTTACTGGGACTCAGTTTGTGAGACGAGGGCGGTTTGCGTAACTGAGTTCTTGCTGGGTAGTATTTTTATAAAAGCCCCGCCCCGAGATGACTCGGGGCGGGGCCGCGTCTTTTCCTTGATATTTTATAGTCTCTTTGGTATGCTGGGCGAACTATGGTTGTAAGAATGAGGCATACGAGGTCCCACACAGCAAACAGGAGATCTCATCACAGGGTTTCTAATATTCGTCTTAGTAAGGATGAAAGCGGTGTTTCGCATATGCGTCACCGTATGAATCCGACTACTGGGAAGTATAGAGGGCGCGAAGTTGTGGATGTCGTAGCTAAAACTGCTAAAAAAGCAGAGAAAAAGAAAACCCGAAATTCACAGGCCACTTCACAGTAGGCTTTTCATTAGTGTATAATAAGTTTCTCGCCTTATGGCAAACCGGCACCTTGCAAGATCAGTGGTAATGCAATCCCTCTTTGAGTGGGATTTTAGAGGGGCATCTTTAAAGGAGGCCCACGCCATTCTTTTGCGTGATAAAAAAGAATTCGCCCCAAGTGTCTCCGACGACGGCTTTATGGAAGAGCTTTTGGAGACTGTTATAAACAAACACAAAGATTTAGACGCTATTATAGTCAAAGCTGCTCCTGATTGGCCGATTGATAAGATATCTATAATTGACAGAAACATTCTTCGTATTGGTCTGGCAGAACTTCTTTTCTCTGATAGTGAACAAGTCCCACCAAAAGTGGCGATAAATGAAGCAATAGAACTCGCCAAGTCTTTTGGTGGTGACACATCAGGAAAATTTGTTAATGGAGTTTTGGGTGCGGTATACAAAGAAATGGGTGAGCCGGGGAAAAACGATGTTTCAAAAAAGAAAAAAGACCTTTCAAATGAAAAGGTTACCCTTGAACAGTTGGGTGGAGCTTTGGTCTATTCAATTCATGAGGGGAATATATATTTAGCACTTGTTCACGATGTATTTGGACACTGGACCCTATCTAAAGGAAAACTCGAAGAAGGAGAGGATTTAAAAGAGGGAACAATTCGTGAGATAAAAGAAGAGATTGGTTTAAATATTAGTTTAGAAGATGATTTGGGTGTGAATGAATACATCGCTTATCATCCAGAGCGGGGGAAGCTTAAAAAAAGCGTTCATTACTTTTTGGCCAAGTCAGACTTTGAGCCAATAACACTAGAGTCTAGTGGTGGATTAAATGATGCCCGCTGGTTCACCCTAGAAGAGATAGCAGATTTAAATTTTTATGACGATATAATGCCACTTATTACTAAAGGAATAGGCGTTCTATCTACTCGGGGTAAATAGTTTTGATTTTAAATATGAGTAATTTTTCTAAATTTGAAGAACATATAGGTGTTGATTTTAAAAACAAAGACCTTTTAAAACAGGCTTTTGTTCATCGTTCGTACTTGAATGAAAACAAGGATTTCTCCATAGGTCACAACGAGCGATTGGAGTTTCTAGGAGACGCTGTGCTTGAGCTGGTGATTACCGACTATCTTTATCAAAAATATCCAGAGAAGCCCGAAGGAGAGATGACAAGTCTGCGTTCAGCCCTTGTGAATACTAATACTTTGTATGCGGTAGCCCAGACTTTGGGCTTAAATGATTTCCTTCTTCTTTCTAGGGGCGAAGCCAAGGATACCGGAAGAGCTCGGCAATATATTTTGGCAAATACTGTAGAGTCTGTAATTGGGGCGATTTATCTCGATCAAGAATACGAAACAGCCAAGAAATTTATTTACGACCATATTTGCCCACACTTGGACAAGGTTGTAGAAGCTAGAAGCTGGATAGATTCAAAGAGTTTATTTCAAGAAAAAGCACAAGAGCACGAAGGGATTACACCAGCTTATAAAACAATAAAAGAAACAGGACCTGACCATGACAAGCATTTTACTGTGGGTGTTTATTTGAAAAAAGATTTGGTGGCACAGGGGGAAGGTGATTCTAAACAGAATGCAGAACAAATGGCGGCGCGAAATGCTTTGAAGAAGAGGGAGTGGGAGTAGGGAGAAAGATCAGAAAAAAGAAAATAGAAAGACGAAAATAGTTGATAAATATGGAAAGGAAAACGCGCTGACTGTGTCAGCGCGTTCGCGAGCGGATATTCTTGACCTCTCCCAGCTGGAGAGAACTCTGGTCAGGCATGCGCCCACGGGCGATTTTTGGCTCGCCAGACCAGTGTTTCATCTACCTTGATTATAGCACATAAGGATTTATTGTCAATACCTAAAAAACCAAGCAAATAGGGCTTGTAATGGTATAATTTTTATCGCATGTATCTGAAATCTATAGAAATATCAGGTTTTAAATCATTCGCCAAAAAGGGCGTTCTTGAATTTAATACACCAATCTCTGCTATTGTCGGTCCAAACGGAAGTGGAAAATCCAATGTCGCCGAGGCTTTTAGATTTGTTTTAGGCGAGCAATCAATCAAGTCTCTTCGCGGGAAGAAAGGAGAAGACCTCATTTTTAACGGAGCGGGGGAGGGCACTAGGTCTAACAGGGCATCAGTTAAAGTTATTTTTGATAATTCTAGAAAATTTTTTAATGTTGATTTTCCAGAGGTCTCTATTGAAAGAGTAGTACATCGTGATGGGGTCAATGAATATTTTCTAAATGGTTCACAGGTTCGTCTCAGGGATATTATTGAGCTCTTAGCTGGAGCTCATATAGGCGCTTCTGGTCACCACATTATTTCCCAAGGCGAAGCAGATAGGATTTTAAATAGTTCTCCGCGGGAAAGAAGGGCAATGCTAGAGGATGCATTGGGGCTTAAGATTTATCAATATAAAAAAGTAGAGAGTGAAAGGAAACTTGAGAAAACCCTTGAGAACATTCAGTCTGTTGAAAGTCTACGAAAAGAGATAGCTCCGCACTTAAGATTTCTTAAAAGACAGGTTGAAAAAATTGAAAAAGCAAAGAGTCTTAAAGACGAGCTCAAAGATTTGTCGCGCGAATATCTGAAGAGAGAAGATACTTATATTACAGAAACCAAAAAAACTATATTAGAGGAACGGGGGCCGCTGGTTCTTAAAAAGGGAAAACTCGAAGAGGAGATGTCTCTTGCCCGAAAGGTGCTAGAGGGTTCTCAAAACAAAGATGAAAAGAGTAATAAGGTAATGGCTCTTGAAGAGAGTATCCAAGGAGTTCGCAGAGAGAAAGATGAGCTACTGCAGAATATTGGAAAGATTGAAGGAGAGATATCGGCAGAAAAGAGAATATTAGCAAAACAGAAGGAGATTATCTCTTCAGAAGCTCACAAGACTATTCTTCTCACTGATGTAGAGGAATTTCTTCATTCTGCTGAGTCAAAGATTAAAGAAGCCGAGTCTCACGACGATGTCTCACGGATTCGCTCTCTTTTGAGAGAGGTAAGGAATTTGTTCGTATCTTTTATAGGCAGTCGCAAAGAAAAGAATGACGATTCTATAATCAAGGAGTCTGAAGAAGCATTGGAAGCTCTATCAAAAAGAAAGGCTCTAAGTGAAGAACAAATTGCTATTTTGAGAAAAAAAGAAGAAGAATTAAACAAGGAATATCAGACATTACAAAAGGATATTGAAAAGGAAAAGGATTCCAGTCGAGATGCCGAAAAAGCTCTGTTTCGAATTATGTCAGAACAAAATGAAGTTTCTGGTAGTTTGGCATTACTTCTCTCTCGGGAAGAACATCTGAGAATTATTGAAACTGATTTTAAAAGAGAACTTGAAGAGTGCGCAATGCTTGCAGGAAGAGATGTCTTGGATTTCAAGAGTGTTTCCATAGAGGGTGAAATTTTAGAGACAGACAGAAAGAACCAAGAGGATCGTCGCAGAGCTATTGAGAGGATCAAAATTCGCCTAGAAGAAGCTGGACTTTCAGGAAGCGCCGAAGTTTTGAAAGAGTTTGAGGAAACTTCCGAAAGAGATACATTTCTTGAAAGAGAACTTGCTGACTTGGGCCACTCAGCAGAGTCACTAAAAACTCTTATAACTGAATTGGGTGAAAAACTGAATATTGAATTCAAAGAAGGAATACAAAAAATAAATAAACAATTTGGAGAATTTTTCTCTCTAATGTTTGGTGGTGGTACAGCCAAACTTTCTGTTGTCCAAGAAAAGAAGAGGGCTAGAAAAGTTGAGGAAGATATTTTACTTAGCGAAGAAATACAAGATGGCGAAGAATTGGAGGAGGAAAAAGTTGAAGAGGGAATAGACATAGAAGTTTCTCTTCCTAGAAAAAAGATAAAAGGTCTTGTGATGCTTTCGGGTGGGGAGAGGGCACTGACTTCGATTGCCCTTTTGTTCGCCATTTCTCAAGTTAACCCACCTCCATTTATCATTCTAGATGAAACAGATGCAGCTTTAGACGAAGCAAATTCTAGAAAATATGGAGATATGATTGAAAATTTGGCTAAATATTCTCAACTTATTTTAATAACTCACAACAGAGAGACGATGTCTCGAGCGGGGGTCATATACGGGGTGACTATGGGTATGGGTGGAGTATCAAAAATACTCTCTATTCAGTTTGAAGAAGCGGTATCTGTGGCGAAGTAATGGAAGCAAGCTTATAGTTTATAGCCGTCAGTATAGGAATAAATCCACAAAAACATTCCAACACTCTCAAGAATGTTGGAATGTTTTTGTGACTGTTGTATTAGGGTTAGACTAGGATAAAATCTAGAATCTTTTTATCCAAATCTGCATCGTTTAGTTTCACTTTCACTTTGTCGCCTAGGGAGAATTTCTTTTTTGTTTGGCTACCCACAATGCAATAGTTTTTCTCATCTAGTATATATGTGTCATCAGTCATATTTTTAAGTCTGATCATTCCCTCTGCTTTGGTTTCTACCTCTTCTACATAAATACCCCATTCAGAGACACCAGATATTGTAGCTTCAAATTCTTGTCCAACTTTGTCCAACATAAATTCAACTTGCTTGTATTTTATAGACGCCCTTTCTGCTTCAGCGGCTGCAATTTCTTTTTGGGTTGCATCCATTGCCATACTCTCATATTTGGCTACTTCATCCTGATCTATTTTTCCACCTTTTAGAAACCTCTCTAAAAGTCTGTGTACCATCAAGTCTGGATATCTGCGAATGGGTGAGGTGAAGTGGGTGTAGTATGTAAACCCTAGGCCGAAGTGCCCGATATTTCTAGTAGAGTAAACAGCTTTTGCCATAGAGCGGATAGCCGCCGTTTTTATAAGGAATTCTTCTGGCTTACCATCTACATCCTTCATAAGTTTGTTCAGTGCACCTGCTGTTACTACACCTTCGTCCTCGTCTAAATGGTACCCCAGAGCCTTGGTGAAAAGGGCGAGGTTGGCTATTTTTTCTTTGTTTGGAAGTTCGTGGATTCGGTATACAAAAGCCCCCTTCATTTTCTTGTTTTCCATTCCTTTAAACATAAATTCCGCTACTTCTTTGTTGGCGAGAAGCATGAACTCTTCAATAAGCTTATGTGTGTCCTTCCTCTCTTTTCTGAATACTCTTATCGGTTTACCTTCATCGTCTAGTTCAAATTTAACTTCTTCGGTTTCAAATTCTATGGCTCCGTTTTTGAGTTTTTCTTTCTGAAGTTTCTTCGCTATTTGGTTTAATATTTCAAGAATTTCAGCATATTCTCCATTTTCTTTTTTTGAAGCCTCAAGGCCTAGAGATTTATTTTGGTCTAAGATATTTTGAGCGTCTTCATATGAAAACCTTCTGTCGGAATGAATCACTGTTCTTCCAAACCATTTATCTGTGATTTTGGTATTTCCGTCCATGACAAAAATAGCAGAGAAGGTGAATCGAGGAACATCTGGATTTAAGCTACAAAGGTCGTTTGAGAGAATTTCCGGAAGCATAGGTATTGTTCTATCTACTAGATAGACAGAAGTCCCTCGTTTTATTGCCTCCTTGTCCAAGACGGTCCCTGGCTCAACAAAATGAGAAACATCGGCGATATGTATACCTATTTCATATTTTCCATTTTCAAGTTTCTTGAAAGACAGGGCGTCGTCAAAGTCTTTTGCATCGGCTGGGTCTATGGTGAAGGTGAGGGTATCACGAAGGTCTCTTCTTTTAGCAACTTCATTATCCCAGTCAGCTTTCTTCCTTTCCGCAGTTTTCTCCGCATCTTTTTCCACCTCCTTAGGAAAATTATCTTCAAACCCACGCTCAAGGATAATAGCTTCCATCTCCACATTATGAACACCCTTTTTACCCAAGACCCTAATAACCTTTCCTTCCGGACTTTTTAGCGGATCTCTCCAGCCGGTGATCTCTACCTGTGCCTTGTCTCCATTTTTGGCACCTCCTGCATTAGATGAATGAACAAATATATCTCGATACATTCGTCTGTCATCTGGCTTTAAGAAGAAAAAATCTTTTTTCTGCTCTCCGCCATTTGGTGTTTGAATCAATGTTCCAACAAAGGCGGTTTTGGCCCTCTTAATAACATTTAATACTTCACCCTGCTGTCTCAAGTTGTCATGTTTTGGGAGTAGTTTTATTTCTACCTCATCGCCATTTAGGGCTGTATTTAATAGATGACCCTGAATCTCAATGTCTTCCTCGAAGTCAGGAATGGCAAAATAGCCGATCCCTCGGCCAGCCACAATTATATTCCCCTTGAAGGTTACCTCTTTCACTTTGGGTTACTATACCAGATTTTTCTGTTTTGCCGAGAGTCTTTTGTGGTTTATTGACCATTTTACGGCGTTCTGTTACTATGTCCTTCACAATCAATGTTAAAAATCAGACTACAAAGAGTGGGTAGAAAACACGAGCCGACATTTCGGGTCGTTTTAACTGACTCAAAAAACAGTACAAAGAGTGGAAAGATACATGAAGTATTGGGTTCTTATGATCCTCGCAAGAAAACAGAGGTATTTAATGGAGACAGGATAAAGGAATGGATGGGGAAGGGAGCGCAACTTTCTGGCACTCTCCACAACCTGCTCATATCTCACAAGATAATTGATGGTAAAAAGATAAATGTATTACCAAAGAAATCCCCAGTTGTAGACGAAGAGAAGATTGCAGCTGAAAAGGCAGAAGCCGAAGCTCTTGAGGCCAAAAAGCAAGAAGAGGCAAAAACTTCAGAATCACCAGTAGAGACTCCAGTAGACGAAACCCCAACAGAAGAAGCACCTGCTCGAGCTCCAGAAAATCCGGTAGTTGAGGAAGTGTCAGCTGAAGAGGCTCCAGCACCAGCTCCATCAGAAAATACAGAAGAAAAGCCAGCTGAATAATTTTAAATAACAACCCCGCCCTGAGCTTGTCGAAGGGCGGGGTTTTGTATTGAGTAGGCGGATAAAAGGTGTTATAAATATAATAGTGAGTTTTGAAAAAATTAACAGGTAACGAATGATTTCTATGGAAAGAGATGCACTTTTTTTGGAACAAGTAGTGAAAGAATTGGTGGATAATCCGAATGATGTGAAGATAAACAGAACTGTTGATGAGATGGGAGTTTTGATCACCCTTGATGTGAATCCAGCCGATATGGGTAAAATTATTGGAAGACAAGGAAATACTGCCAAAGCCATAAGGACACTTCTTCGGGTTGTAGGTATGAAGAATAATGCTCGGGTGAATTTGAAAATCAATGAGCCAGAGGGTGGTAAAGGGCCGAGCACTACCGGCGGTACTCAAATGAAGGACTTCGATCAGGCGGTTGAGGAACTTGGGCTGTAATCAACTTGAAGCTAACAGCTATAAGCTACCCAAATGACTTTTCATATCATCACACTTTTCCCCAAAGCTTTTGACTCTTATTTAGGAGAGTCTATTTTGAAGCGCGCGATAGAAGATGGAAAGATAAAGGTGAGGTTTTATAATCCTCGTGATTTTGCAGATAATAAACATGCTCGAGTAGATAGGACCCCTTATGGTGGAGGTCCCGGCATGGTTATACAGGCACTTCCTGTTATTAAGGCTATCGCTAAGGCAAAAGGAAAAAAGAAAAAAATAAAGATTATATTCCTAGCCCCAGAAGGAAAGCAGTTTACAAATGAATATGCTAAGAAGGTCGCAAATACTTACACAGATATAATTATTGTATCTGGTAGATATGAGGGGATTGATGCTCGTGTGAAGAAGGTTTTCAAAATGGAAGAAGTTTCCGTGGGTCCTTTTGTTCTAACCGGCGGGGAGCTTCCGGCAATGATTTTGATAGATGTCATTTCTCGTCAGGTTAAGGGAGTATTGGGCGACCTCGATTCTTTAGAAGAAAGAAGGGTTTCTTCTCATGATGTTTATACTCGTCCAGAAGTGTTTGAATATAAAAAAAAGAAATATAGGGTTCCTAAAATTCTGCTTTCTGGTCACAGGGCAAAAATAGATGCGTGGAAGAAGGGTAATGAGGAATAAAGAATAAGGAAGGGGAAAGGCAAGATATCCACAAGGGTTTTATACATAGACTTGACTTATATTTTGAGTCGAGTATTATATGCACCACTTCGGCAAGATTGAGTTACGGCCATAAAACGAAGATTAACGTGTTGCGGAGTTAATCGTTTAGTATCTTGCGACAGCAAATCTCATAATTATTAATATTTATTAAAACACCCCTTAAGCAAGGGTGGCTTTATGTTTTTAATTCACCATTTTTTATGAGCACAAAAACAGGAAAGAGGGAGAAAAAGTATTTTAGTAAATTTAAGCAACCTCTCACAGATATACCGGACTTAGCGGTATCACAAGTTGAGTCTTTTGACTGGCTTGTTCGTGAAGGCCTGAAAGAAGTTTTTGCAGAATTTTCATCTATAAAAGATTTTTCTGAAAAGAAATTTACTTTAGATTTTACTGGTTTTGAATTAGACGAACCAAAATATGATGAATATCACGCAAAGGAGAACAAGCTCTCTTACGAGGCTCCTTTGAAAGTGAGAGTCCGTCTCGAGAACCATATAATGAAGACGGTCAAAGAGCAGGAGATTTTTATGGCAGATTTCCCCCTAATGACTTCTCACGGAACTTTCATCATTAGTGGTATCGAAAGAGTCATTGTTCCTCAACTCGCCCGTACTTTCGGTGTAGCCTTCACCCTACAGGAACTTAAGGGCCAGAGGCTTTTTGGCGCCAAGATTATACCTTCTAGGGGTGCTTGGATAGAGATGGAAACAGATTTAGAAGGAGTCATCTATGTTCGTATTGATAAGAAGAGAAAGTTTCCAGTCACCACACTTCTCCGTGCTTTTGGGGCAAAAACAGACAAAGACATATTGGCTTTGTTTGTAAAAACAGAAGGTGCAAAACATTTTCTTGAGAAAACATTTGCTAAAGATCACACAACTTCTCCAGAAGAGGCTTATATAGAAATACACAAGAGACTTCGTGATGGTGACCTTGCTACTGCAGAGAATGCAAAAGAATTTTTCGATTCAATTTTTGGCCCAGAAAGATATGATTTATCAAAAGTAGGCAGATTTCGATTTAATAACAGATTCGGTAAGGGAACTACTGATAAAGATATTGAACACAGAACCATAACTCTTGAAGATTTGGTACATATTATAGGTAATATTGTTCACTTGAACATTACTCCAGGTTCTGAAGCAGACGATATAGATCATCTTGGTAGCCGACGAGTTAGGTATGTTGGAGAAATGTTTCAACAGAAGATTCGTGTGGGTATGTCTCAGATAAAGAGAAATATTCAAAACAGAATGTCTACTGTTGATACAGATGTAACCTTGCCAGTGCAGTTCATTAGCCCAAAGCCACTTCAGGCTCGTATCAAGGAATTTTTCACCACAAACCAACTATCTCAGTTTATGCAACAGACAAATGCCCTAGAGGAACAGGAGCATTTGCGTACTTTATCTGCTTTGGGACAAGGTGGGCTTAACCGTGCGCGTGCCGGTCTAGAGGTTCGTGATGTTCATCCCTCTCATTATGGAAGACTCTGTCCTATACAAACACCTGAAGGTGCAAACATTGGTCTTATTTTGCGTCTTTCCGTATATGCTCGAATCAATGATTTTGGAATGATTGAGACCCCTTATGCAAAAGTTAAAAATGGCAAACTAACAGGAGAAGTAGAATATTTAAACGCCCTTGAGGAAGAAAAATTCTATATTGCACACGCAGCAACTCCGTATGATGAAAACGGTCGTATTACTGTTCCCGAAGCTGAGGTCCGCTATCAAGGTAAACCTAGTCAGGTAGAAGTATCAATGGTTGGCTATATGGATGTGGCGACTAACCAAGCTTTTTCCGTAGCTACTTCAATGATTCCTTTTTTGAATCACGATGACGCCAACAGAGCGCTCATGGGATCAAACATGCAAAAGCAGGGAACTCCTTGTATTATCCCAGAAGCTCCGTTAGTTGCTACCGGTATAGAAGGTGCTGCGGTTCGCGACACCGGACGCTTGGTTATTGCAAAAGAAGCGGGCACAGTCACTCGTGTAGATGGAAGAAAAATATCTGTAAAAAATGAAAAAGGAAAAGAAAAAGAGTACAGATTAATAAACTTTTCTAGAACAAACGGATTTACAGCATTTCATCAGAGGCCCTCAGTTGAGCTTGGTCAAAAAGTGAAAAAAGGAGACGTCATTGCGGATACATCATCATCAGATCATGGAGAAATGGCATTGGGGCAAAATATTTTAGTCGCTTTTATGAGTTGGTCTGGTGCAAACTATGAAGATGCAATCATTGTTTCAGAAAGACTGGTAAAGGAAAGCAAGTTCACTTCAATACACTTAGAAGAATTTGTCATAAATGTTCGCGATACAAAACTTGGTCCTGAAGTTACTACTTGTGATATACCGAATGTTGGAGAAAGTAAACTCCGTAATCTATCCGAGGATGGAATTATTCGTGTTGGAGCAGAAGTTCGTTCTGGCGATATTCTTGTTGGGAAAATTACTCCAAAAGGAGAAACACAATTAACCCCAGAGGAAAGACTACTTAGATCTTTGTTTGGTGAAAAAGCTCGCGATGTAAAAGATACATCAAAAAGAATGGAGGGTGGAAAGCGTGGAAGAGTCGTATCTGTTCAAGTTTTCTCTAGAGAAAGAGGGGATAAACTTGAAAGTGGCATCATAAAGAGAATACATGTAGAGGTAGCTCAACTTAGAACTATTTCTGTCGGTGACAAACTAGCAGGAAGACACGGAAACAAAGGCGTTATATCAAAAGTTCTTCCAGAAGAAGACATGCCATACATGGCGGACGGAACTCCAATAGATATTATTTTGACACCTCTTGGTGTGCCATCTCGTATGAATTTGGGTCAAATACTAGAGCTTCACTTAGGTCTTGCGGCTCACACTTTAAATTATCAGGCTATTGTTCCTCCATTTGCAGGTGCGACTGACAAAGAAATAAAAGAGGAGCTTAAGAAGGCTGGATGGAGTGAAGATGGAAAGATGACTCTCTTTGATGGCAGAACTGGACAAGCTTTTGACCAGAAGGTGGCGGTTGGATATATGTATATTATGAAGCTTCATCACATGGTTGAGGACAAAATACATATGCGTTCTATTGGTCCATACTCTCTAATTACTCAGCAACCTCTAGGTGGAAAGGCACAAGGAGGAGGTCAGAGATTTGGAGAGATGGAAGTATGGGCGCTTCTAGGTTATGGAGCCGCTCATACATTAAGAGAAGTTTTAACTATTAAGTCAGACGATATTTTAGGTAGATCTGCTGCTTTCGATGCCTTGGTTAAAGGGGAGAGGATTACTCAACTAAATACTCCAGCATCTTTTAGTGTGTTGTTAAACAGCTTACGAGGACTTTCACTTGATGTGAAGCTCGAGGAAGGAGAAAGGTCGGATGAGGAAGAAGGGGGAGAAAATAATTAACAATATCAAAAAACTACTATGATGAAACCAAAACAAAACACAAGTAATGTATTTGAATCTATAACCCTCAAACTCGCCTCACCCGAAAGGATAAAAGAATGGTCATTTGGAGAGGTTACTAAGCCAGAGACTATCAACTATAGAACTCAGAGAAGTGAGAGAAATGGTTTGTTTGATGAAAAAATATTTGGTCCAGATAAGGACTATGAATGTTATTGTGGAAAATACAGAGGTATCAGATATAAGGGAATTGTTTGTGAAAAGTGTGGAGTAGAGATAACTAGGTCCATTGTTCGCCGTGATCGAATGGGTCATATTGAACTTGCTACCCCCGTGTCTCACATTTGGTTTCTTAAGTCGATGCCATCAAGACTCTCATTAATAATGGGTCTTCCATCATCTGAACTTGAAAAGGTAATTTATTTCGCTGGATACATTATCACATCTGTTTCTGAAGAAGATAAGCAGAGAATATTTAAAGACTTAGATTCTGAATATAAAGCAAAAGTAAAAGTTCTTCAGGATGAAAAGTCTAAGGAAGCCATCAAAGAGCTATTATTAAATGCAAAGAGAGAACTAGACAGCATTGCAGTTGGTAAGGTTCTTGATGAGGTTCAATACCACGCCTTCTCTATGAAATATTCAACTCTTTTTGAGGCTGGTATTGGAGCTGAAGCTATTTATGAAATATTGAAAAATGTAGATTTAGAAAAACTTCTAGAAAAACTACATGTAGATGCTGAGAAGGTAAGTGCCTTAGAGGCTCCGAAGTTAAATAAGAGGATTAGTCTTATTCAGCAAATGATAAGGAGTGGAGTTAGACCAGAGTGGATGTTTCTTACTAGAATTCCGGTTATACCTCCGGCCTTGCGTCCAATGGTTCCATTAGATGGTGGACGATATGCTACAGCAGATATAAATGATCTGTATCGCCGTGTTATCAATAGGAATAATCGTTTAAAAAAGTTAAAGGAAATTTTAGCGCCAGATGTTATCTTAAGAAATGAGAAAAGAATTCTTCAAGAAGCAGTAGACGCTCTGATTGATAACTCAATTCGTCACGGCAGTGCAACTTCTGCTCAAGGCAGTCAAATTCAACGCAGACCCCTTAAGTCTCTATCTGATAATTTGAAGGGTAAAAAGGGTATATTTAGACAAAATCTCCTTGGTAAACGTGTAGATTACTCTGGACGTTCAGTTATCGTAGTTGGTCCTGAACTCAAACTTGATCAATGTGGTCTACCAAAACACATGGCCTTGGAACTTTTCAAGCCGTTTGTAATAGCGCAGCTTTTGAAAAAAGAACTCGCCTTCAACATCAGAGGAGCAAGTCGTCTTATTGAAGATGGAATTCCAGAGGTTTGGGCCATTCTTGAAAATGTAATTAAAGACAAATATGTACTTTTAAATAGGGCCCCAACATTGCACCGCCTTGGTATACAAGCATTTAGACCCGTTTTGATTGAAGGTAACGCCATCCAAGTTCATCCTTTAATTTGTACTGCTTTCAATGCGGACTTTGATGGAGACCAGATGGCTGTTCACGTACCACTTTCTGAAGAAGCACAACTTGAGGCTAAAGAAATTATGGCATCAGACAAAAACATTCTGAAGCCTGGTAATGGAGAGCCTACAGTTATTGCCAAGTTGCTCGATATTGTGCTCGGTTGTTATTGGATGACAAAGCTTGTTCCTGGAGAAAAAGGCGAGGGAAAAATGTTCCCAACACCAAACAATGCTATTACGGCTTATGATTTTGGTGAAGTAGAACTTCGAGCACCCATCAAAGTATTGGCCACTGAAACAGAAAAGTATAAGCAGTTTGAAGGTAAGGTATTTGAGACCACTGTAGGTAGGTTACTATTCAATAGCGTTCTACCTAGTGATTATCCGTTTATTAATGATGTCGTAGAGAGGAAGAAAATGGGTGTTTTAGTAGATGACCTTATAGAGAAATATGGAGTGGAAAATATTCCACCAATTCTAGACAAAATTAAGAAATTTGGTTTCAAATACGCTACTTACTCAGGTATTACTTGGGGCATTGATGATGTGAAAATCCCAGAAGGTAAAAATGAAGTTATAAAGTCCGCTAAAGCAAAGTCTGATGAGGTAATGGAGCAATACAATATGGGCCTCCTTTCATCAGAAGAAAGGTTAAGGAAAAACACCGAAATATGGCATGGAGCAAAAAGTGACGTGGAGAAGCTAATACCTGATACTTTAGATCCAAATGGCTCTGTATCAGACATGCTTCGATCGGGCGCAAGAGGATCAGTGTCTCAGCTTACTCAAATGGCAGGTATGAAAGGTCTTATTACCAACACCGCTGGTGAAACGATTGAATTCCCGATTTTATCTTGTTCTAAAGAAGGTTTGACTCCTTTGGAATACTTTATTACTACTCACGGTAGTAGAAAAGGTTTGGCGGACACTGCTCTTAATACCGCTAAGGCAGGTTACCTGACTCGTCGTCTTTTCGATGTTGCTCAGGATGCAATTATTACAGAGGAGGATTGTGGTACGAAGGAATTTATTACAATAAGTAAAATAAACTCAGCTGGTATAGAAGTATCATTGGCAAAGAATATCAATGGAAGATTTTTAGCAGAAGATGTTCTTTCATCGACTGGTGAGGTTTTGTTGAAAAAAGGTAATCTTGTTTCAAAGAATGAGGCCAAGGATCTTGAAACAAAAGGAGTTAACGAAGTAAGTGTATTTTCTCCTCTTACTTGTAAAGCACCTAGGGGTGTTTGTGTAAAATGTTACGGCACTGATTTGGGTAAACATAAGATAGTTGATATTGGAGAGGCAGTGGGTACTGTAGCGGCCCAAGCTATTGGAGAGCCAGGAACACAGCTTACTATGAGAACCTTCCACGCCGGAGGCACTGCCTCTGTTGGGGGTGACATCACTTCTGGTTTGCCACGTGTTGAAGAGGTATTTGAAAATAGAAAACCAAAAAATCCGGCACTCATTTCTCACGTTGATGGAGTAATTTCAGATATTATAAAAGATGGCAGCGATAAGGTCATCGTAGTTTTGCCAGATGAGGGTTCTAAACTTAAAGAGAAAGTTGAGTATACAGTTAACGCCGCTCGTATGGTCATAGTGAAAAAAGGAGACCAGGTGAAGAAAGGAGAATTATTGACTGACGGTTCTGCTGATATTGATGAACTTTTCAAATATGCAGGAAAAGAGGCCGCACAGAATTATATAATCCGTGAAATATCCAAACCTTACGAGCTTCAAGGAGAAACTGTGGCAAGGAAGCATATTGAAGTTATTGTTAAGCAGATGTTTTCTAGAAGGAAAATAAAAGATATAGGAGACACAACTCTTTCCAAGGGAGATGTCGTTGAGTTGTCAGAACTTGCGCAAGCAAATGATGTTGTTCGTGAAAAAGGTGGTGAAGAAGCGAAGGTAGAAAATGTACTTATGGGTATTACCGAAGTTTCTCTTTCAAGAAAGAGTTTTCTTTCTGCTGCGTCTTTCCAACACACCACTAGAGTTTTGATAGCTTCTGCTATCAGGGGGGTTAATGACAAACTTGTCGGTCTAAAAGAAAATGTAATTATAGGCCGATTAATTCCGGCTGGTACTGGTTTTGTCGGAAGTGAAAAACACAAGATGATTCAGGAAATGATAGATAAAAGGGCAGATTAGTTTGAAGGGCGTGGCATAAGGGCGGGGGAGACAATATGTAAAATACACAATGTCATCTTCTTCAGTTGAAAAAATAAAAGAAAAGCTTGAGGTATCCGATGTTATTGGATCATATATTAAGCTAGAAAAAGCAGGCGCTAATTTCAAAGGAAAGTGCCCATTTCATAACGAAAAAACCCCCTCTTTTTTCGTCTCTCCATCGAGGGGGAGTTACTACTGTTTTGGGTGTGGGGCTAAGGGCGATATATTTTCTTTTGTCCAAGAGTTTGAAGGTTTGGATTTTATTGGGTCATTGAAACTTTTAGCCGAGAGGGCCGGCATAGTATTGGAGCAGTACCCAATGGAGAGAAGTGGCGAAAAAGATAAACTCTACGACCTAATGGAGAAAGCAACACTTTTTTTTGAGAAAAATCTTTCTAGCTCTAAGAAAGCTCTAGATTATTTGAAATCTAGAGGTCTTTCCGACGAGACTATTAGTGATTGGAGGGTGGGATTCGTAGAAAAAGATTGGCGTCTCCTATATTCACATCTTAAAGAACAGGGTATATCAGAAAAAGACATGGAAACGGTAGGTCTTATAAAAAAAAGTGAAACCCCATCTGCACAAGGCGATGGCTGGTATGATGTTTTTCGCGGGCGGATAATGTTTCCAATATTTGATGTTTCAGGAAGAGCAATAGCCTTCAGTGGTCGTATATTGGAGGACGATCCAAAGGCGCCCAAGTATCTTAATAGTCCAGAAACAAAACTTTTTGTAAAATCTGAAACTCTGTACGGTCTTCATAAGGCCAAGTCAGACATTAGAAAGAAAGATTATACGATTCTTGTGGAAGGGCAAATGGATATTCTTATGTGTCACCAAGTTGGATTTACAAACACTGTGGCTTCTTCCGGTACCGCTTTTACAAGTATGCACTTGGAAAAACTGAAACGACTTTCTAATAAAATTATTTTGGGTTTTGATTCTGATAATGCCGGTTTTGAGGCAGCAAAGAAAAGCGCAACATTAGCACTTTCTATGGGGATGGAAGTGAAGATTGCTGATATACCGAAAGGGGAAGATCCCGCAGAACTTATAAGAAAGGATATAGAAAAGTGGAAGGATACTCTCCGTAATGCAAAACATCTAATAGACTTTCATCTAGATAATATTGTTTCAGGAAAGAAAGATAATCGTACTCAGGCCAAAGAAGTTGAGAAAAAGATTCTTCCTTATCTCACGCTTCTTTCGAGCTCTATCGAGCAATCTCATTTCATTAGTCAGATATCAAAGAAAACAGGCATTCGTGAGGAATCTATTTGGAATGATCTCCGAAAACTTCCACGAAAACCCCCTGAGGAAGATGGTGTAGTGAAAGATACTGCGTTGCCAGTGGAAGAAGAGATAAAGAAGAGAAAAAATTATATTGAGAGGAGATTGGTCGGAATTATTCTCTGGCAAGAGGGTAAAAAGGAAAAGACTCTAGATCCAGTAAAGTTAAGGATTAGAATGGTCTCAATAATTGGAGATAAAGAAACAGCGGATATATTTTCATTTCATGAGAAAAATAGCGAAGAACTTATATTTGAAGCGGAGTCCTATTATGGTTCAGAGGAATCATTAAATAATGAAGTTGAGGAACTATTTCTCAATTTTGAGGAAGATATATTAAGAGACAAGTTTGTATTGGTGATGGGGGAGCTACAGAGGGCTGAAGACCAAAAAGATGAAGTAAGATCAAAGGATTTATTAGCAGAGTGTCAAAGTATTTCAATAAAGCTTGCAGAAATTTCTAAAAAAAGAATAGGAGGTCCGTGAACTTGCCTATAAATCTTTAATAGTTTATCTTTAAAACAAATGGCTCAAAAAACAAAAAAAACAAAAAAAATAATAAAAAAACCAAAAAAACCTAAGAGAAAAGTAGCGGTAAAAAAGAAATCTACCAGAATAAAAAAGGTAGTGAAAAAACCGAAAAAGGTAGTGAAAAAACCAAAAAAAGTAAAAGTACCAAAAGTCACCCTTTCTGCCAGAGCAAGTAAGAAACTCCAAGAAGTAGAGGAAAAAACCTCCAGACTAATTGCTAGGGGAAAGGAAAAGGGTTTTGTTACATATGACGAGATTCTTCGAGAGTTTCCGACAATAGAAGAGGACATTGTTTTTCTCGAGGATTTTTATGAAAAACTTAATATAAGCGGTATTGATATTCTGGAGGGAGGCGGACTTCTAGATGTTCCACAAGAAGATGACCCTGTTGGTAAGAAGTATGAGTACGGAAAAGGAGATTCTTCATATGACTCTATACAGATGTATCTCAAAGAGATTGGACAATACCCACTCATTGCCGGTGCTCAAGAGAAAGAATTGGCAAGGAGAATTGAAGCGGGGGACATGGAAGCTAAAAATCTTCTGGCTCGTGCGAATTTACGTTTGGTGGTATCTATTGCAAAGAAATATGTTGGTAGAAGCCCAGATCTTACTCTTTTGGATTTGATACAAGAAGGGAATCTTGGCCTCTTTAAGGCGGTGGATAAGTTTGACTGGACCAAAGGATTTAAGTTTTCTACTTATGCTACTTGGTGGATTAGACAAGCCATTACTCGTGCTTTGGCAGATCAAAGTAGAACCATTCGTGTTCCTGTGCACATGGTGGAAACAATTGCCAAGTATAAACAAGTTGTGAGGAGATTAACCCAAGATTTGGGGCGAGAACCTCTGGCAGAAGAAATTGCCACAGAGATGAATCTGGATGTTGAAAAAGTTTATAACATTGAAAAAATAGATCAGGCAACAGTGTCTCTTGAAAGTCCTGTAGGAGACGATGGTGATGATGGAAAAAGTAAGCTTGGTGATTTCTTGGCGGATGATAAGATACTTTCTCCAGATCAAGATACTTCTAGAAGAATTATAGCTGACCAAGTAAAGGAGATTTTAAATGATTTGCCAATAAAAGAGAGGAAGATTCTTGAAATGCGTCACGGCTTAGTTGATGGTTTTACTCATACCCTTGAAGAGGTGGGTAAGGTGTTTGGGGTGACTAGGGAGCGTATAAGGCAGATTGAAGCCAAGGCTCATGAAAAAATTCGTCAACATGAAAAGATAAACAGATTGAGGGGATACTAATATAGAGTGAGGAGGGAATAATGATAAGTATTATCTTTATGCTAAAATACGCCCATGTCTAAGGGTGAATTTAGGAAACTCTACTCACAGTTGAATGTACAGCAAAAGAAGGCGGTGGATACCATTGAGGGCCCCGTTATGGTCATTGCTGGCCCCGGGACAGGTAAGACTTCTATTCTGACACTTCGCATAGCGAACATACTAGAGAAGACGGATACGCCCGCGAACGGTATTTTGGCTCTAACTTTTACTGAGTCGGCGGTTTTTTCAATGCGTCAGAAACTTTTCTCTATCATTGGTAGTTCGGCCTATAGGGTCAACATCTTTACTTTTCACGGATTTGCAAATGAGATAATAGGAAAATTTCCAGAATATTTCCCCAGAATTATTGGCGGAACGGTAGCCACAGATGTAGACAAGATTTCTATTGTTGAAAATGTTGTCTTACAGGAAAATTTTGAATACATAAAACCATTTGGTGATAGTTTGTACTATGTTCGTTCAATTATAAAATCAATTTCCGATTTAAAACGAGATGGGGTTTTGCCAAATGAGTTTTCTAAGCTTTTGTCTAAGGAGGAGAAAAGTATAAGAAATAGTGACGACTTGTATCATGAAAAAGGTAGGTATAAGGGCGATATGAAGACGGTGTATAAAGAAGCTCTTAGAAATATAGAAAAAAATAGGGAATTGATGAGGGTTTATGAAAAGTATGAGGGCAAGCTTCTTGAGAAAAGACTTTTTGATTATGATGATATGTTGGTAGAACTTGTAAGCGCTCTCAAAAAAGAGAGTGATTTACTCCGCTCTCTTCAAGAGGAATATCTTTATGTTTTAGCAGATGAACATCAGGATGCAAATAATTCACAAAATGCCATATTAGAGTTTTTGGCAGATTATCATGATAATCCGAATCTTTTTATAGTGGGCGATGAGAAGCAAGCAATATATCGTTTCCAAGGAGCTTCCCTTGAGAATTTCCTCTATTTTAAAGAGAAGTTTAAAAACGCAGAACTTGTTTTTCTAGATCATAATTATAGATCTACTCAAAAAATATTGGATGCCTCCCATGCTCTCATGACCATTGATGCGCCAGATCCGAAACTTCGTCCTAGATTGATTTCAAAAAAAAGAGGTGCCGAAGAGAAACATATTGAAATTATTGAATATCCTTCAAGAGCAGATGAAGAAGAAGGGGTTGCGAAGAGTATAGGCGCGAATATAAAGGCGGGTATATTACCAGAAGAGATTGCTGTTTTGGTTAGGACAAACAATGAAGCCAGATCAATCGGTAGGGCTCTAGGCCAGATAGGGATATCCTATTCTCTGTATACAGATGATGATGTTTTAGAAGATGAAGATATACAAAAACTAATGATTCTTTTTGGGGCTGTGGTGGCTCCACACGATGATTCTTTAGTGGCAAAAATATTACTAATTGATTTCTTGAAGATTCACCCCATTGATGCGGTTGTGTTATTAAGATCAGCTAGAGATTTGCGTAAAAGGCCACTGGATTTAATAACGGGCGACAATGCTGGGCTTTCTTTGAGGGACAGCGAGGCTTTAAGTCAACTTGGAGACAAATTTACAAAATGGATGGTTACAGCAAACAATGATAATGTTTTAGACTCTTTTGTTCGTATTGTAGAGGATTCTGGTTTCGCTGAGTACCTTTTAACCAAAGTAAATTCTTTAGAAAAAATAGAGAAACTTTCTCTTATATATGAGGAGGTAAAGTCTTTGATGACTAATAATAAGAAAGCCAAGCTCAATGATTTTGTGTCTTCAATTGAAATACTTTTGCGCCATGGAGCTTCTATAAACTTTCCCGGAAGGAAAACAAATACAGATTCTGTTTCGGTTATGACCGCACACAAGTCAAAGGGTCTTGAGTTCAAGCACGTTTATGTAGTTAATGTTGCAGATAAGGTTTGGGGTAATAGGCGGGGAATGTCTGGATTTAAGTTACCGTACCCATTGGGTGATACTGAAAAAGATGGAAAAAATGATGATGAAAGACGTCTTTTCTACGTTGCTATCACTAGGGCCAAAGAAAATGTAACCATAACATTTGCAAAGACGGGGGCAGATGGTAAAGATGTTCTGACATCTCAATTTGTAGAAGAGCTCCCAGAAGAGCTGGTATTAAGGAAGGTTGGGGAGAGTTTTTCTACAAAAGAACGAATGCTTCGTATTAATAAAACTTTTGATAAAAAAGAAAAGACACTTTGGGATAGAAAATATTTACGGCAGATTTTTCTAGAACAGGGTCTTAATGCTACGGCTCTCAACAATTATCTTGATTGTCCTTGGAAATATTTTTTCAGAAATTTGGTAAGACTGCCTGATGTTCCAGCTAAACATCAGCTCTATGGTACAGCTATACATGCGGGATTAAAATATTTAGGCGATAGTTTTCGTGATGGAAAAAAGGCCAGTCTCGATGGACTGCTTTCAGTTTATGACAAGAATTTAAAAAGGCTTCCCTTAGACGAGCAAGAATTAAAAGAATCTTTAAAGAAAGGTGAAAAAATATTAAAAGCTTATTTTGAGAAACGTTTTCCAGATTGGAGTAAAGATATTTTTTCTGAATATTCTGTATCTGGGGTTTTTATTGATTTACCGGAAGGAGAAAGCATTCTTTTGAGGGGAAGGTTGGATAAGGTGGAGATGATCAACCAGGGGGAGGTTTCCGTTGTTGATTATAAGACGGGTAAAGCTAAGTCTAGAAATGATATATTGGGAGAGACGAAGAGCTCAAATGGAGATATAAAAAGGCAACTTAATTTTTATAGATTGCTTTTAGAGCTTCATGATGAAGGTAAATATGAGATGGTAGAAGGGGTGATTGATTTTATAGAGCCAAATGAAAAAGGAAAATTTTCACTTGAGCGTTTTGATATATCTCACAGTGATGCTTTAAGTGTAAAAGAAGAAACTATAAAGACAGCCACAGAAATATTAGGTTTTTCCTTCTGGGAAAATACTTGCGGGAAATCTGATTGTGAGTTTTGTAAACTAAAAAGCGTTCTTATTCTGTGATTTTATTGAGCATCCATACTTGCTAGAGCCGCATCAATTATAGATTTCATCACATCATATGGTTGCGCCCCTTTTATGGCCACCTTTTCGCCCGTTCTCGTAATTAATATACTGTGAGGAGTACCTCGGCCACCAGATCGTTGAGCGTCCTGCTCATCTTGGATGATTATATTTGCGTATTTGTTGCTGTTTTGGCAGTCATTAAATCTAGCAACATCTATACCTATTTCTCCCGCCATTTTTGGTAATTCAGAAAGTGGCAGGCCGTCATTAGACTGTGTTCTGGCATATATTAGATCTGTAAATTCCCAGAACTTTGCATTTCCACCCAGCTCCGCTACACACTCCGTGGCATGTGCTTGGCTACGAGCAAGTTTGTGGAGGCCGTCTATTGGAAAGTGTCTATAGACCCAAGCCACACGACCATCTTTACCGTAGTCGTTCATTATTCTTTTCATGGTCTGATGAAATACCTTACAAAACGGACATTCAGTGTCTGAGAACTCAATGATTATTACATCAGCGTTTGGGTTCCCTAGTATATGATCATCTGCTGTTACTGGATTTACGGCTATTTCTTCAATAGTCCCGGTATTTTGCACATTTCCCGCAACTCTTCCTGACTCTGGGTTTTTGCCAGACATATATATACCAGCTCCTATGAGTAGCCCCGCCACTACTATAGAAAAGGGAATAATTAATGGGTTTTGTTTGGGTGTTGTTGGTTCCATATTTTTTATTTTTAGTAATTTTCATTGTATCACATATTAAAAAAGTTGTGATAGTCTGTATATTATGTCTTTTTTAGAGGCCATATCTTTAGGTATTATACAGGGACTTACAGAGTTTATTCCGGTGTCATCTTCTGGGCATTTGGTCTTATTCCATGAATTTTTTGGCTCTTCTCAATATGATTTAGCCATTGACGCTATCTTACAATTAGCCACTGTCTTAGCTGTCCTAGTCTATTTTAGGCAGGATCTTTGGCGGATTTTTCTTTCCTTCATAAACCTTATTAGGGGAACCCAAAAGGGCGAACAGGAAAGAAACCTTTTGTTTGCAGTTACTGCCGGAACACTGCCAGCTATAGTCCTGGGTTTTCTTCTCGAGTCTAAGATGGAAACTGTTTTTAGGAGTCCATTTTTGGTAGCCATGTCACTTTTAGCTGGCTCTGCTCTAATGTTTTTTGCAGAGAGATTTTATAAAAATAGAAAAAATGAAAATGAAATTTCCTCTTTAGACTATAAAAAAGGTCTAAAGATAGGAGTTTTTCAGGCACTAGCCGTTGTACCAGGAATGTCTCGTTCGGGTTCTACAATTTCTGGAGGACTTTTTTCAGGTCTCTCACGGGAGAGTTCGGCAAGGTTTAGTTTTATTCTTTCATTTCCAATTATTTTCGGTTCTGGTTTAAAGAAACTTTTAGAACTTTCTTTAAATGGCGTTCTAGTGTCACTTTCTTGGTCATTTTTTCTTTCCTTCGTTATTTCTTTTATTGTTGGGATTTCAGCAATACATTTTCTAATAAAATTTTTAAAAAATCACAGTCTAAATGTTTTTATTTTTTATAGAATTATCTTAGCGGTTGTTGTATTGATTTTCTTTTATTAAGGCACCCCTTTCGATTTCTGGAAGGGGTGCCCTGCGATTGACCAGTCTACCTTGGACTGATCGTCGGGGGGTTTAATGAATCGTGGCCGAAGTTATTGCTGACTCCTTGAGGGTTGTCTTTAGACAGACTCTCTTAAATCTAGAAGAAAGTCAGGTCAAAAATTTCTAGAGAATTATAAGGATGCGATCGCTTGTCTACAATTCTTTAGAGTGTAATTAGAAGGGCAGGGTGTGCGTAAAGGAAGTATCGTGTTTTTCTTCCCATTTTGAAGTATCCAATGGTATTTCTATAAGTTTTCCTCCTTCTTTGAATACTAATTTATTGTTTGTTTTGGCATAATCGTAAACATCTTTGGTGATTTTTACATCATCTAAGCAGTATTGTATTACTTTGTCGTACTCACCTTGTTTCCACCATATTACTGCTTGAGGACCGACGGACGATTTGTTTATACCCAAGGAACCTTCTGCTATTTGATCAAGCTTCATTCTTCTGCCAAATGAATTTTTTATTTCAGCAAGAATGTCTAAGCTTTTTATTTTCGTTAAATCGCCGGGATAGTATTTATTCAAAAGGGGTATGTCAAAGTGGTCAGAATTGTATCCGATAAGGAGGTCGGCTTTTTCCAAGATGGTCCAGAGTTTTCCAAACTGTTCTTCGGTAAATGACTCGTATGTGTCTTTTTCGTAGTCATATATGCAGACAACAGAAATATCTAAGTCTACTGGATTATTTGAATTGACTTCTGAAAAGAGGTTTTTTGTTTCTATATCAAAAACTATTTTTCTCATAAATTAAAGAATGTGAGGACTTAGAATAACCAAGGATGTTTAAAGAATCAAGTTTTGATGAGAGAAATGAGCTCTTCTTCTGAGAGAGATTGTGTATTCTCTGTACGCAAATCTTTTACTGTGTATGTTTTTGTTGATACTTCATCTTCTCCTATAAATATTATGTATGGGATGTGTAGTTTTAAAGCTCCTTTTATGGCATCTGCTGGTTTTTTGGCTCCGGTGTTCAAGCATACAGCTATACCAGATTCTCTGATTCTTTTGGTTATATTTAGTACTTCAATTTTGTCTACTGATCCTATAGTTACAAGCATGGCTTGGGTTTCTGTTTTGTATTCTGGTAAAAGCCCATGTGATTCCAAAAAATCTCTAACAGTTACATCTCCCATGCCGAAACCTATGGCCGGTAGGGAGTCATTGCTGAAAAGGGAAAGCAGGTCATCGTATCTTCCGCCTCCGAACAGGGAGCGTCTGTTGTCTGGGTGTGTATCGAATATTTCAAATACAATATCTGTGTAATAGTCGAAACCGCGCATAAGCGTAGGTGTAAAGTTCAGGTTTTTTATACCGAGCTTATCCATAGATTCTATGAAACTTACGAACGATATTGTGGCAGGGTGTTCTGGGCCAACCTTTTCTAGGAGTTTTTCGTGATTATTGAGTAGGGCTATAAACTCAGTCGTATTTTCTCCTAATATTTTCTCCACACTCTCAGTAAATATTTTTTCATCCACCTTATCTTTTTTGTCGAGTAGTTTGGAGATAATGTGAGAATTTTCTTCACTTAGTCCAAATGATTCAAAAAGAGCTTGCATAAGTTTTCTTGAATTGACGAGAATAGAAAACTCACCATCTTTTGCCCCAAATGTTTTCATAATGTCGTTAGCAATAGAAATCATCTCTATTTCACCCTCAATTCCTTCCACACCAAACAGGTCAACATTCAGTTGATAGTGTTCTCTAAGACGCCCCCTTTGAGGACTTTCGTATCTAAATAGATTGGGAATAGAATACCAACGGAGCGGGAATGGAAGTTCTCTTTTTCGTCCGGCTACCATACGAGCCACTGTGGGCGTCATCTCGGGCCTCAGTGTGACCTCTCTCCCGCCCCTGTCTATGAAAGAGTAAGTCTGCTCATTGACTATCTCTTCTCCGCTTTTTTCTTTATAAAGCTCGCTTGGCTCTAGGGGAGAGGCGCTGTATTCTGTGTAGCCGTATTTTTCAACCACACTACGCATTGTGTTGAAGAGATACTTTTCTACCCACATATCTTCGGGGTAGAAGTCTCGCACTCCTTTGTATGGAGCGGTATCTAACTTTTTGGACATATAGTATATAGTAACAGAGATAATGGCTTTAAAACAAGAAATTTCATTAGTTCATAAGCCCAGAGGAATGACCATGGGCCAACTTGTAGAGACTTTCAAGTCTCGTTCTGAGGAGTTAAAAAATGTGCCTGTAACTTATGCTGGAAGACTAGACCCTCTGGCAGAAGGGTTGGTTATTTTGCTTTCTGGAGATATGGTTCATAAAAAGCAAGAATTTTTAAATCTGGACAAGGAATATGAGTTTGAATTTGTTTTAGGGTTCAAGACAGACACATATGATGTTTTAGGTATAGCAGAAAAATCTGGGGAAAAGCCGACGGAATTTAATCACAATGATTTTACAAAAGTTATTGATGAAGTTCGGCAAAGTAAAGTACAATCCTACCCGCCATTTTCTTCGAAGACCGTAAATGGAAAAGCGCTTTTTGAGTGGTCGCGCGAAGATAGAATGGGTGAAATAGATATTCCTGAAAGAGAGATTAATATAAAAAGTATAGAAGTATTGGAAGAAGGAAAAATATCAGGAGCTCCACTTTTGGAAAAAATAGTTGAGTCTATAGAAAGTGTTAATGGTGACTTTAGGCAAGAGGAAATTAAAAATAAATGGATCAGGATTTTGGCACCAGATGAGAAAAAGTATTTTTTGTTTAAAATGTTGGCGGTGGTTTCTAGTGGCACATATATTCGAGGTTTGGTTAATGAAATAGGGGAGAAGCTTGGTTCTGGTGCAGTTACTTTGTCTATAAAGAGAAATAGGATAGGTGAGTATAGGGCAGAGAAAGAATGACGAATAAGGAATGACGAATAAGGAGCATAAAAGAGTAACCGCGCGACACAGTGTCGCGCGGTTCTTTGTTTTCTTGCTTGGTTCAGGCCATATAAGCCCTGAACCCTTCTCGCTCGCCCTCGTCCCGGAGCCCGGGACCGAGGAAGTGGTCGACGAGGTCATAGTACCTCTTGCCGACCTCACCCATCTCGGGCGATTCCACCAGTGTCCGTAAGAAGGCGCAGAGCGCCACCTTGTGGGAGCGGATGGACCTGAGGCGCGTCTTACCCTCAAGGACCTTGCGGATATCGACCCATTCCATCGGGCCGTGGTGTTCGTCCGCGTCGTCCTCGTCCACCGCCCCGTGATCACGGAGATCACCAGAGACGTGGGCCATGACCATGGCCACTTTGGCGTGAAGCCCGTTCGGATCAGCTTGATCCTGACAGAGCTCCACATACGCCAAGCCCCATGGCTCGACGACGAAGTGACTTTTGTCCTTGGCCACCTCGTCCCTCACACCTCGAAGAGCGGTACCCTTGACCCCTTCGCCGTTCCGACGAGTTTCTGTCGGCAGACGAAGGGTGGTGAAGGCCTCCTTGGTGCCATAACCCTTCGTATAGGGCATCATGGCGACCATGACGGTTCCGTCTTCTAGGAACCGCGGAACGATCATCTGTACCGCATGACTGACGATGGCTTTCTTCACGGTCCGCCCTCCCAAGCAAGATTGTTTTAGGTGCTATCAGTATTCCGAGTCTTACCTTCTAATTATACCACAAATGATGTATAAAAGTCAACAGAGAGATAAGCGCAAAAATAGCCCTAAGATTAGGGCTATTTTTGTGCTTGACGCATCGCTTTGGTCCGGGATGCTTCGGTTAGGTATTTTTTTCTTAATCTCACGCTTTCTGGAGTTATTTCAATATATTCATCTTCATTCATTACTTCCATAGCACGTTCAATATCAAGTTTGAATGGGGGAGCGAGATAAATACCATCGTCTGATCCTGAGGCTCGCATATTTGTTAGTTGTTTTCCCTTTGTTGGATTTACATACATATCTTCACCTTTGGTGACATTGCCCACTACCTGACCCTCATATATTTCATCTCCAGGTCCAATATAAAGAACACCTCTTTGTTGGAGATTGTCCAAAGAGAATGCGAGAACTTTTCCTCCAGCCATAGATATCATTGATCCATATTTTTGTTTTCTTATTTCTCCAGCATATTTTTTGAAACCCACAAATCGACTAGAGAGAATACCAAGTCCCTTGGTGTCCACCACAAATTGCCCGCGATACCCGAGAAGTCCGCGAGTAGGTATTTCAAATATAAGACGAGTAGTACCTCCGTGCTCAGCAATCATATTTAAAAGAGAGCCCTTTTTTTCAGAAAGTTTACTTATGATACTTCCAGAGAATTCTTCAGGCACATCAATAATTACTTCTTCATAAGGTTCTTCTTTTTCACCATTTTCTTCTTTTATAATAACTTGGGGTTGAGAGACTTGAGCCTCAAATCCTTCGCGTCTCATATTTTCTAATAGCACTGCTATGTGAAGCTCTCCTCGTCCGTAGACTGTGTAGTATTCGCTAGAAGAAAAATCTACTTTAAGTCCAACATTGATTTCTAATTCGCGCTCGAGGCGCTCTCTTATTTGTCTTCCTGTGACAAACTTACCCTCCTTGCCGGCAAAAGGGGAGTCGTTTACGAGAAAGTTTAGTGATATTGTCGGTTCATCTATGTTGATTGCCGGTAGAGGTTGGCGAGCACTGTCTCCAGTTACTGTTTCTCCAATATAAATATTTGGGATTCCGGCTATCATCACAATGTCTCCAGAAGAAGCAGATGGGGTTTCTTTCCTTACGGTTCCCTCAAAAGTAAATAGTTTAGTTATCTTTCCGGAATAACTTTCTCCATTTGGTTTTTTAATCCACACATTTTGACCTTGTGAAATTGTGCCTTCATATATTCTGCAAATAGCCAATCGTCCTAAGAAGTTGTCATAAGCCAAATTAAAAGTTTGAAGACAGGCAGATTTCTCCTCATTATTATTGGCGGGTGGCACTTGTTCAAGGACGACATCTAAAATCGGCGTGAGGTCTTTTGCTTCTTCTTTGAGTTCTCTTTTTGCCACACCGTCTCGGCCTATTGCGTAGAGCGTGGTGAAATCGAGCTGAGCATCATTGGCGCCGAGTTCCATAAAAAGCTCTAGAACAAGTTCGTGCACGACTTCAGGTCTGGCGGCAGGTTTGTCTATTTTGTTTATTATCACAATGGGCTTTAATCCAAGTTCTAGAGATTTTTTCAAGACAAATCTAGTTTGTGGCATCGGGCCCTCTTGGGCGTCTACTACCAAAAGAACAGTATCAATAGATCTTAGAACTCGCTCCACCTCGCTTCCGAAATCAGAGTGACCTGGTGTGTCTACAATGTTTATTTTTGTATTTTTATAAAAAACGGAGGTATTTTTGGCATATATAGTAATACCGCGCTCTTGTTCAATGGCATTTGAATCCATAGTGACACCCTCTTCAACCATCCCAGTCTGACGCATTAGGGCGTCAGTAAGGGTGGTCTTACCGTGGTCAACATGGGCAATTATCGCTATATTTCTGATTTCCATAATTTTGCTAGTAACCCCATTTAGGGGTGACAGTGAGGCGTCATTAAAGCAAAAAAATAGCCAATTGTCCAGTATTATATCCAAAAGACCTATTATGTTGGTATAATAAATATGTGGAAAATCCACTTTCTTCACTATTAACAAAATTTCAAATTGAGAATTGGATGCTCTGGGTCCTTCTTTTACTTTTTCTCATTCCCTACATAATCATTAGCTCGATTCTGTTTTTTCACTGGAGGAAGTATGGGATGAAGAATAATAATATCGTATTTGCGGAACTTATATTTATTTTAGTTAGTTTATTTTTGATCTATTTAGCCAGTGTGGGTATAGCTTTATATTAATATGGTACACCTAGATCCAGATGAAAATATTGTTTTAGAGGTCCGCAAGCATTGGTTTGTCTTTTTTTCCCATGGCTTTTTCTTGGCTATGGCGGCTGTTGCGCCATTTGTTGCTTATAACATTGTAAAGAACTATATCTCTATAAATATATCAATGAGTGGGAACCCCACGGGTATTTTGTTGTTTTTCTATTCAATTTGGCTCTTAGGACTATGGATGTCTTTCTTTGTTCAATGGACCAACTATTATCTTGATGTTTGGTATGTCACGGAGAAACGCATTATTGATGTTGAACAAAAAAGACTTTTTCACCGCTCTGTATCCAGTCTAAGATTCGACAAGATACAGGATATCAGTATTGAAGTTAAGGGACTAATAGATACTTTTTTTGACATTGGAAATATTAAAGTTCAGACCGCAGCAGAAAATAGTGCTGATTTTGTTATGTTACACGCTGGGAGTCCGGACAGGGTTCGCAATCTAATATTTAAACAACATAATATAGAGTCTGAGAAGATAGCTTCTGTGACGATTGTGAATAAAAAAGATGGAGCCAATAGAGAATAGAAAGAAAAATAAAATATTTAATATATTTTTGGGGCTAGGTATTTTAGTTTCAGCTTTTTTTCTTTATCCACAAATCTCTGAACAAGTCAGAACGCTTTTAGATAAAGAAGATAGGGGTGAACTAGTACGGTCGATAAAGAGAGAAATAAGCAATTCAGGAAAGCTCATTTTTTCCGAAGAGAATCATAATTCTTTTCTGACTGTTGAGGGTGTCTTTAATTATACAAACATACGAAGGCAAGAGAATGGCCTAAGCCCATTTTCTTCAGATACAGATCTGAATCAGATAGCCAGACTTCGATTAGATGACATGTTTGCTAATCAATATTTTGAGCATGTGTCTCCCTTGGGTAAATCGGCTTCTTCTGAGGCAGAGGTCGTCTGGTATGAATATATATCTATAGGGGAAAATATCGCTCTGGGTAATTTTAAAGATGATGAAACTTTAGTCACTGCTTGGATGAACTCTCCCGGACACAGGGCAAATATTGTGAGTGAAAAATTTACAGAGCTTGGTGTGGCTGTAAAAAGGGGTATGTATGAAGGAAGGGAGACTTGGATAGCTGTCCAAATATTTGCCAGACCGCTATCAGAATGTCCGTCCATTGATAGTAATTTAAAAATACAAATTGAGAATACTAACCGCTCTATTGAAGAAAACGAAAGAGAGCTTTCTATTAGAAAAACGGAACTCGATCGGATGGAGAGAGAACGCGGTCAGAATAGGGCAGAATACGAAAAAGCGGTTGGAGAATATAATAAACTTGTTGAAGAGACAAACATTTTAATTGATAAGGTGAAAAGTTTGGTGTTCACATACAATATTCAAGTCAGGGCATTTAATACTTGTATTGAGTCGGTAGAATAGTCCTATGGATGAAATTGTCTTAATAGATAAACCAAAGGGTATATCTTCCTTTGATGTTATCCGTACTCTTCGCAAAAAAACAGGTATAAGAAAAATGGGTCACGCCGGTACACTTGATCCAAATGCCACCGGTTTGTTGATAGTAGGTATTGGTGATGGAACAAAAAAACTAAAAGACCTGATAGGTTTGCCAAAAAAATATGAAGCAGAAATTTTGTTAGGAGTTAGAACAGATTCCGGTGATATTGTCGGCAATGTGGTAGAGAAAAGAGTGGTGAGAACTTTCTTGTTTGAAGATATAAAAAATGAGGTGAAAAATATGGTAGGAGAGCATCTTCTTTCTGCCCCTATTTATTCTGCAATAAAGAAAGGGGGTGTGCCTCTTTATAAATATGCTCGCAAGGGTCTTCATGTTGAGATCCCATTGAAAAAAATGATTGTTTTAAGTGTAGAATTGTTCGATGTGAGTGATAATGTGATTAAAGTAATGTTTGAGGTTTCCAGTGGTTCATATATTAGGACTTTAGCAGAAGAGCTGGCTAGACGTCTTGGGACCGTGGGTACGTTAAAAAATCTTCGTCGGATTTCTATTGGGGAATACAAAATCGAAAATGCTCGGACCTTGGAAGATTTTTGATATACTACGATTTATATGAAAACAATATTAAATGGATTCAAGCAATTTATTTTAAGAGGTAATGTTGTCGATTTGGCTGTCGGCGTTGTTATTGGTGCGGCCTTTGGGACCCTGGTGACCTCTTTGGTCTCTGACGTATTAACTCCTTTGATTTCAGCTATTGCCAAGACCCCAGATTTTTCAGAGCTTTCTTTGGTTTTGAATGAAAGTAAGATTATGTACGGTAATTTTCTTAATGCTCTCATCTCCTTTCTTTTAGTTGCATCGGCAATTTATTTCTTTGTTGTGACGCCACTTAACACCCTTTTGGATCGTAACAAGAAGAATCCCCCAACAGATCCGACCACGAAGAAGTGTCCGGAATGCAAGAGCGTAGTGGCAATTGACGCCCGCAGGTGTCCTAATTGTACGCAACTAATTGCATAGTTTGAAAACAAAAAAACGCCCCGAAGGGCGTTTTTTGTGAGATTACATTGCTCCTTCTGCAGGAGTTTCTGCTGGGGTTTCACCCTCAGCTGGCATTTGAGTCTGCTCTTCTCCTTCAACAGGAGTAGCAGGAACACCGTTTTGGTTTTCGTCTGGATTCATACGTGTTCTACGTTAATTGATAATTGAGGATTAATTGTAACTGATATTGTTTAAATACGCAACCCCTTTTTTAGGATTTTTTATTCTGTATAATATGGATATATAAAACTAATGAATATAAATATGGAAACTACGGAACAAAATATAGGGGGTGGGCAAAGTGCGGGTGCTCAGAAGTGGATAATTATAGCTGTTTTGGTGATTATTGCGCTAGCTCTCTTATTCGTATTAAAGGGCAAAGACGACACTGAACCAGTCAATCGTCCTGAAGAGGAAAGTTTGGTTGAATCTGATGATTCTCAAGCTATGCCGAGTGAGTCTATGTATAGGAACGGGATTTATTCTGTGGTTGGTGAGTATATCTCTCCAGGGGGTATGGAAAGTATAGGGGTAACTTTAACTCTTGTTAATGGAGTAATTACTGATTCTGTTGTAATTCCACACGCGGAAAGACCTATTTCTGTAACAATGCAAGCAGACTTTACGGCTAACTATAAGACTTTTGTTGTCGGTAAAAATATTGACGAAGTATCCCTCACAAAAGTTTCTGGTTCTTCTCTTACACCAGTAGGATTTAATGATGCTTTGGCTAAGATAAAAATAGAGGCTCAAAGCTAATGCTTGATTTCGGTTCTAATTCTCTGAAATTTGAATCAATAGGGAGTGGGTGGGTTATTAATTTTGGTCCAGATATAGAACAGGGGAAGATATCTGAAATAAAGAAAATAATTTTTGAACGAATTGAAAACTTTGATCGAGCGTATTCTCGTTTTCGTAAAGACTCTCTGGTAACTCAGATGTCAATTATGGGAGGAGAATATACGCTTCCTGATGATGGGAAGGTGATGATGGATATGTATCACAGCCTTTATGATATTTCTTCTGGTGAAATTACTCCACTCATTGCTTCAGTATTAGTGGAAGCAGGCTACGATGCTCAATATTCTTTGAAAGGAAGGGCAGAAAAAAAGCCATTAAAGTGGAAGGATGTAATTGAATATAATTTTCCAAAGATAACCCTTAAAGAGCCGGTACTTTTAGATTTTGGTGCATTGGGAAAGGGATATCTTATAGATATCGTCGCAGATATTTTGAATAAGAACGGGGTTTCTTATTTTTCTATTGATGCTGGTGGGGATATTTTACACAGAGGAAAAGAGGGAGGAAAAATCATTGTTGGTCTAGAAAATCCACTTAATTTTAAACAGGTGATTGGAAGGGTTGATTTGTCGAATAAAAGTATATGCGCTTCTTCTGGGAGCAGGCGTCGTTGGGGAGAATATCACCACATTATTAGTCCAGATTCTTTAAAGTCTCCTGAAAATGTTTTGTCTACTTGGGTAATTGCGGAGAGTACGATACTAGCTGACGGTTTGGCCACTAGCTTGTTTTTTTTAGAACCGGAGAAACTTGGTGAAAAGTTTATTTTTGAATATGGAATTTTATATCCAGATTTTTCATTTAAACAGTCGGAAGGTTTCGGAGCAGATATTTTCACCAATTAATTGTTAATATAAAGAAGATGCTAAAAAGAGTCGATTTATTTCTGAATAGTACGACGATGTATAAGGTCGTTTTGTATTCGTTGATAGTCATGGCTCTTTTTTCTATTACTCTAGGATTTTTGGGCAAACTTTCTTTTAGTGGTTGGTCTTTAGCTCTTTCCGCTTCTCTCTTCTCTTTGTTTTGTTTTTTTATAAATTGGATTTTAGCCAGATTGTGGGGTGCTCCATCAAATATAGAGTCATCTGTAATAACTGGTTTAATTCTCTTCCTCATATTTTCACCGGCAAGAGATTTGTATGGTATTGGTCTTATATTTCTTGCTTCTTTTATTGCTATGGCGTCTAAGTATGTTATTGCATATAAAAAAAGACATTTATTTAATCCAGCGGCCTTTTCTGCAGTAGCCCTAGGTTTCACTCAGGGCACCGGCGCATCGTGGTGGGTGGGTAACGAGGCAATGTTTCCTCTAGTTCTAATTTTAGGGTTTCTTGTTGTAAGAAAAATGAGGAAGTTTGTAATGGTCTTTTCTTTTATCTCGGTGAGCCTTCTTATTTTGTCTATATATGGGATAACATATTCTTTTGGAGTCATGGACACATTAAGTCAGGTCATAATGTCGTGGCCCCTTCTATTTTTTGCTTTTATTATGTTTACTGAGCCACAAACCCTACCGCCAACTAAGAAACTACAGATTGTATATGCAGTTATTGTCGGGGCACTGTTCGCTTCTCAATGGAATATCGGCCCAGTGTATCCTTCTCCAGAAATTGCTCTAATTATTGGAAACACTTTCTCGTTTTTTGTTGGATTTAAAAGAAAAGTAATTGCTCAGCTTATAGAAAAAAAAGAACTATCGTCACGTATTTTTAGTTTTCGATTTGAGACAGATGTTCCGATGTCTTTTATCTCTGGTCAGTATATGGAATGGACACTTCCTCATAAAAATACAGATACAAGGGGTAATCGTCGTTTTTTTACAATAGCTTCTTCTCCCACTGAATCCGGTCTCGAACTTGGGGTAAAGATTCCAGAAGAATCTAGTAGTTTTAAAAAGGCCCTACTTTCACTTGAGAGAGGGCGGACTATTATTGCTTCTGGTTTGGCGGGCGATTTTGTTTTACCGAAGGATTCTACGAAAAAGATTGTAGGTATAGCTGGTGGCATAGGTATTACGCCATTTAGATCTATGGTTAAAAAAATGATTGATGTTGGTGAGAAAAGGGATTTTACAATTTTATATTCTGGTATGACCGAATCAGATTTTACATACAGTGGTTTATTAGAAGAGGGTAGACAGCTGGGGGTTCGCACAGAGTATATAGCGACTAAACCTAAAGATGCTTCTTTATGGAAGGGAAAAGTGGGCTTTATAACTCCTGACATGCTTAAGGAGCTTGTACCCGACTATTCTGAGAGGGTGTTTTTTATATCTGGTCCCGATGCAATGGTCACAAACTATAAGAAACTTCTTCGCTCTTTAGGAGTATCAAGAAAAAATATCAAGACAGATTATTTCCCAGGTTTCGCTTAGTATTTAGGTATTTAGTGACTTAAAAAACATTCCAACATTCTTGAGAATGTTGGAATGTTTTTTAATTAGGGTTAGTCAAAAATGTTTACTAGGTATTCGTCTATGGTTCTTTGATCTAAATCATAGAAGTTTATTTCTTCTCGATTTAGGTATCTTGCCAAATCTCGTCCAACAAATCTCCAATGCCATGGTTCATATTGATAATAAGTGTTGTTTTCCGGGTATGAAAGTATGAATCCGTATCTATAGGCATTTTCTTTTAACCATTTAAATTCTGGCGTGTTGTGAAATCCGACAAGTCCATTGCCGAGTGCTGGGGTGGTGAAGTCAACGGTGGTCCCAAGCTGGTGTTCAGAATAACCCTGATCAGCTGAAAACTGGTTTGCTGTACCCGCACCGTAAGTAATAGTGTATCCAGTTTTCAATACTTCTTGTGTGTCGAATGATCTGAACGCAGAAGCTATCTTTAAGCTCATCCCATCCCCCTTTGCTTTTTCTAAAAGGTTTTCTAAATGAGGTATTACATCCGCATGTAGATAGAGATCTCTCACTCCGTTTCTAGTATATTCTGGGTCAATTTGCTCTGTTCTAGGTGGTGTGTAATGTTCATTTAAGAAAAATACTTTAGAATATTTTTGAAGAAGTTCGGGATCAGTTTTTGAAAGTTTTTCTAATACGCCCACAGTTCCGGCGATTTCATTTATTTGATTTTCAAAATTAGTATTACGCTCTTGTTCTGCGTAAAGTGTGTTGGCTAGATTATAGTTCTCATCTTGAGAGCGAGCTAAATCTTTCTCTAATACAACAATCCGGTCTTTTAGATTTTGTATTTCTATTCCCGCATCTGAAGCCTGTTTTTTAGAAGAAAAGAATAAGAACAAAGAAACTCCGATTAATATAAGAATCAGAAATGTCTCGCTCCATGCAAAGGCCTTTAGTTTTGTGATGGTGGGGTAGGGGCTTCGATCCATAGGCGATATTCTAGCACAGCCCTCTTTTCTGGCGAATATTGCTAGAATAGACCATCTAACGTATTTTTAGTATATGAGATTAAAAACTATTAAAGTTAACGACAAGATGCAGAGGGGATTTGCATATAGATTAGTTGAGCCAGAGGGGAAAAATTTTGATATAGACTTTAAACCAGATTTGACTCCTAAGCAGATGTTGGCTCTAGGAGTTTTTGGTGGAAAGTATATGACTGACTGCCAGAGCGAATTTCCTAGGCAATGGTTTAAAGATGCCAAGCTTTCTCCGGAAAAAAGAAATCCAAAGTTAAACTATTTTGGTGTAAATGCTAGTCAATCTTTGTCTGTTTGGAAAAAGAAGGGCTGGATATACAAAGATGACCCCAGAGGTTGGTTTCAGTGGTATTGCCGTTACTTTTTAGGCAGGAGAATTCCCAAAGAAGATGGAAGGCAAATAAAGAGATGGAAGGCAATATCTAGGCATATTGCTCAACTTAGGGCGAATTGTAGGCCCAGAGATGAGTTCTGTCGTCCAAAGCAAAGACAGGCCATTCTTCATTGGGCATATGATACTAGGAAGTATTAATAGTATATGCGGATTTTATTTGGTGTATAATTAGTTAGTTATTAGATTTATAAAAATAAAATGAAATTTCGTTATTTTTTAGTTCTATTGTTTTTTGTACTTTTGCCAGTAACTAGTTATGCTCAGACTGCTACTCCTTCAATCGATGACCTTTTGGCGCAAATAAAAACGCTGATGGCGCAAATTGAAGAGTTGCAGAAAAAAATGGGACAAGCCCAGACTGAGCTTCGAACTCTTTTGAAAGACAACTTAAAAGAGGGAATGACTGATGAGGATATAAAGAAAGTTCAGGAGCTTTTGGCTACTGATCCGGATATATATCCTAGAGGTCTTGTAACTGGTTATTTTGGACCATTGACCAAAGATGCCCTGAGGCGCTTTCAGGAAAAATTTAAGTTGAAAGTTACTGGTGAAATAGATGAAGATACTAAGGTATATCTAGAAAATTTCTTGAAAGAGAAATTTGGAGACAATATTCCACCTGGGCTCCTCCGTGCTCCAGGAATACAGAAGAAGGTTGAGTTGAGAATGATAAATGGTGATTGTAGTGGTATTAAAGGAACAGCTTTTCTTTGTAAAGAATTAAAGACTAAATGGGCGGACGAAGATGATGAAGACGAAGAAGACGACGATGAAGACGAAGATGGGGATGACGACGACGAGAGCTAATGTTTCCAAGGACTTTTAATAAAACACCTTCGCTTTAGGCGAAGGTGTTTTATTTAGAAAACAAAACCACCCGCAGAAGCACGGATGGCTTCGCGGGTGGGCTACTTCGATATAGACCTTTCGGCTAAATCGAGCAGCTCCTCGAGGCTTGTTATTGTACCTTGAATACTTCTGGTTTTGCTGGGATTGTTTCCATCCGTATTTTCTTTATATTCAAAGGTTGCAATTCTTTTTCCTTTGTTTTCCTCTTCTTCGATTAGGGTGACAAGAAGAAGGGAGGCGAAGATTAGTTGGTCGAGATTTATAAATTCGTACCTGATTCGTACCCGTTGTAGTTTTTCTACTATTTCCTCACCCAAGTGGTGCGTTAACCACTCTTCGTCTTCAGCCATCTCATCGCCCTCGTGATCCTTCCAATCTTCTTGGTGGCTAAAATCGTCTGACATAGAGCCCCCTAATTGAAGGTTGGCAGATTGAAACAAAAGGCGGGAACTTCCAAAGGTAATCGTAGCATAAAAATAAACCCACTAGGCAAGCTTATAGACCTGCTTAGTGGGTTTATTAATCTTCAATATCTTATGAATTTCCTAGTAATTAAGGAGTGTCGGTGGTTTCCTCATCCGTACTATCTGTAGGAGTTATATCTGGAATAGTCACATTTATATTGGTAGAAGTTTCTGAAGTCTCTGAAGTTTCTCTGGTCTCTGTAGCAGGGGGGGTTCTGTAGCTAAACCAAAAGAAAGCCGCAATGCCGATAACTAGGATTAGTATTACAACCGCCACAGCCCAACCAGAGTCACCTTCTGTTGGCCGATTTGTGTTCGGTGGGGTATTAATTACTGTTGTCATATATTATATTTATTAACTTTTAATCTGAGCTATATGTGTAGCCGTTTTACCCGCAAATGTATTACAGAGTTATATTTTGGTAATGATTAAAGTATTAACTCGGCTTATGTTTGTGTATAAATTATCAATAACTAAATCATAAAATATTATGAATGAACATATAAAAAAAGAAGAAGAGAAGACAAGAGATGATTTAGAAAAAGCTACAGCTGACAAGGTTGATGCTGAGAAAAGGGTAGCAGATGCTAAGACTACACAAGCAGATATGGCCCAAGAATCAGCTGATGAGGCCAAAAAAGATGCAGAAGAGGCTTAGTGGTAAATAAGGCAACCATGTCAATTTATAGCAAACAAAAACCTCAAGATTTTTCTTGGGGTTTTTGTATGATAGTAAGTTGATGGGAAAATATTTTTTAATCATATAGTTGTGTTTGATTTTTGCCTTTGGTGTGCTGATTTTTATATAATACTCTTATGAGTAAAAAAATCTCTAATGGTGTGGTACATAAATTACCTACAGATTTTTGTAAAATCCTCATTTCTTTTCCAGCAGTTCTGGTCCTATGGGAAGATATAACCCCACTAGCTCGCAATGAATGGATATGTTGGATTGAATCTGCAAAAAAGCACGAGACACGAGAACGCAGAATAAAGATAATGTGTGAGAATCTTTTGGCGGGGAAACGAAGACCTTGTTGTTGGGCGGGCTGTACCCATCTCTGAAAAATTAAAGCAAAATCATCCTAGGGGGCGGTTAAATTTTCTTGGCTCCGCTTGATAAAAGTTTTTAAGCCTGGTTCAGTCAGAAAAATTAATGACCTAAAGTTTAAACGACACCCTTATTATTTATCACGTCCTCAGCCATTTCCTTGTTTTCTTTCACTACATCTTCAGTAATTTTATCGACCGCACCCCCAATTAATGGAATTGATATCTTCTTTAAGTATAAATAACCTACAAAGGAAGTAGTAATTGCACCGATAGCGTCAAGAATCAAATCTATCATAGTATCCTCAAGGCTATTTACTTGTAGGTTTGTATGGAGTGTTCGATCGGCTATAAATTCAAAAATTTCCCATAGGGCCCCTATCATTAGGGCGAAGGAAAAAGCAAAAAGAATGATTAGGGAATGAGGGATACGTAATCGATTTGTGTTATAGAAAACATATATTATCAAGAATCCTACAATCCCGAATACACTCGCAGAGATAAAATGTAAAAAAGCATCGTACCAATGAAACTTATCATAAAACTCATTAAATTGACCCAAAAAAATTGACGCAAATATAAAGATTATTGAGCCGTACACGAAGATCATGGGCATATGAATATCATGTACACCTTTCAAATAATTCGGAATCATTGATACTAGAAGCATCAGCAATGCTACAAAAGTCACCTGAGGCTGGTTATAGATATATGCAAAAATCGCTCCAGCTAATAGCAGAATGTTGGTGATAGTGAGTGACAAAATGTTCTTATAGATTTTCATAATAAACCATTGCTTAGATTGTATATTAGCAAACTTTCGGCACCATATCCTGTACTGCTCACATATGGTGAACAAGTTCACCGTGTCCGTCCGTATCTTTATGCGAAGGAGGAGAGCTACTAACTGAGTTAGAATCAAAAGCGATTCCCATTTTAGTGCTATTTTGAAATTCCCCAAGGTTAATAATAAACCAGACCTTGGGCTATAAGGCGCGCGCCTAGACGCCGTGTAATTCTTTCTTGTGCCATACGGCACTTGTTAATTAGATAGGTCGGTTAATGTAGAAAACAAATAATTTTATTAACTATTCTTGTAACTCAAAAAATATATGGGAATAATTTTATGGATTGTGTTTGGAGCATTGGTGGGTTGGATAGCGTCTTTAATTATGAAAACAGATGCAAAGCAAGGCGCTCTCCTCAACATCGTTGTGGGTATTGTGGGTGCGGTATTGGGTGGTTGGATCATGAATGCGATGGGACAAGCCGGAACTACGGGATTTAATCTATATAGCTTTCTGGTCGCTTTAATAGGCGCAGTGGTGCTTATTGCTATCGTAAAAGCCATCCGACAGTAAATATTTTTTAGTATAAAACAATAAAATATAATGGTTGGGAATTTCACCAACACAAAAACGCCCCCAAAGGCGTTTTTGTGTTGGATGCTCCGGAGACAGGGATCGAACCTGTGACCTTACGATTAACAGTCGTTTGCTCTACCGCTGAGCTACTCCGGAATATTCTTTTTTGTAAAGAACAGGAGAAATAGTATCAAAAAGAAACTAAAAATCAAACAGCGCAAGTGGTGTGGATTTGTTTATTTATGTTAATATTTTTCTCGGTAGTACAATAAACCGCCACCTTTGGAGGACTTATGACAGCAACGGGGGATATGGCGGTGTCTATGACACCGCAGGTTCGTGGGGAATTCCTCAAGGTCATCAAGGCTTTCGGGACAGATGTACCCGGAAACCTTCTTGAGCTTTCTCAGTTTCTCCGTCGTGAGGCCAGCAGAGTGGAGATTATGCACAGCTCTGAGGTGGTCCTTGAGGCTCAAGGTCAAACTTCTATGGGATTTAAGTGGTGTGATCCAGAAGAGTGATTTTTCGGGAGGTTTGGAGCCGGCGCTAAAGTGCGCCGGTTTTGCTATAATAAGGTAATGAAAAAACAACCCAAGAACATATCAAAAGAAAAAGAGCTACACATGACCATTCCTCCGCGAATGGAAGGTAAGGTCAAGAATGCAAAAATGAATCCGGTGCGTAAACCAAAAAAGAAGCGCTAGATTTTATGTATATTAAAGTAAATGTAATACCAAAGTCTAAGAGGGAAGAAATAATAAAAGAGAAGGAGGGTTATTACAAAATATCTGTAAGAGAACCAGCAGAGAGGAACTTTGCTAACAAGAGGGTGCGAGAGCTTTTGGCCAAGGAGCTCGGATTCCCCTTGGCCAAGGTCCGTCTTATTTCAGGTCATCATACGCCACAAAAAATGTTCTCTATCATTAATGATGAGTAGGCATTTTTTTTGGTATAATTTCTAGAGAAAATTAAAAATAAGAAAAACACATAATGAACAAAAACATCAAGGCAACAAACATAGAACTTACTCCTGCAATCTCAGACTATATAGAGAAGAAATTTTCTGCCTTTGATCGTTTTGTGGACAATACACACGGTGGTGCTCATTGTGATGTGGAAGTGGGAAAGACTACCAAACACCATAGACAAGGAGATGTGTTTAAGGCAGAGGTTAATATGAAGGTTTCTGGTCAGAATTTTTATGCCGTTTCTGAAAAAGATGATTTATACGCATCAATTGATGAAGTAAAAGATGAAATCATTCGCCAGATTACAGCGCACAAGGATAAATCTACGACACTAATGCGCAAGGGAGCATTGAGGGTTAAAAATATGTTAAAAGGTTTAGATCCAAGAAATTGGAGAAAATAAAATGAATTCACTTCAAAAAGTAGTTAGAAAAGAGATAACCGCAGGGGTCCTCCTCGGGGGATTGGGCATTGCTCTTTTTTTCTGGTTTACTGCTTACACTCAGGAGAAGGTAGATGCTTTTTCAAACTATAGTGTTACAGCTGAATACAAGGAACCCTAGTTTGAAATAAATCCACGTTTGAAGTCATCAAAAGACATCTCTTTTTTTCCTGCCGGTATAACCCTTTCTAGAACAAGTTCTCCATTTTCTATGCGAGCTTTTTTTATGACGATACGCATTGGTCCATTTTTGGTATCTAATTCTGTATAAGCATTTGGCCAACCAGAAAAAGCCCTTATTTTTCTCAGATTTTTTTCAGGGTTATCTTCGAGATTTATCTGACCGTTCTTTTTTTCGATTTTTTTGCAATAGGTTGCTTTGGAGTGATCTTGTGGAGTTTCTGCGATTTTTCCTTGAACCCAATCTGAAATTACACCTCTGAGAAGGACTCCTCCCTCATGGGCTAGGAGTTTTTCTAAATCCTCCATATACATAGGCCACTCGGGTGTTTCTGTTTCTTTTCTTATAACTATTGGGCCGTGGTCCATCTCCTCATCTAACCGCATTATAGTTACTCCTGTTTTATCTTCATTCAATATGGCCCCCTGTATGGGAGATGGGCCCCTAAGTTTAGGCAGAAGGGATGGGTGAACATTTAGTGTTTGGCATTCTGGGATTTCTAATATATTTTCGGGGATTATTTTTCCGTAAGAGGCAACGATAAATAGCTTATAACTTATAGCTCTTAGCTTAAAGATAACCTCGGGGTCTTTCAAAGACTTTGGTTGTATAAACGGGATGTTGTTTTTTTCAGCCCATACTTTTACGGGCGGTGGAGTGATGGCGAGGTGTCTGCCTTGTGGTTTGTCTTCTTGTGTGACTATAAGAGATGGGATAAATCCACCCTTTTTGAGTTCTTCTAATATCATTACTGAAAACTCTGGTGTGCCAAAAAATACAAATGAAATTTTCATCTTTTTTTAGTTCTGGATTTCTTCAGAACTTCAGGGTCTATTTCCTCAAGATCTTTTGCTGTGTCTGTAAACAATATACCGTTTAGGTGGTCTGTCTCGTGTTGGAAAATTTGGGCCATAAGTCCTGAAGCACCTTTTTTGAAAAAGTTGCCATTTTCATCATATGCTTCAATGCTCGCTTTTGTGGAGCGTTTAACTTTTCCATAGAGCCAGCGGACGGAGAGGCACCCTTCCTCCATAAATTCTTTTTCTTTTGAGAGCTTGGTGATTTTTGGGTTTATAAAAACTATATCTGGATATCGGGGTGCATCGTCAGCGTCTCCTTTTATGAAGTTTAAGACCCTTCCAGACACTATAAAAATCCGCAAAGGCACCCCTATTTGTGGGGCGGCTATGGCGACTCCGTCGTCCTCTGCGTCTAGGGCCGATTTCATATCAGAGAGAACTTTTTTGATTTTTAGGCTTGCTATTTCATCTAGCGACACATCTTTTGCAGTGCTCCTGAGGGTTTTGTGCTCACTTTGGAGTATTTTGACCATAAAAAAACTCTAACATAGGAGTAGGGAATGAGGAATAGGGAGGGAAAGAATAAAGAATAAGGAATGACGAATAAGGAGCGGGGATTTATTGTAAAAAAGAAACCGCCCGATAGAGCTGGACGGCTCTTTCGGGCGGTTAAGGCCACCGCCTCAAATCACCACAGTAAACTTTTTTTTCGGAACTAACGCCACAATCTCCCCAGATCATCAGAACCTCTCCGCTGTCCGGTAGGTCGAAGGAGACCCGCTGTTCCGGCACGAAGGTTTCCCTCCATTTTGAGGTGAGACCGGCTCCGTCAACTGTCCCGATGACAACAACGGTCATCGGATCGGTGTGAGCGGAGGGAGCTTTCTCCTGATTTGAGAAAGCAAAATACAAGAGCGCAGTGAAGAAGCCACTCGCAAACCAAAGCGCATTTCGCATTGTTCCCTCAGGGTTGATTGTTAGGACTGTTCAAGATCTACTTCTAATTATATCACACTATATTTAAAAATGCAAGGACAAAAATAACCCTAAGACAAAAGGCTTTCGGGGTCTATTTTCACTGATATTGCAGGGGAAAGACCTTTTAATTTTTCTAAGAGATTCGTATCAGGCCAAGAAGCGGACTCAAGTCTAAAGAGAATATTTATCACCGCATTTCCTCGTCTGCTCAAATTTTTGCTTTCAAATGGGGCAGGGTTCCATTCCTTGAAATATTCCAAGAGTCTTTCTGTTTCTTTTTCCACAACACTACGCTTTCCTTCTACACTCAGTTTTATAAACAAAGAGAAAGGAGGGTATTTAAATTTTTTCCTCTCCTCAATTTCTTGTCGGTAAAAATCTATTAGATTTCCGTTTAAAGCATTATTAAAAAGTGTCTCGTCTCCGTTGCGTGTCTGGATGAGAAAGATCTTCCCGGCTTTGGCGCGCATAGATAGAAGTAGATAAAATATTTTTTCATTAATACGAAAATCAGGAACCATAAATAATGCATCCATAGATGCCACGGCTACATTTTCAACTGGCTTCGAAAGGTGAAGCAGAGCCATCTCTGTGCCGACCAATATACTTCCAGGGGTGTTTTCAAATTTTTTCATAATATCTGAAGCCCTTTTTTCTGTTGAGGCGCTTTCTTTGTCCAACCGAAAGACTTTGGCTTCTGGGAAAAGTTTTTTTATTTCTTTTTCTACGAGTTCTATGCCGATACCTAGGGTTTCAAGTTTCCAACTATCACAGTGGGTACACCTCTCTGATGTGCTTCTCTCTTCGCCACATTTGTTACAGGAAAAAATATTTTCATCTTTTCTAGCAAATAAAGTTACTGGGGCTCCACACTGTTTACACACCACCACTTGTCCGCAATCTCCACACACAGTTACAGGGGCGAGGCCTTTTCTACCACAAAAAATAAAAAGGTTTTCATTTTCTTCTTTTGTTTTATCTATCAAGGCTTCTAGTTCACGGGATATTACTCTGAACTCTTCGGTAAATAGACCACGAGGAAGTTTCATATCAACCAGAAGATTTCTACTCGAAGAAAGCATGCGAAGTTTAAGGGGAAAAAATTCTGCATATTCCTCCGTCTGCTCTTTATAGAGAGTCTCAACTGAAAGCATTAGGTCGCCCATAATGAGTTTGACGCCCATAGCGCGGGCAAAATTTCTGACGAACACTCGCATATCGATATAGGGTCTTGTTTGGGTTCTATATGATCTTGAATTTTCTCTATCCAAAACTATACTTCCCAAGTCACCACGGGCTACTGACAAAAATGATGGTGTGCCTATGATGAGGATGGGGTGTCCTTCCTCAGATATTAGACGCAGAGATTCAGTAAAGTCCTTTTTTGAAAGACCGCTATGCAATACACAGCTGTATTGCTCTATGCCTTTTTCCAAAGTATTTTTGGTCCTACGGATATCTTCGGCTGTTGGTAGGCAAAAGAAAACGGATGAATTTTTGGCGAATTCTCCGCGTATAAAACTTTTGTAATGAGCGAAGCGTTCGATGTCAACATCTTGTATTACTAAAAATTCTTTTTTTGTTTTTTTGTCACCCTCTTCCGGTTGATGTGATACTAGCTTTGCATTTTCTAAAACGAGTTTAGGTATGATGGTCTGCAATACAGCGCCCGTAGAAGAGGCGTATATTTCCGCTGTTTCAAGTGCTGATTTGAGCAAAGCAGAAGATAGAAAATGTTTATTTTTTATTGAGCCGATTTTTTTTAATGCATACGCAGAAGACTTTATTTCGGATTTCGAGAGAGTAACTTCTTGCTCTTCTATCACAATAGCGTGGGCTGTTTTTTTACGAAGGGGGATAGAGACCAAAGAGCCCAAGGGAATACCATCAGCTCCAAAGTATGAGAGGGTTTCCTTTGATATTCCTTTGGCTATAGGTATTACTTTATAGAGTTTCATATTGGTTCTGTTCTCTTGAGTTCAACCTTCATACTAAAGAGATAGGGGTTATTTTACAAATCCTTCATTTATCTAAAAGAGTGGGTTTCTTGTCTTTTAGGCTTGTAAGCTATAAGCTACAATCAATAAGATTTAAAGTAAAAATGTCTCTATTTTCTAAAAAACTCGGTATTGATTTGGGAACTACAAGTGTCTTGGTCTTTGTGCCTGGGAGGGGGATCGTTCTGAATGAACCCTCAGTTGTGGCTATATCAGAGGAAGATAATAGGATATTGGCAATAGGTATTGATGCAAAAGAGATGATAGGTAAAACTCCAGAGTCTATTGTGGCATATCGCCCGATGAAAGATGGGGTTATCGCTGACTATCGTGTTACAGAGGCAATGCTTAGGTATTACATAGGCAAAGCCCTTGGTAAGTGGAGTATATTTAAGCCAGAAGTTTTAATATCCGTACCCGCTGGAGTTACTTCAACAGAAAGAAGGGCTGTGGTAGAGGCGGCGATGAAAGCAGGGGCCAAAAATGCTTATGTAGTGAAGGAGCCTATCTTGGCCGCTATTGGTGCTGGTATTCCGATTCACGAACCCATAGGCCATATGATAGTAGACATTGGTGGAGGAACCACTGATGTGGCGGTGATCTCTTTGGGCGGTATCGTGTCATCTACTTCAGTTAAATGTGCTGGTAATCGTATTGATGCTGCTATTGCTGACTACATAAAGAAGACTTTTAATCTTGCTGTCGGCGACAAAACTGCTGAAGAGATAAAAATAAAAATTGGTTCCGCCATTCCTTTGGACGAAGAGCTCTCTATGAATATAAAGGGGCGGGATTATGTTCTAGGTCTTCCTCGTTCCGTAGAAATAAAAACAAATGAAATCACTAAAGCTATAGGTAAGGAGCTTCGAGAAATGATTAAGGCCATAAAGGATGTTTTGCAAGAAACCCCACCAGAGCTTTCTTCAGACATTATAGACCGCGGGATTATTATGACTGGTGGTTCGTCTCAGCTTAGAAATTTACCAGAACTTGTTTTTCGTCGCACTGGAGTGAAGGCTGTTTTGGCAAAAGATGCCCTTTATTGTGTTGCTCGTGGTACTGGTATTGCTCTGGAACATTTGGATACATATAAGAAGAGTATAATTGCGAAAAGATAATTTCCGTGCTTCGCACGGTTCGATTAAAACTCCTTGTGAAAAACACACATATCCCGTTTCTACGGGATTGCTCCGCTCGCCCCAGAGTGCTGGGACTGCGCGAGGTTTTTCACAAGGAGTTTTGATGTTTTTGGGAAATGTTTTCTCAAGCCGTGTTTCGGGTGGTTTTATGTAAATGAAGGCCCCCACGCGACGCGTGAGCGGGCATTTTTATAGATTGCTCTAATAAGCTATTAGCTATAAGCTATTAGCTATAAGCTAATCCAGCATGAATCTCTCTCTTCACATAAAACCCGAAGCGCTTCACCACGCATATTTAATCGTTGGTGAGAAGGATCCGACAAGGGACGCTATTCTCAAGTTCATAAAAGATGAAATAAGTTTTGCGACCAGAGCCAATCCCGATTTTTGGTTTGAGGAGCACAGCAGTGTACCAATCGAACTAGCGCGAGCGATAAGTGATTTTCATATTCAAAAACCATTTCAGGGGGATAGGAAAATCTTTGTTTTGATTGCGGGCACGGTTACCGTCGAAGCGCAAAATGCATTGTTGAAACTTTTTGAGGAACCCATTGCCGGTAATCATTTTTTTCTTGTGATGAATGATGACCGCACCATTATTCCAACTCTGCGCTCTAGAATGCAGAGTGTGATTTTAGAAAGGGCGGGAGACAGTGACTTGGGAAAAGAATTTTTAAAGTCTCCTATTTCGGAGCGACTTGGAATGATTGAAGATATAGTAGAAAACAAAGATAAAGAAAAATCTAAAAAGCTTGTTAAATCCATAACAGAAGCTTTATACGTCAGCCTCGGTAATGAAAAAGATCTGAAAGATTGGTCTCAAGTTTTTAAAAACCTTCTGAAAGCAGATGACTACCTTTCAGACAGGGCCCCCTCTGTAAAAATGCTTTTGGAGAACCTCGTTTATACAATTCCTACCAAAAAACTCTAAGGGCTTTGTTTTTCAGGCTTTTTTGTTAATATATTCTAATGACATACGATTTTACCCATCTAAAAAAGAAGATTAGCGAAGTAGAAGATTGGCTCAAAAAAGAGCTTTCTCAAATTCGTACAGGTCGAGCTACTCCAATAATACTCGACTCAATATCTGTAGAATCATATGGCTCTTATATGGCCATCAATCAGTTGGCCGGTATTACCATTGAGGATCCAAAAACTATTAGGGTTGTTCCTTGGGATATGTCTCAGGTGAAAAATATTGAAAAGGCCGTAGTAGATTCGGGATTGGGGCTTTCTGTTTCAGTAGATGAAAGAGGGCTCAGGGTTATTTTCCCCGAATTAACAGCAGATAGACGAACCTCTCTGGCAAAAATTGCAAAACAAAAGCTTGAGGAGGCACGTGTTTCACTTCGTCAAGAGAGGGAAAAGGTACGAGAGGATATTCAAGAAAAAGAAAAGAAGGGCGGAATGGGAGAGGACGATAAATTTCGTTTTAATGCCGAGTTACAGAAACTTATAGATGAAGCGAACAAAAATCTAGATCTCTTGGCAGAGCGAAAGGAGAAGGAAATTTTGGAATAAAGGAATGGCGAATGGTGAATAAGGTAATGAGGAGTGGAGAAGGTAAAAAACAATAAACACAAATGTCTATAATTATTTTTATTATTATATTGGCGATACTCATATTTGTTCACGAACTGGGACATTTTATAGTTGCCAAGAAGTCGGGTATAAAGGTTTCCGAGTTTGGAATAGGTTTTCCTCCCAAGCTTTGGGGTATTAAAAAGGGCGAGACAGAATACACTTTGAACGCTATTCCTTTTGGTGGTTTTGTGAAGATATTTGGAGAAGATCCAGACGAAGAAGCCCTCTCTGGTCCAGAAAAAAACAGAAGTATTACAAGTAAATCTCGTCCTATTCAGGCAGCTGTCTTGGTGGCCGGTGTGACTTTCAATATTATATTTGCCTGGCTCCTTATCTCTATTGGTTTTATGATAGGTCTTCCAACTTCTACCGCCCACGAAGGTAGGGGTGTGGTAGAAAACCCACGGACCGTTATCCAGAGTGTCTCTCCAAATTCCCCCGCAGAAAGAGCTGGTATAAAATCTGGAGATTCTATTGCTCAAATATCTTCCGGAGTTTATGTGGCAAATGAAGTGACTCCAGAAACTGTATCTAATTTTATTGAGGCTCATGGTGATGAAGAAATTTTGATTAATTTGCAAAGAGGTAAAGATCTTCTGACTGTTTCATTGAATGCAGAAGAGGGGGTCGTGGCGGGCAAACTTGCTGTTGGTATTTCTATGGACACCATTGGAACCTTAAGTCTTCCAATTCATTATGCTTTCTGGGAAGGAGCCAAAACAACAGGAACAGTTCTTTATTTTGTGACCGTGGGCATTTTATCTTTCTTAGGTGACGCTATTGTCGGACAAGGCGACCTCTCTCAAGTGACCGGTCCTGTAGGAATAGTGGGTATCGTGAGTGATGTCTCAACTTTGGGTTTTGTGTATTTGCTATCTTTCACAGCCTTGATATCTCTTAACCTTGCGGTCATAAATCTATTGCCGTTTCCAGCTCTCGATGGAGGTAGACTTGTAATCGTATTTATAGAATCAATCATCCGAAGGCCACTTAGTCCAAAAATTCTTAATTGGGTGAATGGGGCAGGTTTCATCGTCCTCGTGCTTTTGATGCTTGTGGTTACCGCGCACGATATTTGGAAATTATTCTAATATAGATTCTCGGCTCGGAAATGAAAAAGATTGCTTTTTCATTTCCCTACGCCTCCGATAAAGATACAGCGGCACGCGGTTGCTCTGTGTCGCCAATAAAAATATCAACACGCTAATTTGGCCATGTAAATGTTTTTTGCCTTGCCCACCTTTCTCCTGTATTATTGGGTCATGCGACAGTCACAACTCTTCACCAAAACCAGAAAAGAAAGCCCAAAGGATGAGGTGGCAAAAAATGCTGACCTTTTGATCAGGGCAGGTTATATACATAAAGAAATGGCAGGGGTTTACTCTATTCTACCTCTAGGTTTACGGGTAATGAATAAAATAGAAGAAATCATCCGAGAGGAGATGAATGACTTGGGTGGTATTGAAATGAAGACAAGTGTCTTACAAAATAAAGAAATTTGGGAAAAAACAAATAGATGGGATGACGAGGTTGTAGATAATTGGTTTAAAACAAAATTAAAAAATGGCGGAGAGGTCGGACTGTCTTTTACTAATGAAGAAGCTTATTCAAATATATTAAAACAATATGTAAATTCTTATAAAGATCTACCGGTTTATCCTTATGATTTTAAAAGTATCTTTAGAAATGAGACGAGAAGTAAATCTGGGATTTTGAGAGGAAGGGAATTTTATTGGAAAGCTCTATATTCCTTCTCTCGTACCCAAGAAGAGCATGACGATTTCTATGAAAAATCAAAAATTGCTTATAAAAATATTTTCAATCGAGTTGGTATCGGAGAAAGTACATTCATCACCTTTGCTTCGGGCGGTACATTCAGTAAATATTCTCACGAATTTCAAACTATAACTTCATCTGGCGAAGACATCATTTACCTTGATAAAAAGAAGGGAATAGCTATAAACAAGGAAGTCTACATTGATGAGATTATTGAAGAGTTGGGTCTAAAAAAGGCGGATCTTGTTGAAGAAAAGGCAATAGAAGTGGGTAACATTTTCCCTCTAGGTACCAAGTTTTCAGAACCTATGAACTTGTTGTTTACTGATGACAAGGGAGAAAAAAAACCAGTGATTATGGGCAGTTATGGTATAGGTCTGGGAAGACTTATGGGGACTGTGGTGGAGGTGCTTTCAGATGAAAAGGGAATAGTGTGGCCTGAAACCATCGCTCCTTTTGGTGCACACCTTTTGGAAATTCCAAGCAAAGATAGTAATGTGAAAAAAGTAGCCGAAGAGGCTTACGAGACCTTAAAAAATAGTGGCATTGAGGTTCTATATGATGATAGGGATATAAGGGCTGGAGAAAAATTTGCAGACGCAGATCTTATTGGTATTCCTCGTCAAATTATTGTCTCAGAGCGTGGGGTAAATGCTGGGACCCTTGAAATGAAAGATAGAAAAACAGGAGAAACTTCTGTTACGCACATAGAAGATTTTAAATAATACATGATAAAAAGTTTTATCAAAAAACCATCCTTTGAGAAAATTCGTCGGTTGGTGTCAAATGACATCGGTATTGATTTGGGTACTGCAAATACCTTGGTTTATGTTCGTGGGGCGGGTGTCATAATCAACGAGCCCTCAGTGGTCGCCGTGAATCAAAAGACCGGACGTGTGGTTGCCGTTGGTGGAGAAGCAAAACAGATGCTTGGACGCACGCCGGCTCACATTGTGGCTGTCAGACCCCTGGTGGACGGAGTCATCTCTGATTTTGAGATTACAGAAGAAATGATTACCTATCTTTTGAATAGAGCTCAAAAAGAAAATAAAAAAATATTTGGCCCGAGGGTTGTGGTAGGAGTACCCTCCGGTATTACGAATGTAGAAATTCGCGCGGTTAGGGATGCGACAAGAAATGCTGGCGCTGGAGAAGTGCATGTTGTAGAAGAGCCAATGGCTGCTGCCATAGGCATGAAGCTTCCAGTTCTTGAGCCGGTGGGCACAATGGTAATCGATATTGGTGGAGGTACATCAGACATTGCCGTCATCTCTCTTGGGGGTGTAGTTCGTTCCAAGAATTTGCGTGTAGCAGGAGATAAGTTGAACCAAGACATAATTTCTTATATTAGGAGTGAATTTAAGATTCTTGTGGGTGAAAAAACTGCAGAAAATATAAAGATGGCTATTGGTTCCGTAATTCCAGGAGACACATCTCTTGAAGCTTCTATAAAAGGTAGAGACCTCGTAACGGGCCTTCCTAGGGAAGTTGTTATTACTGATTCAGACATTCGCGAAGCGATAGCTCTATCGATTGCCAATCTAATAGAATCAACTCGCGAGGTTTTGGAAACTACTCCGCCTGAAATTCTATCCGACATTATGAATCGTGGAATATATCTAGCCGGCGGTGGTGCCCTCATAAAAGGGTTGGCTGAACTTATTCAGGAAGAGATAAAAATTCCAGTTATTATTGCTCCTGATCCACTTACTGCTGTTGCTCGTGGCACTGGTCTTATACTCGAAAATATCGAAGGTTTCTCTGAGGTGTTAATTCAAAACGAAGATGAACTACCATCTAAAAACTAAGTCCAAGGGAAATCCATCATTTCGCCGAGCTTTCTTGGTCGTCTGCGTTATTTTTGCTTTCTTGGGTCTTTTGTTTTTACTAAACAGCAGAGCTCCACTTTCTTTACTGACAGCTATAGGCAAGCCTGTTTGGAGTATGAAGCAGACAGCAAGTATTTTTTTTCGAGACAATGATGGTTTTTTGAAACGAAAACAAACTCTAGTTGAAGAAAACAACTCTTTGAAACAATCTCTCTCAGATCTAACCATCGCATCATTTGAACGCGATATTTTAAAAGAAGAAAATCGAGAACTCAAATTAATAAGAGAAGAATCTCAAGAAATTGCTAGAGTTCTGTCTACGCCAATCTATACTTTTTACGATTCTTTAATAATTGAACTTTCTAAAGATTCAAAAGCAAAAGCGGGTGATCTTGTATTTGCTAAGGGAGTGGTGTTACTGGGAGAGATATTGGATAGAAGTGGTTCTACGGCGAGAGTTAAACTTTTTTCTAGCCCAGGTACTTTGATTACCCTTAGACTCGTATCAAGCGGTGCCGAGCTTTCGGTCTCTGGTCGTGGTGGTGGCAACTTCTCCGTTACAGTTCCGAGTTCACTTCCTATAAAGGAGGGAGATATTTTTTCTTATCCTTTTTTTACCACGAACGTTGTGGCCCGTGTTGGAGACGTGAGACCAGCCCAGCTAGATTCATTTAATGTCGTTTTAAGTTCATATCCAGTAAATATTTTTGAACTTACTTGGGTTGGAATTCATCATGTATCAGAAACATTATAGATTAATATTTGTTCTTATGCTTTTGCTGTCGGTCTTTATTTTCCCTTGGTGGATTACAGCACCGTTGGCTATTTTGGGCACATTTTTTTTCATATCTTTTTACGAAGTTTTATTGATTGGATTTATTGCTGACAGACTTTTTATTTTATCTATAGATAATGGTTTTATAAAAACATTTCCTTTCACTTTTTCAGCAATCTTAATCTTTCTGTTATCATTTTGGATACGAGAACATATTCGTCTCGGCCAAAAATGATGTCACTTTTCCGTATTTTTAGAAGATTCTACCGTTCATCTGATAGGGGTAGGAATGAAATCTATCCAGACGAGATTTTTCTTGATGCTCGAAATCTTCCTGACTTCGATACCCACCAATTTGAAGGTAGGATAGAAAGACCAATTTCAAAGACCGTTTTTAAACTTACGGCTTTGGTATTCATACTTGTTGGAATCATCTTTGGTACGAAGTTGTGGATGCTTCAGGTGAAGATGGGTGAGGCTTATGAGATCAGGAGTCAGAATAATAATTTAAGACATACAACCATATTTGCTGAGCGTGGGATTATTTATGATAGAAATCAAACTCCACTCGCTTGGAATGAATTAAATCCTGGTGGAGATTTTTCTCTACGTGGCTATATACCAGATGGTGGGTTTTCTCATGTTTTGGGTTATGTGAAATATCCATCAAAAGATAGGTCTGGTATTTATTATGAAGAGCAGTTTATAGGCAAAGACGGGGTGGAATCTTATTATAATGATCTGCTTTCTGGTATTAATGGTCTGAAGATAACAGAAACGGATGCTTTAGGTAACGTGCAGTCAGAGAGCGTGCTTACTCTTCCAAAGGACGGAGAAAATATAACTCTTTCCATTGATGCGGAGGTAACAGCTAAGCTTTTTGAGGCTATGAAAAAGTTTTCAAGAGAAAGAGGTTTTCTTGGCGGAGCTGGGGTAATAATGGATGTGCACAATGGAGAAATTTTGGCACTTGTGAGTTATCCAGAATATAATAACAAAGTCTTAACTGACGGCTCTGATAAAGAGGCCGTATCGCGTGAATTAAATGCCCCGGGCACTCCTTTTTTGGATAGAGTTATCTCTGGCCAATATATACCAGGCTCAATTATGAAGCCCTTTATCGCCATGGGGGTTCTAGGCGAAGGGGTTATTGATCCAATGAAAAAAATCCAGTCTGTAGGACAAATAAGTATTCCTAACCCATATAATCCAGAAATGAAAACTATTTTTCGTGACTGGAAAATCCATGGATGGGTGGATTTGAGGCATGCATTGTCCGTTTCTTCTGATGAATATTTTTATACTGTTGGTGGTGGATACGATGGGCAGAAAGGAATTGGTATAACCAACATAGAAAAATATGTTCGTATGTTTGGCTTCGGTGAACTGACGGGTATAGACTTATTTGGAGAAAAGGGCGGTGTCATCCCATCTCCAGCTTGGAAGGCTGAAAACTTCGATGGTGATGATTGGCGACTAGGGGATACGTATAACAGCTCTATAGGCCAGTATGGGTTTCAGGTGACCCCGCTACAGGCAGTAAGGGCGGTAGCTTCCTTTGCTAATGGCGGAAAGCTGTTTACGCCGACTATAATTAAGTCTAATACAAAATATAATGAAGGAGAAAGGATTCCACTTTCTTCTACTCACTTTGATATAGTCCGTGACGGGATGCGACTCGCTGTGACGGAAGGTACTGCTAGAGGTCTATCAATGCCAGGAATTTCTGTGGCCGCAAAGACAGGAACAGCAGAATTGGGCGCGTCAAAAGAATTGGTGAACTCATTGGTTATGGGTTACTTTCCATTTGAAAATCCAAAATATACCTTCACTATTCTTATGGAAAGGGGTCCTTATGCTAACCAGATTGGTGCTACCGCCGTGATGAGAGAGCTCCTAGAGTGGATGTATATCAATACTCCAGAGTATGTGAGGTAGTGGCGGATTTTTTCTATCTCTAGTAGCGATTGACTTTTTTCATCTCTCCTATATGATTCTCTAGAATAATTATGAAAGACGAGCACGAGTATTTGACCCAAGCTAAATACGATGAATTCAAAGAGGAGCTAAATGAGCTCAAGACGGTTCGTCGTAAGGAAGTAGCTGAAAACCTTGAATATGCCAAGGCACTAGGTGACCTGTCTGAAAATGCTGAATATCACGAAGCACGCGATACTCAGGCTAATGTTGAGGATCGTATTGCTAAACTTGAGATGATACTCAAGTCTGCGACCATCGTTTCTTCACACAGTACCAATGTTGTCTCTATAGGCTCTGTTATAACTGTAAAAAAGGGTAGTACTGAACAGTCTTTTACTATTGTTGGTTCTGAAGAGGCGGATATGAATGAGAACAAAGTTTCTGTAAAGTCACCACTTGGCTCATCTGCTCTTGGAAAAAAGAAAGGTGAATCATTTTCATTCGCCACGCCCTCTGGTACAATGGAGTACAAGATAGTGAATATAAAGTAGTTTCTTTCTTTTAACTTTTAAGTATTGTGCGTCCACATCCTAGGAATTAAAGGCCAAACCTATTCGCTATAAGCTTCATTCAATGGCTTCTCAAGACGAAATAAGACAAATACGCGTTCAAAAGCTCCAACTCTTAAAGGAAAAGGGAATAGACCCATATCCTATTTCTGCCAAACAAGATTATGAACTAAAAGATGTTTTGGCGAACTTTACCAAGCTCTCAAAGGCAAAAAAGAAATCATATTCTTTAGTAGGAAGGGTGATGTCTCTTCGCGCGCAGGGAGGTCTCATATTTTTTCATTTCGATGACGGCACAGGTCGTTTTCAGGCAATGCTTAAGAAGGGTGAGGGTATTAGTGACGAAGATTTCTCTCTTTTCAGTGACACTGTAGATATAGGAGATTTTGTAGAAGTACAAGGGAGTCTTTTTATAACAAAAAGACAAGAGAAGACTATCCAAGTTAAATCTTGGAGAATGCTCGCCAAGACACTCAACTCTCTTCCAGAAAAGTGGCATGGTCTTCAAGATATAGAAGAGCGTTTTCGCAAAAGGTACCTAGATACCTTGATGAATGAGGGGGTGAAGGAACGATTTCTATTGCGCACGAAGCTTGTGACAGAGATTAGGAGAATACTGGACGATGCTGGTTATATAGAAGTAGAAACTCCAGCCCTACAACCACTCTATGGTGGTGCTTCTGCAGAACCATTTGTGACCCACCACAACGCGCTAGACACCGATCTGTACCTACGTATTTCTGATGAACTTTATTTAAAAAGACTTATGGCCGGCGGGTTCTCAAAGGTCTATGAAATTGCTCGTGACTTTAGAAATGAAGGCATAGACACAACTCACAATCCAGAATTTACGATGTTGGAGTTTTATGAAGCATATAGCGATGCGCCTCGACAGATGACTTTTGTTGAGAAGATGTTTAAGTCTCTGGTAAAAATACTTTTCAAAAAAACCACCATTAATTGGGGAGAAGAAGTGATAGATTTAAAACCAAAATTTAAAGTAGTGTCTTTCTACGAGCTTTTGCGTCAGTACGCTCTTATACCAAATCCAGAATCTATATCTCAAAAAGAGGCGACCATTATTGCCGAGAGACTTGGAGTCAAGACTAATCCAGGAGATAGCTCGGAGAAAGTTTTAGACAGTATATACAAGAAGGCAGTAAGGCCTAAGCTCATCCAGCCGACATTTATTATTGATTATCCAGCAAACTATCTTCCTCTAGCAAAGAAAAAAGCAAACGATTCAGATATCGTGGATGCTTTTCAGTTGGTGATGGGGGGAGTAGAGCTGGTGAAAGCATTTTCAGAATTAAACGACCCGATTGACCAGAGAGAAAGATTTGAAAACCAAGAAAAGAAACTAGGTGCAGGCGAAGCTGATGCACAGAGAATTGACGAAGATTTTATAGAAGCGATGGAGTATGGTATTCCGCCCGCTGGTGGGGTTGGTATCGGTATAGATCGATTAACTATGCTTCTCACCAATACTTCTAACATAAAGGAAGTGATTTTGTTCCCAACCTTAAGGCCTAAAAACTAGATGGTCTTCTGTTTGTCACAGAAATATTTTTAATATAGTATTGCTGTGGAAACTCAAAACCCAGGGGGATCGATGGGTAGCGATAGCTGTTTTTCTTGCATTAGGTGTGGGGCCAGAACCCCCAAGCCCAATTCTCTGCGGTGTGTCGTATGTGAACCAAAGGCGCCTGAAATTCGGGACGGGGTGGACGGCCGGATCGCACAGTGTCCCAATTGTAGGCACGCAGTGTCTACAGATACATGCCTAATTTGTGGATACAACTCCAGCACCTATGATATGGAGAACGATCGGATAGGGAGTTGATGCGGTCCTATCTCAAAGTGTGCGCCACACCTAAACAGTGTGGCGTTTTTGTTTTTATAATTTTTCGCAAAAATATTATTTCTAGTCAATTTTATTAATAAAAAGGTGAACTAAAGTACACCAAAAAAGTGGATAAAAAGTAACAGTAAGTGGGAAGAAGTGTTTTATACTTTATATCAAGTGGGAAGTAGTGGGAAAGAGGAAACGACACCTTCTTTCTTCGCGCACACTTATAGCAAAAAAGATTTATGTTTATCGGAGAATACACACACACCGTTGATGATAAAAAAAGAATCTCGCTTCCTTCGAAGTTTCGAAAGGAGGTTGGAAAAAAAATTATTATCACTCGTGGTCTTGATTCGTGTCTTCTCATCTATCCTCTCAAAGCGTGGGAGGGGATGGCAGAAAAACTAGGTCAACTTCCCATGGGTCAGAAGGACAAAAGAGACATCGGTCGCTTTATGCTCTCAGGAGCTGTGGAGGTCGAGGTCGATTCTATCGGGCGCATTCTTGTTCCAGACTTTTTGCGAGAATATGCAGAACTCAAAAGCAAAGTAGTCTTTGCTGGGGTATATAACCGCATTGAAATATGGAACGACAAAGAATGGTCTGACTACAGCAAACGCATTGAAAAACAAGCGGATGCAGTAGCAGAGAAGCTCGGTGATATTGGAGTCTTCTAGTCAATGTGCCATGCACATTTCTGTTCTTTTAAAAGAAGCAATAGAGGGTTTGGAGATTAAGGATGGAGACATCATAGTCGACGGAACCTTAGGCAATGGGGGACATAGCGAGGCGATTTTATCTCTTGAAAAAGATGTTCAAATTCTCGCTATTGATCTTGACGAAGAAGCAATTCTTAGAAGTAAAAAAAGATTAGCTAGGTTCGGGGACAAAGTGACTTTCGTACACGACAGTTTCAAAAACATAGGAGATATTTTGGAGAAACAAAATATCAAAAATGTTTCAAAAATACTTCTTGATTTTGGACTTTCTTCAAATCAGATTGAAGAGTCAGGAAGAGGTTTTAGTTTTCTTCGTGACGAGCCACTTGTCATGACTTTTCGAAAAGTAAATGAAGAGTCAAACCTCACTGCAAAAGATGTGGTTAACGAATGGCAAGAGGATTCGCTAAGAGAGATTATCCGTGGATTTGGTGAAGAGCGTTTTGCTCACCGTATCGCACGGGGTATCGTCGAAGCCAGAAAATTCAAAACCATCGAGACTACCAGCGAACTAGTAGAGATCATTCTTTCTACGACACCGGGATTTTATCACCGAGGAAGAATACATCCAGCCACTCGCACTTTCCAAGCCCTGCGTATTGCTGTAAATGACGAGTTGAGGACTATAGAAGAAGGTCTTTCACGGGGTTTTGAAGCCCTATCTCCTTCGGGAAGGATTGCTGCCATATCCTTTCACAGTCTGGAAGACCGTATAGTAAAACACCTCTTTCGCACTTTGGCCCAAGAAGGGCAAGGAACCGTCATTACAAAAAGACCCATTACTCCGAGCGAGACAGAGTTGAAAGACAACCCTCGCTCTCGCAGTGCCAAGCTTAGAATTATTCAGAAAAATTAATTTATAAAAATATACGCCATGAGAACTAAAGTCCTGAACGCACAACAATACAAATATATGTTCTTTCTTTTGTTGGCTGCTTCCGTCCTATCTTTGGCCGTATATGTTTATGCTGTAAATCAGACTGTTAGGAATATTGTAGCTCGTCAAAATATGGAGACAGAGCTTATGGAATTGACCGCCCTAATTGGTGAAAAGGAATTTAAATACATATCTCAGAAGAATGAGATTGATCTAGACACTGCTTTGTCTATGGGTTTTAGACCTGTAGAAACAAGGATTTTTGTTTCTAGACAATCTTCAGTTGCGTTGGCAAACGGACAGTCAGGTCAATAATGTTATAGTTTCTCTATGAAGTCAGAATCTTCCTTCAGGATAAGACTCCTTTCTTTTTTTATATTTTGTTTCGCTCTTTTTTTGGTGGTGAGGCTTTATGATTTACAGATAGTTTCTGCCGAAGTATATGCCAACAAAGCTGACCGACAGTATTTGCAATCAACCTATCATTATTATGATAGAGGATCTATTTTCTTTCAGACAAAAGACGGTGAACCTGTATCAGCGGGTACACTAAAGACGGGCCTTATTGTGGCCGTGAATCCTCAGGTAATTTCTAATCCAGAGCAGGTCTTTCAATCATTGAGCTCTGTCTTAGAACTTGATCGTGAAGATTTTTTTGTGAAAGCCACAAAGCCAAATGATCCGTATGAAGAGATTGCTCGAAGGGTGCCTTTGGATAAAGCGGAGGTGATTGATGCTTTAAAAATTCCTGGGGTTGGTGTTTATAGAGAGAGATGGAGGTTTTATCCAGGGAACAATATGGCAGCACAGACAATCGGCTTCGTGGCTTATGATGAAGAAAATGAATTGGCTGGTAGATATGGACTCGAGCGATATTATGATGGGGTCTTAAATAGAAACAATGACAGTGTTTATGTAAATTTTTTTGCTGAAATTTTCTCCAACATATCACAGACTCTCTCTGGTGACTTAGACAGAGAAGGGGATGTTATCACCTTCATAGAGCCCTCTGTTCAAGGTTTCTTAGAGCAGTCTCTTTTTAAAATGCATGAATCTTGGGATTCTGAATTTACTGGAGGGATAATAATGGACCCAATGACCGGTGCTATAGTGGCCATGGGCCTGGTGCCGTCTTTTGACCCAAATGATTTTAAAAACGAAGATGTATCAATTTTTTCTCACGACTTAGTGGAGAAAGTCTATGAGATGGGTTCTATCATAAAACCTCTCACTGTCGCCGCTGGTATTGATGCGGGGGCCATAACTCCGCAATCTACATATTATGATGCTGGTTTTATGACTCTCAATAACAAGACTTTTTCGAACTTTGATGGTAAGGCACGCGGACTAGTATCTATGCAAGAGGTTTTGAGTCAGTCATTGAATACTGGCGTAGCACATATTGTGCAACAAATGGGAAAGAAAAATTTTGCTGAATATATGTTTAATTTTGGCTTAGGGCAGGAGACCGGGATTGATCTTCCAAATGAGACACATGGTTTGGTAGAAAACTTGAAAAGTCCTAGAGACATTGAATATGCCACCGCCTCATTCGGACAAGGTATTGCCCTCACTCCGATTCAAACCGTGAGAGCGCTGGCCGTGCTTGGGAATGGTGGCAAACTTATTAACCCGCATATTGCAGATCGTATTACCTATAAGACTTTGGGTTCAAAGAAAATAACTCCAGGTATTGATGTGCAAGTCTTAAAGAAAGAGACTTCTGAGGAGATTTCTAGAATGCTCGTGAAGGTGGTGGACGAAGCTCTTTTGGGGGGTACGGTTAAAATGGATAGGTTTAGTATTGCCGCGAAAACCGGTACTGCACAAATACCAAATCCAAGAGCTGGAGGCTATTATGATGATAGATTTTTACATTCATTTTTTGGTTATTTTCCAGCCTTTAACCCCCGTTTTATTGTATTTTTATACTCAGTTAATCCAAGAGGGGCTAGATATGCGTCAGAGACACTCACGCATCCTTTCATGGATATTACGAAATTTCTGATAAACTATTATCAGATACCGCCGGATAGATAAGGGGTGGGGAAGCTGTTAGCTTATAGCTGTTAGGGGGAAAATAAGGAAAACGAAAGAAGAATGGGGAATAAATAAATAAAAATAGGAATGAAAACAATATTGAAGAAAATCGTTGTCTCCATACTGACTTGGGAGGCAAAGCTCGTATTAAAGAAATACAAACCCAAGATTATTGCAATCACAGGAAGTGTGGGAAAGACTTCTTCAAAAGATGTTATTTTTTCAGTTTTGTCACACTTCTTTTTTGTCCGTAAAAGTGAAAAAAGTTTTAATAGTGAGATAGGTGTACCTCTGACAATACTTGGTTGTCCAAATGGCTGGAATGACCCACTCATCTGGCTCAAGAATATTTTTGAGGGGCTAGCTTTGATCATTGTGCCAAACAAATATCCAAAATGGCTCGTATTGGAAGTTGGAGCAGATGCTCCAGGAGACATCGCCTCTATTACTAGTTGGATTAAGCCAGATATCGCTGTAGTCACTAGACTTTCAAAGGTGCCTGTTCATGTTGAATTTTTCCCTTCTCCTGAGAGTTTATTTCAAGAGAAGGGCTATCTGGTTTCTGCGTTGAAGAGGGATGGGGTTTTGATATTAAATGCAGATGATGAGGATGTATTAGCATTCAGCTCTTTATCAGAAGGTAGTAAAACTATTTTGTTTGGTATGGGCTCTGAAGCGGATGTTTTGGGTTCAAAGTACGAGATTACTTATGAGAATCACGACGGTAAGAAAGAGCCTGTGGGAATTAATTTTGATATAGAATATTCTGGTTTGGTAGAAAAAGCAGAAATTCGCGGGGGTTTGGGCATTCAGCAGGTTTATCCGGCACTATCTGCTGTGGCTGTTGCCATGTCGCTAGAATTGCCTTTTGACAAGGTGGTGGCGAGCGTAAAGACACATTTACCGTCTCGTGGCAGGATGAGGATTTTGAGGGGCATTAAGAATAGCTTGATTATTGATGATTCTTACAATTCCTCACCTGTGGCTCTTTTTGAGGCATTAAATACACTCAAACACATAAATGTTTCTGGTCGTAGGATTGCTGTGGTTGGGGATATGTTGGAGCTCGGTACATATTCAAGTGATGAGCACAAAAAAGCAGGAGCACAGGTGGGGGAATTCGCAGATCTTTTGTTTACTGTTGGAATACGCGCCAGAGGAGTCGCGGAGGGCGCTTTGAATGCAGGTATGGATGAGTCAAAGATATTTCAATACGAAGACTCTCGTGAAGCGGGCAAGGATTTAGAAATTATGATAAAGGAAGGAGATACGATACTAGTGAAAGGTTCTCAAGGTGTGCGAATGGAAAAAGTAGTTGAGGAGATTTTGGCCACACCTTTGCAGAAGGACAAACTTTTAGTGAGACAAGACGCGGAGTGGAAGCGAAGATAGGGGGCAGGGAAGCTGTTAGCTTATAGCTTAGGGGGAAAAGAAGAAAAACGAAAGAAGAAAGAAGAATGGGGAATAAAAACCCTTTGCAAAACCTCCACTTGGAAACCGAGTTTCCAAGTGGGGGAAGCTTGAAGCTCGAAGCTAAAAGCTGTAAGCTTCTTGTTTAAGGCCTCATCGTCTATCGGTTAGGACACAGCCTTCTCAAGGCTGGAAGCGGGGTTCGATTCCCCGTGAGGTCATGGTAACAAAAAACTCCGTCTTGTGTGGGGTTTTTGTTTTTTATATCTTTACATAGGGTGACTCTATGTAATTGGTAATTTGACATTTAAATCAAATTGTTATAAAAAGTAAGGAGAAATGTACTAAAACAAGAGAGGAATCAATAATGTCAACGAAAAACCACAGATTAGGCGGTAAGTTTGGAGGATCTCACACTACAGTGATTCCCGTGGCTGGTTTAGTGTCTGACATTGCTGTTAGCCTGCCAGAAGTAAATAAGGTCGTCCTTGGATTTATCAAGGCCGGCTTGTCGTCAGTTGGTGGTCAACGAAGGGTTAAAATTACTCGTCGAGACGGCAATATTTTTCTCGCAATTCGCGATAATACCTCTCACCAAGAGATCACTGTGTATACAAGTGACCTCCAGAGGACTGCGCTGTCGATAGCAAGAAGTGCACGAAGTATTGGTCTCCATGTATCCTTCGGTGAAAGTGGCTCCACACCGCGCGCTGTTCAACACTCATAACCTAAGGGAGAAGAAAAAGTGTCAAAGACCAGAAAAGGCAAGCCTGCTCGCTCTCGGTTCTACTTCTTGTTTCCTCGGGATGAGGAGACTGAGGTCCGTTTTGTTGAGATGGGGTTTCGGCCCCACCAGAAGCTCCGAAGGTATGGTGCGAGGGTGACGGAAGTCATCGTCTACCAGAGCAAGGAAATGCTCTCTTTGTCGGAGATGGTGGCTCTCAAAAAGAGTCCGCACCTCAATTTCTTGGTTTTGACATGTCTTCGGGGAGATTTTGCCCTAGAGTATGTCAAGCCGAGGCGTCTGGAGTCGCCGTATCTTGGCAGAGTCAAGATGAGGGTGACCTTCGTTTCGGTCTAGTCTTCGAGGGAACAGGATCACCCAGACCGCCAAAGGCGGTCTGGGTGATTTTTCTTAACTAGATTTTGATTTCTGGTATAATGGATTATTATGGCAACACAAACAGCAATAGACGTTTTAAAAAAAGAAATAGATAATAAAAAAAGAGAGCTTGAAAGAGCTAAACAAAAAGTCGGAGACAAAGAAAGGGACGCACAGAAGGAAAAAAGAGAATTAGAAAAAGCTCAAGAAAAAGTTACAGAAGCCGAGAAAGATATTGAGAAATTAAAAGGCGTAGTGTCAGATATAGAAGCAGAGATTGAAAGGATTCACAATGAAATGGATAGGATGATGGGGGAGTATAATAGAGAAAAGAAGTCTTAAAGAAATAACCCCACTACTTGGAAACTCAGTTTCCAAGTAGTGGGGTTTGCTTGTGGACAAGCCTGAATCTTCTTTGTACTATCAAGAAGGATTTGCACCTATTTAGGGAGGGACTCATGTATTACGACAGAGCTGATCCGAGGGTTATTGAGAGGGGAAGGGCCAAGCTTGCCGAAGGGAGTGTGGCTCGAAAGTGCTTTGAGCACATTCTTGAGAAGGGCTTACCATCTCAGAGTGCAAGGGAGTGGTTCGAAGCACTCAAGGACCAGAATTTCTCCGACTGCATTTTCGAGGTGATTCTATCTCACACCAACAACCTGATCAATGCCTAGCTCCGCTCAGGATGTACCCGACCTAAGAAGATCTGCCAAATCGGTAGGTCTTCTTTGTTTACAGCGACTGTTTTAAATAGTATAAAGAAAAAGGAAAGAACTTTCGCTACTCGGAGGTAAGATGCGTAAAAGGAAAGTTGGAGGTCAGCCGTACAGTATTTCTAGTTACAGGGTTTTGTATCTCGAGATATTGGACCGAGACACCGTGTTCCCTGTGAGCTTTCCAAACTTGGAAACTGAGGTGGTGGTGTCACGCGGAAGGTATTGTGAGGAAATTCGAGTAAACATTATTACTCTTGCTGATGCCGAGTTGATACTGGCTAGCCGGAAGACTAAGCTCTTGAAAGACTATCGCATTTGGGTTCAGGAAGGGAATTCTCCTCTCGCGATTTGGGATCCTCAAACCATCAGGGAAAGCAAGAAGCTCGAGAAGATTCGGGCCATGAGGGAGAGGGCGTTGGCTATTCAAGAGAGGCAGAAAAGACAGAACCTCTTGAGGAATAAGTAGTAGTGGAGTTTGGTTTTCTGGGTAAGGCCCCGCGCTAGTCCATTTCAAACGGCTAGTGCGGGGCATTTTGCTATAATAAAAATATGAAAAGAAGAAGTTTGTTCACAGAACGTGTGTATAAAGTAGTGAAATCGATTCCTAAAGGAGAGACTTTGTCGTATGGCGGGGTAGCAAAAAGGGCAGGTAACCCCGGGGCTTCACGTGCCGTAGGAACTTTGATGAAAAACAATTTTGATAAAACAGTTCCGTGCCACAGAGTAATAAAGTCTGATGGTAGTTTAGGCAATTATAATCGCTCCGGTGGGACAGAGGCAAAGAGGAGAATGCTTTTGAAGGAGGGATGGAGGGGGTAGGGAGAATGACGAATAAGGAATAATGAATGAGGAAGAGGAGGGGAAAACGAATAAGAAACATTTCAACATTCTCAAGAATGTTGAAATGTTTCTTAGATATGTTTTTTTATAAGAGCTCTTAATTCTGCGACATGTTCTTCTTTGTCAGCTTCCATCTTTTTCCAAAAGGCGACAGACTCCTCGTCTCCTTCGGCGTCTTTTATATATTCGTCTTTGATACGCCAAAGACTTTTGTTTTCCTCTGTTAATTGAAGCATTAAGTTGTATAGATTGTTGTGGAGCATTTTGTAAAGAATAGGGAAAAACGAATGATGAATAATGAGGAAACAGGAACAGATTCATTCTAATATAAAAATGGAATAAAAAAACACGAGGCGACCGAAGTCGCCTCGTTTCTACTGACCGCTACTTTCTAGTTGCCGTAGTAACGATCGTGCCAGCTTCCCCGTACCACCTTGGGGGCTGGCTCCTGCGCCCCCTCTCTCTTGGGAGGATCGCTTCTGCCCTTACGCCCCAGAGCCTTGCCGGCTCGGGACATGAACTCCGCGAGTCCCTCGCCCTCCACCGAGTGCTCTCGGTGGAGGTTCTTCGCCGCAACGAAGAACCTATCCTTCTGCCCGTGGAGCCTTTTGAGCTCCGCGGAGAACGCTTCACGAAGGCGCTCGTTTTCAGCCCTCTCCTTCACAAATGCCTCCTAGGCGGGGTGGTTGGTGCCAAACAGCAGTTCTACACTTAATACTATCATAAAAAAGACAAAAAGTCAATCAAATGTGGATAAGTTTAAAATATGCCTTAGATAGGCACTTTTTTAGTATAAAAAGTAATACGCGCAGGCTCCCTTAAAGGGTAAGCCCGCGCGTATGGGTGCAATCAAGAGCTGATGATCTTTGCAGGGAAGACCGCTCCTCCCGGCCAGATTCTGCCCACCCTGTCCAAGTCCATGAATCGCTTGAACCTCTTCTGGATAGACAAATTGGGGTTACTGGAGTAGTTCGTGAGGAATTGGTGAACTACTGGGACGAGGGTGGCGTCTGGACAAGACTGATTGGGTTCAAACGGAACGCCCGGGAAGACGAAGAGTTGTCCCAAGTTCCAACTTCTCTCATCTGTGAGGAAGTCCACAGATTCTTGGAAGGAGAGATACTCGAGACCGTCCGCTTTGAGTATGTCCTCAATTCGTCCTCGCCGGACATCTTCTCTGAGCGACACCAGCACCACCCCAATTTTTCGGAGTTCGTCTTTACTCGGAGCCTTATCCAGTTTAGGATAGTCAAAGTGAGAGTCGTTGATGCGTGAGTCGAAGTGGTGGCACGGCATTGCACTGAATGCCTGTCGAAGACTCATGCGTCCTCCAACCTTCACATCTCTGAGGATGGCCACCTGCTGTTCTGCTGAGTGCAGAGTGAACTCATCGCTTTCTCGTCCCATTTTTTGCCTCGTTTCTAGTTGCGGTTTAGGTACAAAGATTCTCTACAAATACAATCATTTTTTACAAAAAAGTCAATGAAACAAGCCCATACTTGGAAACTCAGTTTCCAAGTATGGGCTGCCTGTATTTAATTTGCTTTTATTGGAAGAGAGCTTCTACCACTGTTTTTACATCAGCTCCGTCGGCCTTTCCTTTCAGTTCTTTCATAACTACTCCCATTAGTTGTCCTAATTTGCTTTTGTCCGCATTGAGTTCTATTTTTTTTGCTTCTGCGACAGTTCGTATTTCATCCAAACTCATCATTTGAGGTAAATATGTCTGCAGAATAGCTAGTTCGGCTTCCTCGCTTTCTGCGAGGTCTTTTCTTCCTCCGGCCGTGAATTGCTCGATAGAATCTTTTCTCTGCTTCACTCCTCGTCGAATAACATCCAAGGCTTCTTCGTCAGAAAGCTCTTCATTCGGTTTTCTTTTCTTTGCGACTAGTTCGTTTGTAAAAGCTGATAGAAGACCGCGGAGGGTATTGAGGCGAACTGTTTCCTTGGCGAGCATGGCTTCTTTTATCTGATCTCTGATTTGAATATGTAGTGTCATAGGAACATTATACAGAAAAAGGCACGAATGATGAATATGTGTAGCTGTCAGATTACTGCTGTTAGGTGGAAAAGAATGACGAATAAGTAGTGAGGAATGATGAATAATGATGGGGAATAAGGAAAAATGAAATTCTTGGTATAATAGAGGTATGTCAGAAAGCACTTTTCTTATTGTTTTTCTTTTGGTTATTCTGGGGTTAAACGCCGTTATTCTGTGGCGCCTTTTTATCCGTGAAAAACAGGGTGGGGAATCGGGTGATGGGTTACTTCTTATTCAGAACCAAGTGAACGCTTTGGCGAATACTCTGGACAGCAAGCTTTCAGAAAACGCAGACAGACTTCATCAGTCTCTGCAACACCAATCAAGCGAGTCTGTGAAGATTATTCGTGATATCACGGAAAAACTCACTCGTCTTGATGAGACAAATAAACAAGTGGTTTCCTTTGCAGATCAATTGCAGTCTTTGCAAGATATTTTGAAAAATCCAAAACAGCGTGGGATACTCGGAGAATATTATTTGGAGACACTTCTAAAAAATGTTTTACCACCAAAAAGTTTTCAAATGCAGTATCCTTTCAACGATGGGACGATTGTGGATGCGGTAGTGTTTGTGAAAGATAAGGTGATACCGATAGATTCTAAGTTTTCTCTTGAAAACTACAATCGTTTGGTGGAAGAGAAAGACCCGCTAGAAAAGGAGCGCTTGGAAAAGGCGTTTCGCGCTGACTTGAAAAACAGAATAGATGAAACTTCAAAGTATGTTAAGCCAAGCGAGGGGACCATGGATTTTGCTTTTATGTTTATTCCGCACGAAGCAATATATTATGATTTACTCATATCTCAGGTGGGTGCGGTGAAGGTGAATACAAGAGATTTGATTGAATATGCGTTTAAAGAAAGGAGGGTAATTATAGTTTCTCCAACTTCTTTTCTGGCATATCTCCAGACCGTGCTTCAAGGACTCAAGGCACTTCAGATAGAGGAAACGGCACAGGATATTATAAAACGCGTTAGTGACCTCGGAAAACATATTAAAAGTTATGAAGAGTATCATGACAAACTTGGCACATCTCTTGGTACCGTGGTTAGCCATTTTAACTCATCCCGAAAAGAGCTTGGAAAAATAGATAAAGATGTTTTGAGAATTACTGGAACAGCTGTGGGGGTTGAGCCGATTGTTCTTGAAAAGCCAGTACTAGAGGACGAGTAATCCACACGCGCATCAGTGTTTGATGTGTATAATATATAAAGACTTGTAACCGAAAGGAGGGTTAAAAAAGGTGGGTAGAACCCCGCACCAAACTCTCCGCAGTTCCTATCCAACCCCAGCTTTGGAGATGCACCATGAGTAACAGTCCGTAACCCTCCTCTCATCGGCTCGAGGCTCCTACCTCAACCTTTGAGAGGGGGTGACCAACTGTCTCTCCTTGTTGGTGAATATCTTGAGTTTCAGGTCACTCCCAACAAGGGGTGGTGCACTGGGCTCCCGAGCAATTCGGGGGCCCTTGCCATTTTTCTAGATTTATATAGAATGGTACGCACTATGGCTAAAGAATCTACAGAAGTAAAAACAAAGAAGGCTCCAAAGGCAAAAGTCTCTAAAGACGGCATTTTTGCTGTTATTGCTACTGGAGGCAAACAGTACAAAGTCTCTGAGGGACAAGTTCTTAAGATTGAAAAAATCCTAGGTGACCACAAAGAGGGTGATTCTCTGACTTTTGATCAAGTGCTTTTGGTGGAAGGTGCTGATACTCAGATTGGTACCCCGACCGTATCTGGTGCAAAGGTTACTGCTAAATTAGAGAAAATTGGTAGAGCTCCAAAGGTAACTGTTATTAAATACAAACAGAAAAGTAGATATTTTAAGAAAAACGGTCACCGACAGCCGTATTTTGAAGTGAAGATAGAATCTATAAAATAAACAAAAATCCCCAGTATCTGGGGGTTTTTGTTTAGCTTCTATTTTTCAAAGCGTTGGCTATAGTGTCTGAATCTGAATATTCAAGTTCGGTACCAGTGGAGAGTCCACGCCCAAGCATTGATACTTTTATATTAAACTTTTCTGTAAGTGGCCTTATGCGGTTTGTCACAAATTCAGCCGTGTGCTCACCGTCAGTTGTGGCGTTGGTGGCTATGATTATTTCTTTTAAATCTTCGGACCTTTTTTCAATGAGGGAAAGTAGTTCACGGATTCGTATCTTTTCATCTGGCTCTTTTTCAAGAATTGGTACGACACCTCCGAGTATAAAATATAGACCATCGTAGCTTTTGGTGCGTTCTATGTTTTCCATATCAACATCTCTTGATACCAGAAGAAGCTTACTAGCGTCTCTGGAATTTAAGGAACAGATTGAGCACATATCTTGCCGACCGCCATTTTTCGCAAAGTAGCGGAAACATGAAGAACATATTGAGCTTTCTCGTTTTAATGTTTCAAGTTCTCGAACAAGGTCTTTTATATAATCCTCTCTTTCAGAAACTAGAAAATAAGCAAAACGCTCTGCTTGTTTTGGGCCGATGCCTGGGAATCTGCGGAATAGCTCTATAATGCGTGAGAAGGAGGACATGATGTGGGGGAATGAATGAGGAATAAGGAATGACAAATAATGAAAAGAAAAAATTAAAATGCCTCGAATTCTTTCTCTGAACCGCCGAAGTTACTTTTATCAATACTTTGGAATGTTGCTTTTTTGTCATTGAAGAAGAGCTCCACTTTTCCAGTCTCACCATTTCGATGTTTTTCAATTAGTATTTCGGCAATGTTCGTGCGTTCTGATTGTTCTTTATATTTGTCTTCTCGGTGAATAAACATCACTACATCGGCATCTTGCTCGATAGAACCTGAGTCACGGAGGTCTGAAAGTCGAGGTTTACCACCGCGCTGTTCCACCGCACGCGAGAGTTGGGAGAGGGCGATTACAGGAACATCTAGCTCTCGGGCTAGATTTTTTAATGAGCGAGAAATTTCTGTAACCTGCTGGACCAGATTGTCAGAGCTTCGACTTTGAGTTGGAACCATAAGCTGTAGGTAGTCTACGATAAGGAGACCCAACCCCTTTTCGCTTTTTAGTCTCCTAGCCACAGAGCGCATTTTTAATATGTTGCTTCCCGGTTGGTCGTCTATATATATGGGCGCTTGAGAGAGTCTGTCTAATGACTGTCTTATGGCGGCGAAATCACCCTCATCTGAGAGTTTCCCAGTACGGAGTTTCCAAGCGTCTACATTTGATTCAGCAGCAAGCATACGGTCTACTAGCTGTTGGGAGCTCATCTCAAGGGAAAATATACCAACTGGAACCTTGTGATTTATGGCAGTTTGACGGGCAATATCTAGAGCGAGAGAGGTTTTTCCCATTGATGGTCTGGCCGCTAAAATGATGAGGTCTGATTTTTGAAAACCAGCGAGCTTGTGATCGAGTTCTTTGAAGCCCGTTGGTACTCCACGCAGTTCACCTTTGTTGTTGTGGAGATTTTCTAATCTTTCAAAAGCTTCTACCAGTTCGTCTTTCATTGCTACGAATTTGTGTACACCGCCACTTTGTGTGATGTCGTATATATGTTTTTCTGCCTTGTCTAAAAGATCTTCAAGTTCTGACGACTCGTCGAATCCTAAGTGGGCAATAAATTCTGATGCATCTATGAGTCGACGCATCATATATTTTTTTTGAATTATTTCGGCATAGTGTTTTATGTTTGCAGAGGAGGGAACAGTGTTGATGATTTCTGTCAGATAACTGGCTCCACCGACCTGATCGAGAAGGTTCTTTTCTTTGAGTCGAGAAGAAAGAGAAAGGAGGTCTATAGGCGTGCGTTTAGTGAAGAGGTCGAGCATTGAGTCATAGATGATAGCGTGACGCTCAGCGTAAAAAGACTTTGGAGTTACAAAATCTATAATTTCATATATGGAGTCTGGGCGGAGCATGACAGAACCCAAGAGGGCCATTTCTGCTTCTGTATTTTGTGGAGGAATTCTAACTTTTTCTCTGATGATGTGTTCGGACATGTGGGAATTTTAACACAGCGGGGTAGTTATATGAAAAAGGTAAAAATATGGACAAAGTGTGGGTAATTTGGGGACACGTACAGCGGAGGAGCTAACAGCTATAAGCTAACCCTTGGTCCTTCAGGGAGGTCTTCTACTGCATATCCTAGGGATTTGAGTTCGTCACGGAGTTTGTCTGATGTTTTCCAGTCTTTGTTTTTTCTAGCGTCTTCTCTTTTGTTTATGATGTTTTGAATATTTTCTGGGAGATTAGTAGTTGAAACATCTTCTAATTTATTAGCACTGCCCTCTATTCCAAGGCCGAGTAATTTATCAAATTCACCAATAGTTGTTTTCTTATCTTCTACCGATACTCGGTCATCTTTTATAAGTTCCCAAAGAAGGGCGATTGATTTTGGTGTATCGAGGTCATCTTCCATTGCTTCAATAAGATTCTTTTTGTATCCCTCATTAATTTTTCCGCCGTCTGGGAGAGTTTTCCAAAATTTAATAATTTTTAAATAAGCTGTTTGCGCAGATTCTAGTGCTTCAAAAGAAAAGTTAATTGGGCTTGAGTATCTTGCCTGAAGGAGCCAGTAGCGATAGGCGAGTGGAAGAAACTTTTTTTCAGATAAGGTCTTTAAGGTTATGAAGTTTCCTTCCGACTTTGCCATCTTGTCATTTTCTACATTCACAAAAGCATTGTGTAGCCAATAATTTACAAATTGGCATTCACAAGCATTTTCAGATTGAGCTATTTCATTGTTGTGGTGTATGGGAGCGAGGTCTATTCCTCCTGTGTGAATATCAAAGTGGTTGCCCAAGTATTTTCTGGCCATAGCTGAACACTCTATGTGCCAGCCGGGGAAACCCTTGCCCCAAGGACTTCCAAATCCAAGCTCAGGATTTATTTTCCAGAGAGCAAAATCACGCGAATTTTTCTTTTCAGAGTTGATTCCAATACGGGAGTGCTCATCTGTTTCATCCGAATTTCCACCAAGCTTTCCGTAATGCGGGTCTTTCCCTGTATCAAAATAAATGCCATCGCTTGTTTTGTATGCGAAACCTTTTTCTTCCAAGGTTTTTATGAGGTTTATATCTTCAGCAATGTGTTCGCTGGCTTTTGGAAGAGAGTGCGGGGCAAGGATATTCATTTCCACTAAATCTTTTTTGAAAGACTCGGTGTAAAAGTCGGCCAACTCTTTCATGGCTTCTAAAGTTAAAGGTTTCCCTTCTCTTTTGAGACCTTTGGTCATCTTGTCTTCTCCTTCATCTTCACCTCCGGACAGGTGTCCAATATCAGTGATGTTTATCACCTGTTTTACAGAATAGCCGGTGTATTCAAAAGTTCGGCGCAATATATCTGCAGTAGTCCAAGAGCGGAGGTTACCAATATGCACATAGTCATAGACAGTAGGTCCGCAGTGGTACATACCCACCGCTCCATTTTGGATTGGTTCAAATTTTTCCTTTTTGCCTGTTGGGGTGTTAGTAAGAAAGAGTGACATTTATGTGGGGAAGAATGACGAATAAGGAATAAGGAATAAAGATAAAATCGCTATTTGTTATTCACTACTCATCATTCTTAATTCTAAAGCCATTTTTTGTATTTGAAGAACATAAACATAAAGAATGTGGCAACAAGCATGATACTAATAACAATCCAGAAATCATCTGATCGTCCAACAATTGGTATAAAAGATGTGTTCATACCAAATATTGAAGCAATAAGCGTGAGTGGAAATGTTATGAAGGCTATGATTGTTAATGTCTTCATAATCTCATTTTGTTTTGTAGAAAGCAGGGAGTTATTGGTCTCACGGAGTTCAGAGATTAGCTCCAGGTTGCTTCTAAGGGCATTGTGCATTTTCTTGTATTCATGAATAATCCTCTTCACATGATAGGCAAAGTGGTCACCAAATAATTTTAGGCCAAGAGTTTCTAGGTTTTCTAAAACATCTCTATGAAAATCTGTATATTTCTTGAAGTTCAGTAGGTCTCTTGAAGGTATAGAAAGTTCAATAACCATTTCTCTTTCTTTTCCAGCGAATATTCCTTCCTCAATCCTACTTACTGATGAGCCAATATATTCTAGTTCGTTGAAAAGTGAACTATATATTTCTTGTAAAATGCCGAAGAAAATCACTCCAGTGCAATCTTCTTCAAAATCTCTATCTAGAATTTCTTTTACCTCTACCACCTTGGCGAATTTTTCCAAGGCATCTATGGTGTCATATCTAACTGTAATTAAAAAATCTTTTCCAATAATAAAATCTAACTCCTGTTTACTGTCTCCGGTGTGAGTGTGTTTGAATACAGGGAAGTGGAGGATTAGATAGAGGAAATCGCGGTGGGCCTCTACACGAGACTTCGGTGACTCCGAGGTCATCTCATTTGCCACCAGTGGGTCTATTGAGAATTCTTCCATTACAGCACGAACTTCTTCCGTTGTTGGGTGTTTGAGGTCTACCCAGACAGTATCTTTGTGTTTGTATCTATTGACCATATGCGCCAAGTATATCACGGCTCTAGGTGTCTTACTTTTCCACAATTGGTAATAATGTTTCTCTATATAAGTTATTGTGGTTAACAATGATATGGTAGTATTATCGTAGTAAGGAATATTTTTCTATGAGACCCTCTCAACGGAACGCCATATCTTTCGTCTTAATAGCCCTTCTTTTATGGGGCGCTTTTTCTCTAGGGTTGGACAGAGGTGAAAGGAGGGCGAATTCTCTCGATTTAATAAATGCAGTTGAAAACAAAGATTTATATAAGCCAGAAGCAGTTGATTTTTCCGCTTTTTGGAAAGCATGGAATATCATAAATGAAAAATATGTTCCTGCCAGTTCTACAGACGCTCAGGTTAGTAATGAAGAAAAAATGTTTGGGGCCATACAGGGATTGGTTTCATCTTTGGGAGACCCGCATACGGTCTTTTTTCCTCCAGTAGAAAATGAAATATTCCAGAGTGACGTAAGGGGTAATTTTGAAGGAGTGGGGATGGAGGTGGGTATGCGCGATGGTGTCTTGACGGTTATTTCACCACTCAAGGACACTCCCGCTTATCGTGCTGGTGTAGAAACAGGGGACAAGATTATTCGTATAGATGACAAAATAACGACAAACCTCACCACAGATGAAGCCATATCTCTTATAAGGGGCAAAAAGGGGACTACCGTCACCATTTCTGTGATTCGCAATGGATCTAGCGAGCCGATAGTCATACCTATAGTCAGGGATACAATAAATATACCCACTATTAGAACGGAGCAGATGAGTAACGGTATCTTTTTGATAGAGCTTTATAATTTTTCTGCTAATTCTCCAAATCTTTTTCGTTCTGCTTTACGTGAATTTGTTAGTTCGGGTAAACACAAACTTCTTTTGGATTTACGGGGTAACCCGGGTGGGTATTTAGAAGCGTCTATTGATATGGCTAGCTGGTTCCTACCTCCTGGTAAGGTAATAGTCAGAGAGGATTTTGGTGGTAATAAAGACGAGCACCTATATAGGAGTAAGGGGTATGACATATTCAATAATAATTTAGACCTCGTCATTTTAATTGATGGCGGTTCTGCTTCTGCATCAGAGATTTTGGCGGGTGCGCTCAGGGAACATGGTGTCGCCACTTTGGTAGGAGATAGAACATTTGGAAAAGGGTCAGTGCAGGAGCTTGTGGATGTTACTTCAAATACTTCCATAAAAGTGACTATCGCCAGATGGCTTACTCCCAACGGGGTTTCCATATCTGACGGTGGTTTAGAGCCGGATGTCTTGGTCAAAGTAACTAGGGAGGATATTGAAGCGGGCCGTGATACTCAAATAGAGAAGGCTATTGAAATCTTGCTTTCTCAGTAAAAGTCAGTACAATATCCACCACTTACCAGACGCGAATTAATACGAAACAGTAATGAAGGTTATTTTTTTAAAACAAGTGCCGAGTGCAGGGAATAAATATGAAGTAAAGAATGTATCTGATGGATACGCTACTAATTTTTTGATTCCAAATGGTTTAGCTTTGGCTGCGACAGACAGCGCCCTCAAAAAAATACTTTCTCAGAAAGAACAAGAAGATTCAGAAAAAAAGGTTCATGAGGATTTGCTTTTGAAAAACATTAAGGACTTAGAAGGTGTGAGAGTTGAAATGAAAGAGCCGGCAAATGAACAAGGGCACCTTTTTGCTGGAATCCATGCTTCCGAAATTGTGCCAGTTATAAAAGAACAGACTCGTTTGGAAATTCTTCCTGAGCATATAAAACTTCCTAAACCAATAAAGGAGGTTGGAGAACACAAAATTTCTGTAAACATTCAAGATATTAAGGTGGAATTTATATTGGTAGTGACGGCGAGGTAATGGGTGAATGATGAATGGGGAATAGTGATACCCCCCGCGGACTATCGTCCGCGGGGGGTTTTGGGGTTACTTATGGCTCTAGCCGTCTAGAGAGCTCCCTTTCGGTGAGCTTTCGTAGAGCATGGGCTACAGAATTGTTTGATGGTGTGGCTCCAATGGGGAGGTCTTCTTCCAGGATTTCCAACAAATTCTCTTGAATCTGCATAAACTCTTGGAGTGGCAGATTATCAAGAATTTTGATAAACCTTTCCAAATCCTCTGTCGTTGATTCCTCGATTACACTAATCCTCCAGATCCAATCCTTGTCCTCAAGTATCAATAGTTCTTCAGTTGCCGACCACCAACAGCGTCGGACTTTGCGTAGAGCTTCCGAAAGTTGCACGGGTCTCTCCTAGAGAAGGGGAAGATCTAAATTCTGTTGTTATTTTTACCACTTTATTTTATTTATGTCAAAATAACAAAAAATCCCACCTTAGGTGGGATTTTTTGTTTAGATAACGTGGATGATTTTTTTGATGACCGTTTTATTGTTGAAGTGTATTTTGCGTTTATTTTTCATTTCTACTAATCCTTCAGTGAGAGCAAATAGGGTATGGTCTCTTCCCATTCCTACGTTTTTACCAGGGAGAACATCTGTACCGCGTTGCCTAACCAAAATTGAACCAGTAGTAGTTCTTGCTCCGGGCGTGACTTTAACACCCAGATATTTGGGGTTTGAATCTCTTCCGTTTTTTGTTGATCCACCAGCTTTTTTTGTTGCCATTTCTTATATAATTAAGTGCGTATGAGTATAGAAGAATATAAAGAAAAAAGCAAGCCTCAAAATGGAGAGGGGCATGGTCAAGATATCCCGACTGAGGAAGAGTTTGATATAGTCAGCGTTGGCGAGACTTTTGATAAAAAGAAGGTTTTTGGGAACTTCCTCATTCTTATTTTAGTAGCCACAGCTTCCTTTGGTCTGGGTAGGCTTGCTTTTTATGACTCTATAAAGATGCCGGTATCTATAAAGAACCTCCCAGAGATTAATACCCCATCTATTGGGGGTAGTGCCCCGATTCCAGTGGTTCAAGGGGTTAGTGTCCAATCTGGTAGTGTGGTGGCTTCTAAAAATAGTAATAAGTATCATGCCCTCTGGTGTCCAGGAGCAAAACAAATTTCAGAAACAAATAAGGTTTATTATGCTTCGGCAGAGGATGCTCGCAAGGCAGGACTAACTCCGGCAGGGAATTGTAAGGGACTGGAGTAGCTTAGGGCTTCTAAGGGAGACAGGAAAATAGAAAGATGAAAATAGAAAATAGAGAGCGGGAAAGAAAAAAACCGCACGGTTGCATACTGCAACCGTGCGGGAATTAATGGCTATTTTCCCCTAGTTTTAACTCATAAGCGACGATCTCTAGTCCACGCTTATAGCCCATCAGGTAACTTTTGCCACAAGATGAAGGCTTTATTCCCATGAGAGCATGGGTCTTCCCTCGGCCATAGCGTAACCTGAGCAGACCTGGGTTCTCAGCCCTTTTCGGCTTTCTCGTGAGCTTCTTGCCAGGCCTCTTTTTCATCGGCATATGAGTCTCCGGTGGATAGGTGATGTAGAGCTGATCTTCGGAAATACTACAACAAGAATTAGAAACTGCAAAATTCACCCTCGACCCGTTTGGATATCTCGTTTTTTTGTGTTAATTTGGTATAAATGGAACGGACGAAAAGGAGAATTTCTACCCTAGCCACCTCGCTTTCTGTGGGGTGGTTTTTGGCATTGCGACAAGTTAGGCGCTCCAGTATTGCTACCACAGTACTCATTATTTTTGTGATGATACTCACATTTTTGAACCTTGTGGTTGTGCGTGGTATTTTGGTTGGCCTCATAGAGGGCTCAACAGATGTTTATAAGACAGCCTATGCAGGTGACATTTTAATCACCTCACTTCCCAAGAAAGACTCTATTGAAAACAGCCCTGATATATTAAGCACAGTCCGCTCTTTACCTTGGACAGAGTCAATGACATATCGCTTCGTTTCTGGCGGTTCTATTGAGGCAAATTATAAAACTAAACTTCGTGAAACAGACGCTCCAAACTCTGCTGTCGGTTCTATAGTGGGGATAAATCCTGTAATTGAAAATGAAGCCACAAATTTGCGCTCATATATTATAGAGGGGGAATATTTAGATCTAAATGATTCAGATAGCATACTTCTAGGGGCAAATTTTTTGAGAAAATATCTAGATATTGAGGCACCCGGACTCTCTCTTTTGGAGGATGTGGAAGTTGGAGATACGGTTAGGGTTCAGATTGGAGAGAATACAAAAGAATTTTTACTTAAAGGAATACTACAGAGTAAGGCAGATCAAGTGGATTTTAGAATGTTTGTCTTAGATACCACATTGAGAAGCATGTCAGGAAAGACTGATTTTAATGTGAATGAGATTAGTGTTTTTCTAAAACCGGGCACAGACCCAGAAATAGTGAAATCAGCTATTTTGAAAACTGGAGCAGGAGACTTTGCTAGAGTTCAGACTTGGGAGGAATCTTTGCCAAAATTTCTTCTCGATATAAAAAACACTTTCGGTCTTTTGGGTAATGTGGTCGGCTCCATTGGTCTTATCGCCGCTTCCATAACCATATTTATTATCATATTCGTGAACGCTATTACTAGGAGGAAATTTATAGGAATTTTGAAGGGGATTGGTATTGATTCTATGGCTGTAGAATTTTCTTATGTTCTTCAGGCTTTTTTCTATGCCTTAATAGGTATAGGTATAGGTTTGCTGATTCTCTATGGTTTCCTAGTGCCTTTCATCGCTGAGAACCCTATTAAGTTCCCGTTTAGCGATGGTATTTTGGTGGCAGAAATTCCCAATACTATGACGCGCGCAGGAATATTGATGATAGCTACTGTTATCGCCGGATATATACCCGCAAGGATTGTGGTAAAACAAAACACATTAGACGCGATTTTAGGAAGAAAATAATTTCCGTATTTATATGATAAGAGCAGAAAACATTGTAAAAAAATTCAAAAGTGGAGATTCGGAAATTATTGCCGTTAATGATGTTTCTTTTGAGGTTAAGACTGGAGAGTTCGTATCCATCACAGGGCGTTCTGGTTCTGGTAAATCTACTCTGATGTATCAAATGAGTCTTCTGGACTACCCAACATCAGGAGATGTTTATATAGATGACAAAAGAGTGACCAACCTTTCTTCAGAGGACAGAACAAGGATAAGGCTTGAGCAATTAGGTTATATTTTTCAGGACTATGCTCTTATTCCAGAATTGTCTGCCATAGAAAATACTATGATACCCCTTCTAATGCAGGGTTTAACAAAAAAAGAAGCAGAACTTAGAGCCAAAGAATCTTTGGATAGAATTGGTTTAGGTGACAGACTAGACAATCTTCCAAGTCAACTTTCTGGAGGTCAACAACAGAGAGTATCTATTGCCAGAGCCATAGCTCATAAGCCAAAGATTGTTTTTGCCGATGAGCCAACGGCAAACTTAGATTCAGAAACTTCAGAAATAGTATTGAAAAACTTTTTGGAACTGAATCGTGAAGGGCAAACTATTATTATGGTGACTCATGAAGCAGAATATGCTGCGCTCACTGATAGGGTGATTACTCTTTCTGACGGCAGTATAGTGGAAGATATTTATAATAAGCATAAATAATTAACCTGTTATAATCTAGAGAATAATTATGAAAGAAAAAATAAAAAATGTTTCATTTTATATAAAAAATAGGCCGAAAAGATTTATTCTTTTGGCATTATTTCTAGTTATCATCTTCTTTTCATTAGGAAAAAATGGCAACGATAGTATAAGAGACATATCGGTCGTTAGAGGTGATCTTGTTCAGGAGGTGGCCGTAATAGGTAAGACGAAAGCTTTTCAGAGCGTAGATTTGGCTTTTGAGACAAGTGGGAAGGTGTCTTATGCTCCGGCTGTATTGGGCGAAAAGGTTTCTCGTGGCTCTGTTTTGGCTCAGTTGGAGACTTCTACAAAATTGGCGGAAGTTGCTAGGGCAAAGGCGAATCTTTTTGAGGAAGAAGTGCGTCTTGCTGAGATAAGTCGTCAAAGTATGGATGGCTCTAATCAAGCCAGAGAGAGTATGGTGGCCACCATAAGGAACTCTTATACTCGAGTTGATGATGCTGTTCGTAATTATGCGGATCGTTTTTTCAAAGACCCAGCCACTCAGTCAACTTATTTTGAGCTGATTATTGTCGACGGGGCGACGACCTACCACTTTTTGGTAAATGATAGTTTAAAAAGGGAATTAAATATACTTCGTCGTGGTTTGGAAAAAGATATACAGGATTGGCAGGCTGATTTAAATAGTCTATCAATTAATTCAGATTTAGGGCCTTTTGTTTTAGAGACGGAAAAAGTTTTAAATGACACTAAGATTTTTTTGGACAAGTTGGCTTCTGCTATAAATTCAATATCGAATGTTGATTTTCAATACCAGTCTAATCTGAGTGGATACAAGGCCGATGTTTCAACTGCTAGAACATCTGTTTCTACAGCTATTTCTAATTTGATTATAGCGAAAGAAAAACTTTCGGCATCACCTCAAGATATTTCTGGCGTAGGGGGGCCTTCTTCTCTAGATGCTATTTTGGCTCAAGAAGCGAGAGTGGCCCAATATCGAGCACAATTACAGAGTGCAGAGGCGGACCTTTCTCGTTTGACTATATATTCTCCAATTGACGGCACAGTAACAAGGCAGGATGCTAAACTCGGTGAAATAGTGACGGCAGGAAAACCTGTGGTATCTGTAATTTCAGTAGATGAATTAGAAATTGAAGCGAATGTATCTGAGGTGAATATAGGAAAAGTGAATGTTGGCAATTCAGTTAAGATAATATTCGATGCTTTTCCTGGCCAGGAATTTTCTGGTGAGGTAATTTTTATTGATCCTGCAGAAACCATGGTTGACGGGGTGGTGAATTATAAAATAAAAGTAGCATTCACTGACGATTCTAGTCTTATAAAGAGTGGGCTAACATCGAGTATTTATATTAAAACTTTGGAGTCTCAAGGGGTTTTGAAAATTCCTTTGTATGCCGTCAGGGAGAGAGACGGTCAATCTTTTGTTTCTAAGGTTGTAAATGGTCAAGTTGTTGAGACTCCGATAAATGTGGGCTTTGTTGGAAATGACAGCTTTGTAGAAATTATCTCCGGTCTTTCTGAAGGCGAAGTTGTGAGGGTTGGGGAGTAGTATAGTATTTAAGAGAATCTTTATGCATCAAATCTTGCTTTATTATAAATATGTTCCTATAGAAGATCCCGAATCTCTGGTGAAATCACAGAGGGAGCTTTGTGAGCGTCTAGGGCTTAAAGGTAGGATTATTATCGCTAGCGAGGGCATAAATGGCACCGTAGAGGGTACAAAAGAAGCAACAGAGGAGTATATGAAAAAGCTTTCTTCTGACAGGCGTTTCGCTGATATAAATTTTAAGATAGACGAGAGTAATGGTGAGTCTTTTCCAAAACTTTCGGTGAAATTAAGAAAGGAGATTGTTTCGTCGCACTTGGGAGATGAAGATGTAAAACCATGGGAGACTACCGGCAGGCACCTTTCGGCGGATGAGTTACAAAGCTGGATAGATTCTGGTAAAGATTTTGTGATTGTAGATATGCGAAATGATTATGAATACAAGATTGGGCACTTTGAAGGTTCTGTAAATCCTAAAATGGATAATTTTAGAGATTTACCTGATGCTGTTTCTAATCTCGAGAAAATAAAAGAGAAGCCGGTTCTTTCTGTTTGTACTGGTGGCGTTAGATGTGAAAAGGCTTCTGGATATTTAATTAAAAAAGGATTTAAAGAAGTTTATCAGCTTGAAAACGGTATTGTGAGTTATATGAAAAAGTATCCCAACCAAGCTTTCAAAGGTAAGCTCTATGTTTTTGATAAAAGGATTGCAGTAGACTTCGATAATCCAGACAATCACACGGTGGTAGGGAAGTGCGATATTTGTGAATCTCCGACAGAAAGGTATGTTAATTGCAGGAACAAAGAATGCAATGCTCATTTTCTGGTTTGCGAAACTTGCGAGACAGAAAAGGGAGTATTTTGTAGTGAGGGGTGTAAGGAGAGCGTTGCATTGGCTGTTTAAGTTCTATTTTACTTGCATTTTGGGTCAAAGTGTGCTATATAATAATTGTGTGAAGTTCGTTGAAATACTAATTTAGCCCCAAGTTTTGCTCCGCAAAACTTGGGTCGGAACCTCTTTTCTTGTTTCTGGATTTGCCAAAAGCTAGTCCACAAACAAGAGGGGGGTAGCCTGATTATGGGCTGTCTGGTTCTTGTCCGAACCAGATAACGCTTCTCTCAATGTAATCCGTATGAAAATTTTACGAGTCATTGGGCTGGGGCTGTTCATAATCATGCTTCAGTTCCTTGTTCCGCGAATCTTCGCTGGATTCGAGAACACCCTCCTCGTGTTCTTTGATACACTCGAAAGTGTCCTTGGTTCTGCCAAGGATATCTCTCAAGCTGGCGCTTTTACACCTCTTTCGAGGTGATAAATCGCAACCCCGTTGCCCACAAGGTGACGGGGTTCGTGTTTTTGGATTTTTTGTCTAAACCAATGATCAAGTGGACAAAAAGACTAAAAAATGGGATATTTTAGTTTCGATAAATATGGCTTAATAGGGCCATACAAATGACTATTTTCACATAAAAAGCATTGACAATTAGATTGAAAGGTGCTAAGATTAATACAACTCAGTTAATTGCTGAGTTTTCGTTTTTAAAGGGCTAATATTCTTTAAATTCAATTTCCGGACCTGACAGAATTAGAAGTAACCCAAATAAGTATTTTAAATTTAAGCACAGTTGGTCTTCTCGCAGTAGTTTCAGGCTTTAATGTCTTTGGAACACCGGCTGAAATGCCTATTCCCATAGAACCTACTCCTTTAGCTGATGCATATCAGGATAGGAAACCGAGAACGACTAAGCAGATTGTCACCGAGTATTTCGCTGATACCCCGATAATGATAGATATTGCTCGATGTGAATCAGAGTTTCGCCAGACAGATGGAAATGGGAATCTCCTTCGTGGGGTTGTAAACCGTTCAGATGTCGGCGTAATGCAGATTAACGAATACTACCATTTGAAGGATTCAAAGAAACTTGGTTTAGACATTCATACAATTGAAGGAAATATGGCGTATGCAAGGCATCTCTATGAGAAGCAGGGTGCACGACCATGGATCGCTTCATCCGCTTGTTGGGCGAAATATTCCAATATAGCGAAGAACTAAAAACAACCCCGTCGCTCGCGAGCGACGGGGTTGTTTTACTGAGAGATTGTTCGGTTTGGTGTTGGGAGGGTTTCCTTTGAGATCTTTCGTGCGATGAGTGCGAAGATAAAGAGAAGGGTAGAGGTTCCGGCTGAGACGAGACAATACGAACAGAGGGCATTAAGAACAAATACCTGTAGTCCTACGAGCCATATAGAGAATACAAAACCAGAAGAAGTAATCCAAGGAAGTGCCTCGAGCACTCTTTTTTGTTTTTTATCTACATAGAAAAGCCACAAAGCTAGAACACAGAGGTAGTACAGCGCCCCCAAGAGGGCAATAGGGATGCCTAGTATTGTTGCATATTGGCTTGTGGTCACAACATCACACCCGCCAGTTACAAAGCAAGGGGGGATAGCTTTTAGGAAGAAATTTGTTGTTAAATATGTAGCATCAAGAAAACCAATAAATCCAGTTACAAAGATTGATATCGTGAGCCAAAGTGGTATGGGTTTCATTGGATTATTCAGTATTTGTAGCTTTCTCTATTTCTTGAGCAATAAGGTCCCTAAAGGCCTCGTAGCTTCCAGGATTGGCTATTTTGTTTCCGTTTAAGTAAAAGGTAGGCGTTGAATTAAGTCCGTTATCAACCGCAAATTGATTGTCTCTTCTCACCCTGTCTCTTGGTGAATCTGAGTTTATGTCCTCATCATATTTATTCATATCTAAGCCTATTAATTCTGCGTATTCTCTGAAGGCGCCCTTGCCAGTTGTGGGGTTCCATTTAGATTGATTATCAAACAGGGCGTCATGCATTTCCCAGAATTTTCCTTGGAGATTCGCTGCTTCTGATGCAATGGCAGCGTTCTCTGCTTGGAAGTGAATAGCCTTTAGTGGAAAGTGCCTGTATATGAATTGCAGATCATTTGGGAATTCTTTGACCAGCTCACCTATTATAGGGTAGTAGGCTGCACAGGCTGGACACTGGAAATCACTGAATTCCATAAGGGTAACTTTTGGATTTTCCGCGCCCTTTTTGTGGTCGTCAGAGGCTATGGTGAAATCTATTGTGTCTTTAGCTATCCCAGTAGGAGAGGGGAGTGAGCTATTTTTTGAGGCAAAACCCATAGCCACAAATGCTCCGACCAATAAGACCGCAAAACCAACACCCCATATATTTTTTCTGATGAATGACATAGTTTTTGATTTAATTCGTATTAACAGAACTTTATTGTAGCTTAAAAAATAGTGATGGGGTAGGTATTGCTTTTTATTTTTTAATGTTGTATTATCTATATTGGAAGTTCGTTTTGTTGTACGTCTACCACTCTTACCATGGAGATATTATGAGTAGTGAGAACACCATCTGTGAGCGTGGCACCCTGTCTCTCCTCCCTCGGCCATCTGGAATGTTGCAAAGGCACCACGATGTGTTGAAGTTTTGTTTTATCGGTGAGACACTTTACGCCGTTCCTTTTCATGGTTCGGTAGTGGTGTATCATCACGAGGCGCTTGAAGAAGTCGTGAGTGTGGGCTTCAGCAAGACTGCGGATGTTGTGGTGTCGACTGATACTCTGGCAATCATCCAGGATTCATCAAGGAGGCTCCTTAGGGCGTTCGATCGAACTCGGCCCCATGAAGGGTCAGAGTCTGAAGGAAGTCATGTTACTGATTCCGAGCACCCACTTGGTGACAAGGCGGTAGGCCGAGCTATCGAGCGCCCATCAGGACTACTGACTGACTCTTTTCGGGAAACCCAGCTGGGGCGTACCATTGGGATTGGTATGATGCAATAGCTACGTTTTCTCTGTGAAATTTTGGGCCCCGGACAATTGCGTCTGGGGCCTTGTTCTTATCCACAGTCCTTTCTTGCGAGTGAACTCTAGTTCACTTATAATAAATTTATCAAATAAATTAGTTACTAACAGAAAAACTTTTATGAGCAAAACACAACTTCTTTCCACAATCACAAAAGAGATAGAGGAGATCAATCATGAGATTGATTGGAAGATAATCAAAGGCCTCTCATATAAGAGGGAAGCGAAGAGGCACAAACTCCTCCTCTCCATACTTCATAGTATGGAGAGGAGGCAAGGGCCTTCATATAGCTTCTTTTCATTTCTTCTATAAACATGAACACCAAAAAACAAGAACAAAGAGATAGGTTGCTAGATTTCTACAAAAAAAACAGGAGAATGCCCGGGTATCAGGAGATTATGTCTCTTTTAGGATTCAAATCTAAAAACTCCGTTCATAAATTTATTTCTTGGCTGGTAGAAGAGGGTATAGTGTCCAAGGATTCTCGTGGCAAGATAACTCCAAACTCTCGATTTGATGAGATACCAATATTGGGTCTCGTAGAGGCTGGTATGCCATCTCTGGCAGAGCAAGATGAGCTAGACACCATAAGTATCGAGGACTTGGTTATAGATGATAAAGAAAAAAGTTACATTTTGGAGGTCAAGGGTGACTCGATGATTGATGCACACATTGCAGAGGGTGATTATGTGCTCGTGGAACGAAAAGGAGAGCCTAGGGTAGGGGACATAGTCATAGCAGAGATTGATGGTGGTTGGACAATGAAATATTTTCGTAAAGACAAGAAGGGCAGACCCTATCTGGAGCCCGCAAATAAAAATTATGACAATATGTATCCTGAAGAAAGTTTCAATGTGGTAGCAATCGTGAAGGCTGTCATAAGAAAGTTCTGATACTTCAAAGGAGTGTTGGACGCTGGGAGTATAGTGACCACGATACTTAGGGGATGTCTAGTTTGAGGTGACTGTGGATAAGAATATGAGTGTCGCACAATATATCTTTTCCGACTCTAAACAATAAAAAATATGGCTAGAATACTCAGCGGCCCTTCCCTACAGTATTTTAGGAAATTAAACCCTTACATCTAATTAATTTATATATCTGAACCCGCCTCTATCTTGGGTGTTGTCCTATGCCTACATTCTTCCCTTCAAGCCTAACAGTATAAAAATAAGATTATTGGAGATTTTGAGCCATACTCAAATTTGGTCTTCCCTACTAAAAAACTATTTTGTAAGAGATCTCTAAAAAAAGTTTGACTTATTTGACCCTTGATATGATGGCAGAACCAACATGATCTATTATTTCATCAGGAACTATTGAAGCTTTGACAATGTATCTGAAGGCTCCAAGTTTCATTCCTTTTTCTATATGAGACGGTTCGCTGAGATTTGAAAGTATAATAACGGGAATACTTTTGAGTTTATCATTTGACTTTATTTGCTCTAATACTTTGAAACCATCTATTCCTCCAGGAAACATTATGTCTAGTAGTATTACATCTGGTGAATCTTGTTCTAGACTAGAAATAGCATCGTCCCCGTTTTCGCAATTATTTAAAATACTTCCAGCTTTAGTAAGTTTGTCTTTTATTATTTTGGTCAAAAATTTATCGTCTTCAACCAGGAAAATCTTTTTACCATTTATTGCTTCTAGGCTCTTCATCTTAGTTTAATAGGTATCAAAATTATATCACAAGTTTTTGTCTATTGGCAATATGATTTTGAATACAGTTCCTAGTCCCTCTGTACTATCAAAGTCTATATCCCCACCATGTTTTTCTACAATATATTTTGATATAAAGAGGCCCAGCCCAGTTCCTCCCATGTCTGCTTCCTTTGCGTTTTTACCTCTGAAGAATTTTTTGAAGACATCTTTTTTATCCTCTTCTGGTATTCCTATACCAGTATCTGTTACAGAGACTTCAATTTTATTTTGAGGTTTTTCCTCTATTTTGACTGATACGGAGCCTCCATCTGCTGTATAAAGAACAGCATCTCCTATTATATTTTCAAAAACATAGTTTATTTTTTCTTCGTCAGCTATTATCTCAGGAAAGTTCTGGGAGGTTTCTTCTACGGACATCTTTAAAGATTTTTTTCTTATTTCTGGTTCTAATCTCTTTATTATTTTACTTATAAGTTTATTTAAATTGATCTTTGAAAGATTTAACTTAAATACCCCGCCAATCTCTTTTTCAGTCAATAGTATTCCCTTGACTATCTTTATTGCTCGCTCATTGCTTTCATAGACGGTTTCTAGAACTTCTCTCTGGGCGGGTGTTAGATTGTCGTTATTTTCGCCAAAAAGATAGTTTATAGCCCACTTATTTGTCGTCAAGGCTGTTTTGAGTTGGTGAATAGCTACAGTTACGAGCTCTGATTTTTCCGATCCGTTTGATCCCTTCTTATTGTGTTCTAAGTCCATATGTTTCGAAGTTGGGGGGCACAACATCTATATTCTAAATATCTCCTTAAGGATACCATTTTTTATATTCATGGGCTCTGATGTAAATGCTGGTTCAAGTGCCTCTGGGCCCACTCTTTTCTCCACTTTTACATAATACTCTCCATTGGGAACTAGGCAAAAATACCTTCCCAAGCTATCAGTGATGGTGTGTCGTATTTCTATATTGGTAGATGCTTGAAACACCTTAACCAAGGCAAATTTTAGAACATCACCACTCTTGTCAAACACCTTCCCATACCTTTGTGGTTTGGCTAAATGTCTGATTACAATAACAACTAAATATCCAAGTAGAATTAAGAAGTTGTATGTATTCTGGTTTAGGTAAAATGATATACCAGACCAGATTGTTCCTAGGAATATTAATATACTTGTAAATCTTTGGATAAATAACTCGTGCCTTGAGAAGAACCTAGTGACACCAGTATCTCTTTTTTCTGCTTGGTTCCAGTCAAAACCCTGGCTATCCATAGGGATGTCTCTAGTAACTAGAGGCTTATCACCCTCTATCACTATGTTTCCACCGAAGTATAGGTTGTCATATATTAAATCTCTGGTTTTTCCAAATAGTCTTCTTGATGGAAATCCATAGTTTGTCTTCTCTACAGCTATTTGGTACACACCTGGAGGAGCAATAAATCCATATCTTCCATCTAGGTCTGTAATAGCAGATGATATTTCTTTACCATCCTGACTTAGGAGAGTAACCATTGCTGGGTCAAGTGGCTCTTTGGTGGAGCTATCGTAAATAGTTCCCCATGGATTTTTCCTTCTTCTAGAGCCCAAGAAAATACCCAAAGGATTAAGACCTCTTCTTGCGTTAAGTATGGATAATGCATTTGGAGTAGAAATAACTTGCAGGGCGGTTGCCATTCCACCGCCCAATAAAGCTATTGAAGAGATGTAGATAACCATCTCATCAATTGAAGGCGTTGATCCTCCAAACATTCCATCTGGTGGGTCTAATCGTGGATCGAATACGGGGACCAATGGTTCATCTACTACAATTTCCTCTACCACGATTCCTTCTTCGATAGGTTCTTCTGGTTCAGGGACTGTTGGGGTTTCTTGTGTTGGTGTAACTTGAGCAATAATAACTGGGGGTTGTGGTAATTCTACGGGTGGTGGTAATACGGGTGGAGGTGGGGGTGGCACAGACTCATCTTCTATTGGCGGTTGAATAGCTGGACCTTTTTGTCTTGCTCCACCACCAGAAGAACCCCCTTCTTCAGGGGCGGGGTTTACCGTTACAGATACGCTGTCTCCATCAGAGAATGCACCATTAACACAAGTTATTGTATAGAGAGTTGTTTCTGTGGGACTCAAATCTTCATCTCCTGATGTTGCTGTGGAGTCAGTCCAATCAGCGGAACACGAGAGAGTATCTGTGGATGTCCAACTAAGGTTGAAGCTTTCTCCAGCTGTAATTGTATCTGGAACAGCAGTTAATGTTACTGAAGGTTCTGGGTCTCCTTCAGATGCACCAAGAACCTGGGGACCGCAAGCTTGAATACCTCCTTCCTCAAAGAAGCGCAATACAGGGTATGTCCCCTCCTGCTCAAGCCAAACCGTGTCAAAGTCCCAAGTGTCTAGGGGCGGGTTAGTTGTGTTGTTGAAAAAATAATTTGTATTAGGAACCCCGACTGTGTTTACGGCAGTACAGCCAATGTTTGAACCAGCACCTTCTAAACCGACACACAAGGCCTGAGATCCGCTTCGTATAAAATCATAAAACGAATTTGTTATTGTATTGTTGGCATATACATAACCCACAAGACCACCAATCTCTGCGCCAGCAGAAACAATCTCGGACGCAGAGAAACTGTTCTCTATTTCTGAAAGGAAAGAGGCATTTCCTAGTTCTCCAACAAGCCCACCGACCCAATTTGTACCAGAGATAGTTCCTGTTGCATAGGAGTTTGAAATAATGACCCCTCTGGTTTCACCAACAAGTCCCCCCATTGTAATACCATTAGCAGAAGATGCGTTCCCAATGGAATATGAATTGTTTATACTTCCTCTGTCTAAATACCCAATTAAACCTCCAGAATATCCCCAATCGTCCGGTTCCGGTATAGAAGTTACTGCGCCAGAGGCAAAGCTTTCGGATACATAGTAATTTTCTGCTAAACCAGTGTCCCCTCTGAAATGTCCCACAAGGCCACCTGCATAATAATTTGCACTAACATCACCAGTAGCATAACTTCTCGTTATTGTGGATCTGCTAGAATAGCCAACCAAACCTCCAACCTCCACACCCCAATCAGCACTTATAATATTTCCAGAACTGCAAGAATTGTTAATGGAAGAAGTATATATTCCGCCAACAAGACCTCCTGCGGGCCCTGTTTGGTTTGTAATGTTTCCTGTAGAAAAACTGTTCGTGATGGAGCCATTGGGTTCAATAGAACCAGCAATTCCACCGACATGCCCGCCATCTACGGTAATTGGCATATTACTAGAAACGTTTTCTATGGTAGTGCCTCCATCTGCCATACCAACAAGAGATCCGGCAAAGTTTGTATTTGTGGCAGTAATGGAACCTCCATCAAAGTTTATGTCTTGAAATGCTGCCCCTAAAGTAATGGCAAAAAGACCTAGGCCATCACAGGTGTCACATTCTATAAAAAGATCACTTATGGTGAAATTTTGCCCATTTAAACTTCCTGTGAAGACAAGTTCATTTGGGCCTCCTATTGGTGCAAAACCCTCTCCCCCATTCCAATTGACCGTATCAGAACAATCAATGTTGTTCATTAGCATATAATCAGATGCTAGTGTCCAGCCGACATGGTCTCCAGCATTAGAACCAATTGCCTGCAAATCAGCACAGTCATATACTTCAAAATGACTACTAGAATTGATTAAAAAGGGTGGATAAAAAACTAAAGCCAGAAAAGTAAAAGACGCAAAATATGGAAAGCTTTTTATTAAAAAACGAGACATCTATTTATTCAAATATTGTCTCTAAATACTAACATTTTTTTTCAGTCTAAAAGGCCCTCCCACCATTCAAATGTGTAGTGCATAAAGACAAACATAGGCAAATAAACTGGTGCGAGTATGAAAAAAAGTACTTTTTTAGGTGTCATATTAGGAGTGTTCCGTATTAATTTTGATTTTTGTCTACCCAATCTTTCAAAAGCTCGAATCCTTCTTTTGTTATTTTCCAAATGATATCAATAAATATATCGTTCCATAAGAAAGAAGCGGGTAGTACTAAGAATTTTTCCCAAATCAGTACTGCAAATTTTTTTATATAAACTACAATCTCCCCAAAATCCGGTGATTTCAATAATCCCACTATATCGAACTTAAAAACTACTTGAATGAGAATTAATGCTGTGATTATTGATATAATCGCCCCTATAAACCCCCTTTCTTTCTGTGTTTTCATTAGTTAAAGACTAGTTAACTGGAGGTAAATATGCAAGTGGATCCAGATAAGCATTTAATCCGGCCATAGGGATGCTGACTTCCTTACAGAAATTACTTGATGTATATCTTTGTACTTTAACCCCTTCCGAAGCAAAAAGACCGAGGTGAAGATGTGGTCCAGTTGAATATCCAGATCCAGGCATACCTGGTTGTCCGCCAGAGTATCCTATAACCTCTCCAGAAGCCACGGTTTGGCCCTGAGATACCTTTATACCAGAAAGATGAGCATACATGCTGGAAAGTCCATTACTGTGCTTTATTAGTATCCATCTACCATAAGAATAGCAACCTCTTTGGTCGTCGGTATTACCGACGCCCTCAACTACACCGGCACCCACTGATTTTATTGCCGTTCCAACGCTTGCTCTAAAATCTACTCCATTGTGTGTTCCCGAAACGTAAAGTCTTCCAGAGTCACTAGTTCTACCAAATGGTTGGGTCACAAATATGTTATCTAGTGGCCAAGCCAGCACACCAGGTTTTTGAGTTGGTAGCTTTGTTTTATCGATGTGGGCCTGTAGTTGTGATTCAAATTGAAACAATTCCAATTGGAATTGCCTTCCTCTCTCGAGGTTGTCTGCAAGTTGTTTTTTGTACTCAGCTTCCTGGTTTTTTGTTTGTGTTAAAAGGACTGCTTTTGCCTGTTTATTCTCTTCTACAATTTCTTTCTGACTAGCGAGTTGGCTCTTAAAACCCAGGAGACTCTTTTTTGCCTGCTCACCTTCCGTTTTTTTCCCCTCAAGCTCTACCCTTAGGTCTGCCAATTCATTTGTCCGGTTTTTAACCACTATTTGAAACCTCCTGATTGTTTCTAAAGAATCCCATAACTCACTGATATTCTTATATTTCATCAACGATTCAATTAGAGATGTTTCCCCGTTTTGGTATAAAATTTTTATTGTTTCTCCTATAGCTTCCTTATTTTGTTCAATTTGTTTTTCTTTATTAGTCAGCTCTATGGTTATTTTTTGGATAGATAGCTCTGTTCCGCCTATTCTATTTTCTGTAACCTTGAGGTCGTTTTGTAACTTTTTGCCGGTAGCATCAAGGGCGTTAACTGTTCCTTGGAGACTTTTGGCTTGCTTGTTTGTCTCTTGGATTTGGGCCTCAAGTTTTGCTTTTTCAGCATCCAGGGCTTCTTTTTCTTTTTGTTTTTTTAATATTTCTTGTCTTAATTCTTCCAAACTCATCGTTTGAGCATAGGTGTGGATAGGAAAAACAAATCCGATAGACACAGCGCCAAGGAGAAGAGTTATCAAAATTAAAATAGTAGCTTTATTTATCATTTAACTATGAATTCAAGATTTTTATCGCCGAGTCTATTCTATCTAATGTTTCCTTTTTGCCCAATAAACTTGCTAGCACAAAAGGATCTGGAGATTTTTCTTTTCCCGAAAAAGCGACTCTCAATGGCCAGAGGACAAAACCCCGCCCCACTTCTCCAGAATAATCCCATATGGATTGTTTTACATTTTCATTACTAAATTTCTTTTCATCAATTTCAGACAAAATATCTCTCGCCTTCTCTAGATGACGAATTATGGACTCCAAATCTTTCTCTTCTTTCCAGTATAGTAACTCTTTTGAATATCGAGGTTTGCTGTTGTCTAACATATAGTCTTTCCACCCCTCTTTTTCTATTAGTTCTTTTTGTTGACTGATAGTGCTGTATTGTCCACCAGAGATTTCTAATAAATTCATAATTCTGGCGATTTCCATCTTATTCAAGTTGTCCCCAATTACCTCTCTTATGGCTGTTTTCATATCTTTATTCAGCGAATCAGTAGAAAGTTTCTTTTTGTGTTCACTGTTTATCCATTTGAGTTTTTCTTCATCAAATATTGCGCCTCCTTTTTGTATTTTCTCTAAACTGAATTCTTCCACCAGCTCTTCTGTGGTAAATATTTCTTTTTCTGTTCCAGGATTCCATCCGAGAAGAGCTAGATAATTTATTAATGCTTCTGGTAGATACCCTTTTTCTTTATATTCAATTACAGACACAGCCCCATGCCTTTTTGATAGTTTTGATCTGTCTGGAGCCAGTATCATTGGTATATGTGCATATAGTGGTTTCTTTGCACCTATTCCCTCCTGAATAAGTATCTGCCTTGGAGTATTTGATATGTGGTCTTCTCCTCGAATGACATGGGTTATATTCATTTCATGGTCATCAATAACAACCGCCAAGTGGTAAAGTGGCTCTTCAGGGCTTCTAGCTATTACAAAATCTCCTAGTTCAGTGGTATCAAAAGACACTGTTCCACGGACAATATCTTCAAATATTATTTTTTTATTTGGATTTTTGAATCTAATTACCTCAGCTCTCTCACCTTCATTTTTTGGTTCTTCTTTTGATACAAAAGCGGAACCATTTTCAATCATCTTTTCTATATATTTTTTGTATATATCACTACGCTCTGATTGTCTGTGGTAGCCTCCTTCATTATAAGAAAGACCGAGCCAGTTGAAGCTCTCTTTTATATTTTCTTCATATTCTTTAGTACTTCTCTCTCTGTCCGTGTCTTCAATGCGGACAATAAAAGTTCCTCCGTGTTTTTTTGCAAAAAGAAAATTAAATAGAGCTGTGCGGGCTGTGCCGACATGTAAATTTCCTGTGGGTGATGGAGCAATGCGAACTATAGGTTTCATAATTATTTTGTCTCGTGCAATTCGTGTTTTAGGGCTATTTTTGTGATTTCCTCTGCGATTAATCTCGCTGCTTCAGGTTTTACGAATTCCTTCGTAGACTCTTTCATAGAGTTAAAAATTTCTTTGTCATTTATGATTCTTCTTATTTCAGCCAACAATATGTTTCCGGTCAAGTTTTCTTCTTGGATAACTATCGCGGAGCCTGTTCTGGCATAAGCAAATGCATTTTCTACTTGATGGTTCCCGTTTGAATCTTTGATTGGGATAATAATGGACGGTATACCCCAAGACGCTATTTCAAAAATAGATGAACCCGCTCTTGATATTATGAGACTCGATGCACCAGAAGCTGAACGCAGCATTAGATTATCTAAGTATTCGTACGGCCTATAACGATCTTTGTGTGTACTTTGAAAAAGAACTGTTTCCGCGATTTTTTTAATACCCTCTATATTATTTTTACCAGTCTGATGAATAACTTGGTAGTCTTCTAGGAGTTTTGGAAGAGCTTCCATTATCACTTCGTTAATTTTCTGAGAACCCTGTGATCCGCCGATAATCAAGATTGTCGGAATATTTGGATCAAGATTTAAATACTCATGAGCATTTGTAGTCAGTGGAACAGTTAGGTCTTTTCGTATTGGGTTTCCTGTATAGGCTACTCGCTCTTTTGAAAAATGTTTTGATGCATCTGGGTATGAGACAGCTATTTTTTCTGCGAATTTTCCAGCCCACAGATTAACCCTACCGGGGACACTGTCGGATTCGTGTATGATTACTGGAATACGCAATACTCTAGCAGCAAAAATAGCCGGGAAGCTGGCGTACCCTCCTTTTCCAAAAACAACATCTGGATATATTTTGAATATCTCCCACAGTGATCTGATTATTCCCCAGCCCGTTTTGAATAAATCGAAAAAGTTTAATATGGAAAAATACCTCCTCATTTTTCCAGCCGAATTTTTCTTATATATAATTTTATGATTAAACAAAACCCCCGCATTGTATGGGGTTGGTGACATAAAATAAAGTTCTATATCAACAATCTTGTTTTCTCTAGCTATGGAGTGCAATTCTTCAGCGATAGCTATGATTGGATAAAAATGTCCTCCGGTAGCTCCTCCTGTAAGTAGTATTTTCATTGTTTTTTGATTCCTTCAATTCAAGGTCCCTTCTGATACCTTGAGACATTTAAAACTATTCCAGACATTGCCAATGTTATGAAAAGCGCAGTTCCTCCATGACTTACGAATGGCAATGGGTTACCACTCAGAGGTAAAATACCAAGCATTGAAGCGATATTTAGAAAAGCCTGGGATGTTACCAGTATAACAATTCCAACCACCAATAGTCTACCGAAGGAATCTTCTATACGGACAGCTATTTTAAGGCCTCTAAATGCAAAAAACACAAAAAGCAATATTAAAATAACACTACCCACAAAGCCAAATTCCTCGGCAGCCACAGCGAATATTGAGTCCCCTATTGGTTCTGGCAAGAAGTTAAACTTTTGAATACTTTGCCCAAACCCTCTTCCTGATACTCCGCCAGATCCTATGGCTATCAAGGATTGTTGAATTTGATATCCACTTGTCAGTGAATTTTCTTTTGGGTTTATGTAAGTAGCAATCCTATCTTTGATATAAGGATTCATATTGACAAAAATACCAACGGCAATAGCGCCGATTGTCACCAAAATTAAAAGATGTCGCCACTTACCTCCCGCAATCATGAACATTACGAGACCAGATGAGGCTATAAGTAAAAATGTGTCAGTATCTGGTTGATTTAAGACTACAACACCCACAATTCCCGCCACGATCAGAAAAGGAACTAAACCATATTTTATTGTTCCTACCCTATCTTTCATTGAAGATAGGAGGGCGGCAAAATATATGATAAACCCCATTTTGAGAAACTCAGAAGGTTGAATAGAAAGACCAAATATATGGAGCCATCTTTTGGCTCCACCGTGTTCAAATCCAAGGCCGGGAACAAAAACTAATAATGTTGCGATAACAGAAATAATAAAAATATAAAACCCGTATTTCCTCCAGTTTTTATAATTAGTTCTACTAAAAAATAAAAGAGCCATACTACCTAAAAAAATCCCAAGAAATAGCTGAGAAAAAGCCACATTAGTATAGCTGTCTCCGCCCTTCGCCAATAGACCAAGGGATGCAGAGCTGAATATAAAAAAACCGACAGTCATCAGCGTCAAAACGCAAAACAAAAATGGCTTATCGATTTTCGCTTTCTTCATTTACCATAGTATACCAATGAAATACCCTATTTAGATTGTGGGTAATAAGAGAGTTAACTTGCAAGGGCGAGTATGACACCTAAAATTGAAAATATAACTCCAAATATCCAGTATCTCATTGTGACTTTGTACGCCGGCCAACCAATCGCTTCAAAATGATGATGTAGTGGGGCTACAAGAAAGACCTTTTTTCCTCTCCATCTTTTCGAAGTAACTTGAATTATGTTTGAGAGCGTTGTGATTACTAGGGGTAAAGCAATGATTGGCAATACTAATAATCCATAACCGCCTCCCAAGCTATCAGTCATAAAAGCTATAACTGTAAGTGTAATTGTGAGGGCCATACTCCCCGTTTCTGTCATATAGAATCTGGCTGGCGGTATGTTGAACCACAGAAAGGCCAAGGTTCCACCAACTACCACCAAACAAAATGCGGCTAAATCAATTTGCTGTTGATAAAAAGCTATGCCCGCGTAAGCAGAAAACATAGAAGCAAATATACCACCAGATAATCCATCTATACCGTCTATAACTCCACCTGAATAAACTGCCAACATTACCAGAGAAAAAAGTGGAATTATGAGCCATCCAATAGTAAGTTCCCCTCCTCCCGGTAAACCAATGCCGGTTATTCCTAGTTTGTTCCAAAACCAGATCCCACAAAGAAGACCTATGGTCATTACTATGGTCAATCTTTTTTTCAGAGACAATCCCCCAGAAAAATGCCCGCCAATTCCTTTGATTTCAAGATAATCATCTATAAGACCAACAAGGGCTCCTATAATTAAAGTCATAAGAGGTATCCATGTCTGATTTCTACTTAAGAAATCCAGTTTAATACTTAGGTCATTTGATAAAAATTGAGATATTCCCCATACAAGAAATATTGTTACGGTGGCCGACAGCCAAATTATAATTCCGCCCATGCGTGGAGTATTTACTTCCTTGTCTTTATGGAGAGAGTTAAAGATGGGCGTTGCGTTTCCTTGAGAATCGATCTTACCGGATTTTTTCTTCCACATCTGGTTTCGGTAAAGATAATTTGAAATTCCTGGTGTTAGCAATATCCCTACTATGAAAGAAATTATTGCTGGGAAAAATATTTTTACTACATCTGCAACCATGGTTTTATTATAACAGTAAATGGAGTCTAATTATTAATTAGTTTTGAGATATATGTTCTAGCGTTTTTTGTACCAAATTATCTACATCATTGAAACGACCTTTAAAACTAGAGCCTAAAACAACAATGGCTATTGGTCGACCCAGACCTGGGTCAAAGACAACAGCCAGATTTCCACCAGCAAGTTCTGTGTAACCGGTTTTTGAAGCCAGTATTCCCGGAGTATTATTTATATTTATATTAGTGTTTGTAGCATTATGTTCTATAAAACTGAGAGATGTTAAATAGAGGGAATCGTGTTTGGTCGCTGAAATGACCTCTGGGTGATTTTTGAGGGCATACGACATTAGTAAGGCGAAGTCTCTAGCTGAGGCGTATCCTCCACTAATCGATTTTGAAATATCGAGCCCCGTTTCATTATAGAAGCGAGATTGTTTTAATCCTATTTGTTGAGCTTTTTCATTCATTGCCTCAAGGAAATCTTCCCTACTTGTATTTGATGCTGACAAGCCTTGTCTTTTCGCCCCAGCCACTCCAGCAATCGCGGCCATTCCGTCATTTGAAGAAACCATAAGACTAAAGTCGATAAGGTCACTCAATTCCCAAACCTCATCCATGAAAAGTCCGCTATCACCTTCTTCCGCGAGGAATTCTGGTTTAATGGTGACGGTAGCCCCACTTGGAAGTAGCTCCACTGCCGTAATTGCGGAGAGTATTTTTGTAAGGGATGCTAGTGGTAACGCTGTGTCAATATTTTTTGCAAATAAAACTTCATTATTGAGAATATCAACGACGATAGCTGAATCAGCTTCTATATGTAGTTCATCAAATGGGTTGTTTCTCACTTCTTCTGCTACTGGTCCGGGTTCATATACCCTTACCCCCTTAGAAAGGTAGATAGATATAATGGTAATTATAAGAAGTACGACAGCCAGGAATATCCCGAGTCTAAGCAGTCTCTTATTATCTATATCCGTATCTTGATTGAATGTGTCCATTTTTCTATTGCTCTGCGTCTGTTATCTGTTCGTCTGTGTTTTTGGCTGTAAGAAAAATTTCTAGTTCCTTTTTCATTGATTCGAATTCTGGCATTTCTTCCGCTTTCTCTATTCCAACGTGAGCAAGTAGTTCTATTGTTGGCTTGTATATAAAACCTCTTTCTCCCTTCTCTTCTTCTCTGCACACTAGCCCTCTAATTAATAGGTTTCTTAAAATAAATCCAGAATTTACTCCACGAATATAATCGATTTCTCTTTTACTCGCCTGTCCTTTATAGAAAATTATAGCTAATGTTTCGAGGCTCGCTTTTCCAAGGTCTTTGCTCAGCTCTTCTTTGTTTATTTTTTCAATAATTGAGCTAACTTCCGGATTAGTTCCTAGAGAAACTTCATCGCGATTTTCTACAATGACGACACCTCCGTCAGAAAGTCTTTGTTTTAGCTTTAAAATAGCATCTTTTACTTCCTCCACACTGCTTTCAGTATATTCTGCAAGTTTTTTAAGACTCGATGGTTCTCCTTGGAAAAAGAGTATTGCTTCAATTTTGATATCTAGGGAGGTTTTCATGGCCAAGTTACTTTATCAGATTTAATAGATAATTAAAAATAATTTGGAGTTTTAACGTTTTTTGTTTCAATAGAGATATCATCACTAAAATTATCCTGATTGACCTCCACTATTCCCTGCTTGACCAATTCAAGCATAGCCAAAAAGCTGACGATTACCATTATCTTGTTTTCTTTAGTAACCATATGCTTTACCCCACTTGATGTTATTTTTTCGTGACTGCCAGCAAAATCACTGAAATTCAGTTTTAGATTATTTTGAATTTTTTCAGTTAGTTTATCTATCATTTCCTCCAAACTCATCATTTTTTTAACCGTTATCTGTGGCAAAACTTCTTTTTGAGGCAAAGAGCTTATCACTTCTTTCATTGAGCTTAGAAGTGATTCCTTTGTCATCCCTTTGTTTGGAGAAAATATAATACTAATTCTTTTTGGTGGATTTGCCAAAAAGATTACTTTTTTTCCATATCTTTTTTGTATGTGCAGAGAGGCATCTCTTATTTTTTTGTATATAGCGAGTCTGGCTTCGAGATTTTCTATACTCCCCTCTTCTTCGGCAGTTAGTTCGATTCCTGGAAGCAAGGACTTTGATTTTATGAGTAGGAGGGTGGAGGCTATAAGTATAAAGTGTGCTGTAGTCCCCATTGGAAAACTCCCTAGTTTTTTTACATGTTCTATAAAATCATCAGCTACTCTTGATAGTGATATGTCGTTAATGAGAAGTTTCCTTCTCTCTATTAAAGTAAGTAAGAGCTCCAGGGGGCCCTCGAATATTTCTGTCTTTATTTTGAATTCAGTTTCGGACATTGCTATACCCTAGAAGCCTTCGCTATTTAATTTTTCATCAATTCTATTCATATCCCTTGGAAAAATTGTGGCTTCACGAATATTTTTAAGTTCTAGTATTTGCATTGTTATGCGCTCTGCACCTAATGCGAATCCACCCTCTGGTGGAACTCCATATTTAAAAGCTTCAAGAAACATCTCTATCTTCTTGGGGTCCATATTCCAAGTTTTTACTTGTTCTAAAAGTTGTCTATAGTCGTTGACTCGCCTTCCACCAGAAAGCCACTCAACTCCCCGACATATCAAATCCATTCCTTCGTTAAATTCAGGATCTTCCGGGTTTGGATATACATAAAATGGCTTCTTACGACTTGGGTAGCCATATATAAAGACAAAATCAGATCCAGTCTCTTTTTTTATAATTTCACATATTTCTCTTTCATCTTGTGGATTTGTGTCTTTTTCACCACGCACATTACGACCAAATTCTTCAAAAATTTTTTGTTGGACTTCTTTAAGTGAAAGGGTGGGCGTTCTATCTATCATAACTGGAAGATTCGCTTCCAATAATTTTAAATGTTCAGAGTTTTTAATTTTTACTTGCTCTAATATGTATCTTACTGTTTCTTCCGCCATGTCTCTTACATCGGTCCATGAATCAATGAAAGCCATTTCAGCATCTAAAGATACTACTTCTGTTAGGTGCCTTGTTGTTGACGAAGGTTCTGCTCGAAAGACTTTGTTCACCGAGAAGCACCTTTCAAAGGCTGACATTACTATTTGCTTATATAGTTGTGGCGATTGAGTTAGAAAGGCTTTTTTCCCAAAATAATCTATCTGAAATACTTCCGCCCCACCTTCGGCAGTTGCTGGGGTGATTGATGGTGCTTGAAACTCAAAAAACATATTCTTTTTCATAAATTCGCGAAAAGAATCAATAACCGTTTCCTGTATTCTAAAAATCGCTTGGTTTTTAGGGTGTCTTAAGACTAATGCCCGATTATCGAGCTCTGTAGTCAGATCTAGGTTGTATCCATTTAGAGACAGATCGAAAGGTAGGGGCTCGGCTTCAGCTAAAACAAAAATGTCAGTGATCTCGATTTCTATGTCCCCGTTTTGTATTTCTGTGTTAATGTTTTTTCCAGGCCTTTTATTTACAATTCCACTAACCTTCAATGCCCACTCCGATCTAAATTCTTTGGCTTTTTCAATAATTTCCTCTCTTGATGGCAGAGCAACACATTGCACAGATCCTGTCATATCACGCAAATCAAAGAAAACCATTTTCCCCTGGTCTCGTCTAGTGTTTACCCAACCAGAGATACTGATTTCTTTTCCAACATTTTCCTCAATATCTTTTATATATGTTCTTTTCATGAAAGTACTAAGCCAATTTTTTTTCTAACATCCTGCATCTTTTCTTCTGCCAACATACTCGCACGCGCTCCATTTTCTTTGAGCATAGACATTACTGAATCTATATCTTTCTCAAATTCAGCTCTCTTTTCTCGCATTGGAGCTATGAATTTAATAAGGTTTTTTACCAGAATATCTTTTGACTCTTTGTAACCTATTCCACCAGCTTCGTATCGATCTCTCAATTCTCCAAACTCTGGTCCCTCGGTGACAAACTTATGAAGTGCAAAAACCTTGTCGGTTTCAGGGTCTTTGGCTTCCTCCACCCCTTTAGAGTCTGTTGGTATTTTCATCACAGCTTCTTTTATTTCTTGGTCAGATGCAAACAATGGAATTGTATTTTTATAGCTTTTACTCATTTTTTGCCCATCTGTACCTGGGACTGTTTTTACTGACTCTAAAATAAGAGGTTCTGGAATTTTGAAAGTTTCACCATAGATTCTATTAAATTTTTCTGCAATATCTCTGGCAATTTCTACATGTTGCTTCTGATCTAACCCTACCGGTACGACATCGGCATCTCTTATGAGAATGTCTGCTGCCATAAGAAGTGGATAGTTAAAAACTCCCACATTTATTTCTTTGTTTTTTGCTTCCGCGTCTTTAAATGCGTGAGCTCGCATTAAATAAGGCATAGTGGTAAGGGTTTCAAAAATCCAAGCTAACTCTGTAACTTGTGGAGAGTCTGATTGCTTGAATATTGTTACCTTTTTTGGATCAAGTCCCACTGCCAGATAATCTAGTGCGACATTCAGTATGTTTTCACGAAGCTGTTTTGGATCTTGGATCGTAGTTAGAGAGTGAAGGTCAGCGATAAATACAAAAGTTTCATATTCATTTTGTAAATCAACAAATTGTTTTAATGCTCCAAAATAGTTTCCAATATGGAGTTGACCTGAAGATTGTATCCCAGAAAGAAGGATTTTCGCATCATTCATATTGGAATATACTAACAAAATAAGCCTTTTTTTGAAAGCTAGTTTTTTGCCTCAAATTCTATAAAGAAAGAGGAGCCCTTGCCCTTACCGTCTGATTCAACCCATACCTTACCTCCCTGCGACTCAATCATTTGTTTTGCAACATAGAGCCCTAGGCCAGTACCACTAACATTTGTTTTATGTGCATCTTTGGCTCGGCTGAATTTTGAAAACAATTTTGGTACTTCGAGTGGGTCTATACCAATTCCGGTGTCTTTCACAGATATTCTTATAAACTTGCCATCTCTTTCTACACCAACCTTTATTCCGCCCTTTGGGGTATATTTTATTGAATTGTCTATTATATTCCCTATAACCTGTCTCAACTTACCTTCGTCAGCGTGAACTATGTAGTTTTTACCTTCTTGCGCAGAAACTTCAAAAGTAAGACCCTTTGATTCAACATTTGGTCGTAGCTCGTTTATAACTTTTTCCACAAGATCCTTGGCATTAAAATCAGTGTAATCATATTGCATCTTACCTTGCTCAATTCGGGATATGTTTAAAAAGTCGTTTACAATCTTTATGAGGTTTTTGGTAGACTCATCTACTATCTGTATTGGCGATTTTATTTTTTCAGGTATTTCACCAAAATCCCCCTCTAGAAGCATGGAGACATGTCCATGCATGGCCGTTAATGGGGAACGAAGCTGGTGACTAGCAAAAGACAGGAATTCTGATTTAAGTTGGTCGAGTTCTCGTAATCTAGCATTTGCTTTTTCAAGATCAATAGCAAGTTTTT
>JBGTNQ010000011.1:0-18242 GCA_041742965.1 Minisyncoccia bacterium
GAGGTGGTGGAGAAAAAGTATCCTTTAGACAGGGTATCCAAATATGTCTGAACTCTTCCATCTGTGTAATAAAGGTTTGTTACGCCTTCATCTAATCCATCTGTTGTTGTTGAATACCAATTTGCAAGAGAGAGGTAGTTGGCCAAATCAGAAAACAAAGGAAGTCCTAAAGATGATGTCGCAACAGCACCAACAACTCCATTTGTACCAGAGAGCAACCCATTCAAACTTCCAACAGTAAGAGTTCCAGTGGCTGTAATATTTGTAGCTGTAACATTAGCATCAAAATATCCACTGCCAGCAACGGACAAACGAGCAAATGGTGTTGTAGTACCAACACCGACATTTCCATTATTACTAACTTTGAAAAGATTGTTTCCTCCCACTCGCAGATCCAGTACATCTCCAGAACCAGTCTGGTCAATTGTGAGAACTGTGTCAGATGAGGAGGTGGCAATGGTTGAGGTTGCGTTTGTTCTAACAAACTCAGTTGAATCTAAACCGTCTAATGTGTCAGCAACAAAAGCGGCAGGAACTGAGCCAAGTATTTTTCTAGGAGACATTTCTCCGTCCCACGATGGGCTTCCACCAGAGCCCCCGACTTCAACACCAAGATAAAGCGTTTGATTAAAATCAACTCCAGTAAGTGCGGTGGTACTTCCAAGCATCAGACTAAATAGCCCATTTGTTACAGTCACCCTGTTGCCAGCGACCGCACTACGATTTTCTTCCCATATATTGCTTGTTGTAGCACCAGTAGGGCTCGTATATAAGCGAAACATCATATGGTAAACGCCGTCTGCTACTGGGTCACCAGATGAATCCATCAATTTTCCCTGATAGTTTATTTGTTTATTAAAAGCAGCCTCTACTGTTAGTGGTCCAATACCAAAAGGGGTAAACAAAGTTGTCATTCCTGTAGCAGAAATAACCGTCGCAAATGCGAGCGTTATACTTATTATTTTTTTAATAATTTTGTTTACCATGTTAACTAAACTTTTTGACCACCGGCCTCTTGTCCATCAATTTCTCTTTTCTCTTTTTTAATACTCTATATATGCAATAAGCAATCAAGAGAAGAATTAGCAGGTTGATCCAATTTTTTTTCAGAAGAATGACGGCCCCCGGAAAAAAACTGTCACTTTGACCAAAACCAATCTCAGCAGTCGCCAACAAATTTCCAACAATCTTTTTCAAACCCCTATTCTGATAATCAACTATTGCAATTTCAACTCCGTAAAGACCTGACTTTCCCAAAGGAGCGATCGTGGCACTGTATGCGGTCTTTTCTTCATTTACACGAAGTAGAAATGAAAAGATCTGCTCTGGATTATCTGGATGAGAAAGAGTGATAAGTATTGTCTTCAAAATCTCAGGGACTTTTTCATAATCAAGAGATACTGTTAGTCTTTGATCTCCATTTATTGCAACTGTCTCATTTCCAAAAAAAGACAAAACTTGACCTCTTTGGATAAAATCGAAATCAATTAGAGAAAGATTCTGAATTATTGGGTGCACACCTTTCGCCTTAGGAAGAGAGTCGAATGGATCAAATGGTTCTACAACTTCACCCGGTACAACAATTCGAGCCGAAGCCAAAGATCCAGAAGACATTTCGCCGTCAGAATACTTCGCGAAAATTGCATAGTAATATCTGATACCTCGCTCCACATCTTCATCCCTAAAAAATTCTGCGCCACCCTCATATACAACCTCACCATCGGCAGAATCTGTTGGAAAATATCCCTCTCGACGGACTACCCTTACCTCAGAAAAAGATGGGTCTGTTGGATTTTGCCAAGACAAATCTATGTGAGAATCTCTAGCCTGAGCAACAAAATTTCTTACGTTTTCTTTTCCTGTTGCTAACCAGAGAGTAGTGAAGGAAAGTCCGCTTGCTGTACTTGATATTCCATAAGCATTAGTCGCTGTAATTTGGAATTGATACAGAGTTGCGGAATTTAGTCCGGAGAGATTTATACTATGTGTGGTACTAAACAATAGACCAGCACTATTCCCCAACTCATAATCATTTGTCTTTCCCCAAGAAAAGAGAGTTTGTGTTGGCTGACTAGTTTCCCAATAGACAATGGCCCCACTAGTGGTCGGTGTAACTTGCAAATTAAAGATAACCGGAAGAGTGGAACCGCCACCAGAAGAAGGTGGTGAAGATAAGGGAAATGTGGTTGCCGAAGCAGGTAGAGATTGCGCTGATTCATTGTAAGAAGTGTCAACAGCAGAAACTGTGTAGCTATAGAGAGTATTTGGATTAAGCCCAATATCTGAATAGGTAGTTACACTAGAAGTGGCAACAAAGAGGGAGTCTCTATAAATACGATACGCCAGCACAGACACATTATCTGTTGAAGCTGTCCAAGACAGATTTATTTGAGAACCTGATACGGCTGAAGCAGAAAGTCCAGTAGGTACTGAAGGTGCGATGAGATCTCCGCCAACAGTGAGAGAAATCTCAAACTGACCCTCTATCGCATATATTGATGTGAAAGAACAAAGTAAACTTAAACAAAGAACAGATGCACTGAAACGTTTTATAAAGCTTGGAGCCTTCATATCAGAGTGCTATGGCTGTTACTGTGCTAGTAGCGACATACAAACCTGGAAGCTGAGTATTGCTCGCACCTGATTCAGCTCGAAACTTAAGTGTTGTAGTTTCTCCCGTTGGGATGTTTGAAGACGAATTACTAGATATCAGTATGTTTGATAACGAAAGACCGGCCCAACAACTGTCTGCTGTATCAGACGACCCTGCATTACAAACCGCACCATTATCAAGAAAACTTTGAACAATATCCGCCCCCTCTGGAGAAAAACCAAATTCACCATCTGAAGCAGAAACTGCGAAAGAAAAATCTGGATTTGCTCCTACGGGAATATAGTCGGCGAATGAATCTGAACTTGAAACCAAAGCTGGAGAAGAACTGGCCTTTATGTAGAGCTCATAACCAGCAGAATTATCGGTTGTTACCGTAATCACGGTCGAACCTGTGGCCACACCGGCACCGGACACAGGGATCGATGGAGAAAGAGACACATCACCACTTACTGACAAAGAGATAAACGACGAACTCATTTGCTGATAGCCAGCATGAAGGTTGTAACTAGAACTACCTGAATAACCCGTGGCGACTTCCCCAAAAGTACTTTCTTGAACGAAGTTAGAAGAAGAAGAGCGTCCTCCACCAAAGTTTATAGAATCACTCTCCAGAGAATAATTACTACTGTTCATCACTACCGCATACAGGTTTGTGCTAACAAATAGAAAACTCAAAAATATGGTGAGGAGGGCTCGCATATTATTTTGTTTTTTTCTTTAGCCACAAATACAAAACCCCGCCCAATGCGGCGAACAAAAGAATGATTTGCAAATTTGAGAAAACAACAAATTTTACTTCCTTTGTGTCAATGACGTTTTCGTATCCACGATTGAGTTCCAGTGTCGCCCTATGCCAGCCAAACTTACCATCCGTACTCAAAGAAATGTCACGGGTACGAAAAGAATCTGGAAGCACAAACCATGGGTCAACTATTATTTCAGAAACCTTTTTCCCAAAAATATTTCTTACAGTTATAACACCGTATGGATTAAGATGAACATTGCCTCTGTTCTCAAAACCAACTTGAAAAACAACTTCGTCTCCTCGAACAAACTTTTGGTCTCTTGCAACACGAAATGATTCAAGACCCCCATCCTCGTCCACATCACCGGCAATAGTCACAAAAAACAAAACCGCTACTCGACCCACCACTTTTGCCCCAGATGATTCTGAAGAATCAGTAGGAGTTGAAACTCGTGAACTCACTAGTAAACTTACGAACTTTCCTCCGGGAGTAATTCCTTGAGGAACAGAAACAGTCACTGGCACCTGAACTCTATCTCCGTGTTTCAAAGTTATGGACGAACTTTCTACAGATACAAAGTCTTTCAAAGAAAACTGACTCTTCTCATCACCCAGGAGAGCCACGTTACCATCACTTCCGCCCACAAAATCTTCAAAAGAAAACTCGTATATGCCAGTTCGCCCTGTACGATTTTCAACTTCAATACTAGTTACCACTGTTCCCCCTGGAGAAACTAGGAGCTCTACTTTAGCGGGCCCAACCGCAAATCTGTCCTCAACGGGCGCTTGTGGGTTTTCGGTCACTTCTAGGGCCAAACTCAAGATAGGAGCCACCGCAACAAGAAAAATAAAGGTCAAAAATACAAGGACATAATTAGTTTTTTGTATCTTATTTTTATTTTTTTTGTTGTTGTGATTTATCATGACTATTTCTTTTTCTAATAATATTTCGACCTTTCTTCTGGGATTGCTCCCATGCGTTGCGTTTCAAATTCACAAAACGCGACGCATGGGAACAATCATCCACCTATCGGCACCAGCACGAACAAATAATCATCACCCCTTGAATCTTTGAACACTGGAGTAATAACTCCGCTTTCTTCATCAACCTCGGTTACGACAACCTCATCAGAAAATGATTGTTTTATTTTATTCACTACCCCATCCCTATCTGTATTTTCATTTGTCGGCACAACCACCATCCCTCTCGATGGATAAACCGAACCCGATGACGAATCAGTGTTCGCAGTTTTATCAATTGCTACCTTACTGTTACCAGTCAAAACTAAAATAGTTTCCTTACTTTCAAAGAACCAATCCTTAAAAGAATTACGAACGAAACGATACGCATCTTCTGCAATCACTTTTGTAGCAGACAAAACACTTGCTTCCATTTCTTGATTTATGTTGTTCCAAACTTTTCCGTAAATCTCTTGCGACTTCGGGCTCGAAATAAGGCCGAATTGAAATCCCATAACAGCAATAAATAGTCCGCACACCCCGACAGCCAGACGCGCTAATTTTCCATTCTTTTTTGGAGATAAAGTTATAGAACTTATCGGCTTAGGGGAAACCAAAATTGTAGAACTTGGAACAATTACTCCTGACCTTTCTGGAGTAGCAAAAGCGGGGTAAGAAATATTTATGGATGAAGCTCCTGTGTTGGGAAGATGAGAAGACCCCCTGGATTCAAAATGATGTTTACTTAGTTTTTTTATGCCCCTAGACCTAGTGCCATTTATGTTGTTATTTTTATGACAAATCAAGGAGTCAATCTCCACATACCATGTCCTACCAACCATTCTAGAGTTTATTTTGGCATCTCGGCAGAGTTGCCCAATATAGTCATTTGCATAGCCACTTATTTTAGCAGCTCGGCTAGACGAGATATATTGTTTGCCATCAAAAAAGAGATCAGAATTCATCCTTATCATTATAAGTTCGATATGAATATTTAGATATAAAAATCTGGGGATAAATAACGATTATTTTATTTAAAAAAATTATTACGAAAAAATTATAAAAATTTTCAAATTAGAAATAGATGTGCCCAAAAGTGGCTAAAACGCCCCAGAAAAAAATTTTTAGGATGTTTTCTTTATTTATTAAGATTTTGAAAGTGATAGTATTCTTTTTAGAAAGTCTATAATTACTTTGTAAAAATACAATACTTATCAACACCATATCAACAAGATAAACATTGATATAAATTAATAATAAGTGTAGTATATTTATATAAGTTTATTAAGGTTTATATATTGATTCAAAAAACAAAAAAATGGAATACAAAAAATACATAACAGTGAAGGAGGCGGCATATATATTGGGAGTATCACCTCTCACCCTAAGAAATTGGGATAAAAACGGTAAATTCCCCGCCCAAAGACACCCTATGAACAACTATAGAGTCTATAAAGCTGAAGATTTACTCAGAATTATAGAGGATATTGAGGTTGGAAGTAATAAAAGTAATGCTAAAAACAGAATGCGTAAGCTGTCTGTTAAACACCTTGGTTCTTCTAGTGAATAAATCAGATCGAGACTAACCTAAAATCTCTATTATGCGATCTGGCAAAACTGCTTAAGACTTTAAAGTATTTTCATAAAACACCTCAAAACCTATATTTATACATATCATCTCGGATGAACAAGAAGTTAAAAATATAGAAGAAAAATCCATATAATACAGAATGTCAGGTAGCAAAATAGATAAAAAATGCCCAGATATTTATATCGGGCTTTTTTGCTTATACACATATTTTATAACGCAATAAAATAAGAATTTAGAACTATAATATAAGGAATATTATTAACATTAATTTCAGGTTATTTTAAAACATGAAAAACTTATTATTGGTGAGTGCCCTATTAATCGCAGTGCTATCATTAGGTTTTCTTAGTTCTGAACTAATAGGAACCAGAAGCACTGCTCAAGTTTCAACCCACGTTATCAATACTGAACCAACCCATGCTCCTGAACCAGAGCCCACACCATCACCAACATTATCTTTCTCAGCATCACCAACATCAGTCACATCAGGACAATCCGCAACACTTTCTTGGTCTGCAATGAACACAACGAGTTGTACTGCAAGTGGTGGTTGGAGTGGAACTAAATCAATTAGTGGTAGTCAGAGTGTGTCACCTACTTCAAACACTATTTATACACTTACGTGTTCTGGAGAAGGGGGAGGTGTTGTACAGAGTACTTCTGTGGTAGTTACTACTAATACGACTGTAACAACGCCAACTGAAAACACGATACAGGGTCTATCTCTCGGAGATTGGGTTGAAGTAACTGCTAATAATTTAAATGTCCGCTCACAACCTGACGGAAAAAGACTGGGGGCTCAAAGAAGAGGTGCTCAAGGTCAGCTAATTTCAGGCCCAATCGTAATTCGAAACAATACTTGGTGGAATGTTGATTACACATCTGGAGTTGATGGATGGAGCGCTGGAGACTACCTAGTTCAATATTCTGAACATACCCCGTCACCTACTCCTGAACCAGAGCCCACACCATCACCAACATTATCTTTCTCAGCAATCCCCTCTTCAATCACCTCTGGACAATCCGCAACACTTTCTTGGTCTGCAATGAACACAACGAGTTGTACTGCAAGTGGTGGTTGGAGTGGAACAAAACCTGTCAGTGGGCGTGAATTGGTCTCCCCTACAAGTAATACTACGTATACACTAACTTGCGTTAGAGACAACGAAAATATCTCGCAAAGCACATCTGTGATCGTAACTGCACCTCTTGCACCATCAACTAAGTTCCAAATTAGTGACAACATCCAAACAACAGCTAATTTGAATGTGAGAAGTACGGCTAACGGAACCCTACTGGGAACTCAACTTCAAGGTGCGACTGGTTCGGTTGTAGGGGGTCCGGTGGTGGCGGGTGGTTTTAACTGGTGGAATATCAACTACACATCTGGAGTTGATGGATGGAGCGCTGAGGATTACTTAGTCAAGATAACGATCTCTCCACTTCCATCCCTCTTGCTCTCTGCTTCACCCCCTTCAATCACCTCTGGACAATCCGCAACACTTTCTTGGTCTGCAATGAACACAACGAGTTGTACTGCAAGTGGTGGTTGGAGTGGAACTAAATCAATTAGTGGTAGTCAGAGTGTGTCACCTACTTCAAACACTACGTATACACTCACCTGTACTAATACTCTAGGAAGTGCCACGCAAAGCGCGACAATCAATGTGGGCGCGGTCACAACAACCCCTCCCCCAACATTTTCTGGAGACTTAGTTGTCTTTCCAAATAAAAATGTTGAATTCATAATCGGACCACAAGTAAAAGCAAACTCGTCTTCAAATCCTTGGCCGTGGCATGATCAGAACATGATTACGAAGGGATTGGAACATGGAAATAATTTTCCAGCAACACCTCTATTGGAACCAATAGACAACGACGTGTACTTAAATAGAAATTATTATGATTTAGGATTGACACTATACACTGCTTATTACCGAACTGGCGATGCTCAATTTCTAACACTCGCAAGAAAAGTAACTGACTCATGGTGGCAACATGATTTAATAAAAAGTGGAACGGTAAAGATCGAAGATTCAATGACGCCAAGGAGTATATCTCTTGCCGGATTAATGTTGAGAGCCCTAGATGGAAGACCTGAAATGTGGCCTTGGATTGAAAGCTTTGTTCGCTACCAGCACTGGGTATGGGTTGAAAGGTTCGTAGCATATCCAGCCCTGCGTGGAGGAGTGCGAGACGAGGGATACATGCTTCTGTACGCCTCCCTCCTAGCAGAGGTACATCCAGATCCGACTGTTAGAACTGAATTTAAAAATAAAGCATTAGTCTCTGCTAGAGATTACTTCGCTCGCTTGCAATACCCAGATGGCGGATGGTACTGGGGAATTGATACTGACGGGGATCCAAATACTCCTGACATAAATGCTAGTCAGCCATTCCAAGTTGGTTTATTGATAGAGGGTATGATAAAGATACATCAAATAACCGGAGATAAATCTATTGAGCAATCCATCATAAAATCAGCTGATTGGCTATACGCAAAGTCCTACGAAACACAGCCGGCAACTAACTTAACTAATGTGCTCTGGAGAGCAATGCGATACTTTACAATTCAATCAGATTATACAAGCAACAATCGAACATCTGCTTTCCAGTATGGAATGGCAGATGGTGGAATACGGGACGCTAGAGAACTCAATCCAACGACAATTCATACTTTTGGATATGCTTATAAACTTACAGACGATCCAAAATACAAAACCTACGGTGATGAAGTCTTCTCTGCAACCTTCGGAAAGGGGCAAGGTCCTGGAGCCGATCAATATTACGGATTGGCAGATTTCAGAGCCAAAGAATTTAATCAAAACTACCGCTCCGCAAGCAGATATTTAGCTTGGAGACTTGGATTCTAATCTAATTAAAACAAAACCCCCGCCAGAAGGCGGGGGTTTTGTTTTATGAAAGAAGTTTTTCGAATATAGTTTTGAAAACTCCCGGATTACCCGCACCCTTGGTGGCCTTCATCCCCTGCCCTACAAAAAACTGTATGACTGAGGTTTTACCACCCTTATATTCCTTGACCACATCCGGGTTATTATTCACTATCTCTTCAGCAACTTTCTGCAGTTCCCCTTCATCACTCTTTTGCATCAATCCTCTATCTTCTGCGATTTTTCTTGGCTCTACACCTTCTTCATACATTACTTTCAAAATATCCTTGGCTCCTCTTGAAGAAATATCCCCATCACTAACCATAACAATTAGCTCTGAAAAATGTTTTGCCGGCACTTTATTAGAAAGAGTGACATCCTCTAAACCAGCGGATGAATCACCTTTAACCAAACCAGTGAGATCAGATGTAAGATAATTTACAGCGGTCTTTATTTTTTCTTTATCTTTAAGTTCCTTTGAGACTTCCTCAAAATAAAGTGCCCAGTTTGAGCTTCGCACAAACATCTCTACATCTTCTGCTTTTAGACCCTCACCAAGGAGCCTTTCCCTTTTATCCCAAGGTAATTCTGGCAGTTCAGATTTTATCTTTTCAAAACCGAGTTCCTCAATTTCAGATATCTTAATTTTAGGAATATCAGGATCTGGGAAATACCTATAGTCATTGGAATCTTCTTTCACTCTTTGAGAAAAGGTAATCTCTTTGTTTTCATCCCAACCACGAGTTTCTTGAATGATTGATTCACCGGACTCTAAAAGCTCCGTATGCCTCTTGACCTCAAAAGCAATAGCTCTTTCTACTGCCCTAAAAGAGTTTAGGTTCTTTACTTCAACCTTTGTCCCCATTTTCCCTTTTTCATCTTTACTGACACTGATGTTAGCCTCAACCCTCATCTCCCCTTTTTCCATATTGGCTTCAGCAACCCCTAAACTCTGAAGAAGGATCTGGAGCTCTTTCGCAAACAAAGAAGCTTCTTCTGCAGAATGAATGACTGGCTCTGTCACAAGCTCCATCAAAGGTATTCCCGCGCGATTAAAATCTACCAAACTATATTCACCAGCATCATGAGTTGAACGAGCGGTATCCTCTTCTAAATGAATTCTGGTTATCTTCACCCCAGCAAGCTCGCCACCTGTGACCAGAGGAAAAGCGTACTGACTTATTTGATAACCCTTTGGTATGTCTGGATAAAAATAGTTCTTCCTATCAAATTCAGTGTAGTCTGCAATACCGCCACCCAAAGCCACCCCAACCTTAATCACGCTCTTCACCGCCTCAAAATTAACTGTGGGGAGTGTACCCGGATAACCCATACAAATCGGACAAGTGTTCACATTTGGACGCCTTTCATCCGGATCATTCTTGGAATTACAAAACATCTTCGTCTTAGTCTTCAGCTCTGCGTGTATTTCCAAACCGATAGTGACTTTATATTCGGACATAAATATTTGAAACTACTATATCACAGCCAGACACTTACCCCGAAAGCCTCCTTGATAATAGCGTTTGAAAGTCTTTGAGAGAATTGTCATCAATAGCAGACACAGAATAAACTTGGGGATTCTTCTTTTTTAAGCTACCCATGACCTCAGATACCTTATCACTAGAGACAAGGTCTGTTTTTGTTAAAAGAACTATTTCTTCTTTATCTGCAAGTTCCTTTGAAAAAGCGGAAAGTTCTTTACGAACTGTTTCATAAGAGAGGACAGCGTCTTCTTCTTCTAAAGATACGCAGTGTACTAAAATTTTTGTGCGAGCTACATGACGAAGAAACTTGTGCCCGAGGCCCTTGCCTTCCGATGCTCCTTCAATGAGCCCGGGAATATCAGCAAGTATAAAACCATAGAAACTTCCTAGATTTGGTTCCAGAGTTGTAAATTGAAAATTTCCAACCTTGGCTTTTGCATTGGTAAGAGCGTTTAAAAGTGTGGACTTTCCTGCGTTTGGTAAGCCAATAAAACCGGCGTCAGCTACAAGAGAAAGTTCAATAAAAAATTCGGCTTCCTCTCCGGCCTTTCCTGGAGTATGTTCTGTGGGACTGGTATTTCTGGAAGATTTAAAATACTCATTTCCAAGTCCACCTTTTCCTCCTTCCAAAATTTTCTCTACTTGCCCATCTTCAAGTAGATTCACAACTCTGCGAGTCTCTCGGTTCGTAACAACACTTCCAACGGGAACTTTTATTACCAAGTCTTCTCCATCTTTACCGTGACGACTATTCTTTTGTCCGGCCTCACCATTTTCCGCGAAAAATCCTTTTACATGACGATACTCAGAAAGAATGCCTATGTCGCGAACAGCTTTCACAAACACACAGCCACCCTTGCCGCCATTTCCACCAGAAGGACCGGAAAATTCTTTTCCTTTTTCATGACGCCATAAAACAGCGCCATCTCCCCCCCTACCTGCTCGTGCTTGAATTGTAATTTCGTCTATAAACATAAAAAATAAATTAAGATTCCAAAGCTTTTTTAGCCAAAGCGATTGCTCCTTCTTTTGATTTTGCTACCGCGATGAATCTACCATTGTGACAAAAAACTGCGTCATCTACTCCAGAAATAGTGCCGAGCTCTTCACTTTTCTTCCCCGCCCATTCAGCGGGCATAAGTTTTCTAGCTTTAAAAGATCCGTTCTCTGTATTTATACTTTTTACAGACCAATTTGAATCATCTCCCCTGGGAGCAACAACAAAGATTGGTTCTGGATACTTTCTCAAAACTTCCTGCCATGGATAATTTTCCTCAAATACAATAATCTTTCTATCCCCCGACTTCTGATATATATCTTCCACAATTCGTTCTAATGTTACATACTCAATCGCTCTAGAAATTTCTCTAGAAATTATATCTTTAGCAACCTTTAGTACAGTAAAGAATGCCTTATCTATGTCTTCTTTTTTTCCATTACTAACAGGAAGAAAGGATGAAAAAAACCTTCCAATGGTATATGGGTATATATCTTTATATAGGTTTGTAGTGATAGCTATACCATTATCATGGGCATCTATCGGCGCCACAAGATTTGTATCTATGCTTTGAAATGCCTTCTCTACACCACCACAAAGGGCTAGACCATATTCCTTCCACACAAGACCAAAAGAAGCATAAAGAATGCCGTTTTGACGCTCCCCAGCCCCTCCTTCTTGATGGTGGTCAAACCTCCTGTTTTTGGGGTCATATATACCACCAACATCAATAACACAGTCAGCTGAGCCCAAAAGATCAGTCTCTCTTGTGCGGATAACTTGCCACTCTTCGTTTGGAAAAGCCAGTAGAAATAGGGCTATAGCGAAGACTTCATCTGTATGAAATGAGCCATTGTGAGTAATAATTGTTTTCATATATTCAAGCCGACATTATACACACATTTCAACCAAAAACACTTTTTTGAAGTGCTATTGCTAAGCAATATAGCCCCCCCCACTTATACTAAATGTGACGCTTAGAACCAGAACCACCCCCCCTCTTTGAATGACGTCCGCTCATAATGAATGGGTAAATATCTAGAAGAGCAAAGAGTAAACTCAAAAGCACCGGCCCTGCCAAAAATCCTATTGGCCCGAAAAGGGCGAGGCCGCCAAGTGCGGAAATAAGTATAAGAAACGGATGAATATGAATACCTCTGTTTATAAGAACCGGCCCCAATAAATTATCCACCAGACCAACAGCGACAACCCCCCACAAAGTAAGTCCAATCGCCATCAAAGGCCCACCTGAAATGAAAACAAAAATAACCCCTGGAATAATAACTAAAGCGGTTCCGACCGTCGGAACAAGAGAAGCTATGGCTGCGATAGTTCCCCATATGACAGGACTTGGAACACCAAAGAGAAAGAAACCGAGGCCCGTAAGAAAGCCTTGTATGATACCGATGACCAGGTGACCGCGTACGACAGAATTTATGGCCACCATAACTTTATTTATTATCTTTTTATCGTGAACATCCTGAAGGGGGCTTAAATCAATTATATTTGATATAAACTTCTTTCCATCTCGGAAAAAGTAGAACAGAACTAGAAGCATAAGAAACAAACCGAAAGTAATTTTCAAGACACCCGAGAAGAAAACAGAAAAATGGTCTAGAAACCACCTTGAACCTTTTTCTAAATAGAACTGTATATCTCCCTCTAAAACTGATATATCTGCACCGGGAAATAGTGCCTGTATTCCATTTTGGAGAGTTACCAAGGATTGGCTAACGCCGCCTCCATTTGTTGAGAACGTGGTGTATATGTCTGAAACCTCTTGAAACAGCAAGGTGCCCAGAAAAGAAACGGGGCCGACAATGACAACGAGCACTATGGCGACCGTGGTGAGAGACGCTAATGTCTTCCTATGCCCAAAAAGATCCAGGATGAAACGGTAAGCCGGATCAAATAAAATAGCGAAAACTAAAGCTAAGAAAAGAACGGAGACATAGGGTAGAAAAATAAAAAAATTAACAACAAAAACAGCCAGTATAAAAAAGGAGAAAAAAATCATCTGTACTCGGTGATGGTTCATTGCCTAAATATTATCACAGCTTCTTATTTTTAAAATGTCTCGACAACCTAAAGCCGATAAAAACAGCTAAAGCTGACAATAATATACTAAGAACAATATTTTCATAATGAGAGATGACTTCTGCGTATGCAAAATAAGCACTACCTACACGCCAACCAATTAAAGACAATATAATGACTCTCGGAATAGTGCCTAGAAAAGTCATTATGGCAAATGTCTTGTATGGTATGCGCAAGACACCCGCAGCAGCAGACACAGCTACACTCGGGAAAATCGGAATCGCTCTGAGAAAAAACAAGGCCAATTCATCACCAGGACCTTCAGAAATCTTTTTTTGAATTCTCTCCACAGATTCCGGCGTAAATCCTAACAACTTGCCCCATCTATCTAAAAAAGACCTTCCCACAAACCAAGATAGGCCGTAAACAAAAAAGGTTCCTAAAGTCATGCCTAAACTTGCTGGCAAAACAATGGTAAAAAAAAGAGTGTTATAGAAAAAGTCTGTATTATTCAAAAAAATCGCCCCCGACCCAAGTAGGACTAGAGTAGATGGAATAGGAGCGATGACTTCCTCAATAATGGTCGCAAAGAAAACCCCCCAACCACCAAGGGGGAATAATGTCGTCTGCAAAAACACAACAAAAGAATCGAACATGGGTCTAAGTATACATTAAGGTATAAATGGTTGGTATGTCTTATTAAAGTTTACTATTGTTGTGTTGTGACCTTCCAACTCTCCACCCTTTATAAAAACTTCCAAAATAAGACCACTGCGAGTGTCCTCTGAGAAATTTTGGTCAAAAACAAAATTCCCCAAACTGTATGCTATTAGACCGCCACCATACTCTTCAATCTCCTGTATAACATGGGGATGATGCCCGATAATCAAACTTGCCCCAACATCAATCAGGGCGCGCGCTATATCTTTTTGTTTTTGAGACGCTTGTGTCTCATACTCTTCCCCCCAATGAGTGGAAACTATCACTACATCTGATATCAATTTGGCCGAAGCAATATCTTCCAACATTAAATCAATATCTATAGGTAGAATAACTGGACCAGGAGAATTAATTTCGAAAGAAGAAAATTGACTATAGGCCAAAAAAGCAAATTTTGTGCCATTGTGTTCGATAATCATCGGTCGTCTGGCTAAATCCATGTTTTCCCCACCACCCGCATATCTAATCCCCGCACCTTCTAAATATGCCATTGTGTCCACAAAAGCATCCCTTCCCCAATCAAACATATGATTATTTGCTATTGAAACGATGTCAAAACCAGCTTTTGAGAGACCGGAAAGAGCTCGGGGATCAGCTCTAAAAGAATACGTACTCCCTCGATCTTCTCCGCGAAGAGAAACTGGGTTTTCTAAATTCGCAAAAGCAATGTCTGCTCGCTCTATTTTTTCACTTATTAGTCTAAATGGAAAAAACCAATCGTCTTGAGACTCCATAATTCTGCCAATGGCACGAGAAAGCATAATGTCTCCAACAAAAAGAAGTGTTGTCCCGTTTTCCGCCCCACCCCAATTGGAAACTCTGTTTCCAATTGGGGTGGCTTTATTAAAAAAATCCGGTGCAATGCCATCTATAGGTAGCAACAAAAAAGCACTTAAAACAAAAATAAAGACCGTCTTCATACTGTTTTATTTGGCTTGTTTTTTATTCAAAAAAATCTGGTGCTCTTGCGTATCCAGTAGTCCGCACTTTTTATATTTCTTTCCACTACCACATGGACATGGATCATTTCGCCCCACCTCAGATTTCGAAGACGTCACAGGTGCCTTTTCATGAGTGAGCTCTTCCGCACCTTCTCGAACTTCCTCTAGATTCCTTTCTTCAACGCTAGCAATTCTGGCATTTATACGAGGGAGAAGTTTTATAACCTCATCCACAATACTTATTTCCATAGCCTTGAATAAAGAAAGTCCTTCTTTTTTGTATTCAACAAGCGGTTCACGCTGACCATAAGCACGGAGATTCACGCTACCACGAAGATAGTCCATCATCTCCAAATGATCAACCCAGAACAAGTCTATTGTCTGAAGTATTAAGAGTCGAGCCACGGCCAAAAATTCGTCATTGCCGAGTTCTGCCCTTTTCTTTTCTATAGCCGTCTTCTCTTCATCTGTCGCCTCAACCAATAAAGAAGAAAGATACTCTTCCACCCCTTCATCACTTCCCAAAAGCACTTTCCTTCGTCGTTCATAAATAGTGGCCCTCTGAAAATTCAAAACATCGTCAAACTGCAAGACGCTCTTTCTAGAATCAAAATGAAAACCCTCTATCCTCTCCTGCGCCTTTTCCAAAGACTGAGTAATAATCCTATTCTGAATCGGTTCATCCTCGGCAATGCCAATCTTGCCCATCATTTTCTTTATGGTGTCAGAGGCAAAAACTCTCATTAAATTATCTTCCAAAGAAACAACGAACTGAGTCTCACCCGGGTCGCCTTGTCGTCCTGCTCGTCCACGAAGTTGGTTGTCTATGCGTCGGGCTTCGTGTCGCTCTGTTCCCAAAACAAACAAACCACCAACAGACTTAACTTCTTCGTATTCCTCAGGTGTTCCTGGATTTCCTCCTAGCTTAATGTCCACACCTCTACCAGCCATGTTTGTAGCAATGGTCACCGCCCCTTTACGCCCAGCTTGGGCAATAATCTCTCCCTCCCTCTCGTGATTTTTGGCATTCAATACTTCATGCTTCACCCCCTCACGAAGAAGAAATTGGGATAGCATTTCATTTTTTTCTATAGAAACCGTTCCCACCAAAACCGGCTGTCCTTTACTATTCAATTCTTTTATTCTTCTAGCTACAGCTTTGAACTTCCCATTCTCTGTCTGAAATATTAAATCGTCGTGGTCTTTTCTAGTCGCTGGCTTATTCGTTGGTATTGAAACTACACCGAGTCGATACACTTTATAAAACTCTTCTGATGAAGTGTCTGCTGTTCCCGTCATACCAGAAAGCTTGTCGTACATCCTGAAATAGTTCTGGAAAGTGACAGAAGCGAAAGTCCGAGACTCTTTCTGTACGGGCACGCCCTCTTTTGATTCAATGGCCTGATGAAGGCCTTCTGACCAACGTCTACCGGGTTGCATTCTACCTGTAAACTCGTCCACGATAATCACTTCACCTTCTTTGACAACATAGTGAGTATCTTTCTCATACAGGGCCTTCGCTCGGACGGCGGTTTCCAAATGATGAACATATTTGATTCCCTTGTCTGTATAAATATTATCAACCCCCAACAGCTCTTCGGCCTTACTTATACCTTCATCAGTCAGGGTAATCTGGCGGAATTTTTCATCAACTTTAAAATGCGTGTCTTTTTCTAGCTTTTGAGCTATGGATGTGAAAGTGGAATATAGATTTTCAGAATCCCCCGCAGGCGCAGATATGATAAGCGGAGTACGTGCTTCGTCAATCAATATAGAGTCTATTTCATCTACAATAGCAAAAGAATATCCCCTCTGACGAAGTCTATCTTTACTGTACTCAATATTGTCTCTCAAATAGTCAAAACCAAATTCATTATTGGTCCCATAAGTTATGTCTGCAGCATACGCCTCTCTTCTAGTAACTGGACGCAAGAAATCGTGCACAATATGAAAAGCGCCCTTTTCATCTCTCTCTTTGTCTTCAATCTTTATTTGCGACTCATCGCTTGCTGGTTTTGATTCGTACACAAATGAACTGTCGTGATTTATTACTCCCACAGACAAACCGAGAAAATCATAAATCTGTCCCATCCACACAGCGTCACGACGAGAGAGGTAGTCGTTTACGGTAACCACATGAACACCCTTACCAGAAAGGGCATTCAAATATGTCGGAAGTGTAGCCATAATGGTTTTACCTTCTCCGGTTCTCATTTCCCCGATCTTGCCTTCATGCAAAGCGATACCACCCATAAGCTGAACATCAAAATGTCTCTGTCCGAGAGTTCTCCTAGATGCCTCACGAACACAGGCAAAAGCTTCTGGTAGAATGTCGTCCAAACTTTCGCCTTTTTCTATACGGGCCTTAAAGTCTACTGTTTTGGCCTTCAGATCCTGATCAGAAAGTGCTTGAATCCCTGGCTCTAAGGCGTTTATGCGATCGACGATAGGCCGAAACCTTTTGATTTCAGCCGAGTGAGAGTCCCCGAACATGCCTTTAAGGAAAGATATAGCCATATTGAGCTAGTATTTTAGCATAAATTCAAAACCCCGTCCTACTTGCGCGGGGCGGGGTTTTGATTGAAAAACAGTTAGAAACTATCGTCGGCGCTTTGCAGCTTTCCTTTTAGGAGCTGCTTTTCGCTTTGTAGTTTTCTTTGTTGCTTTTCGTCTTGCAGGAGCTTTTTTCTTTGCTGCCGCCTTTCGCTTTTTTGCTGCCATATTTTTTCGTGTGGTTTTACCCACACAGCTTGAGAAAATTATTTATAATTGTAAATAATCTGCGAATCGTCACGACACTGACTCAACGCAATTATTCGACCTACATCAATTATCGTATGAAAAAAACTTACATACAATAATTTTTTCACTTTGTTGTGGATAACTTTACAAAAAGTTTTTTCAAATATTTTTTTATTACAAATTTATTTTTCCTAAATTAAAAATTCCAAAATATATTTTGATTTTTAAAAATGCAACAACCCTGTCACTCGCGAGTGACAGGGTTGTTTGTGCCCCGTGATGGTCAGCGGGGCTAACTCCAAAGTATGTCTAATTTGTGAGTGCGTCCGCTGACCATCACCGGACGCAACATTTCTATAGTAAGTAGAAAACAGATAATAGTAAACCCCGTGGTGAATTTTGGTCTCACGACAAAGCCCTAGTGCGTGGCACAAAACCAAAATCTACTACAGGGTGAAGCCCAGTTATATAAAGTAAAGAATGAAGAATAAGGAATGACGAGAGCCCCCCCCCCCCG
>JBGTNQ010000012.1:0-83167 GCA_041742965.1 Minisyncoccia bacterium
GGTTGGAATTTTAATAATCTGACCCTTTAAAGTTCGGCCCCTTAACGGAACTAGGAAGAAAAACGAATTGATTGAACCAGTGGAGAAAAGTCTCTACGAATATCTGAGTCTTGATCCAAAAACTGCCCTGTTATGATGTAGATGTGTTCCCCATTTGCGACAATCAAATTCTCTGAAACATAAAGTCCATCTGCCATATAGCGAATAGCGCTAGCTCCTCCGACTGTAGTTTCCGATACATCGCCAATTTTCAAATTTATAGTGCTGTACTGAACATTTGTATCCGCCCACACTTGAGGAGACTGTCTTTCTGGGTTATCAAATACAGCCACAGCCATAACAGGAGGGCCTTCTCCACCCACCGGCATTTCCCTCTCAGTATCTTCGGTTCTAAATAGTATTAGAGCTTTTATAAAATTAGTGCCCAAGTCTGTAGGTCTAACTTCTTCTAGTACATAACCATCTGGTCCTGTACGATATGAAAACTCAAAACCAAACTCCGAATCTGAGTGAATGGTCGTGTTTGAGCTCTCGGGCAAATTTTCCACACCCTTATCACCAGAGAATACAAAGTATCCTCCAATTAAAACAATAACTAATAAAATAATTAAATAAGAAATTTTTTTATTCATACGAACTACTTTAACAAAAAATTAATAATGTGTCTAAAAACAGTCTCCATATCCCGCCTACCAACATTCCAATCCCGGTTAACCGGGGTTGGAATGTTATGGTTGGAAAAGATATTCAGGAATAAAGCGGACACTGCTTACCTGAGGGAATTGTAGTGCTGTTTCGCTAATTTGTAACCAAAGAATACTGGCTCGGCACGATCCTCCACTTGTTTTATTATTCGGATCCTTAAAGCCCAGAGTAAGTGCGCTATTTTCAAACGATGCGCCAGTTAGTTCAAAGCCATCAAGAGGATACTCAGTTGTAATACCCCGAGCTCTTTCTTCAGCTGTTATTTCCCCACGAATGAGAAGTCTAATGGCATCTTGAATTGGAGTTTGGTTTATTGGAACTGTTCGTTTTACAGAGACCAGACCATTTTTAGAACAAAGAATATTACCATTTGCGTCCTCATCTAAAGATGGATCGTAATAGTAAAGAGAAATGACTTGCTGTGCTCCACTACCCGTTGTGACAAACTGAACCGGAATACGGACTTCGTCGTCATTCTCTGGTAAACCGGAAGGGTTATCTTTAGCTAAAACAAGAACTCCGATATTTGTAGTCGGCATAGAAAATAAGAGCTCCGATTCAAATGGAACATACTCTACGGTCATCCATGTTGAATCTGGGTCATTAGGATCAAGCTTTGCTGTTGCATAATGTTGACCCAACACATTTCCATTTGCATCTTCAATCCAAACAGGAAAATCAGCTTCAAAATACCAATTGCCCCTTGCTTCTCCAGTAATCCTAAGTGGGCTAGACACAACAGCATTTTGTTTAGGGCCAAAAACACGAATGAGGTCTTTATACTCGGTTATCTCTCCTTCAACAATACCGTTGTTCCCAGCATCTCCTCTAAAGAAGAACAAAGCCCATGCCCCAAGGGCGATTAGCAATATTACGACTATTATAATGAGTGCGTTTTTCATAAAAATAAAGCAAGCTCTTTCATCTATCTAAACACAACGGAACCACTATCAAACTTAAGGCCTAGCACTAGCTCTCCGCGTGAAGTGAAGTGGTAGCTAGATGTGTTGGTGAGAAGCCCTGAAAATTCTGATTCATTAGACCCCTCACAGTACATTAAAGTCTGTACGATTTCAGAGAAAACGATTAGACCATCTGTACCGACTGAGTAGTTGCCACCCATGCCGTTACAGTCGGTCGTCGCAGAAAATGTGCCATTATTGTTGAAGGTGATTGTGAATGCACCCGCAGTACTTGGCACTACCTCCCTTCCATCATTGTAAAGCGCCGATATCCAGGTCCAGCTTTTCATATCAAGTGTCATCCGAGAAGGATCTGCTTCGCCTTCAAAATTTTCCACTACCACACCCTTAGTTTGCAAATAGTGGTAAGGAGAATCACACGGCACGATAGAGCCGTCTTCTCCTACAACTCCTCGCACCTCTATAATGTCACCAGATTTTAAAAGATAAACATCGCCAATTTTGTTGCTCTGATATGCAGGACAAAGTGGAAGCCCCATAGAAGGTATGGCTATTGTTGAGAGCTTTCCACCATCCCCTTCCAAAATTATAAGTGCCGGACCATCAAAAGCAACTTGGTTTGTGTCAACAGCGAGCACTCTTCCAGACCTCTCCACAGTCTCTCCCGCCACAAAACCAGCCTGTTTTTCCTGATAAATATAGCTGTTAAACAAAAAGAAACCTCCGACAAGAACGAGTGCAACTACTAACAAATAAATTATTTTTTGATTTTTCATAAAAGGTTTGACGATTCAACCTATAAATAATTACATAAAAACACCTAACCTTAAATGGCCGTGTATTTATCTACCTCTCGGTTGATGAAAACCGTTGAAGTGTCCCAATGTTATTTTATGCAATTTTATTATTCCTGTTCTTCCAATTTGACAGCGGCTTCAGGAGTAGAGACCGTCTTGCCCATTAGGAACATTTTGATAATCCCCCAAGCAATGAGCCAGTAAACGAGCATCGCCAGAAGCGTGGTCCATTCAAATATACTGCCTTCTACTCTAGTTATTCTAAAAACATTTAGAAAAGGGGCGACAAAAATATAAGTTGTGCCGTAGATAAAATCAGTAAAGCCAGCGCCCGGATTTGCACCCAACAACTTTAGTAGAAAACGAAATGCCAACAATGCTTCAAGGAGGCCGATGACATACCAGACGATTTGAGTACCACGAAAAATCGGTTTCGTGGTTGGAGAATTATATGAATCCATATTTTTTATACCTAATTATTTAATAAACTAAATTTACTTTAATACATTTTTTCCACTAATAACGTTAACCAAAAAAATGATGACAGCTACAACGAGGAGAATGTGAATAAGTCCCCCCAGTGTATAAGATGTCACCAAGCCTAGTGCCCATAAAACCAACAAAACGATTGCAATGGTTGTAAGCATATTGTTTAAATATTTTTTAATTTTATAATTTGACCAATCAGCCCTGTAATATAAGACGCGGATGGATAGTTTTTATTTCAATAATCTCCAAATGGCCGTCAGTCCAACACTAACGGCCCTTTTTCACATTCAAATTTACCTAGAGACACCCTCAAATATTATCTGGGTATTTCGTATTACCGTGAGCAAAGACTGACAAGCGACAGGGGCCGTGAGGGGCGAAAAAGAATAGTACCCAACCACACTTCTCCTCACATATCTGCACCTTTTACTGTTGAAGCAGAATCCTTTTTAAGAGATTTGAAAATAATTAAAATTAAAGAAATTAATGTATACAAGATTGTCAGTAAAAAAATAACTGTGCCCTTTGTTATTGGAATAAAGTCCATCCCATGTGTTCTTGTTGGCAAAAAAGCAATAATTATCAAAGAGATAGGGACCATCCATATGGAAAAATTTCTCCAAGTTGTAAAAGTAGAATCTTTCAACTTATAAGTTATTACTGAGAAAATAAAAACTGAAATAAAAATGTAAGTAAAGCTTACTATTAAATCGCTGGTATAATAGCATTTACTTGCATAGTTAAAACAAATTCCAATATCTACACTAAACATTGAAACCATATTGACTATAAAAAAAAGAAACGAAAAAAGAAACATCCGCTTCTTTGTAAACCACTCACCAACTTTATTCATAATTTAATTATCTAATAATTTATTTTAAATATCAACCACTACTTTAGCCCCACTGTTACAGAATAAACATTTCCATCATCTAGTTTCATAGAGAGTTTATACCAATAACCAAAAGCTAATCCCTTGGTACTCCAGTTGTAGATATACTGTTGGCTGGTAGTGTCCCATCTAAATTCTGTCCCCGTAGAAGCTTGCGAATTGTATGTAGATTCATCTATTGATGCACTCATCTTACTTCCCTTTTGTGGTGTAAGCCAAACTGGTGTCGAACTTGCTTGCACTATAACACCATCAAGATTTTTCAATTGAAACTTTATAGGTATGGTACTTCCTCCCTTAAAGACACTCCGCGCTTGCTCTGAATGATAGGCCGTATCATTTATGGGTTGCAGGAATCCAGAAAACGCATAGTACGGTGCAAGAACCACTTCGCCCAATTTTGCATTTAAGTTTATATCACTGATTCCATCTCCATTTTTATCAATTTGAAGCACAGAACTTCCTACTTCAAATCCTTCAGATATGTCCATTGTTGCTACTGTGGAAGTGGAAGAAGGTATGCCCTCAAATGAAGTGGAGTCAGTTATTGTATTTCCTTCCTGCTTATCTACATCAAGCGAGAAACTACCTTTTTCAAGACCTTGCATTTTGAGAGTATACGCGACACCAACAGGAACTGAAAGAAATTGCACTTCACCTATTTGTTTATAAGTAACATTTGGAATTTCTTCTCTAGTTTGCTTAGTTGCTGGATCTTGTCCTGTGTACCTTCCTTGTGTATCAATAATGCCAAGAGTTAGAGGGGAATGTAGAGTGTAGTGGAGACGTTCCCGGTCTGACACTAAAGTCGAAGTATTATTCACGACAATATTAGTAAGATTAATGAAACCTTCGCCTTTAATTTTAGATTTAATAAAATCACGAAGGTCCAATACTTCTAAAATATCTTTGTGGTTTGTTCTAAATCGGTCATTTCCGTTATACTGAGCTAAATCCACCCACCACCTCTCCACATTTGGATTAGTATCCGACATCCATAAAGCGCTTGGTACGACAACCGTAGCATCACCATCAATTACCATGCGAGGTTTATAAGAAGCATATTCACCTCCAAGGAATTTCTTTTTCACTACATAATCTAATCCTGCAAGAGTCTCCTCTCCCCAACCCGCTACTTGTATCACTTTAGTATCTGGTGGCGGTACCCAATTGTCTAATACTTGATGCACTACTTCTGCTTGTAAATATAATTCGCTATTCCCGATGTTTGTACGTACAGTATCTTCATATGTTGGCTTCGTTCTTCCGTCGGTACCTAAAACATAATTTTTAAGCTCAGTCTCGTTTGAGACAAATACTCCGTATTGTGAAGTTTGTGGATCAAAAAATGGCTTGTTTTCAAAGGATACTATCTTGCCTACCGCGAAAGCCGGATCAACTGTATTAAAATACCCCGCAGAAGGTAATAGGTTATACATAACCGGCATATTTTCGGATAACTGCCTAGATCTTTTTTTGTCCATCAAGAAACCAAATGGGCCGATATTAGTTCCGTGAAGTATGTTTGCCACAGCTTCCGGTGTACCGACTTGTGGCACGCCGACAAAAATTATTCTGTCTATTTGATCATAAAGAGGATTGCTTGTATCTTTTAACTTTTGAATTAATGCCTTTGTGACCAATCCTCCGTTTGAGTGCGCAATAATTGTTATTTTCCCAGTCCTAGAGCTTGCTTGAAGTTCTTCCAATTTTTTTAGAATAAAAGATTCTGAAAAATCCTGTTCTTCTGTATAAGATAAATTATCTCCAGATACTTTGCCGTTGGTAACAATATCTTCTAGTGAAAGTCGCCAGTCGTAGGGTATAAAAGCATAATCATTTATGATTTCTTCCACATCTTTCCATTTTCTTAAGTCCTCAATGAATGATTGATAAATATTGGGATTGGGTAAAAGAGAGAGGTCAATGTTATCGACGATGCCAGCCTCATTTCCTTCGTCACTCACCCTCTGTGTATCGTTTTTAGTATGAATGTTATGAATGCTGTCCCCCTGATCATTTAAGCTAAGTAGGGAGTGCCTCGCGTCATTTTTGGAAACCCATAATTCATCATCTGTAGAATTATATAACCTAGACCCCATAATCCCCGGCAGGAACATAACACTTGAGCAACACTCTACTAATTCTGTTCTATACCCAATGGCATATAGAGCTGACTGATTGTTGAAACAACCCGCGGAAGTTTTATCAGGAAACCAAGCGCAAGAAGTGTTTCCTGGAATGGGATCTCGATTTGGAAAACGGAACATAATACCCAGATGCGTATCTAATATTTCTGGATCAAAAGTATCCGCCCCATATACGAAAGCATAAGCTGATCCTGATACAAGTAAATAATCTTCAAAAAAGAATGAGATATTATTTGGGGCGCCACGATTTAACTCGGCCCAACTAAACGTATTTATGGAACACTGAATTAGAGTGTCGAGACGATCAAGGTTATCCAGGGTGTATAGACAGAATTGTATCGGTGGAATGTCTGGAAAACCTTCTGGGCCTGAGTTGTCAGCATAGACGACGGCTTCCATTACATTAAAAGTGAAGTCTGATTCTGGAATAAGTCTCATCCCTTTGTAAGAAAGGACTTTATTGGGGCGATCACCACTAAGATTAGAGAAGGTTACATTTCTAAAGTCGAAAAGATAGGTGGTGTCTTCAGCTTGAACATTCGTCAGACCAATTAAAAAAAGAAGCGTTAAGATAATGTAGGTCTGAGGAACTTTAGTAAAAAATTTCATTATTACGATGTTACGTTAATAATGGATAGGATAATGGGGTCAACCACTATTCTTTTTTGGCATACAGAAATGGCGGCTGACCACATTTCCTTAAATCTTATAATAAAAAATAACATCTCCCCGTTAATCTGACAACACTAGCTTGTAGATAGGTAAAATCTCTTCTTATTGCAGTCTTTTGCAAAACATTAGAATATCCTTTCCGCGAGGAGTGAGTTTGTGGCGAACACTCGGGCCATCACTCCTCTTCAAGACGAGACCGGCAATTGCCAGTTTTCGCACATGGTCAGAAGCATTCTCGTACCCAATATGCAAACGCTCGGAAATATCATCCACCGAAAGCTCTGGCTCTCTAAGTAAGAGATCGAGAATTTCAATACGGCGATGGTTTGCAAAGCCTTTCACAATTCGTTCTGTTTTGCGATAGTTTATTTTTTCCTTCATATTTTTACATTTTTACAATTCTATTTTTATGATATCAGACTATTGCAGTCTTTTGCAAAATACTAGAATGAAGAATGTTGGCTGAAATGACCCCAGTTAGAGGTGTCTTTGAACTTAACTTCATCCAATTTTAAATACTCCCGTATCCCACTTGGGCTAAGGTCATAATCATTAATTTCTCTTTCTACCCCATCAATAATAGCCACGGCCATAACCGGCTTACTTTTGCCTATAGCATAAGCAAGTTTTGTATAGACTTCTTTTGCATTATGTTTATTCAATAAATCAACAGCAATTCTCCGAGCCATATATGCGCCACTTCTATCTACTTTTGTATAATCTTTTCCAGAAAAAGAACCTCCACCAATTGGTATTTCGGGGCCATAATTATCTATTACCAGTTTCCTACCTGAAAGTCCTGTATCACTATCAAATCCGCCCAAGGACCATTCGCCAGATGGGTTGATAAGATACTCATCTGCTGAAATATTACTTTTTACAAGACCGAGCAATTCACTACTTTTTGTATTTTGAAAACTTGCGACGACCGTCGTCACTTTCCCAGCCTTTATGGTAACTTGAGTTTTGCCATCATAGGGATATATGGCAAATATTTTTTTACACAAGTCTCTAGCCAGAACATATTCAAGCGGTAAGTACTCTTTCGTTTCATTCGTAGCATAACCTTTCATTATTCCCTGATCTCCAGCGCCACCACTGTCTACTCCTTGCTTTATTGTAGTGCTTTGTAAAGCTATGCTTTTTATAACCTTATAATTTTCACCCACAATACCATGCACAATATTTTCAATATTTGGTTTTGATTTTGAAGTCACCTCACCATTTATTGTTATCAAATTATGCCCACCCATTACTTCTATCGCCACACGACTTTCTTTGTCCCCTTCTAAATATGCGTCGAGTATACTGTCTGCAATAAAATCACAGATTTTATCTGGATGCATTGGGCTCACGAATTCACATGTTTTTTCCATAAAAACTAAAAATTCCTCTAATAAGAGGAAAGATTTTTTCTGCGTGGACTAGACGCAAGACATATCTTTCCTTCCGCCTAGGGCGGATGGTTGGATTTAGCACCTCAGCAAAATTGCTTTTTGATAGGTTGCTGTGGGGTCCACGAGCCAAATCTCGCTCTCCGTCCGTAGTTACTACGAAGGAGGATACCTCCACTCTTGATCGAACTATTCAATTGTCGAACACTGGCATTATATCACATTTCCAACCATCAATCCGAAATGTCCGGTCGCGGTAGGTGAAATCGGACAAGACCCGCCTCCGCCAGTTGGCGGAGGCGGGCGGGTAAAGTCACACTTTTCTTATTGCAGTCTTTTGCAAAACACTAGAATAAAGAACGGGGGTTGTCGGGAAGTTGTATGACCGTAGCAAAGACTGACAAGCGACAGGGGCCGTGAGGGGCGAAAAAGAATAGTACCCAACCACACTTCTCCTCACATATCTGCACCTTTTACTGTTGAAGCAGAAACTTTTTTAAGAGATTTATGGATGATAAAAATAAGAGAGAAAATAGCATAGGCAATTAAAATTCCTATAGCAATCAGATCTTTTTGTATATGAAAAAATCCGTCTCCTGCATACCCACGCCCTCGTTTTGGAGGCGGGGTGGAATTATTTTTAAAAAAGAAATCGCGCAGTGCTTTTGGCACTGCGCGAAGACCTCGAGTCCGACATGAATTCGGAAAGACTACCACGGCATCTTGATCTTGCCGATCTGGGTCTCTCCACCCAGAACGGTACCGTCTCCGGAGATGCGAGTCTTGTCGACTCCACCGGGAATGCCCCGCATGAAGTCAAAGTGACCCCCACCGTGAGACGGATTGTTCAGGTCGTTGTGGATCTTGCTGTTCGGATCCGAAAACGGAAACGACCCGCCAAGATTTGGGATCTTGCCATCCATTTTTCTCACCTCCTTTCCTGTGTAAAAATGTAGAACTGCTCTATTTAAAGATTAGCCAAAAGTAGTCTTGAGGTCAAGTACCCTCCTAAAAAAATCCAATATAATGAACAGCCCATCACCAGACGACCTTTAGGGGCTTGTTTATTAGTGTAAAATAGAGTTATGAATACTTCTTCTTGGTATGAGACATTGGTGAGACCTGAGTGGGCGCCTCCGGCGTGGATATTCGGTCCCGTGTGGAGTGTGCTCTACATAATTATCGCCATCTCCTTCGGTGTGGTGTTTTATAAAATATGGAAAAAGGAGCTCCCCCATTGGATAGCATTACCTTTTCTCCTCAACTTATTCTTCAACCTCATCTTCAGCCCAATTCAGTTTGGTTTACAAAATAATCTCCTCGCTTCTTTAGATATTATTCTTGTGCTTGCAACTCTCATCTGGAGTATGGGTGCTGTTTGGAAGAGAGTGAAGTGGGTGGCTCTGGTCAATATTCCCTACCTCCTCTGGGTTTCTTTCGCTACGGTCCTTCAGCTGACTATTACTTATCTTAATTTTTAGATTGATTCATTCGGTAGACAAATACTCTCTCAATCTAAAATACCAAATAGTTTAATTGAAGTTAACTTTAAAACTATACATACCCATACTGCAGGTTCCTTGTAGTGGAGTGCCCTCTTCTGGTGTGCCTAAATCAATAGTCTCTTCTCCGGTCTGAGATAAAACTTTTTGATAACCTATTGATCGAATAACCAATGCTAATGAACAGTCAAAAGTGCTGTCCGTTTTGATAACTAATTTTGTAGGAATTCCTGCTTTCGCTGTAGAGACACTGGGAGAATAACCCCCTTTGGCTTCTATCGTCACATACTGAATACCGTCTATTATTTCTACATTCTGAATCTGCGCCACTTGTTTTGAACCACCAAAGAAAATAATGCCTATACTGATGGCAAGTCCGAGTGTGACGATAATTGAAGCGATCTTATTCATCCCGTTAGAAATTTTCATAAATAATTTTGATAGTTAATTTATACCATGAAACAGGTATTCTGCTATTTCTAACGGGATTCATAAAACAAATTATATATTAAATAGTGGGTTAATAATTCCGAGTCCCGCTAGTCCTGCAAGGAGTGCGAAGAGGCCCAAGCCAATCACGACAATACCCGCGGATTTGAAAAATAAAGAAGCGTGTTTCCCTTGCGCGAATGATGCAGAGCCAAATGAGAGAAGTAGAAGCATTGGCAATGTCCCAAGGGCGAATGCAAACATAATAAGTAGCCCTGACACAAAAGAACCACTTCCCAATGCTGACACCTGCATTGATTGGGTGAAACCACACGGCAAGAAAAAGGTAGCGAAGCCGAGAATAAGTGGAGTAAAGGCCTTGTGCTCAATTCTTCTGAAAAAATTGAAAATTCCTGACGGCAGTGCAATTTTGTTCTTTGCAAAAATTCCGATTAAATTTAAACCGAGAAGTAACATCACGACAGATGCCAGAATCCCCAATATGGCCGTAAAGGTGAAATTAATGCCGATCATGCTACCTACCGCCCCAAGAACACCGCCCAACACTGCGAAGCTAACCAACCTTCCTGTATGAAAAAGTAAAAAAGTCCTTGTATCACTCACATTGTCTTGCGATATTTTTGCCGACAGCGACAAAACCAACCCTCCTACAATAGCAAGACAGGTTGATACCGAAGCGATGAGACCGATAATAAAACTTGTTACCGGTGTTATCTGCCCCCCAATTCCGAAATTTAAGATTCCTGATTTCTGCAAGAGAAAAAACAGAGCAATAAATGTAAGCCCGATTGGTATAGCTTTCCAAATAACACCTTCGTCTTGATCTTCTTTGATTGATTTTTCAACTGACAATACATAGCCATTTGATTGGATTTTGCTTGAAAGGATTTTTGCCAACTCCTCAGGGCTTTGTTCACTATCTGTTTCTATTTTTACGGTTTCATTCTTTAAATCGACATGGGTGTTTTTTATAAAACTTTGTTCGTTAAGGGTGTCTTCAATAAGAATTTTGCATGAAGCACAATGGGTTCCGGAAACATGGAATGTGTATGTTTTCATATTTATAATTTTTATTTATACCAGCTCGTGTACCAACCTTGCATCTGCTGTATTTCTGCCGTCTGTGATGTCTGAATATCCTTTGCAAGCTGAAGCATCTCGCTACGATTCGTTCCCGATTCAAGCATTCTGGCCATCATAATTGCCATCTGGTGATGCGGGATCATTTGTTCAATGAATTCTTTGTCGAAATCAGGCGCATTTTTAAGCACATCAATATCCTGAGTGCTTCCCATGTGCATTCCGCCCTGAGACATCATTCCACCCATTCCAAAGCTGGTACCAACAGGAACACTCTTTCCAAACCAATCGATATACCATGCACGCATTTCCTGATTTTCTGCAGTCTGAGCTTTGAGGATATCCTCTGCTAGTGTCTTAATCTCCGAACGAGTTGCTTTCTCCAGGGCCAGGTTCGCCATAGCAATTGCTCCATCATGATGCGGGATCATTTGTTCAATGAAGTGCTTATCGATGGTGGTTGCAACTTGAGTGTTGCCATTTATTCTCTGTTCAGACCCCGAGTTATTTCTCCAGTTCATCATTCCGTAACCGCCATATCGCATCATTGGGTAAAACACGACTGCCAATAGAAGACCTATTACGATTCCGCCGATTCCATATAAGATTTTGTTGTTTTGATTGTTCATAGTTTTACAGTTAGATTAATAAGTTACTCTCCGACATACTTCACAGGATCGGCTGTAAAGTGATTCTTGCAGTGGATAGCGCAAAAGTAGTAGGTCTTACCTTTGTAATCAGCGCTTGCCTTAATGTTGTCCGCGTCAACTTCCATTCCGCAGACAAGATCAATTGCCACTGTCGGATCAATGAACTTATAGTTTTTGTTACCCTTAGATTTTTTTGTTTGCATATGTTTATGAGATTAAAGATAGTAAAATAAATCTCATGCAAAGACGGACTATTTTCAAATAACGAAAGCCAACGAGTAATTTTCCGAGGACAGCTAAGTTGACGTTCAGGATCATGCCGGACTCGCCACAATATATAATTCACTAAAGAATCGGGTTGTTTTATATAAAGAAACCCTTCGCTTAAAAATACAGCGAACAGAATGGCAAGCAGGAAGATAAAAGGAATTGATGGGACCACGCTGAAGAATGAGATGAATGCCTGGATGTGATGGACCGACATCGCTGTAATGTTTTCCGAACATGGCGTATTGTTTACATCTGAAGCAATACAACCAACCGCATGACTGACCCTGTGATTCATTGAGGTAAAGCCAAACACCCCTATTACTAGGACGCTTGCAATTATTAGTAATGAGAGGAGTTTTTTCATTATAATTTTTTAGCCTTAATGCGAAGTGAATTCGATACCACTGACACAGAGGACATCGCCATGGCAAAACCGGCAAAGACCGGGTTCAAGAGCCAACCAAATAGTGGATAAAATACACCCGCAGCAAGTGGAATACCTACAATATTATAGATGAATGCCCAAAAAAGATTTTGTCTGATTCCTCGCATGGTGATCTTGGACAGCTTGATTGCTTTAACAAGTTTTGAAATATCTCCTCCAAGAAGAGTAATCCCCGCCGACTCAATCGCCACATCTGTACCAGTGCCCATAGCAATTCCCACATCAGCTTGAGCAAGTGCTGGAGCATCGTTTACACCGTCGCCGGCCATCGCAACTACGCGACCCTGTGACTGAAGCTCTTTTATCTTTTCAAGCTTATCCTGTGGCAAAACATGAGCCACAACATCATCGATACCCACAAGAGATCCGATATGTCTTGCCGTCTTCTCGTCGTCTCCAGTGAGCATTACTACTTTGATGCCAAGTGCGTGAAGCTTCTTAATCGCCTCTGCTGACTCTGGCTTAATTTCATCTGCCACCATCACAAAGCCGAGCACTTTTTCTTTTGTTGCGAGAATGACAGGTGTCTTTCCTTGAGAAGTAAATTCATTGAGCTTAAGTGCATCAAACGAAATCTGGAGATCGCTGATGAGCTTTGCGTTGCCAACAAAGTATTCAACACCTTTGACTTTCCCTTTGAGACCCTTACCTTGTATCCCTTCGAAGTCTGTAATGTCAGATACAGAAATGTTTTTTTCTTCTGCATAGTTTACGATTGCATGCGCGATTGGGTGCTCAGATTTCTTTTCGAGCGAAGCGAGTATTGAAATGAGATCATCGTCACTTAATGTCGAAAAATTTTGTATATCAACGAGCGTTGGTTTTCCTTTGGTTATTGTCCCTGTCTTATCGACCACCACTGTATTTACTTTATGAAGTTTTTCGAGAGTAGCGGCGTCCTTAATGAGAATACCTTCTTTTGCACCCTTGCCTACCCCTACAATGATTGCCGTGGGTGTGGCGAGTCCGAGAGCACACGGACAAGCGATCACAAGAATGCCGACAAATGAGACGAGGCCAAAAGACAAGGCTTGAGAGAATTCTAGATATTGTGAACCTATAATGAGCCACGCACCTAGAGTAAGAAAAGCGAGCAAAAGAACTAGGGGCACAAAGACTGCGGATATTTTATCCACCAATGCCTGAATGGGCGCTTTGCTACCTTGCGCATCTTCAACCATTTTTATAATTTGAGCGAGGAGTGTTTCTCCGCCAACTTTTGTAGCTTTAAATGTAAAAGAACCGCTTGTGTTTATTGTCCCAGACACAACACTGTCTCCGATCTTTTTCTGTGCTGGCATTGGCTCTCCTGTAACCATTGATTCATCTACAAACGAACTTCCCTCTGTTATCACGCCGTCCACCGGAATCTTTGACCCTGGTTTAATAATAATCAAATCCCCATGCTTTACGTCATTTACTGAAACTTCTACTTCTTTTCCATCACGAATAACTAAAGCTGTTTTCGCTTGGAGATTGAGAAGTTTCTCAATGGCATCACCTGTTTTTATTTTTGATCGAGCTTCAAGATACTTACCAAGTGCAATAAAGGTAATAACCACAATTGTCACATCATAGTATTGATACTCAACATTTATAAACGGGCGGAGCACATCCTCAAATGCACTGACTGCAAAACTGTATGAAAAGGCAGTAAGGGTACCAATACCAATAAGCGTATCCATGTTTGCCTTGCCGTATCGAAGAAATCTGTAAAAACCAAGTAGGTACGGCTTACCAACAACAAATAAAATGTATGTAGCGAGTATGGGCAGAAGATGGTGAAAAAATTCTTCAAGCGTTGAGCTCATCATCGGGACAATGCTGTACTTAGACAAAATCTCCCAAACCATAACCAAGCCCGATAAAATGGCAATGGGAATAGCCGAGATTACTTTAATCCGCATATCGGCTACTTCAGCCAGTTTCTCTTTCTTTGACTGATTGAGTCCTAAATGAGCCGAGTGCTCACTAGGAGACATGCCCATCTCTTCGGCTGTAGCAGGAATATCCAACGAATACCCAAGAGGTTCAATATGTTTTGATAAGTCATACGGATTTGTTTTTGAAGGATCGAATGAAACTTTGGCCTTTTCTGTACCGTAATTGGCTTCTACAGAATGCACACCTTCAACCTTCTTTAGTGTCTTTTCAATAACTGCAGAACATGAGGCACAATGCATTCCTTTTATGTTGTAGGTCTGTGTGTGCATATTATTTTCTCTTTAGTTTATAAACCTTCAAAATTTCTTGCGTAGCTTTTTCGGTCCGACCAGATTTCATTTGGCCCAAAATACATCCACCAAGATGGTTTTCGAGCAATAAATCTTCGACATTAGAAAGTCCTTGTTTAACCGCAGAAGTCTGTGTGATAACGTCTATGCAATATGTATCATTTTCTATCATCTTTTGTAGACCCCGAACCTGACCCTCAATAAGCTTAAGACGGCGAATAATTTTGCCTTTATTTTTATCTTCTATGTATTTCATATACAGCCATTATATACCCCCTAGGGGGTATATGCAAGTGTGGATAAAAAAGACCCCAGCGACAAAACCATCCCTCATATCAGGAATTATTTATAAGTTCCAATTTCTTTTCTCTTTTCCAACTTTTTATTTCCACCTCTCTCGCCCTCGCTTCCTTTAGGGTTTTAAACTCTTCTTTATATTTCAGAACAACGGGGCGTCTAATCTTCGTATAATGTGCGCCAGATTTTGAATTGTTGTGTTGCAACAACCTTCGTTCAAGATTGTTTGTAGAACCAATATATAGAGATTTATCTGCACACTCGAGGATGTAGAGAAAATACATACTCATATAATACTACGTCGTCACCCCTCGCTTCGCTCGGGATGGTTAAAATATAAAACACTTAGGATAAGCATTAAGATTTTATACCAGCTGCCGGACTTGGACCGTGAGTACACTATCGGTCACAAGTTCTGGCTTACTATCCAGACTCGCGACCCCGTCTCGTCCGCCCAAGGCGGACTGCGACTTTCGATTCCAATCTCGGCTAGAAATGATGCTTCGCGCAGACTGCATTTAGCAGTCTTTGCGAATCATTGCTGCCGGACTTGGAATCGAACCAAGATACACAGCTTCAAAGGCTGTTGTCCTACCTTTAGACGATCCGGCAAAATACTAACTAGCTGTTAGCTTATAGCTTAAAGCTTTTAGCTTAGAAAGCGGAAAAGATTCAAAAACAACAGCTGACATCATACAACTTACAATAAAATTGACAGAAATGGAAACTTTTAGGCGCACTGAGAATTCTAGGCGTTGGTTGATAGAATTTTTATTAAAGCGAGCTCAACAGGGAGCTCCGGAATGTGAGACCTGCCACACTCTCCATACGCGCCCAAAAGCTCAGAAAGAGAAGATGAGCTAATACCCTGTTTTTCTTTTTTTGAAAGATCACTAAGAAAAGAGAAATCTTCTTCAGAGACCTTTTCCTTTATGGGCTTTTCCATATCTTTCGCAAATTTGAGTAATAAAACAAAACGCATTTTTTGTAGTGCTAATCTCAAAAAAACTTTCGTATCACTATTCCCTTCTAGGGCCTTGTGCAAAGCGCCAAGAGAGGCGGATACATCTGAGGAAGAAACGGCGCTCACGAAATCATTGATAATGCTATTTCTAGGAGCACCGGTTATTTTTTCTACTTCCTCAAGAGAAATCTTTTTATCAGAAGAAAAACTCAAAACTTTTTGAAGCATTCCTTGTGTATCACGAAAGGAGCCGTCTCCTAAGATGGCAATAAGCTCTGCGCCAGCGTTGTCTATTGAATACCCTTCAGCTTTTGTAATGGATACAACCATATCTCTCAAAATACTTTCTGTAGGCTTCTTGAATTGAAATACCTGACATCGAGAAACTACAGTTTCGGGGAGCTTATCTGTCTCTGTGGTTGCAAGAATGAAAACAGCGTGCTTTGGTGGTTCCTCTAATGTTTTTAAAAGAGCATTGAAAGCGGACTTAGAGAGCATGTGCGCTTCATCCAAAATATATACCTTATATGGAGACTCGAATGGTAGGGTCAGGACAGACTCATTCAAGTCTCGCATATTGTCTACTCCTGTATTTGATGCGGCGTCTATTTCATATAAATCATTTGCGGAACAGCCAATTTCGCGAGCAAATATACGAGCTACAGAAGTCTTGCCTGTTCCCCGAGAACCTGCAAAAAGATATGCGTGTGCTATCGAGCCGTTTTTTATTGAAGATTCTAATACGGAAACAACATGGTCTTGACCGACAACGTCTTTGAATTTTTGTGGGCGATATTTTCTATACAGTGCGGTTTCTTGAGTAGAATTGTCCCGAGAAGATTTCATATAGGAAGGATTATATAACAGAAGACGAATAAGGAAAAATGAAAATTGAAAAAAGAAAGATGAAAGAGAAGGGAAAAACAACAGGCGGGGTTGCGCAATGCGCAAACCCCGCCTTTGATCCCGTGAGGGACCCCTACGGTCTAACAGTCACAAACATCCCAGCCTGAAGCCTGCCCATGGTCGGATGGACCGCCTCGGTCTCCGCCATGATTTGAATGGGCGAATTCGCTCCAGCGGGATTGACGGACCACGCGGTGATCTCGCAAGTCACCGGATTTACCGTGGCGACCGCTGCATTTGTGGAGAAGCAGCGATACCCAACCGAGATCCCTTCATCCGCAGTAACCTTCACCACCGGAGTGAACTTCTGTCCGACTCGCAAGTCCAGACTGGTCGGGGTGATAGTGATGCCCCTCAACTGCGGGCGATTCACCACCACTACCACGACAGTGTCCTTCTTTGCCGGATCGGCGCGCGAGGTGCCAGAAACCCGACCCTTGCCGAGACCAACACCGGTCACGAGACCGGTGGAGGAGACCTGAAGCACGCTCGGATTGAGCGAACTCCAGATGACATCCTTGTCAGTAGTGCCAGTGACGACAGCAATGAGCTGAACCGATTCGTCCTGATAAATCTGTGACGAGTCAGGCGACAACCTGATGGTGACCGTGGGCTTTGACGGCCCAGTGGGGTCACCGTGGTCATCACAATCGTGCCATCTCGTGCACCCCGCGAGGGTGACGAAGAAAAGCAAGAAAACGGTGCGAGCGAGCATCGTGCCCTCCTGGGGCTGAATGATTTGACTGAATATGTTACAGAGCTTTCTTGCCGGACACTACCATTTTAAATGTAAAAAGTCAAGAATATTTATAGCTAGTTAAGGTAGAGGTCTCAGACCTCTAGAAAACCCATAAATGAGGCTCTTTCATAAAGCCTCCCGCAAATATTACAACATTTCAATGCGGTCACTCGCGAGCGACAAGTTTAAAATTTTTTAAATTAAAATAGGCAAACGAAAAGGCGGCTGCTATTGAGAGCAAACCGCCTCTCTCATTTTTGATTGGTCCTGCGGGAGGGAGACTACTCGAAACTTCGGTAAAAGTCGCGCAGAGGAACGTTCCTACCACACCCAGTCAATGGATTGATCTGGTGTGGCGATTGGAAACCGTGATGGTTGGCCGTGCTGTGTGGGTGAACGGAATCAGCTTCGACAATCGGATCAGTTTGATCCCCACTGCCGATCAATCCAGACTCGACCATCATTTCGGTGAGTCCATCACACTGAGCATCGCTTAACATCTAGACACCATACCTTCCTTGTTACGGGTAAAAATAATACTACGGGGGAACTACTTCTATTTTGATATTACAAATATGGAGAAGAAAGTCAACATCATAGTAAGTTTATTATGCCTTTTCCACCCTTACTAAAAACTCATTCACAATAGATTCCACTTCCCTAACATTTTCTGCCTCCATAAGTTTAGTTCGAAGCTCGTGAGCTCCACTGAAACTAAAAACATCCGACTTCGCCAAAGCTACGCCAGACAAGTACGATTTGAAATGCTTCTTCATCAAAGCAAAACTTTTTGTATCACCCAAAAGCTCCTCAAAAAGTTTTGTATGCTCTACTAAGACGCGGAGTTTTTCTTTAAGAGAAGGGGTGTATACTTCGACTCGCTTCACTCGCTCAGTATGCTCAATCTGGCTATCGCGATTCTCGCGAGCCAAATTGGCAAACAAAAACGGATTGCCGAAAATAGCTCGTCCAAGCATAACCCCATCGGCACCGCTCTCTTTTCCTTTTTTTATTGCATCTTCAACATCTAAAATATCACCATTGCCGAATATAAGAGTTTTTGATTTTAAACTGTCTCGAATTTCTACAGCACGACGAACCTCTTCCCACCTCGCTGGAACCTTAGACATTTCTTTTCTAGTTCTAGCATGAATGGTCACAACAGATGGTTCTTCTGCAAGAAGCTCTGGTAACCAAGTATCGAGCTCGTCTTTGTTATATCCGATACGAGTCTTCACAGATACAGGTAGATCCCCCGCACCCTCTTTGGCAGAACGGAGTACTTCACGAGCCCGCTTATAGTCCTTCATCATACTTGCCCCAGCTCCCTGCTTTTCAATACTTTTGTCAGGACAGCCCATATTTATATCTATGCCATCAAAACCAAGCTCTCTACAAAGTACACTGGCTTTTTTCATATATTCTGGATTTCCAGAAAAAAGTTGGGCTACTATGGGGCGTTCCTCTTCTGAATACATGAGGTCCTTCAAAAGCTTCTTCTTGCCATCTTCGGTGGCACGGATAAGACCATCAGCTGACACGAACTCAGTCCACATCGCATCTGGCTTACCATACTTTGCTATGACATGACGAAAAGAAGCATCTGTGACATCTGCCATGGGGGCGAGGACAATAATGGGTCGGTTCTCTTTTATGCTCGACTCTTTAAGTTTTTTCCAAAATCCAAGATTCATAATTATTATTTAAGCACACACAATATCACAATTGTATTCACCCCGTAGTAGATTTTGTTCCTGAGTACAAAATTCACTACAGGGTTGACCTTGTGTAAAGAGGAGTATAGACTTTTATATGGACCTCTTTATAGAGGAGTTTACGTTCCATCAATACCCACCATTTACCCGCCCGGAGGATTCACATGCACAAACAGCAAGTCCGCGCCTTGGACAGGGTCGCGGAGGTCATCTGGCAGAATGGGCTGTCCAAGAACAGCTATCTCTCTCTGGAGAGCATCGTGCTGGTACTCACCTTCATCAGCAAGAGAGACGATACCGGCCACATCAGGCAGTTAAACTTCCTGGAATGGTCAATTCTGCTCGAAAGCACCCGGCAGTTGTCTGGCTACGGCAAGTACAACTGGAGAATGCTTTATCTCCTGGTCTTGAGGATTGGAATCCGTGATTTCCTTTCTCAAGAACCGGCTGGTGGCCTCGAACGCTGTCGGAAAATAGACTGGCTCTCAAGCCTGTCTAGGGAACTTTCTCCTCAAGGATTTCTTCGGGAGAATCTCCTGCCCGACAACAGCGGTGAGTTCACAGAAGTTGTGGTCCCACTTCTCGACGTTCTACACCAGAGCGCCGAAGTGCTGGATGCCAGTCGCCATCTCAAGACGCGAATCATCCGCGCCAAGAAGATGAGACCGACTGCAAGGGTGCGAAAAATCAGATCCTGGTTTGTCCGCGAAGAACACTGGATGATGGTAGCACATGCCTAGAGCGGGAGGAGGAATTTAACTTCCCCCCAATCAGGCCAGAACCCCACGGCGCACTGCGACGCCGTGGGGTTCTATCATTATATAAACCTTATAAAAGCGGTATTAACCCCGGGGCAAGCCCCAGTCAAAGAGCGTTCGCTCCACTCGCTCTTTGTCGCCCCAAGGGGCGGGTTATTAACCCTTATATTAGCTCCTCGGCTCGGAAATGAAAAAGATTACTTTTTCATTCCTCTCGCTCTACGTCGCTAATAAAAACTCAAAGTCTTGCGAGGTGAGTTTAATATCGGAACCTGCCTTATACTCTCCTGATATGATACGGTCAGCAATAATCTTTTCTACCGTGTCTTGTATAGCCCTATTTAGAGGCCTAGCACCAAACTTTTGATCGGTTCCCTTTTCAACCAGAAAGTCTAAAAGTTCTGGGGTAACAGTCAGCGTCATGCCTTTTTCTTTTAGCCTCCACATAACGCGTCCGAGCATTTTTTCTGCAACCTTTCGCAATTCTTCGCTCTCTAATGGGTGAAAGAGTATAATCCCATCAAATCTATTTAGAAGTTCCGGTTTAAATATCCCTTGTTCAATTATTTTTTCTACAATCTCTGTTTTCTTTGCCAAAATATCTCCACCAGATTTCACGGTATCAAATATTTCTGTGCTTGCGGCATTTGATGTGGCAATGATGATTGTATTTCGAGCACTTATCTTTCTCCCTGAAGCATCGCTAAACATGCCTTCGTCTAAAATCTGAAGAAATAAATCAAGAACTTTTTTGTCAGCTTTTTCAAACTCATCGAGCAAAAGTACACCATATGGTTGTTCTCGGAGCATGCTAGCCAATACTCCCGGTGTATCTGTATCAAATCCACCTATGAGACGATTGACGCTATCTTCTGTGCCGTATTCGGACATATCTAGGCGAATGAGAGGAGCTTCAGCACCAAAAAATATTTCCGAGAGAGCCTTTGTTGTTTCTGTCTTCCCTACACCCGTGGGACCGATGAACAAGAATGAACCTAGGGGCCTGTTTGGATTTGTGAGACCCGAACGCGCTCGACGCAAACTGTCGCTTATTGCCTGAACAGCCCCCTTCTGACCCACAACTCTTTCATGAAGAAGTTCTTCTAACTTCAAAAGATGGTCCTTTTCTTTTGAAGATATTTCACCGGTAGGCACCCCTGTCCTAGATTCAACTGCCCGCAATACATCGTCACGAAATATCATATATCCACCACGCTCGTTTGCATATGCTATGGCTTCAATAAGTAAATCTTCTGCTGTATCAAAAAGTGGCTCGTCAACAAAATATCTTTTTGCACTCTCCACTGATTCAAGAATTGCTAAATAAGAAAAGAAAACATTGTGCTCCTTTTCAAGAAAAAGGATGGAATCTTCTAGTGTGTGTATGATAGAAAATTCGTCCCCCTCGTCAACTTGTATTTTCTCTACATGTTGCATAAACTCACGGCGCTTAGAGACAACACGATTGAAATCATCTGTATCTGCGATAGCGATTATTGTCACTTCGGATGATTGTAAAAATCGAACTAAAAGCTCTGAAACATCTACTCCCACGGTCTCACCGATATGAATGAAGTTGGCGATATCTGGAATAATGACCACCACATTTCCCGCTCTTGTTGCCTCTCCAAAAAGAGAGAGTAGGAGACGCTCTAGTGTGGGTGCATCAGTAGATTCGGTAACGAGGTGTTCCTGATCTAATACAAAAAAATGCTTATCGTGTAGCTCTTTTGGAGAAAGCCTACGCATAATTCTCCTGACTAAACCTTCTACAACCTCCATTTTGCCGACTCCCTCATCACCAACAAGAAGAGCGTTTGACTCAACAGAGCGAGATAAAGCTCTTTCTAGTTTTTCTATCTCACTAGCATGTAATTCATTTTCTTGATATGGAGAAAATACCAAAGGGGTGCTCATCCTCATCAAGGTATAAGCCTTGCCATAAGACCAGTCCCTTCCTAGTCGAGGAAGGGTTTCCAACTTTTCTCTAGACCACCATCTCTCTATAGACATTCTTTTTCTCTCCTCACGTATGGTCCATAGAGCCGAAGAGATCAATGTTTTTTCACTTATTCCATGGGTAATTAAAAGATGCTCAAACTCTTTATCTCCACGCACGAGGGCCTTTAGATAACTTGAGAAAATATCACCAGAGGTATCGAAAATAAAATTTTCTGCGTTTAAAAAGACTTTCCTTTTTGAAGCAAAATCTTTTATTGCCTTTACATCCAATCCAACCCTAAGAAGTATGTATTTTCCTATATTAGAACGCAGAAAGCCTCCAGTTATGTCTTTACTTTTTGTTTTTGAAATAATGTCTGCGAGTTCAAAAAGGTTTTTCTCTTTAGTATTATCTTCAAAGGCGTATGAGTAAAAAAAAGCATCTAAAGCAACGATAATAAGAAAGAAGAAAACCGATAGAAAGAAAAGAGCCGTCAACTCGCTTGCCGAAGTGAAGAATATATTTGAAGAGAGAATAAGTAAAAGAATAGAGAGGGCACCAAGTATTTTTTTGAAATAAAGTCTTGTTTTATGTTCTATAAAACTCTCCAAAGCAAAAACTGGCATAAATCTTCGAGTCTTTTGTTTTAGGGTTTCAAAGTTCATTAAGAAAAGATAAATCGTAAAGATATGGCCAATATGAACGGAAGGATAATCGGATAAATTATCCAAAGGATTAAGATTATTAACCCAACGAGCATCCCCATTACTAGAGAGAAAAAACCCATAACTAACACACTGGCCCGAACAAAAAAACCAAAAGCTCTCATAATCGAATTTATCAAGAAAGACACCAAGGCCTCTTTTGGATGGAAACCGGACCTATACCCCTCACCCATCCTCTCCCACGGAGAAAAGAGGGTTTTAAACAATACAGATAAAGAAAAGAAGTCGGCTAAAAAATGAATAGCGTGGAGGATATTGTTAGTCAAATCCCTTATTCCCCTCGTATAATGCCAACGAAAATAGTTTGGAAGAAATAGAATTGCATCCATGTATATAGTATAGCGTGCTATTTTTAAGAAAACAGAAGACTGTGGTGGATTAGAATCTAAAAAACTACTCTCCTTTTCTCACAAAAAACACCCTATTGCCATAACGCAAATCTAAAGAATGGACATTTAGACCAGATTCGGAGCGCAAAGAAAGATTTGGATCAGAGATTACGGAAGATAAGTTCAACGCGGTCTGAGATAAAGGCACTAGGGTAGTGATTATAATTTTTTCATTAGTAGAGAGAAAGATCTCATACTCATTTTCAACAAGCTTTTTTACTAAAACAGGAGTCAAATCCAGAGAACGAAGAAAGGAAAGGAAGTCTCTAAATTGAATGAAGGTCTCTTCGTCCATAATCCGAGAAGTGATTTTCTTCTCACTGTCACCATTTTCTAATTCACCACGAAACGATACGAAAACTTCATCAGTAAACTCTGGAGCCTTATCAAATATAAGTCCAGTCTTATCAAGAAAAAAACATCCTCCCTCGTCATCGCACCACAAGGCATCTGGCTCTCTCTCTTTTATATTTATAGAAAGAGTCTGGAAATTCTCTATAGAAATATCAACTTCACTAATGCGAAAAAATTTTTCTTCTAATAATTTCTTAGTATCTTTCTTGGAAAAAAGTAAAATATTGTTTTTTGGATAAATACCAAAATAATTATCATCTAAAGAGCCGAGAACCAGAGAACGAACCTCTCCTTCGGGAACTACCCGCGTCCCGGATACGGTGATATTAGTAATGTGTATAGAAGAAAGACGCCCGATGATTGCAGGCAAAGCGATAATAAACAAAACAAGGAAAGAGAGAAGTGTCCATTTTAGGATAAGGCGCCTCCTTCTTTTTTTCATCAACCGTGAAGGGTGTGACTTCCTAAGCATAATCTTACTTTTTAGAAATTATTGAACGGTCTCCCATATATTTTTGAAGCACTTCAGGGATTTTGACCGAGCCATCGGCCTGTTGAAAGTTTTCTACCAAAGACACCAATATGCGAGGAGTTGGAATCGCCGTGGCATTTAAAGAGTGGACATATTTCATCTTTCCATCGCTGTCTTTGTATCGAATATTAAAACGCCTAGTTTGAAAATCATGATAATAGGAAGCACTGGCGATCTCTCTATAAGCTTCTTCTTTTGGAACCCAAAGCTCTGTGTCATAGGACTTAACATGAGCGCCCTTCAAATCTCCAGTACAAATGACGACCTGACGATATGGGATACCTAGTGACTCTATAAACTCTTCTGTGTTTCTATTTAATTCTTCGTGAAATTTTACAGATTCATCATGACTGGCTTCACATAGAACCAACTGCTCCCACTTATAAAACTCATGAACACGGATAAGGCCCTTAACATCTTTGCTGTAACTTCCCACTTCCCTTCTAAAACATGGTGAAAAAGCGAGATATCTTTTTGGTAATTCTTCTTTCAATAAAACCTCATTGGCATGATATGCCATCATCGGTATTTCGGCGGTACCCGCTAAATACTGATCGTCTTGTGTCTGAAAAATATCATCTGCATCTCCAGGAAGGTGTCCTGTGCCGTACAAATATTCTTTGTTCACAATGGCGGGGGCGATAAATGGATTAAAATTTTTCTTTAAAAAGAAATCCCGAGCATAGTTCCATACAGCCCAAGAAAGTAAAGCTCCATCATTTTTTAAAAAATAACCACGAAAACCATGTGTCTTTGTACCTCTATCAAAGTCAGCCATATCCAAATCAGTCATAAGTTCGATATGGTCCTTGGCAGGAAAATCAAACTTTGGCTTTTCGCCCCATATCTTTAGCTCCTTGTTACCCTCATCACTATCCCCTTCTGGTACAGACATGTCTGGCATATTGGGAATCTGAAGCATCAAAGATTGCCACTCTTTCATTATCTCTCTAAGAGATTCTTCATCTTTTTGAAGAGAAGCCTTCACTTTTTGCATATCAGCAATAAACCCCACCTTTAGACTTGAGTTTTTCTCGTTTACAATCTTGTCACTCATTTCATTCTGAACCATTCGTGCACTTTCTACTCTAGACAAAACTTCTCTCCGTTTATCATCTAGAGAAATTAAAGCATCCACATCAACCTTTACTCGTTTTTTACGGGCACCTTCGAGCACAAGATCTTTATTTTCACGAATGAATTTTATATCTAACATGGTTGATTTGATTTATAACCAGCAGTCCCGAACCTCCACAAGGCCTACCCTAATGACACTATGGTAGCAAAAATTGATAGAATAGAAAATATATGAATTACTCAATATCAAAGTTAAATAAAAATGAATTTCCAGCCCTCTTGGAAGAAGTTCCTGACTCCCCTGAAAAACTTTTCCTAGTTGGCACTTTACCACCCAAAGAAAACAAAATACTTTGCGTAGTAGGCTCAAGAAAACACACAGAATACGGTCGTGAAGTGTGTGAATATCTAATAAAAGGACTGGCTGGTTTTCCGGTTTCTATCATTTCTGGATTGGCGCTAGGTATTGACTCGATTGCTCACAGAAGTGCCATCAAAAACAACCTACACACTGTTGCGATCCCGGGTTCTGGACTTGATCAAAAAGTTCTCTATCCACAAAGTCACAGAGGTCTCGCAGAAGATATTGTGTCTTCTGGCGGAGGTCTCCTCTCAGAATTTGAAAACGATATGAAGGCAACCCAGTGGAGCTTTCCACAGCGTAATCGCATTATGGCAGGGATGAGTCATGCTGTACTAGTTATTGAAGCAGAAGAAAAGTCCGGCACACTTATAACTTCGAAACTCGCCACAGAATATAACAGGGACGTATTCGCTGTACCTGGGCCTATTTTTTCTAAACAGTCAGAGGGGCCCCATATGCTTATAAGACTTGGTGCCACTCCAATACGAAAACCCGAAGACTTGATAAGCGCCTTGGGCTTTGAAAATTTAGAACTCAAACCTCAAAAATATTCGCCAGAAAATACAGAGGAAAAAGTAATTATAAAAATACTTGAAGTACCAAAATCGCGTGACGAAATCATACGCGAAAGTGGTCTTCCTGCCTTTGCAGTAAACGGCACATTGGCTGTCCTTGAAATAAAGGGAGTGATAACAGAATCTATGGGAGAGATAAGATTAAATTAGCAAAAAAAACAACGCGCAACGAATACTAAAATAAAAACAAAATTTGCATTCAAAAACTATTCGTAGTATTAATTGACCCTAATGGCAAAAGGTAATGGAAAAAAACTTCTGATTGTCGAGTCGCCGGCGAAAGCAAAAACAATCTCAAAATATCTAGACGGCGAATATGAAGTAGTCGCTTCTATTGGGCATGTTCGTGATTTACCTAAAACAAATAAAAAGGCAATAGATATTGAGGGAGGCTTCATTCCACACTATGAAATATCTAAAGGTAAAGAAAAAGTAATAAGTGAAATAAGAAAATTAGCAGGAGGAGCAGAAGATGTCATCCTGGCCACAGACCCCGACCGTGAAGGAGAGGCTATAGCTTGGCATATTAGTGAGGCTGTGGGCCTTAAAAATCCAAAGAGGGTAGTCTTCCACGAAATCACCAAAGAGGCGGTAACAGAGGCAATAAAGCATCCACGGGATATTGATTTAAACCTTAAGATTGCCCAAGAGGCGCGCCGAGTACTGGACCGACTAGTTGGATACGACCTATCTGGACTTATTTGGAAAAAGGTCAGATACGGCCTTTCTGCTGGCCGTGTCCAATCTCCTGCACTCCGCATCATCATGGAGCGAGAGAGAGAAATCCGAGCTTTTAAACCTGAAACATTCTGGACAATATCCGCTGACTTTACCACAGAGAAAAATCTAATGATCACCTTGATCTGTGATGAAGAACCTAGAGAAGAAAAGGGAGTTATAAATATTTTAGACACAGCCAAAAAAGAACCTTGGTCAATTATTGATATAAAAGAGACAACAGTAAAAAGATCTCCTCGACCCCCCTTCATCACTTCAACACTTCAACAAACAGCCAGTTCTAGATTAGGGTTTTCTCCTTCACGGACAATGGGTGTGGCACAAAAGCTTTATGAAGCTGGACTCATTACATATATGCGTACCGACAGCACCAACTTAGGGTCTCAGGCCAAAAAACAGATTGAGGAAGTAATAAAAAACAAGTTTGGAAAACAATACTACGAACCACACTCTTATAGTAAGAAAAGTAAAAATGCTCAAGAAGCTCATGAAGCAATAAGACCCACAGACTTCGGGAAAGAAACTGGTGGTATAAATGAAGAACAGAAAAAACTCTATAATCTCATCTGGGCCAGAACAGTTGCCTCTCAGATGGTCTCCGCCGATACTCTTCGTACAAAAATAAGTGCCAATGTTAAAAGTGCTTCAATACCTAATTTTTCTATAACTGGATCCCGTGTCATATTTGATGGGTGGCTCATCGCTGATCCAAGGGCACGACAAGAGGATGTGGAGCTCCCAAAATTATTGAAAGGCGAAAATATCATACTCAAAGATATAAAAAGTGAAGAAAAGGAGACTACCCCACCCGCCAGATATTCAGAAGCTGGACTCGTAAAAGAACTTGAAAAAAGAGGCATAGGTAGACCTTCAACATACGCCTCAATAATAAAAACTATTATAGATAGAGGCTATGTACTAAAAGAACAGCGTGCGCTCGTACCGACGGACACAGGGGATGTGGTGAGTTCTTTTCTCGAAGGAAATTTCGGAGACTATATAAGCGACACCTTTACCGCAGAGATGGAGAACAAGCTTGATGATATTGCTATTGGTAAAAGAGAGTATGTAAAGACACTTTCTGATTTTTACAAACCATTTTTGAAAGATATAAAATCTAAAGATAAGTTGGAGAAACTAACAAATATGGGCGTGGCTGATGCAAAGTGGAAGTGTCCAAAATGCGGAAGTGGAATGATTATTAAGCTCGGAAAAAATGGCCGTTTCTTATCTTGTGATAAATTCCCTGACTGCACAGGAGCACGAACTATAGATGGTGAAGAGATAATGGGGCCCAAAGATACGGGAGAACTTTGCCCAGAATGTGGTAAGGCTAACTTAGTAGAGCGCGACGGCCGATTTGGAAGATTTATAGCATGTGGCAGATACCCAAAATGTAAATTTGTAAAAGAAGACCCAGAAGCCAGAAAAAAACTACTAACAGGTGTTAAGTGCCCTGTATGTAAGGACGGAGAAATGATGGAAAGAAGGGGACGATTTGGTATTTTCTATTCCTGTAGTAACTATCCCAGTTGTAAAAATGCAATAAAAGCTAAGCCAACAGGAAACATGTGCCCTATGTGCAATTCCCTCATGATGGATGGCACGAAAACTATACCAGAACGCTGTAGTAACAAGAGCTGTGCAAACCACAACCCGCATAAACTAATGAAGTAGATTTGGAAGTGCGCAGTCTTCACTGCATACGCGCAAGTTTTCGTGAGACGGAGGCATATTTTTTCAGCAGAAAAAATGCCGAGTCGGGGTCGCAGAACCCCGCCCCTGACGAGGGGCGGGGTATTTGTGACCGAAAACTATACCAGAACGCTGTAGTAACAAGAGCTGTGCAAACCACAACCCGCATAAACTAATGAAGTAGATTTTTATATTGAAAAGTTGCTGACAGAATAAAGAGAATCATCTTGGTTCTCTTCTTTTTGTTTTTCCTCGTCTGAGCGATCGTCTACTGGCCCTACCAGGGTTTCATCTTTCTCTACTGGCAAATTTTGAGCTTCTTCAAATTTATTGAGAACTTCATTTGGATTTTTCTGAGAATTACTTTTGATAATAGCTAGAAGACTCCTTAGGTCGTCGCTATTGAAAAAATCTATCAAAATCTTTCCCCCGACATCCTTTCGTTCAATCTGAACCCTGGTGCCGAGCGCCTCACGAAGCTTTTCTTCAAGATCGATAATCTCTGGATCAATCGCCAGTTCCTTTTTTCTCACCCTATCAAAAGCAATCCTGCGTGCAATACCCTCTGCTTCACGCACGGTAAGTTTTTTCAAAGTAATTTCTTTAAACAAAACCAGCTGCTCCTCTGGTCTATCAGTAAGCATCAAAAGAGGTCTAGTATGACCTTCTGAGAGTTTGCCCTGACTAACTGCATTCAACATCTCTTCTGGCAAAGAAAGTAGGCGTAATGTATTAGACACATACTCTCTACTTTTGCCAACTTTCTGTGCAATAGTGACATGCTTAAAACCAAACTCATTTGCTAGGCGCTCAAATGCTCTGGCTCTGTCAATTGGATTCAAATCTTCACGCTGGATATTTTCAATAATAGCCAACTCAAGTTTCATCAAATCCGTATCGTCTCCAGTTTTTATAAGGACGGGAACCTGAGAAAGACCAGCGATACGAGAAGCCCTGAGTCTTCGCTCTCCAGCGATGAGTTCGTATTTCACACCGAGACCGCCGTCTTCTTTTTGAAATTCCTTGCGAGTGACGACTAGGGCCTGTAAAACTCCGTATTGGCGAATAGAGTCAGCCAGACTCTGAAGTTCTGGTTCGCTGAACTCTCGACGAGGCTGAAAGGGGTTTGGTTCAATTTTGTCTACTTCAACCCAGAATATTGAGTCATTATAGAATTGGGACATGGGGATATTATAACCTACAACCTACAACCTACAACCTACAATAAATGATCCTTGTATTGTTTGTATTTGAATTTTGTTGTAAGTTGTAAGTCGTTAGTAGTTATTTTGCTTAGTTGCCGGAGTGGTGGAATGGTATACACGAACGACTCAAAATCGTTTGCTGAAAGGCATGGAGGTTCAAATCCTCTCTCCGGCACCAATACTCTTTTGGGCCCTAAAAAGGCCAAGTCTACTCGCTTTTTTACCTCTTGCTTTTTTCTTTAATTTATGGTAATATTAAATTATATGGAGATATTCAAGAAAATACATAACTTCCTTGGAAATAAAAGTGCTTTTATAGCGGGGCTTTTGGCCGTGCTCATTATCCCTATATCTTTCTCTTTCGCAGAATGGAAAAATGATTCTCTCCCCTATCCGCCTGATTTATATGCAATGTGTTTTGACGGTATAGACAATGACGAAGATGGAAGGGTGGATCTCGATGACCCTGATTGTCCTAAATGCTACGATAGAATCGACAACGATGGAGACGGTCTAATTGATGAAGAGGATCCTGATTGTCCAAACTATGTTGGTGAAAAGAAAAAAACTTTCGGAGAAATACTAGGGGCGTTTTTCTCAGATGGCGGATCAGTAAACTCTGGGGGCTCTATTGAAGGTGGTGGACCTATCACCTCTGGTGGATCTATTGGAAGTAGTGGTTCTATAGTCTCTTGTAACGAAGTGCGCGCAGAACTTGTAAGGAACCCTGATAAAAATGGACCTAGATATATCTATGAATTTGAATGTGTAAATGAAATTGATTTAGGGGGACGTATACGCTCTGGCAGTTCTATAGACTCTGGAGGAAGAATCAGAAGCGGAGGAAGCATTAGCTCTAGTGAAACAGTATCATCCGGTGGTTCTGTACAAAGTGGAGGATCAATAAATTCTAGTGGAGCAATTGGAGAAGGAGGAAATATTTCTTCTGGAGGGACCATATCAGCTGAAGGAACTATAAATAGTGGTGGTCAAATATCTTCCAGTGGAGCAGTATCATCCGGTGGATATATTCAATACGCCGGTTCTATCTACTCCGGAGGATCAGTGAGCTCTGGTGGCTCAATAAACTCTGGAGGTTCTGTGGGCTTTGGGGGATCAATTTACTCTGGGGGTACTATATAATTTCTAAATGAAACAAAAAGTTATCACCATAGTCGGACCCACAGCGTCTGGCAAAAGTGGTTTGGCTGTATACATAGCAAAAAAATATAACGGCGAAGTCATATCCGCAGACTCTCGTCAAATATACAAAAACTTAGATATTGGTACTGGAAAAATTACAAAAAAAGAAATGCTGGGTATCCCCCACCATCTTTTGAGTTTGGTGGATTCGAAAAAACAATTTAATGTCAGTCAGTACACCAGACTAGCAAATACTGCCATTAAAGATATTGGTTCGAGAAAAAAAATGCCGATTATATGTGGTGGCACAGGACTTTATATAGACGCCCTTCTTCTTGGATTACAATTTCCAGAAGTAAAACCTGATAAAAATCTTCGAGCCAAACTAGAGAAAAAAACAGCTAGCGAACTTTTTTTGATTCTAAAAAAACTGGACCAAAGAAGGGCAAGGGACATAGATAAGAACAATAAAGTTCGTCTGGTTAGAGCTATTGAAATCGCCAAATCTTTGGGGCATGTACCAAATCTAAAGAAAAAAAATACTGATTTTGATGTTCTTTGGATCGGAATAAGGCCAGATGACGAAACTCTCAAAAAAAATATTTCGAAAAGACTCACAGCAAGAATGAAAAGAGGAATGATATCTGAAGGAAAGAAGCTCAAAAAAAACGGTTTAAGCTTAAGGAGGTTTGATAGTCTCGGTCTTGAATATAGATACTTAGGAAAATTTCTAAAAAAAGAACTGACTAAAAAAGAAATGTTGGAAAAACTCGAAAAAGAGATATGGCAATATGCTAGAAGACAGATAACTTGGTTTAAGAGGAATAAGGATATAGTTTGGTTTAAAGACAATTCAAAATATAGTTCACAAAAAATTATTGGAGTTATAAATAAGTGGCATTTGAAAGGATAGTGAGTTATCTGGTAGGATGAGCTTCTGTGAGAGTGATACGGGCGATTAGTTTAGTGGTAGAACAGCGGTCTCCAAAACCGCTGGCGAGGGTTCGATTCCTTCATCGCCCGCAATGATTCACGAAAACAGCCGGGGGCTGTTTGAGTGATTTATCAATGCGAGGTGGATGAGGAATCGAAAGCCGGAGGCAGACGTGCCGAGGCGGGGTCGAGAGATTTTTCAGCAGAAAAATACTCGTGACCGATTCCTTCATCGCCCGCAATCTAGTTATATTTATATATCCTATATCCTAGGAATCTCCGGATTTATGCGTGTAAGAGTTTCGTAATTTATTGTTCCCGCTAATTGTGCGACCTCTTCTGCAGAGATACTGCCTTTACCATCTTTACCTATTAAGGTGACTATTGTTCCCGGCTTCGCCCCCCTTATATTATTTAAATTAACGACCATCATATCCATCGATATTGTGCCCAAAACTTTAGCCTTTTTCCCATTAACTAAAACTATTCCTTTTTTAGAAAGAGCGCGGGGATATCCATGCCAATAACCAACGGGGCAAATACCAATCTTTGTATCTCTAGAAACCTTTTCAGTAAGCCCATAACCTAGAGCATCACCATTTTTTATATTTTTTATTTCTGAGATAATTGTTTTCCAAGAAAGAGCTGGGATAAGTTTTTTTATTTTATGTTTTTTAGAAATCCAATCAGATGGGTATATGCCATAGAGAGCAATCCCCGCTCGGACATAGTCATATTTTTTCTTTAATTTTAAAAATACCCCAGAACTTGAAAACAAATGCTTCTCCAATTTATAACCAGCAGTATCAAAAAAAGTGGCCCACTCTTCAAACCTTTTAATCTGCTTGTTGGTAAAACCTCTGCCACCGCGCTCGTCTAACACTGCGCAATGAGAATAGAGACCATTTATTTTCACCCCGTTAGAGAACGCTCCGTAGGTGTTTCCTCCCGTATGAACATTGGGTCCAGTGCCACTTGTAAGTTCTCTAGCGGGGCTTACTGCCATCGGTAGTTTGTTTAAAAGAGAAAGGACTTCTCTTCTGTCACTTTCTAGAAAACCCTGTCTATGAAGTCCAGTATCTACTTTCAGAGAAACAAGTAGTGGTTTTTTACTTTTAAATCTCAAGAGGTCCTTCAAAGAATCGATACTTGAAATCGTGAGCTCAATATCTCTTCTAGACGCCTCTTGGAAATGAGAGTCTAAAGTAAAACCCAAAACAAGTACAGGCGCCTTAATACCAGCCTTCCTTAAAATGATCGCTTCTTCAAAAGAATCTACAGCAAACTTTGAAGCAAATTTTTTTTCTAATATCTGTGAAATACCAACAATGCCATGACCGTAGGCATTTGATTTTACAACTGCCATAAGTTTGGTTCCTTTTGGTAGCAAGCCTTGAATCACGGTCATATTGTGAACCAAAGCCTTAGTATCTATCTCTACCCAAGTCCTAGTGTTAGGCTTAATTTTCATGAATCCATAATACACGAGCGCCCATAAAACAACATTCCAACATTCTGGAGAATGTTGGAATGTTGTTTAGATTTAAGTATATAAAATAGACCTAATGCTACTTTTTTGCCTCCTTGAAAACCACTCTCTTTCGGAGCTTTTTGCTGTACTTTTTGAGCTCAATCTTTCGCTCAACCTTCTTTTTATTCTTGCGAGTATAATAGACCTCCTTGGTCTCCTTATTCCTCAACACAATAAGATTATCTTGTGACATAGTAGAAGCTAGAATAGCATGTAAATATAAAATTGCAAATAGACAATGAGCCATACCAGATTACTCCGGCATGGCTCATTTTTGAGCTCTTGTAGGCAGGAATCGGCCACGACACCAAGCCACAGAATACTTGGTCAGAGTTCCAGTGAGAAAGCACATCACTAGATGTGCTAGGCACCCAGGAACCACCTGCAAAATCGAGACTCCTGCAACTAAAGAACTTGCCGTGTATGTTGGTAAAATGAAAGCCGACAAGAGAAAGCCATCAACCAACATGACCCAAACTAACGATGAGCCCTTCGGAGCATAGCGCGCGCTAACAAACTCAACCCTAGCAGTATAATACTTGCTCAGCACATACTTAGAACACAAGTAAATGATATGAGCAGTACCAACCTGCGCCAAAGAAAACCCCCCTATGAATTTGCTAATCAGGGGCACCACCCCTCCCAAGGGAATACCCACCAAGAGAAGTCCTAGGTTTCCAACAAACCACTCTCTGAGGGTAAGATAGGCGGATTGCCAGCTCCACTTTCTGAAACTCAGTATCAAAACACACCCCCTTTCCTATTCTAGAGTTGGAAACAGTGTACATCTTTCTCGAATGCTATCCCAAGAAAACAAATAGTCAAATCTTATTTTTAAAAGAGTAGCCTAGCTAGAAGTACCACAAGTGCGATAACAAGTAATGTATGTACTAAATTACCGCCAACATTAAAACTAAAGCCTAGGAGCCAGAGAACCAATAAAACTATAATTATAGTCCACATATTTTTATTTAATTAATTAAATCAATCAATCAATAATAAGCACAATAAAGACACTGGGGGTAGAATATGCAAAGCCTTGAGTTTCTGAAGTCCTCGATGTACCTGCACCGCAATGGTATTCTTTGATTTTTTACTGATTAGGGACATTTCTTCAAGAGTTAGGCCTTTTACATATTTCATAGTCATCACTTCACGATACTTAGCTGGAAGTCTTTCAATAAGAGAAGCGGCGGTATTTCCATCTATGGAATCAAACAATCGATCGGAATCATCAATCCCCGGTTCAAACCCCTTCTCTAAAAGACTGTCTAGGGAGGTTGGCTTGCGTTTTCTATACTGGTCTATAATAAGGCCATTCAAGACATGATAAAGAAATGCTTTCATTAGATGAATTTTTCCACCCTTAACAAGATACTTCCAGGTCTTTAGAAAAGTTTCTTGAACCATATCCTCGCTCACACCAGGGTCATTTAATTTAAAGAAGGCGTGCTTATTGAGGCTTTTGTTGTGATCTTCATAAGCCACGGTCATTGTAGCTTGTAGTTTTGTATTATCTTTTCGAGTCATGGTGATTATATATATGGAGCCGAAACAGAAGAGGTATTATTACCAAAGTATTACTTTGATTACCTTAAATCCTAATATACCTATACCACTGGGCATTTGACTGCTGTGTCTCTGATTTATCTATTACAAGACGATTACATAAAAACAAGAAGGGGAAGATCTAAACAGATTCTCATTATATCACAAATAGTTCAAAATTTCTTTTGCAATATTTTACACCAAGATTCGGCTTCAAGAGTATGGAAACAAGCAAAAACAACCCGTGGGCAGGTATGAAACCAAATGGGTCTCAATTCTTCTTTGAAAAGTTGTGGGGAGAAAGCTGGACATACATCAAAACAGTAGTGGATGTCGTGCGAGAACCTGTTTTGGTATTAGACAAAGATCTTTGTGTATTGGCTGCCAATGAGCCATTTTACAAAACATTCAAAGTTACACCAGAAGACACGGAAAACAGACTAGTCTATGAGCTTGGAAATGGTCAGTGGGATATCCATTCACTAAAAAAACTTTTAGAAGATATTCTACCAGAAGACTCTTTCTTCAAAGGTTTTGAAGTAGCACATGACTTCCCCTCTATTGGAAGGAAATTGATGATTTTAAATGCGCGTAGAATATATAAAAACACACCAGCTACAGAAAAATTCCCGCCTATTATTCTACTTGCTATAGAAGACATAACCCAAATGGTAGAGGTGGCTGAAAAACTGGCTGATCATAGAAAACAATTTGAAACCAAACTAACAGAGAGAACACAAAAACTAGAAATTCATATAGGACAACTCGAAGATGAGATTGATGCCTTAAAAAGGAAGTCTCTTCAATATTAGAATGCGCCCAAAATAAAAGTATTTAACCTCGGGACAAGCCCCGAGGTTAAACTTTTTGTTACGACATCGACTTGGGCGCTGAGAACGAGAATACTCGTCAACACACTCCTCGCTAGTCGTAATTAATGAATAGACCACCACCCCGTAAGGACGCGTTCTATTGCTCAGAAATCCTTATCGGCTAATTCGCACGAATTAGCCGATAGAGATATGTGTGTGTAGTGGTTAAGGTGAAGCCTGAATACAACTCAAACAGGTGTTACGAGCTCCGTGAAAACGACTGTCCTTTTGGTATAAAGCCTTTGGTCTGCTATCCAATCTCCAGAACAAGTTATTAAGTTGAGGCGAGACTTTGAATCATTACTAAGAAATACATCCTCCGTTGGAGCATCGTGTTCATATACCACAACATTAACAACCTTAAACTCTAATATTTTTCCTCTTTTATCTATGACCTTCACCACATCGCCCAAAGTTAATTTATTTAGATCATAAAAAATGGCCTCAGGAACATTTCTTCCATCTACATGACCGGCAATAACCGCGCTTCCTGGCATCCCAGGGGCTACTCCACGGTTATACCAAGCTACTTCGGTAAAGTTTGAGGGAATGCCCATATTGCCACTGTCAGTTAACCCCACACTCTGAATCGTAGTATCCACCCCAATCGAGGGTATAAGTATTCTCGCTGGTTTATCGGGCGCATCAAAAGAGGAACCGGAATCAATCTTTATAGAAAAATCTTCTGCTACCTCATTATTTAAAAAAGAATCTTGAACCACCCCAATATAGGGATTTTGCACTACATCAATAGTGGGACCCTTAGCTATCTGACTATGGGTCTGTATTTGAAAAAAAACCGAAAGGCCTGCTGAAAGCAGGCCTACGCTAAGGAATAGGAGAAATACCCTTTTCCAATAATATAATTTTGTAGAATTGGCCCTCATATCACATAGTAGCGCCGGTTTGGCGGATTACTTCTTTATTGACCGTAACCACCACCAGTATTTGGAAATCCAGGAGTTGTTGGCACAGATACAACATTTGAGAAAACATTTGTTGCACATGTCGCAATAAGCCCATTACTAGTAACACTCAGAGTTTTAAGACCTATCGATGCATAGTTTGCAGTAAATCCTGATCCATTTGGATTAGCAATAGTTAGATCTGGAGAAGACCAGGAATACTCCCCATTACCACCAGAAGCAGAGAAGGTGGCATTTTGACCCAACATAACACTTTGTACTGCGGGAGAACAAGAGAGATTACCACTAGAAGATTGCGTGCCCGAAACGATCACATTACACATCGCTGTCTGTCCACCACTAGATACATTTACTTGAAATGTCCCAGTATTTGGATAGCTGACCGCGAATTGAGTACCGGAAGAATTTGTAACATTCAAATCCTGACCAGACCAAAAGTAAGTTCCAGTACCACCAGAAGCAGTAAGAACCATTACCTCATTTACATTAACAGAAGATGACCCTGTACTACAGCTCAAAGTAGGAGTGGTCTGAGCAAAGCTCAGTGTACCAAAACTCATACCCAAAACCATAATAATAGCCATTAGTAACATAGGTAGATATTTTTTCATTTTATATATTTTTTATTTTTAATACGGATAATTCGACCTTTTCCATACAACAACGGAGCCGAATTACCTCTGGAGGTATTACAAATATAAAAAATGCTCAAAGCCCCACTTGGAAACTTAGTTTCCAAGTGGGGCTTTGAGGTATTGAAAATCTCAGTGTTTATACTGAGCGGACTAAGCGAGTCGGAGTATCGCCGGGAAGGATTCGGTCAGGAGTTTTCGTCTACTGACAAAACTCACAACCCTGCCTCCCTCGCCTTCGCTCGGTCCGGCTTTCTCGTCTCTACCCGGACAGCACCGACTTGCAAAAAAGCTGAGTCCTCATGACTCAGCTTTTTTTAGCAAGTGTGCGCCGGGAAGGATTCGAACCTTCGTAGCCCGAAGGCGAGAGATTTACAGTCTCTTGTAATTGACCACTCTACCACCGACGCAATGTCCTCCATTCTATCGGAGAGCTGATATTTTACAAGTTACTTTACCTTTGCCCCCGCACCCTTATTGTCTACCAAACTTTCAGCCCAAAGGCTCCCCTTTCTACCTTTCTTAACATCAAAGGTGAACTCACTTCCTTTAACCCCCACAGAGATAGTGCCGCCCTTTAGAACTCCCTTAGAGATCATTAGGGAAGCGACAGGGGTAAGAATTTTATTTTGAATTAATCGCTTAAGCGGTCTGGCTCCGTACTGCGGATTATATCCTTCCTTTGCAAGATGCTTATAGACATCGAGAGATATCTCGAGAGCAATCTCTTTCTCTGCTAATCGAACCTTCACTTGTTCAACTTGAATTTTTACAATATCAGCCACAGCGTCCTGCGAGAGAATGTTGAATAGAATTATATCGTCCAGACGATTCAAGAACTCTGGTCGGAAATGGTCTTTTACCGCATCCATTACTTTAAGTTTCGCATCTTCATAGTCTCCCCTTTCTTCTGTTGAGTCGATAAAGCCAATTCTCTCCATCTTATCTATGAATTGAGCTCCGATATTTGAAGTAAGTATTATGACAGAGTTCTTAAAGTTCACCACGCGTCCCTTGGCATCGGTTAAGCGTCCATTATCAAGAACTTGAAGAAGGATGTTGAACACTTCTGGATGTGCTTTTTCAATTTCATCAAAAAGAATAACAGCATAAGGACGATGACGAACCATTTCAGTCAAAGTGCCACCTTCTTCATGCCCCACATATCCAGGAGGAGCACCAATAAGCTTTGAAACAGCGTGACGCTCCATAAATTCTGACATATCTACACGAATAAGAGCTTTTTCGTCATCAAACATAAACTCAGCTAAAGCTTTGGTAAGTTCAGTTTTTCCAACTCCCGTAGGACCCAAAAACATAAACGAACCTATGGGTCTATTTGGATCAGAAATTCCAGCCCTAGAACGCTTGATGGTATCTGAAATCTTCTGGACAGCTTCATCTTGACCAATAATGCGTCTTTTTAAAAAGTCTTCCATTTGAGAAAGTTTCTCTGCTTCTTCAGCCAACATTCTAGACACAGGGATACCTGTCCAACGGGATACAATATCTGCAATATCTTCTTCAGTAATTTCTTCCTTTAGAATTCTACGAGAGCTTTGGAGTCTTTTTAGTCTTTTCATCTTTTGTTCTAAATCTCGTTCTAGGGTCGGGATTTTTCCATAGCGAATTTCAGCTGCCAGAGATAAATCTGAACGCGCTTCAGCAGACTCAGCCTCTAAGCGAAGTTTTTCAAGTTCCTTTTTAAATGTTTTTATGTCATTTACAGCCTCCTTTTCGTTTTTCCATTTAAGCTCGAGTTCGGATGTTTTTTCTTTAAAATCGGCAATAATCTCTGTGATTTCTTTTATGCGAGCCTTTGTCTTTGGGTTCTTGGAGGTGCCAACTTCTTTTTTCAAGGCCTCTTTTTCAATCTCGAGCTTCATTATTTTGGCGTGCGTTTCCTCAAGTACTGGGGGCATATTTTCAAGTGAAATTTTGAGATGTGAAGATGCTTCATCAATCAAATCCACCGCTTTGTCTGGTAAAAACCTATCTGTAATATATCGGGAAGAAAGGTTAACTGCTGACACAATAGCGTCATCGGTAATCCTAACTCCATGATAAAGCTCATATCTTTCTTTAAGCCCTCGTAGAATAGTGATGGCGTCTTCCTGAGAGGGTTCATTCACATACACCGGCTGAAAACGCCTTGTAAGAGCTGGATCCTTTTCAATATGTTTCTGATATTCCTTAAGGGTGGTTGCGCCTATGGCTCTAAGTTCACCTCGAGCAAGTGCCGGTTTCAACATATTAGAGGCATCTAAAGATCCGTCAGCGGCACCAGCACCAACAATAGTATGGATTTCATCTATAAAGAGAATGATCTTTCCATCAGATCTTTCTATCTCTTTCAAAATATTTTTTAATCTCTCCTCAAACTCTCCTCGATACTTTGTACCGGCAATCAAAAGCCCCAGATCCAAAGAAACCAATTCTTTTTCACGAATAGATTCTGGAACGTTTCCATTTGCCATACGAACAGCAAGACCCTCAACAATAGCAGTCTTTCCTACCCCAGCTTCTCCTATAAGGATTGGATTATTTTTTGTCCTCCTGGCGAGAATCTGAACGATTCTAGAAATCTCATTATCTCTCCCAATTACTGGATCAAGTTTATTTTGACCAGCCAATTTAGTTAAACTTCTAGTGTATTTTAAAATATTTTTAGTTCTTTTTCCTTCTTTATTTCCTTCTAGGTTTTTAGAAGATTTCAATTCATCTATCACCTTCACAACAGTAGCTCTATCAATTTTGAAACGAGAGAGAAGTTCCTTTGCTGGACTTTTAATCTCGAGCAAAGAGACAAACATGTGTTCAGTAGAAGCAAACTCATCATTTAAGCCATCGGCAACCTTCAAACTGTTATCAATAATCTGAGCCAGTTCTGGAGTTAAAAAAATCTGATATGAAGGTGCCATCGTAGCAGAAGATTCTGGGGTCTCAATCGCCTCAAGAAGGAGGTCTGTTAAAAGAATTGTATCGACCTCAAGCCGATCCAAGATTGAAGCAACCATACTCTCTTCTTGCAGTATCAAAGCCCCAAAAAGATGCATTGGACTAACATGGTTTTGACCACGCTCAATAGCTAGCTCGTGAGCTTTTTTTATGGCTTCTTTGGCTTTGGTTGTAAATCTCTGAAATGGTGGCATATGGGTGTATAAAATACAATAATTGTCCTCTAGAGTCAAACAAGTCTAACAAAATTATCTTGCTAGATAGTCTGTAATCGCCGACTTAAGAAGTGATACGGGAAGATAAATTGGAGAGTTAGACGGGGTAGTACGCCCAGATCGCATACCCACCAACTCCCCCGATAGATTAAACAGCGGGGAGCCGACTACGGAACTCTTGTGGATAATGTCTGTTTCAAATCCATATTGAGTCGTTGGATCAGCTTGATCTGAATACAAGAACGAGGACATTCTTCCTATAGAAATAGTATTATTTTCTTGCCCCTCAAGGGTTATAACTGACTGACCAAGTTTCAATTCCAGATTGCCTACAGTAACCGGGGTGCCGGAGAAAGAGGTGCCATCCTTTGGTACGATTTTAAAGAAAACAACAGAACGTTTCTCATCTTGGCCTAAATAATCTAAAACAAAATCTGTCTTATCAAAAAGAGTTGCTGTATAACGACCTCTTTCATTAAACGAATCTCGGGTTGGTGTAACTACTAAACCTCCGGGAGACAAAATTGTCCCGATGCCATAAAAATTATTGGCAATGTCACGGATTCTGACAATGCTAGAAGAATTTTTCACCACAGTATCAATAACTTGATCCTCTTCTTTAACTACAACCGTAACCTCTCTGACTTCTACAGTATTCTTCCCACTACCTTCTGACACAACTGTCTCGATTGTTTTTTCAACAACTCTGTTTATGGTCTGAGTAACCAAAGGTGGCGCCTCCTGAAGGAGTGAGAAAGTAATAATGCCTGTAGCAATAGACGTAACAAAGCTTACCAAAAGAGTAAGTAAGACAAGCTGATTTTTTGTTAGATCTTCCATTCCCCTATTATAAGAGAATTGCCAAGTCAAATCAAACAACACGAGACCTGCGAACCATCTCTGGAATTGTGTTTAAAAGAATCTTTATATCTTCTGTTTTTGTTCCCCTTCCCAAAGAAAAGCGAATCGATGATTTTGCGCATTCAATCCCACCTAGCACCTCTATAACATCTGAGTGCAAATCTTCCTTTAAGCTTTTGCAAGAACTCGCTGTAGAGCAAAGAATTCCGAGACTGTCAGCAACAATGACCGCGTACTCAGCATCCATATCAGGAAAACAAATATTTATATTGTTGGGCAATCTCTCTTTTAGATCACCGTTTAGACTAGACCCTGGAACACTTTTCAGCACTTCTCTAATAATCTTTTCCCTAAGTGGGGTTAATCTCTTTGTCTCTTTCTCACTCATAGACCGAGCTATTTCAAGAGCAGTAGCAAACCCCACAATAGATGGTAAATTTTCTGTACCGGAACGAAGCCCCTTTTCCTGACCTCCACCAAAAACAACCGGCGCGATGTTAACGCCACGACGAGCCCACAAGACGCCTATGCCTTTTGGTCCATATATTTTTGACCCATCTAAAGAGAGAAAATCGACGCCCAAGCTCAGTGTATTCAAAGAAAGATAATTTGGCGCCTGGCTAGCGTCTGTATGAAAGTACGGATATGAAGAGGGTGTTTTTGGGGATTTTCTAAAGTCACGAATTATTTTAGCAATTTCTCTTATTGGCTCGATGGTTCCGATCTCATTATTCGCATACATTATTGAAACGAGAACAGTATTTTTATTTATGATGGTCTTTAAGTATTTCAAATCGACAATACCCTGACTATCGACCGGAACAATACTCATGCTCCCGCCCCTTCTCTCTATCTCATCTTTTAACCCCAAAACTGCTGGATGCTCAATGGACGAAAAAATGACATGCGGTTTAGTAATATGTTTTCTTGCTTCAGTTACAATACCCAAGATGGCAATATTATTTGACTCTGTTCCACTACCCGTAAAAAAAATTTCATCAGAATGACCATGAAGCACTGCCGCAACTCTTTTGCGTGAATTTTCTAATACATTCCTCACCTCAACCCCTTCCCTATAAAGAGCGGATGGATTATGAAAAGATTTTGAAAAATATGGCCTCATAGCCAACAAAACCCTCGGATCAACCGGCGTAGTAGAGGCGTAGTCGAAATATATTCTCTTTTGTTTTTTTCTATTAATCACCTTAATTTTGTGAACCAGTTATATCACGCAGAATCGACTTCGTGAATAGTCTTTATATTTATCCTTTTCAGAAGGGGTATTTTTTTGTATACTGGGAACCTCTTATTAGTACTTTTATTTATAAATCATGCCCATCCTCCTCGAGACTTCAACGATGATATATGTCCTGCTTGGCCTCATTATCGTCCTTATCGTTTGGATAATCAGACTAGAAATAAGGCTAAGAAACCTTCTTTTGGGTAAAGATGGCAAAAGCCTGGAGGACACTATAAAAACGATACTGGGAGATATAAAAGACTATGAAAACTTCAAAAGAGAGTCTATACAATATTGGAAAAATATAGAAAACAGGCTAAAGAGAAGTATCCAGGCCGTTGAGACAATTCGTTTCAATCCGTTTAAAGGCACAGGGTCAGGAGGAAATCAAAGTTTCTCTACCACGCTCCTAAATGAAAAAGGGGACGGTGTAGTGATTTCAAGTCTATATTCAAGAGAACACATTAGTGTATTTTCTAAACCTATAAAAAAATTCAGCTCTGAATTCGAAATGACAGCTGAAGAAAAGGAGGTTATAAAACAAGCAAAAGAAAATATCGTCCAAGGTAAATAATAAAAAAATGAAATCAGAAGATGAAAAAGTCATAGAAAGACCGCCCGTGATTACTATCATGGGGCATATTGACCATGGAAAATCCACTCTTCTCGACTACATTAGAAAAACAAACATTGTAGACAAAGAAGCTGGAGGTATTACTCAACACCTTTCAGCATATGAAGTCAGCCATGTAAACAAAGACAGTATAGAAAAGAAGATCACATTTCTTGATACCCCAGGACACGAGGCGTTTGGAGCAATCCGCGCCAGGGGGGTGAAGGTGGCGGATATCGGTATTTTAGTAGTATCTGCAGAGGATGGAGTAAAACCCCAGACACTCGAGGCCTTGAAGGTGCTGAAGGTAGATGGAATCCCATTCGCTGTCGCAATAAACAAAATAGATAAACCTGGAGCAAGCGTTGAAAGAACAAAACAGAACCTGGCTGAGAACGATATCTTCATTGAGGGTTATGGTGGAGATATTCCGTGGGTCGCGATATCTGCAAAAACCGGAGACGGCATTCCAGAACTATTAGACCTGCTTTTACTTATTGCCGAACTAGAGGAACTGAAAGGAAATCCAGAAGAGGGTGGCTCCGGTATCATAATAGAAAGTAATCTAGATACGAAAAAAGGAATCATCGCCACAGCAATTATAAAAAACGGCACCGTTAAGGGTGGTCAGTTTGCGGTCTGTGGGGAAAGCATCTCCCCCCTCAGGATTATTGAAAATTTTTTGGGAAAAAAAATAAATGAAGCGTCCTTTTCGAGCCCCATTCGAATCATAGGATGGGATTCAGCCCCAAAGGTAGGAGAAGAATTCATTTGTTTTGATGACAAAAAAGAGGCCGCTTCTTTTGCGGAGAAAAACAAAATACCGACAAATACACAGAATCAAGTTGAAGCAGATGGTAAAACTCTTATACCTATAATCGTTAAAACGGATACAGCGGGAAGCTTGGATGCTTTAGTATATGAAATATCAAAACTTGAAAATGAGCGCATATCACCAAAAGTCGTATTGTCAGGCATAGGGCCGATATCTGAAAATGATATAAGAGTAGCTAGTAGCCACGAAAAACCATTGGTCGTAGCCTTTCACAGCCCAATAGACGCCCAAGCAGGAAGTCTAGCTCTAAGACTGGGTATATCCATAGAACAATTCGACATTATATACAAACTAACAGAGTGGTTAGAAAAAGCTTTGGAAGACAGAACCCCTAAAATAGAGACGGAAGAAACAACTGGCCAAGCAAAAATATTGAAACTTTTTTCTAAGACAAGAGAGAAGCAGGTTTTGGGTGGGCGCGTTGAATCTGGAGAAATTGTTTCTGGAGAGCAGGTAAAAATAATGAGACGAGATGTTGAAATCGGTCGCGGTAGAATCCGTGAATTACAAATACAGAAAGAGAAAATAGGAAAAGTAGAGGAAGGAAAAGAATTTGGAGCAATGATAGAATCTAAAGCAGAGATCTCCCCTGGAGACAAAATAGAGTGCTTTGCGACGGTAAGTAAATAAAAAAATGAAACCGATAAGTTATCGAAAAGAAAAACTTCCTGAACTTCTCCAACACTTGGCCGCAGAGTTCATAACCGAAGAGTCAAATAGAACTTCACTTATAACAATCACAGGGTGTCGCCTATCAGCTGATAGTAAAAGGGCAGTTTTGTTATTTACTGTTCTTCCAGAAAATCAGGAAAAGGCCGCTGTAGATTTTCTAAGCAGAAAAAACCTAGCGTTCAAAAAATTTGTGCGAGAAAAATCACGAATAGGTAGAATTCCAATGCTATCGTTTGCGCTAGATATGGGAGAAAAAAATAGACAAAAAATTGATTTTCTTCTCTCTTCTGACTAGTATTGTAAGTCTGGTAGAATAAGAGATGCCCAAAAGATGTGGTGCTAAAGCTTCGTGAACGGGACAGAGAGGTGTAAAACTTTAAGTTATGATATTGATAAGGCGTGGTGGCCAAGTGGTAAGGCGAAGCTCTGCAAAAGCTTTATTCACGGGTTCGATTCCCGTCCACGCCTCAAGTAAAAAGTATGACTTTAGTGTGATATCTTTTACTTTGATGAGGACGGAAGTATGCAAATTTATTTGCATACTTAGGGAATCGAAAGGCGCAGTGATATTTTGTGAGTTCACAAAATTACGAGCCGTGGTCACGACCGAGCCGAGCGACGGCGAGGTGAGAGTTGTGACCGATTCCCGTCCACGCCTCAAGTAAAAGTGTGGCTTTGTAAGACATCTTTTACTTAGTTGGTGTGAAGAAATATATGCCCGGGTGGTGGAATGGTATACACGGCGGACTTAAAATCCTCTGGCCGCAAGGCCATGTGAGTTCGAGTCTCACCCCGGGCACAATATGCGCCCATAGCTCAGTTGGTAGAGCTGCTCCCTCTTAAGGAGAAGGTCGTAGGTTCAAATCCTACTGGGCGCACAGAAGCTACAGCAACCTGCCCTGCGGCAGGTTTTGTGCTTCTGTGCGGACCGGAGCCATGTTTTGTGACCACACAAAACAGACGAGGTGGGGTCGAGAAATTTTGTGAGCGACGGCGAACAAAATATTCGTGACCACAAAGGACGCAATTGGCATGATCAAGATTTTTCCGTCAGGAAAAATACTTGTGACCACAATCCTGTGCGAACCATACTTCCCCTCTCACAAACAATACTTGTGACCCGAGTTAAATATGATAAAGTATTTCTCATGCTGGGGTGGCGGAATTGGTATACGCGCTAGTCTTAGGAACTAGTGGAGAAATCCATAGGAGTTCAAGTCTCCTCCCCAGCACAAACGAAAGTAGTGAGTTTGTGCTCTAGGCGCATTTTTTGCTTTGCAAAAAGAGCAGAGACTTGAAGGCCGGAGTCCGCCTTGGGCGGACGAGGCGGGGTCGCGGACTTTTTCAGCAGAAAAAGATCTGTGACCAAGTCTCCTCCCCAGCACAAACTCACTACTTTCGTTTGTGCTGTATAAAATTTGACTTTTTGCTTGTTTTGTGATAGTGTCCGAAACAGATACACCTGTTCTCTGTAACAAACTACTCACAAAAATGCGCCTTGCGCAAAGGAGATCTCGCATGTTGGCCATTATTCTCACAGGGCTTACCCTTTTGGGTTTGGGAGCGCTCATCAGATTCTTGGGCTCGATTGCCAAGATCTGGGGCATCATCCCCGCTCAAACATTCGCCCTAGTCACAACCTGGGCGAACCGCAACACAGATTTCACCAAGGACGGTGGAACTGTAGGTGGAACAGTTGAAAATCTCCTTCATGGAATTCCAGGTAAAGTACTCGTAAGAGACCCAGACCCAATGAAATGGAGATTTGAAGACGGAGAAGAAGAGCGCAGTCTCCTCTTCGGTCTTCTCGGCGTCCAGTGGGTCGGATTATTCCGAGCACTTCGCCTGAACAAGATCAGCATAATAAGGTACGGCAAGGAAGGAGGAGGGGTTGATGAAAAGGAAGAGATTGAGGCGGAAGACCATGAATTTCTAAGAACCTCCGCTTCCAGATTCATCTTCTACTCTTCAAGCAGTTTCGTCAGAGTAAAGAACGCCGAAACAGCTGGGGTATATGCCTTGGATTGGGAATTCATAGTCATTACCGAACGTATCTTTCCGTTACGTTCAGTGCTAAGAGTTCCTGATCCGTTTGCCAACCTTTCAGCAATGGTCTCAAGGGCGGTGATCAGAAAGACCAGCCTACTTGAACCAGAAGATTTTTTGAGTACGACCGAAAGTGCCAAAAACAAAAGGGCGGTGATCAAGGCCATCATGTCAATCTCGAAGGATGCCGAGAGAGAACTTGGTCTCAAAATCACCGAAGTAACACTGAGGTCGGTGAGCCCTGAAGACAAGTACTGTGAGAGCCTCGAACTAGAGGCAAAGACAAGAAGAGAAAACGAGGCCGCTGTGGCCATAGCTGAAAAAGACAAGGCGGTTGGTCTCCTCAAGAACAGCATCGAAGCTGACCAGGTGGAACGGGTGGTGATGAGAATTGCAAACAACCCGGGAGCCATCCAGGTTCGAGCCCTTGAAGCCTACCGAGACAACAAGACCGTCAAGGTCTATGCTCCTGGGGGAAAGCTCTCACAGATTCTTCCTGATTTGACCGACGGTGAGTGAGTAGTTTGAAAAGACCAAGCACAGCTGTGCTTGGCCTTTTCTTATGTATTGACAAATGGGTACTAAGTATGCTATAATTAGATAAGAGATCTTTCGCAATTAAACATGATTCTAGGAGGCAGTGATGAACCCGTTCCTAAGAAACCAACTCCGGCTTTCTTCAAAGAAAGCCTTGGAGTCGGCGACTCGCAAAATCAGTGGTTTCTTCGTCGCGGCCAAGAAAGCGATCGGTCGCCCACTCACTTGGACATGGACCAAAACTAAGGAGGTAGGAGTGAGTATCAAAAAAGTAGTTGGTGGACTCTTCAGCTCTGCTGGTCTGTATGTCAAAGATCAGTGGAAGAAGAATGCTCGACGAGTAGTTGAGGTGGTGTTGTATTTCATCATCATCCCAATACTCCTCTTCACCTTCTACGTGAATTTGGGAGTCTCTATCAAAGAGCTTCCTTTCGCGAAGATTGCGTTGTACGGAGGAATCGGACTCGCTGTTGCCCTCTTGCTCTGGCTCAGTTGGAGCAAGAGGAATAAGTTAGTCAGCGCAGTTCGAGGTATTGGGAGCAGTGGAGGTGGTGGAAATAGCGGTGACGCTATTTCAAGATTCTTCACTTCTGTTGCCGTGTTTCTTGTCTTCAATGCCGCCTACTGGGCGATGTTGAGTCAAATCCACGGCGACTGGGGATCAGAGTATTTTACTGGCACGTGGTTATGGTCTCCAGCCTTCATTGTGCTGGCCGTGGCAACACTTGTCATGGGGTTCTCCTACGGGAGGGCAAACAAGCAGTTCGGATTCCTCCGAGTGCCGGCGGCGATAATGATTACCGTGACGGTAATCATGGCAATGCTTCCTGGTATCGGCGGGCCAGTACGGCCCAAGATACCGGGTTTCGCCGAAGCTTCGGCGGTGAATTATACCCTGCCGAGGAAGCTAGCGGATGCGCCCTGGATAGTCTATCAGGGGCCGGTCAAGGACTCGGTCCTTGCTGCCTTCCCCAGCGATACCACTATGTGGAATATCGCTGCAGCCGAAAGTGGCTTCCGTCAGTTTGATAGTGACGGAGTCCCTCTTCCGAACGACGAGGGGTCAAGCGCTGTGGGAGTCTTCCAGATTATGGAAGGTCTCCATGGTCGCGACTGCGGAGCCGACCTCGATATCCATACCATTTCGGGGAATATCGCTTGCGCGAAAATTCTCCGAGAGCGTAATGGGTACCACGACTGGGCAAGTTCTGCCTGGAAGTGGCGCGACTGGTACGCCACCGAGCCAGAGCACTGGTCATTCGACAGGGCTCCAGAGTACCTTCTGGCAAGGAGTGCTCTCGGTGACGAGGTCGTGATCGTCGACGCCCCTGTGGGCAGTGAGAGTATTGCTGTCCACACCAATGGACGGAAGTACTGTTGGTCGGCTGATGGCGAGGGAGTGCCATACCTCGTCATCGACGATGCTGGTCAGACAGCCACCATCAATCCGGGTGAGAGCGTTAAGCTCACTCGGTATGCGCGGTGGTTGAAGTTCCAATCACTTGGAGAAGTTCCCCTGAAGATTGTTTTCAGGCGGAGACCTCCTGGGGTCATGAGTTGCAGTACCGCCTGATTTTGGGCGGTGAAAAACGAGGGCGACGCGAAAGCGTCGCCCTTTTCTCATACCAAAACCCCCTCCGCCTTGGGCGGAGGGGGTTTTGTATTCCAAACTAATCAAGAAGTCTGTCTATATATTGCGGTTGACTCGCCCGAAGTCCAAATGTATTGAGAATTATATTTATAATTCCAAAAACAGAAACCATAATAATCATGCCTATAATCCCCCACTTCATATGACTCTTGCCCTTCTCTCTTGCACTAGGGTCGTCACCTGATGCAACGAAAGAGAATATTCCCCAGAAAAAGAAGAGAATTGCTACAGCGAAACCAAACACAATCAGCGGATTGAGTATGATTTCCGCTATACGAGCCAAAAATTCAGATATGGACACGGAACAAATTTAAATTAATTAGTCTGAAGATTTCCAACACCTGGCGTAGTGCCTAAATTCTGACTTTGCTGAATACCCAAAGCATTACCAACAAAGCTAACAAGACCCCATACAGAAACCATCACAAACAAAGTTACAACTCCCCATATCATCATGTTTTTACCTTTTGCTGCATCTACTTCATCTCCAGCTGCAAGGACAAACTTAGCCAATCCCCAGAAAAAGAAGAGAAGAGCCAAAGCTACTACTAGTGGCAACAAAAGATCAACAATCCTCCCAATAGACCTGAAAAATGTCTCAATATTTGTCAGCTGTGGACCAGCAGTACCAGCCATAGTTAACAAAGGAAGAGCGAAAACTGCTAAACTACCTATAAATTTCCTTATCATATTCAATAAATTAATATTAAAACCTATAAATTTCTTTCTAATATACCTACTAATAGTATCACGAAAAAATCGAAAAGACAGGCATATGTGGAAAACAAAAAAATCAATTATTAACCTTTGGGTTTAATTGAGAGGGAGCATTACCTCCAATGAGGAAAATAACATCTTCTTGTATAAACCTTACAATTCCCCAAATAGACACCATAACGAATAAAACAACAATCCCCCACACCATCTTATTTTTTCCCTCTTGCTTCTTCTTCACATCATCACTCTCTTTTATAAATATAGCCAAACTCCAAAAGAAAAAGAGTAGAGCCACAGCCACAGAAAGTGGGAGTAGTAAATTCACCAAGCTTCCAAATGCCGATATTAAATCTTGAATATTTGAAATCATGGACTTGTTGTAGGAAATTGAGGAATAGTACTAATAGGTTGACCAAACAGGTCACCAGTAATGAGATTTATTATTCCTATAAACGAAACCATTACAAACAAAGCCAAAATACCCCATTTCATAAGACTCTTCCCCTCTTCAATAACCTTCTCATCCCCAGAGCCCCTGATAACTTTCGCCAAACCCCAGAAAAATACTAGGAGAGTGGCTCCAACAATCACAGGTAGAAGACTATTAATAAAACTTGTAAATAAGCAGAGAGTTTCTGCAAAGGTGGTTGGTGGTAATGGCACATTAGCCGGACAGGCAGCAAAAACAGGCACTGGTAGAAATACCGAGAAAGAAAGAATTAGAATTAAAAATAGAGAAGAGAAACGAATCATGCGCGAAGTTGATTAATAGTAGTCTCAATGACTTGAGCTATAACCCAAGCGCCAAGCAATATTGCCGTACCTATGGCGGCGTTTGTAAAGGCTGCCTTGCCCTCCCCAATCTGCTTTTCATCCCCACGAGCCGTGACTAAAAGAAAACCTGCATACATTATATAGAGAACAGCTATTACACCCCCTAGAGGTAGAACTATGTTGTTTATTACAAGAGATATAAATTCATAAAGAGTTGAGGCTCCACGAACTGGGTTTTGAATCTTTATTGTTGTAACTACGGGATTTGGACCCTCACCTTCTCCTGGATCTAATCCGGGGTCAGGACCCTCAGACTCACCACCAAGAAGTAAGATTGGTGAAAAGAGAAACAAAAAAACTAAAATATGTATGCTACTTCTTTTCAATTTCATTATATTCATATTATATATCAATTATTCAAGAATCGAATAACCATCATCAAGCAAAGCTGATAAAATCAAATCCACAATGAGCCAAGCAGCGAGCATAAATATAAGCCCCTTTGCCACCTTTACAAAAACATCCTTTCCTCTGTCTCTCTGACCTTGGTTACCTCCAGCGGTCATAATGAGAAAACCCGCCCAAGCGAAAGAAAGAGCTGCAAGCGGTATAGCTATTAAAATTAGAAAATTGATAAAATTCTGAGCAAGTTCTATGAGTTTGTTGTATGAACATGGACCAAGGGCAGAACCTGGGGCATCATCACAAACGATTAGATTTTCCCCAGCCATAACCCCAACAGTACCTGGTAGCGGAGTGGCCAATAAACAAAGCATTATAAAACTAAATAATATTTTTTTCATTATCTTTGCAAAAGATTTTGGAGTTCTTGATGAGCCCTAGTAATGGCTTGTTCAAACCTCGCCCTTCCTCCGGTTATGGTCTCTATGAGATCTTTGAATATCCGACCAGTGGCAACCGCATCAGGGTCACGCCAAGCTTTGGACCACAAAGCGTTATCAAAAAAAACTTGAGAAAAACCGTCAGAAGGTCTCTGTAAAAGCAAATCTCTTCTGGCAGGAGGTATTTGAAGATTTTGTGAAAAAATAATAGAGACTTCTGGAGTTGTTAGGTTCACAATTGCTGAATAGGCCCCAGAGACATTGGAGGTGTTTCTCACTATAGCTAAAGCATGCATTTTGCCAAAGGTTGTCTTCCTGAGATTAGTGCGAGACTGTGGCAAAGAAGCAACATCAAAATTTAGATTTGGGTTTTTGAGATTAATTGCCTTAAGCTCTGAAGCGAAACCGAAGTAAACAGCCAAGTCGCCGGATGTAAACATATTTTGAGAAAATGGGAGAGAGCGATTCCAAGAATAAAAAGGTTTGGCTGGATTTGAAAACTCGGTATAGAAAGTCAGGGCCGCAGAAGCCGGTGCAACTGGTAAGTTGAAATTGTCTAATAGTGCACTATAAAAACGATTTCCATCAGACGAAGTGATGGCTCCACCAGCTTGAAATATAAGAGTGCTTAAAATCTCTTTTGCATTTGCTACATTAGAATATTCTCCAAGGGCGACTGCCGATTTAACAATATTGAATGCTCCGTCTTTCTGAGTAAGAGTTTGTGATAATGTATAAAATTCATCCCAAAATGCCGGAGGGTTTGCTAAGCTAGCATTAGTGAAAATATCTCTATTCCAATACATAACAAGCGGATCAACAAGCATCGGCAAAGCCAAAATACCATCGCCTTGCAAAAATATTTCTCCCTCTTCTATGAACACATTTTTAAAATCTCGCTCTGAATACGCCGTATAAGGTATAGGGAAAATCCTACTACTATTCCTTAAAATATCTTCGTGTGGCAAAAAAACAATATCTGGGCCACGGCCATCAGCTAAAGCTTCAACAAACTGTTGCTGGAATGTGTTGGGGGATTTTTCAACATAAGATATCTGTATCAATTTATCTTTTGAAAGTGTCGTCTCAAAAAAGGAGGCATTCCATACTTGTTGGGAAACGGTCCCCCAAACTGTCACACTAACTTTCTCTCCACTGTCTCCACGAAAAAAGGCAAAAGCAAAAACTCCAATGATTATAAAAACACCGAAGGCTCCAGTAAGAACTAATTGGAATTTGGACATATTCATGACTTTGTAAAAATTAATCCGTAATGATGCTTGCCGGCTGATATGTTTTTTTGGAAAACGAAGCCTACTTCAGAAAATACTTTTTTTGCATCATCTTCAGAAAAAACCGCATCTGAATGAGGTCCAATGCCTCCAAAAGAATCCGTCCAATCAATCAAAAGAAGTCTACCTTTGGATTCCAAAACCCTAAATGCCTCTTTTGCTATAGCTGACCTATCTCTAACTTGAAACATTAAGTTTGATATAACTATAACCTTTACCGCCTCGTCTTTGAGCCTACTTCCCAAGGGCTTTTCCAAGTCTCCCCAGACAACTTCAATATTTGATAAACCTTGCCTTGTGGCTTCATTTTTAATCTTTGAGAGCAATTCTTTTTGAATATCTATGGCATAGACCGTACCGCCGTCACCCACGACCTTGGCCATAGCTAAACTATAGTGCCCAGAACCTGAACCGAAGTCGGCGACACTTTCTCCAAGATTGATGCCGAATTGTTCTATATTTTTGATTGGGTCAGAAAACATAATATTTATAGAGAGAAGTCTAAAATTTCAATGACAATATTATAACCCACATTCAAAAGGAGCTATACACAGAATGAACAAAAAACAAAATTAGAAGTATGTATATTTAGAAACAAATGAGAGAGGCGAGGCTGTCCCCTTCTCGAAGTTTCATAACTCTCACTCCTTGGGTTTGACGGCCAAGCTCTGGAATCTCATCAATTGCGGTCCTTATAACCTGGCCTTTCTTTGATATGGCCACGAGTTCTGCTTCCTCTTCACTTACCACAGCTGAGGCGATAACTTTTCCTGTTTTTGCTGTTACATTTCCTGTTTTTATACCAGAACCACCGCGACCCTGTATTTTATATTCTGATAGGTCAGTTTGTTTTCCATATCCATTTGCATAGACAACCAGAAGCATAGGCTTAACAGTCTCTTTTCTGGCCACTTGAGCTGCGACGACAATATCCCCTTTTTGAAGTTTCATCAGACGAACACCAGAAGCATTTCTGCCCATCTCTCTGACATCACTTGCTTTAAAACGAATTGACTGACCATTACTTGATACAATAACAGCACTATCTTCTGGATTTGCCAAAGAAGCTGAAACGAGTGAATCGTCTGGGGCTAGTTTGATTGCAATAATTCCACTTGAGCGAACATCCGAGAAGTTTTTTGCAGACACTCTCTTACCATTTCCATTCCTTGTAACCATTACGAGAGAAGTCCCCTCCTTGGATTTTTCTTGTTTTGGAACAGGAAGAATGGAAGTAACCTTCTCTTCACTACCCAAAGAGATGAAATTCATAATAGACTTGCCTCTCGTCGCTCTTTTGCCTTCTGGAATGTCGTACATTTTTATCTGATAGACCTTACCCTTATCTGTAAAGAAAAGAAGGTCGCTATGTGTAGAGGCTGTGAGGAAATGAGTAACAAAATCTTCTTCTTTAGTATTTAAGTCTACAACTCCTACACCCCCTCTCTTTTGGGCTTTGTATTCTCCAGGGTTGGTTCTCTTTATATATCCGCCGGCCGTCAAAACGAGAGCGTTTTCTTCATCTGGAATTAAGTCTTCAACAGAAAATACCTGAGCACCACCCTTTACCACCTTGGTGCGTCTTTCATCGCCATATTTTTCCTGAAGCTCGGAAAGTTCTTTTTTTATTATTGAAAAGATTTTCTTTGGATTTGCCAAAATACTTTTAAGTTCAGCAATAAGGTCTTGAACGCCTTTCAGTTCATCTTCTATCTTTTTTCTTTCAAGTCCGGCCAACTTTTGAAGACGCATCTCCAAAATAGCCGTGGTTTGTAAATCGGAAAACTTAAACTCTTTCATCAACCCCTTATGGGCCTCTTCTACAGTCTTTGAAGCACGAATGAGTTTAATAATGCGGTCTATGTGGTCAAGAGCTTTTTTGAGACCCAAGAGTATATGTTCGCGATCAAGAGCTTTCCTCAAATCAAACTCTGTGCGCCGTCTAACCACTTCATTTCTATGAGAAACGAATTCGGTCAATATAGACTTTAAAGAAAGGGTTTGAGGGATACCATTCACTAGAGCCACTAGGTTAAAGTGAAAAGTTTCTTCAAGTTGTGTGTGTTTATAAAGTTGATTTAGAATTTTCTGTGGCTGACTACCAGACTTTAGATCTATGGCGATTCTTATGTCTTTCGTTGATTCATCACGAAGACCTTTTATACCCTCAATCTTTTTATCTCTAACGAGCTCTGCAATCTTAGTTATGAGGTCTGCCTTATTAACTCTAAAAGGAATCTCTGTGATTATAATTTGGAAGTTGCCAAGTTTTGATTCGCTAATTTCTGCAACACCACGCGCCACCACACCACCTCTACCAGTAGCATAAGCATGGTGTATATCTTTTTGATTAAAAATTATTCCACCAGTAGGGAAGTCGGGGCCCTTGATAAACTGCAACAAATCTTCAGTGGTAGCATTCTTGTTATCAACCAAATAGGCCACCGCATCACATAGCTCGCGCAGGTTGTGTGGCGGAATGTTCGTCGCCATTCCCACGGCAATACCCAAAGTTCCATTCAAAAGAAGGTTGGGGGCCGCAGACGGAAGTACTATTGGCTCTTTTTTTGTCCCGTCGTAGTTTGGGCGAAAATCAACGGTTTCTTTTTCAATATCTCTCAATAATTCACTAGAGAGACGAGACATCTTGGCTTCGGTATATCTGTAGGCTGCGGCATTGTCTCCATCAATAGAACCGAAGTTACCTTGACCAATAACCAAAGGATACCTAGTAGAAAAATCTTGAGCCATCTTCACCATTGAGTCATAGACGGAGGTGTCTCCATGCGGATGGTAGTTACCCAAAACATCTCCCACGACCGTAGCAGATTTACGAAACTTGGCACTTGCGGAAAGACCCATATTATTCATTGAGAACAAAATCCTTCTGTGGACAGGCTTTAGACCGTCTCGCACATCAGGAAGAGCTCTGTCTGTGATGACAGACATGGCGTAGTCAATAAATGACTCTTTCATTTCCGTAACAATGTTGCGAGGAACAACATTTACTCGCGGTTCAGAAGGTATTGGGAGAGTTCCCCCTTTTTTGTCTTGTTTTTTTGCCATCAAACATTAAGTATTACTGATTCATCCTAGAATCATCTGGAACAAATTTAATTTCCCCAGATTCTACCTGAGCTTTCATCTTGTTATATTCAGATTCAAAATCAAGGGTAGATGTTGTCTCTGTAAAAAGCTCTCTGGTAGCGGTTACCACTTGAGCAACACTTTTCTTTAGAGAGGAAATTGGGGTGACGCCGTCAGAGGCTCTCCTGTCTTCCGCAATAATCTGATTAGCATTTTGAGGAAGCAGAACTGAAAGCCAAGCAATAAATATCATACCCGTAACGGCACCTGAAGCCAAAAGGGCAAAACGGCGTTTGTGATGATCGGGTTTTTTTCGAAGTCCTGAAATATATTGATACATATTAGATATATTATACCTCTGATAAGACAAAAACCTCCCCCTCTTTACCTTCTAAATCCTTCTTCTTTATGGTCAATTTGTCAACAGCTTTAGCGTCCTCACTCCCCGCCTCTTTTAGAAAAGTTTTGAGAGCTGTTTTTGATATTTCATCACCAAAATGAATGGGGACAATAATAGATGGCTCAAGTTTAACTGCTATGTCATTTGCCTGAGAAGGCTCTAGGACTCCATCTCCGCCAATCGGAACAAAAAGAACATCTATATCATCGAGTGCTTCTTTTGCAGAAATATCTAAAGAATCTGGAACGCCGATGGCTCCAAGGAAACAAAGATTCATTCCTTCAAGATTCATAAGGTAAACAGTGTTTATCCTATCTTTTGACTTATAGTTTGAAATAGAAGAAAAACCCCTGATAAATATTCCGCCTATTTCATATTCTCCAGGACCATTTATGACGAAGGGTTCTCTGTCAGCTCTAGTAGCAGAGTCCCTGCCATTCATATCCGGATCATTTAAGGAGATGAGAGCGATGTCAGCACCAAAGCGAGTTGGTTTAAATTTTGAATCCTTAGACACTGGATTATAAGAGACTACAGTGTCCCCAAATTGGACTTTTATAGACTCAATACCTTGATACGAGATAATCATATGGAACCATGTTAGCACAGTTTTATGAAAAATAAAGCTCTAAAACTGTCTTTTTTGGGATTTTATGGGCCTTGTTTTTTAATCTATTTTCATATAGAATCGCACTTACTTAGCCTAAAGCTAGGTTTTTGTTTTATCAATTTATTAGGCGAATCGTAACCTTACGCAGGAGAAATGATGTACCGGCGATGCGTAAATCGGTTCGCACAAAACAAATGGCAGAAGAAAAAATAGTTGAAGAAGAGATTGCTGAAGAAGAAGTGGTTCCCAAAAAAGACAGTGCTATGGATAAGCTCATGGCTGACTCCCCTAACCCCCCATCAATTGATGATTTGGTAGAAGGGACCGTTATAGGTATTGATAAAGGAGCACTTTATATTGATGTCCCCCCTTTTGGAACTGGTATCATATACGGCCGTGAATACATAAATGCTCGCGACATTATAAGAAAGGTGAATGTTGGTGACTCGGTCGCTGGTAAAGTAATCGCCCTTGATAATAAAGACGGCTACATAGAGATATCTCTAAAAGAAGCTCGCCAAGCACTCATCTGGAGTGAGGCTGAAGATGCCATTAGAGACCACATTGTATTTGATTTACCAATTCAAGAGGCCAATAAAGGTGGCCTCATACTTGCTTGGCAAGGAATACAGGGTTTTCTTCCCGCTTCACAACTAAAACCAGAACACTATCCTAGAGTCTCCGATGGAGATAAAGATAGGATTTTGGATGAACTAAGAAAGCTTGTCGGTGAACGCATCTCTGTCTCAATCATCGCCGCAATTCCAAAGGAAGGAAAGCTTATCTTCTCTGAGAAAAGCCCAGAGAGTAAGGATAAGGAACAAATTGTGGACAAATACGCCCTCGGTGATGAGCTTGGAGGAGAGGTGACTGGAATTGTGGACTTTGGAATATTCGTAAAAGTAGAAGAGGGTCTGGAAGGGCTTGTGCATATATCTGAAATTGATTGGGCACTTGTAGAAAACCCTAGGACTCTCTACAAAGTGGGAGACAAAGTGAAAGTGAAAGTAATAGATATCAAAGATGGAAAGATTTCACTCTCCATAAAAGCTCTCAAAGAAAATCCATGGAGAGAAGCTGAAAAGAAATACAAGAAAGACGACCTAGTAAAAGGTGTGATAATCAAGTTCAACAAACACGGCGCGCTTGCTTCTATCGAAGAGGGTGTAGCAGGACTTGTGCATATATCTGAGTTCGGTAGTGAAGACAAACTTCGTGAAAAACTTGAACTAGGTAAGACATATGATTTCAAAATCACTCTCTTTGATCCTAAAGAACAAAAGATGGCGCTCTCGTTTTCAGAGGCAAATAAGTAATAGAGAAATCTGTTTCGATTAGCAAGTAGTCAAGAGACTTAAATCAACCGCGTCGCTCGCAAACGACGTGGTTGATTTTTAGGTGGCTAGGTATAAGATAAAATAAGAACCAGTTATCAACCCTCCACCGTGAGGTCACAATGCGTATCAGTTCTAGAAAAACTATTGACCTGTATCAGAGAGATTTGGTATTCATGCTTCTTCTCAACCTTGAAGAAGCCGGGATGTTACCAATAAGCTTGGAAGATCTTCACTTGAGAGTCTTCCCTGTCTTCATTGGCAACATTGAAGCTCAAAGGGGAGTGACCACCATGTTCTTCCGAGACCACTCCTTTAGCCATTTCAGAGACCTCGACCAGATCCTGTTTGGATACAATGGTGGGGGATTTCTAAAAGTCGAGAAAGGGAGGGTGCTCTACACGATGCACCCAACTCGACTGAGAGAATTTGTTTCTAGATCGATTGGAGATGGCTACACCGTGGAAGACCTCTCCGCCGCAACTGCCTGTGCGTGTTTCTACGCAGAAATGACCAGAGAGGTGGCCGCATGAAGATGTGAAAGAAAAAGGCGACCCGCACCCGCGAGCCGCCTTTTCCCATCATAATAAATTTAATTAAACTGACTCATTGCAGTCTCACGCCCTTCGCTAACAATTGTTTCTATCGCTTGAGACACAGTCTTAGATATTTTTTTCATCACATCCATTTCCTTTGATGAGAAAGCTCCGAGAATATGCTTCTCTACTTCCCTCTCACCTTTTGGTTTTTTTACCTTTCCGCTTGGGGTGGATTTACTAATACCTACACGGATACGGACAAAGGCTTCAGTTTTAAGAGCCCGAATAATTGATTCAATCCCACGATGTCCACCAGAGCCACGATTGAAAGATATTTTTATATTTCCTAAACCTAAATCTAAATCGTCATAAACAACTATAAGTTGTTCGGCCTTTTTAACACTAGTTACAGCCGTGGCTACACTAGCCCCAGATTTATTCATAAAAGTTTCAGGGAAAAGTACCAGAACCTTTTCTTTTCCAATTTTTCCTTCTGAAACTAGGGCCTTATATTTTTTTGAAGACTCTAATTCATCACAAAAATCCTTTAAAAATTTTCTTAATACGATTCTGCCCGTATTGTGACGAGTATTTTCGTATTCTCCACCAGGGTTTCCTAAACCGACGATTGTATACATGACTCAAGTGTATCAAATGTGAATATCACAATCTACTTTTTTCACAAGAACCCACAAAAAGTATTGCTGTCAAATGCTCTTTTGTAATACAATGCAACAAAATAAATTTCTCTACCTATGTTAGAACAAGACACCATCAATCCACCAGAAAATCCGACACCAGAAAAAAAAGAAAAAGGATTTTTTAGAGAACTGATAGAATTTGCTCTTATCGCCATACTCGTAGTTGTGCCGTTTCGAATGTTCATCGCCCAGCCATACATAGTAAACGGCGCCTCAATGAACCCCACATTTAAAGGGGGCGAATACCTTATTGTTGACCAAATCACCTATCGCTTTGAGGAACCCAAGCGCGGTTCTGTCATTATATTTAAATATCCAAAAGACCCAGATTGGTACTTTATTAAAAGAGTTATAGGGCTACCCAGCGAAACCATAAAAATAGAGAGTGGGAAGGTCAAAATAATAAACGAAGAAAACCCTGAAGGATTTGCTCTCTCGGAAGATTACATAGAGTTTGAAAAAAATGAAAATTTTTCAATAACACTTGAGGGAGATGAGTATTTCGTCATGGGTGACAACAGGCTCGGTAGTGCAGACTCTCGCATATGGGGGCCTCTGCCAAAAGAGAACATTGTCGGTAGACCGGTCGCTCGTCTTTTTCCCTTGAACAAAATTAGTTTTTTCCCAGGAAACCATACTGAGGACATCTCAGAAGACTAATCATGCCAATCAAAAACTCGTCTTCAAAAAAAGACAACAGAGAAGCTTCTCATATTTTAAAAGAATTTGAAAAACCTTTTGAGACGGCTCTTTATTTTGGATTTACACCCATAAAGACGCCGGAAGTAAGCAGAGAAGACAATCAAAAACTTAAGTCTCTCAAAGATCCACACTACGATTCAAAATTAATCCAGGAAGAATTCCCATTTGTTTTCAATGCCTTAGAAAAAATTTCCATATTGCGCACATTTGAAGATTGGGGCTTTTCCAAGGGCCCTCAACCCACCCTATTGGCATATAAAAAACCAATCATAGGCACACACAAAAAAAAGCCAGCAAATCTAGTTTTAGGCCTTGAGGTAATTGACCTACATGGAAGTTGCGCTGAAGCTATTCTACTTAGAACCACACTATCAATACTTAGGGACGAGGGTTTCAATGATGTGACCGTGCATATAAACAGCATTGGTGACAAAGACTCTGTATCAGAATTTGAAAAAACGGTATCCGGATTTGTCAGAAAGCATATGAATGGCTTCCCTGCTGATATAAGAAAAATGGCAAAAAAGGATATCTTTGATATTTTGAGAAGTAGTGATGAAAAACATCTATCTATTCAAGAGCAAGCCCCCAAATCTCTAAGTTTCCTTTCAGAACCATCGAGAAATCAGTGCCAAGAAGTTTTAGAGTATTTAGAAGCATTTGATGTTCCATATCAAATATCACCGAGACTCATTGGGGCTCCCACTTTTTGTTCACACACTGTCTTTGAAATACGAAACAACGATGGAACAAACAAAAACATACTAGCTCAAGGATATGGATATTCTCGGCTCGCTAAAAAAATAGGTTTCAAAAAAGACCTATCGGCTTGTGGGGCTACTATAGTCTGCAAGAAAAAAGGTGGGAAAAGTCGTGCTAAGACAGTAGCGCTGAAACCTAAAATATATTTGATACAACTTGGATTCGGAGCAAAATTATTTTCACTTCCTTTGTTAGAAAATCTGAGAAAAGCACGCATTCATGTAGCTCACTCTCTATCAAAAGATAAACTAGGAAGTCAGCTTGCCTCTGCAGAAAATATGAAGGTGTCTTCTGTACTAATCGTTGGACAAAAAGAAGCCCTAGACAAGACTGTTACTGTGAGAGATATGAATACCAGGGCCCAAGAAACAGTCCCAGCAGATGAACTAGTGGAGTATTTGAGGAAGTTGAAGTAGACAGTAATAAAATACATAGGCTTAGCCTATGTATCCACTTGGAAACTCGGTTTCCAAGTGGGGGATTTTCATGATTCATCATTCGTCATTCAATATTCGCCATTCGGCCTATGCCGAATGGCTCTTTACATCCATCCCTTCCCCTGCTAATATTAGCCACCTATGATAAATGTTCAGGTAGAAAGAAATCAAAACGAGAGCGGTCTATCACTTTTAAGACGCTTCACCAAACGAGTACAGGGCTCGGGCATTCTTCCTCGTGTAAGAAGCATACGCTATGCAAGTAGAAATATTTCTGAGACAGTAAAGCAGAAAAAAACTTTGAAAAAACTCCGACAAAAGGCCTATATCTTGGAGCAGATAAAGCTCGGCAAAATAACAGAAAATGAAAGAAAAGGCAAAAGGGGAAGAAAGTAATCTTTACTTTTCAATAACGAACAAAACAAAAGGCAAGCCACCGCGCTTGCCTTTTGTTGATATAAAAAACCATATACTAGGAGAAAAATATGAGCTATCACTAGTATTCATCGGTGAAAAAAAATCTTCAAATCTAAATCGTATTTATAGGGGGAAAAACAAAACAGCAAATGTTCTATCTTTTCCACTTTCAAAAAGAGAGGGGGAAATTTTTATTTGTCTAGAAAAGGCCAAGAGAGAAGCGCCGAACTTCGAAGAATCATTTACAAATTTTGTGGGTTTTCTCTTTATCCACGGACTTCTTCATTTGAAAGGAATGCAACACGGTAGTAGAATGGAGAAGCGAGAAAAAATATTGAGAAAAAGATTCAATCTCTAAATCATTTTTTAGATTATGAATCTGACAAATAAATTGGGGGGAGAGCTTTCCTCTTTGTCGTCCATTAGTTCCCTCTTCGCTATTCTTCTTTTATTTACCCATGTCCAGAAACATTTCAGTTGGCATTGATATAGGAACCTATCAAATTAAGGTTGTTGTTGCAGAACAAAACCACGATGATGAGAGGGGTCAGCCCAAAATACTTGGTACTGGATTTGCAGAATCCAAAGGTCTTCGCCATGGATATATAGTCAATTCAAGCGAAGTAATAAAGGGCCTTAGGATGGCGGTCTCTCAAGCAGAAAAAGCCTCTGGAATAGGCATAAGGCGCGCTTATATATCAGTTGGCGGTATAGGACTTTCAAGTGTCATATCAACTGGCAGTACAGTTATATCTAGAGCTGATTCAGAAATAACAGAACTCGATATGCAAAAAGTGATGGAGCTGGCGCGTGAATCCATCCCTACTGCTCTGTCCCAAAACAGAAGAATTATCTACGAGATTCCAATAAAATACCGCGTAGACAGCAAAGAAGTTTTAGGCAATCACCCTTTGGGATTAAAGGGGATGAAGCTTGATGTAAAATCTCTTTTTATTACAAGTCTAGAACATCATTTAAAAGACCTGATAGATGCAGTAGAAGAAGCTGGGATTGAAGTCATAGATGTGGTGGCATCTCCTATAGCGGCCAGCTTTGTAACACTGACGAAAGCTCAAAAAATAGCTGGGTGTGTTCTGGCAAATATAGGTTCTGAAACAATTTCTATAGTAGTTTTTGAAAATAATATCCCCATATCCCTTGAGGTTTTTCCTCTTGGTTCAAACGATATTACAAATGACATAGCTTTGGGTTTACGCATACCACTTGAAGAGGCAGAAACCTTAAAACACGGCGGAATAACACACGCTTCATATCCCAAAAAGAAACTGGATGAAATCATAGGCGCAAGACTCTCAGATATGTTTGAACTGATTGATGCTCATCTTAAAAAAATTGGCCGAAATGGGCTTCTGCCTGCGGGAATAATCATCACCGGTGGTGGATCGTCTATTGGCACAATAGAAGACTTTGCAAAAGCATCTCTAAAACTTCCATCCAAAGTTGCTCATCTAAATTTTCCTGAGAAAGAGAAGGGAAAAGTCAAAGACGCTTTTTTTGCGGTAGCTTTAGGTCTCTGTATATTAGGATTAAGAGAGGAAGATGGAAGGGGTACAATAATCAGAAACCCAATAAATATACTGAAGACCATCGGAAATAAAGTGAAAGATATCTTGAGACCCTTCTTGCCTTAGTACCCTATCCCCTATTTTTGAGTATTAAAAAGACACAAAATCCTTTTTTTGGCAAGGTTCTTTCTTTTTTTTATGGCTTTGCTATTATGGCTCTACTAAGTATTTGAGGGTTTAGGCCTTTAAAACGCCCTTAGACTTATTTTCCTTATTCAGCTTATTTACCCGAATAAAAATCATGCCCCAAATCAAACCAGAAGTTGAAGCATTTGCTCGGATTAAAGTCCTTGGAATAGGCGGTTCGGGCAAGAATGTGATTAATCATATGATTAATTCCAAGGTCCGTGGAGTTGACTTTATCTCCGTAAACACAGACGCTCAGGATCTACATCACTCTCTCGCCAAAAAGAAAATTCACATTGGTAAGAACCTAACTCGTGGACTCGGTACTGGTATGAATCCAGAGCTCGGAAAACGGGCCGCAGAAGAGACAAAGGAAGAAATACAGGAATCTATAAAGGGGGCTGACATGGTCTTCATCGCTTGCGGTATGGGAGGTGGTACTGGAACAGGTGCTGCTCCTGCTGTGGCTCGAACAGCCAAAGAAGCGGGGTGTCTCACAGTAGCTGTAGTGACAAAGCCATTCTTCTTTGAAGGTCTGCAGAGAATGCGTATTGCTGAACAAGGTATTGAAGAACTCAAGCAGTCAGTTGACGCTATTATCATCATTCCAAACGACAGACTTCTCTCAACTATAGACAAGGACACTACTGCCAAAAACGCCTTCGCAATGTGTGACGATATACTCCGTCGAGCGGTGGAAGGTATTTCTGACCTTGTCACAACCCCGGGCCTCATCAATATTGACTTTGCAGATATACGCGCAGTTATGGAAAATGCCGGCGCTGCGCTTATGGGTATAGGATACGCCTCTGGTGAAAAAAGAGCTGAAGAAGCGGCCCGCACGGCTATCAATTCCCCACTTCTTGAAGTTTCAATATCTGGAGCAAAGGGTGTTCTATTCTCCATTGCTGGGGGCGACGATCTCACTATGTTTGAAATCCAAGACGCAGCCAAGGTTATCACCGAATCTGTAGATCCAAATGCAAAAATTATATTCGGAACTGTTAGAGACGAAAAACTCAAGAAAGGAGAGATTAAAATCACCGTTATCGCCTCTGGTTTTCCAGAAAATATGGTTAAGAAAACTCTCTTCCAGCAAGACAGTGAGGGAGAAGAAAAGAAGGGTAAAATCTATAACAGCATTCCAGTATTTGGTAGTGCTAAAGAACCTAAAACTGAAGAAAAGAAACCCGAACCACAGCCAACACCCGCTCCAACAACAGAAGAAAATGATGAGGATGATTGGGGTGCAGTACCAGCATTTCTCCGCCGTTCAAAGTTAAAATAGAACCATCAAAAATCCGCCCTAGGGCGGATTTTTTGTTACATAGAGCTATGTTGCACATTTAATTATTCTTTGACTTATAAATTATAGGTGACAAAATTAAAGCAGAGGTGACAATGAGTCTTTGCTACACCATAAACCCAGACAAGGAGTCATTATGTACTACTTGGAAAGGATGAGGAGTAGGCTCGTCGGTTCACTTGATGCATTCATTGGTGCCATGTTCGGAGCAGGCTTGGTGTTCGCTCCACATCTCACCATCATCGCCATCCTTATCGGAGCAGTCGCAATTGTTGCAATAAGGATGCGTGGTCAGACGATCACCTGACCCCCACGAACCCCCACACGAGGTTCGTGGGGGTTTCGCTTTTAAAAAGCCACACATAGGGACTAACCTATGTACCTCACTTGGAAACTCGGTTTCCAAGTGACTCGATTTTCATTCCTTATCCTCCCCTCCTAAAAGCTAGGAGCTCTACGCTATAAACTACCTATATTCCTCATTCTTCCTCGCCATCTTTATTATTTTTCCCATTTCTGATATCCTATCTTTTACTTGTCATTCTTTATTCATCATTCTTTATCTATGTACGACTTAGCTATTTTAGGAGGAGGACCGGCTGGAGTATCTGCTGGAGTATACGCGGCCAGAAAACAACTAAAAACAATATTTATAACTGAAAGCTGGGGAGGACAAAGTATTGAATCCGCCGGTATAGAAAACTGGATTGGAACAATCAATATCCCAGGGCCCCAACTCGCAGAAGACCTCAAAAAACACCTCCTCGCCTACGCTGGAGATATTGTGACAGTAAAGGAAGGCGAAAGAGCAGAATCAGTCTCAAAAAAAGATGGGGGATTTGTAATAAAGACGAATAGTGGCGAATACGAAACAAAAACAATTTTAGTCGCCACGGGAAGCTCAAGAAGAAAACTCGACATTCCTGGCGGAGAAAAATTTGAAAATAAAGGCATTACATACTGTGCATCTTGTGATGGCCCAATATTTTCTGACCAAGATGTTGTAGTTATAGGTGGAGGAAATGCTGGATTTGAAACAGCGGCACAACTCCTCGCCTACTGCAAAAGTGTGACCTTGATGACTCACGGCCCATTTAGAGCTGATCCGGTGACCATAAAAAAAGTTCTGGCTAATCCAAAAATGAAAGCCCTTGAATATGCTACTCCGATAGAAATAAAGGGAGAAAACTTTGTAACATCTGTGGTTTATCAAGACGACAATACCAAAGTCACAAATGAAATACTGACAAATGGAGTGTTCGTAGAAATAGGACTTATACCATCAACTGGATATATAAAAGATGTGGTTGAGCTAAATCAGTATGGACAAATTCCAGTAGAACCAAAAACCCAACAGACAAAAACAGAGGGTATTTGGGCAGCTGGAGATGTAACTGACGGTCTATATCACCAGAACAATATAGCAGCAGGAGATGCTGTGAGAGCACTCGAAGACATATATATGCATCTACACGCAAAATAAAAGGTATTTTAACCCAACTTGGAAACTCGGTTTCCAAGTATCTGGGCGGAAATTGAGGTAAAAACCTCCACTTGGAAACTTAGTTTCCAAGTGGGGGTTTTTATTCCCCATTCTTCTTTCGTTTTTCTTCTTTTCCCCTAACAGCTATAAGCTGACAGCTACCCATATTCCTCATTCGTCATTCATTATTCCCCCCTTATTACACTATCACTACTTGAGTCCAGAAAAGACCCTGATAGACATACATTAGCGTAAGAACAAAAGCCAGTAATACAAAACCGGTCAAAACATACTTTGGGTGTTGAAGGCGATACTCAATACCTATGGCCAAAGAAATCGCCAAAATAATAATTCCTGAAATAATAAGATAAATATAATTTATAACTTTATTTGGTTTTGAAGCGAGGTTGTCTATAGTGCTAGCACTTTTCTCCACGACAACCTCCGTTTCTGGTACCGCCAAAAGGTCTGCGTTTTCTACTTCTATATATGTTTCTGCATCATAGTTAGGAATAATTCTCTCTGTTTCTGTAGGGGCAACTTCCTGCTGACTAGCAACTTCAGAGCTTTCACCCAAGACAACAACAGATGAGTCTTCAGAAAGCTCGTCTTGTGGTTCCACTAAATCTACTTGAGCCAATACCGCAGAAGCCGTGCCTTCTCCAACCCTTGCGCCATCAATAGGACGGCCAAACATCTGAACTACGAAAACAGTCTGCCTTCCTTTATATTCTCCTCGAGCTGTCGCTATACCGATCTCTGTAAATTTGTCATGTAAAATGTTTGCCCTGTGTCCAGGAGAGTTCATCCAAGCGCGATCTACATCTTCGGAATCACTGAAGTTCACCGCCAAGTTTTCTCCAGCATAAGCAAAACGATATCCGGTATTTCTTATCCAATACCATGGAGTAGTTCCGTCTGGACTGTTGTGGGCAAAATATCCTTTGCTTGCCATATCTTCTGCTTTTTGTCTGGCCGCTTCTTCAAGCAAAGGGTTTACAGTGAGACCACCCAGATTATTTTCTGTGCGATTTTCATTTGCCAAATCTACAAGAACACGAGATATAACAGCAGAAAGAAAATCGCTTTTTATAAAAAAGGTATTATGGAAAACTCCCAAAGCAAAAACCGCCACTGATAATCCAGCAATTACCGCCACACCAGCGCTTCTTAGAAGATGCGGTTTATGCTCATTCTCTTCATTTGGAATTAGATACTTTTTCACAGTTTTCATCATATATTAATTATAACATAAATAAACTTAATTTGCAATACCTACAAATTCAGTGAATACCACCAGTCTTTTATCATATATCTTATCCTCAGGAATCCAAACACCGTCACAGGTTATCAGATTGAGCCTAGAGTCGTCTGAGGGGCCAAAAATGAGCTCCAGAGGAGCATTTTGGTAGTCATATAGCGACATGCCGGTAACCTTAAATTCAAGCCTCTCCCCTGCCTCGTTGGAGACAAAGACCCTATCATCTATACGCAAATCCCCCAATCTATAAAAAACCGCCGGGTTCCCCGCCCCATTATCCAAATGCCCAGCAATAACTGCGTTCCCTGATGTCCCCGGTTCGTGCCCATATCTGTACCACCCCGTATCCTCATATTTTTCTGGCACAGCCATATTACCTTCGCGAGTCCGACCAACAGGTAGAACCTCTGCCTCAACTTCAATAGTTGGAATACTTATAGAAATAGGAGTTGAAGAAGAAGTTAAGACTTCATATTCCGGTGGAATCGGAAGTTCAACCTGTCTTTTTTCATCTTTGAATACTTGCCATATGACAAAACCAATCACCAAAAGAAAAACCAAATTGATGCCGATAATTTTTTTATAAACTAGTGGTATGTTCTGAAAACTATGCATTGATATTTCTTTGAATCAACATTATCTGCCTCATCAGGTCAATAATTATTTCCATAAGTTCTTCAATCTTCTCTTTCTCTGTTTTTTCTCTGCTTCCTGAAACAGCTCCAAGAACAACCTTCTCTTTCGGATCGGCTGTGTACATCACAACATAGGAAGCAGGAGAGTTTTGAAAATATCCTTCCACCACCGCCACACCAATGTGTTCAAAAGATCTGTCTACAATATTCTCACGATGAGAAGAAGAAGACATCCAGCTTGAAACAATTTCTTCTGCGCTTGGTATATTGAGAGCCAAGTTCTCACCTGCCAATCTGTAGTCATATCCCGCATCTTTGAGTGGCCACCAGACAATTCCGTCACCTGATTTAGTGTGCCTTAAATCCCCTATTGCTGAAAGTGATTTCGCTTTTGCTTTAGCTGATTCTGTAAGACGAAAATCTACAGAAAGAGTGGTTAAACCTCTGCTCCTCCTTTCTTCATTAACAAAATACACAATGTCATTTGAGTTTGGTAGTTCTATTGCAAGGACCGGAAGAGCGAACAAGAGAGCACAAAAAATAAGAATTGTTTTTTTCATTAATATGCATTATACCTTAGTTTCAGTTTCAATGTCGGACACCAAAAAACCGCCCCATTGGGCGGTTTTTTGATAGGAAACTATTCCCTATTTATTAATTTTTCCTTAGAACTTTCAAGCTCAATGAGTTGACCACAAGCAGTCCGACAATGAGTGAAATCATAATAATTAGATTCTGTGACTGTGCTCCGTTTCCAGTATTTGGAAGACCTGGAAGGTCTGTGAAAGCACCCGCAACAAGTCCTTCTTCATCCTCCTCGTCATCTGAACTTGATCCGCCACCTCCACCACCAGAACTTCTAGCACCTTGGATACTTCCTCCTCCGCCACCTCCACCTTGTTCAGTATTTGTCACTGTACAAGTTTTGGTTTCGCCCCAAGAAATGTTTCCTGAACAATCTGCTGAATAACTTACGCTATATCCCAGACTGTCTACTTCAGTAACACTATAGGCACCGGCATCAAGAGTTACATCTACACCAACATTATTACCAATGACAGATGAATCAGAAGGATTAACACCCGCAATAGAAAGTGTGAAGTCTCCGGCAACATTATTTCCTCCAACAACTGTTTTAACAATAGTTAGAGTCGCCTTTTCTTCTGACCCACCATTTCCACCACCATCACGACGGTTCATAACAGTAAATATCTCATCGCCATCGACGGTAACCTCACCGGTTCCATCAACAACTTCCCAACCATCTTGAAGGGCCTCATCTACGGTGTATGTACCAAATGGCACATCCTCTATTGTGAAGCAACCATTTTCTCCAGTTACACCAGTATATCCTTCATAAATGTCTACAGATAGAAGACCTGAATTATCATTAAACCAAGCTAGGTTTTGGGTGTTGGTATTAGCATCACCATCAAAAACTCTGAAGTTTACGGAACCTGAAATAGATGGTGAAAATCCTTGCCAATATGAGTGACTATCATTATATGCCCCCCAATCACCAAAGAGTGGATTTTCTGCTATCTGTAGTTCAAGAATTTCTGCAGGAAAACCAGTATATCCATCCATATATGTCAACCAGCCATCAGTAGTAGAATATTCTGCATCTACAAGGTTTGCACCATTCTGATTACTCCATGTTCCGACTGCATTAGCTACATAAGATGTTCCGGCGACAAGAGGAAGTGAATCCGTTCCAGTTGAAGATTCAGAATCTACAACTAAGGTATCTCCTATCTTGTCTCCTAGAAGCAACAACTGCCATCCAGATAGAGGTCTTTCTTCCTCATCAACCTTACACATAGTTACATCACCGAGAACGATTCCTGGTTCTGTTGGAACATTCCAACCCACACAGTTATAGGTAGAACCATCTACAAGAGGGGCTCCTTTTCCTATCCATTCATAGTTATCATAATTCAAAACATCATCATAACAGTAGAACTCTGCTGAGACATTTTGAGTTGTATTTTCACCTCCAAAACCAATGTATCCTGGCTTCAAAGCTTCTCTGACCCAAACATGATTACCATTCAGTTCAGAAAGCTCTATAGAAGTACTTCCCGTAAAGGTCGTCCAAGGAGAGCCAGCGTATTCGGTTGAATCACCTGGATTTGAAGTGTCGGCTGGTGCCCATTGGAAATCCCAAGGTACAATCTCACAATGATTTTTTCTTTCTGGATGATTTACATCATTCAACCAATCACTAGCGGTTGTAGAAGTAATGTTGGCACTTCCCGCTCCCCAGTTTGGAAGCAAAGACTCAACTTCACATTCAATCTTAACTGCTGACAAAGTTATACTCGGCTTTTCTTCTGGTTCATCACCGCAATCTTCTGCTGTCCAAGAAAGTTTGAACAAAATACCTGCAGGGTTTGCAGCGGGATCAGCGCTTTCACCAATCTCTTTATTTGTTGCAGTAATTTCTATTGTATTCGCACCGTTAACCAAGAACGAAGTCACATCATAAGAGTCCTGTGTTGCGAGCTGGAAGTTGTTTTCATTAACAAGCTCACTTCCTACAGAAATTCCATTTATCTTAACGCTGTAGTAGTTGTCAGCAGCAATATCTAGAGTACCTGTTTGAGGAGTTCCAACGACATTAAATGTCTTGGTAAACACCTTAGTCAAATCGGCATCATTAGTCGGTGACTCTACTGGGTCAGTAGCCCAAATCCATGTAGCACCTGGGATACTTGCTGTCCATCCAGGGTGAACGAAAGTAAGAGCTTCTGCCGGAATATTCCCGTCAGTTACATTCATTACTGACTCATCACTCACAATACTTCCAGATGTTTCTACACAATCTTCTGGTTCATCTCCTAGACACATCAGACTTACATTGTCCAAGAATGTTCCGAGAGAGTTTTCTGTTCCTTCATCCTGAAACTGAACCTTGGTAGATGTACTATTTGCAGTAAACTTGTGCGTATACTGTTCCCAAGCTGTCTGACCTGTATTATTAGATTTTGAGAAAGAAGAACCTGTAATATCCGAACCATTTAACAAAACTCCCAAAACATTGTCTCCAACTCCAGTGTTTGGTCGTCCAGAGAATGAAAACTTAAGTTCGTATTCTTTACCTGGCACAGTCGGGATATCCTGCCATAGTTTAGTAGAACCACCCTGTCCAGAGTTAGAAGGTCCATACCAGTCTCCGTCAAGTTCTGCATGCTGTAGACCATCATCTGACAACCAGCCACTTACACCCTTGTGAAGTTCTAGTTTGGGAGTAGGAGCACCGCCTGAATTTATCCAATCAAATGACCAACCTAAAACAGATTCAAATACATTCCAATCACCGCCAACATTTGGCTCTTCAAAACTTCCGTTTACAATAAGTTCTTTTTCAGGAATACATTCAATCGGTTCTTCGTCTGGCACCTCTGTACAACCATCAATTACAACTTCAACAACAAGGTCGTTATAATCTTTATCACCGTTTTCAAGCGGGTTAATATCTTCAAAAGCAATTACATATGTGTTTGTGGATGGGTTGAAAACTACCGCATGATCATTATTCCCAGGATTTTCTGAAAGTTCGGTTGCAAAATAATTAGTAACAGCTTGATGATTAATACTCTTTAGAGCAAAACCTATCTTTGTTACTCCCGTTGTATCAACGGTCGTTGAGCTAGCATAAGTAACTGGGACAAATGTGTTGATATCTCCGTTTGTGTAATAGCCAAAACTATTAGTGTAATCAGCAATTGCAGCTAAGAATGTAGCTGTGAAAGTGACAGTTGCTGTACCGACAGGAACATTCAATGCCTGATATCCAGTTTCATCATCTTCTGCATCTATAGCACCAGGACCATAAGAATTGTTTAAAATGTTCTGCAATGGGTTTTCAGGACTGTCATATGACGGACCATAAGAATCTATTTTTTCTCCATCAAGCATATCTGGAACCAAGCAAGAATTTGTTGGCTCTTCTGTCGGTTCATCGTGTACCTCTTTCATCTGGTTAAGAATGTACAGATTTCTTGTTTGATCTTTTGAAAGATTTATTACTCCGTCAAAACTGTCAAAGCTCTCATCAGTACTAGTATTATAAAGACCGAAAGAGTCTAGGTCTGTCGCCGTACTAGGATAGCCGTCGTGATACTTTGGCTCTTCCCATAGATCACTATCAGGGCTTATGGTTTCTTCACCATAATAATAGACCCCTGGTTCCAATTTGTGTTCCTCACACTCACCCTCGACATGACCAAATATTGTTTCAAGAGTTAGCGGGGTATCAAAGACCACATCAGCAGGAATAGGCTCAACAGCATCACCTTCATAGTTTTCATCTAAGAAAGGAATGGTGAAAGTAGTTCCGGCTTCTCCAGCTATAGAATTTCCTTCATCATCCAAAATTATTTTACAAACTCTAAGTGTGCCAGTGTCTTCTGTTGGATCATCTACTGGTGGCGTTGGAGCATGATCTGCACACCAAGCATCCTTGTTTGCTACATCCACACCCGTATAAAGGAAGTCCCCATGACCTAAATGAGCATCAAGTGATGGACCGGCAGGAGAATCCATATACATCCAGCCATCTCCTGTTGCGTGACAAATTTCTATCTTCGCGGGTGGACCTTGCGCGATAACATCTCGCACAGCAAAAATTCCCGGACCAAAAGCCGTGAATACCATTGAAAACATTAAAGTGAAACTTGTGAAGCGTCGAAGGTTTTTCTTCGCACGACTTCGAGAGAGAATAAATGATGTCATATATTTTTTTAACTTAACAACTAAACCTATTTAATAAAAATAATAATTTATAACTTGAAATACGGGACCTTTTAACAATTAGTTATTACTTGTCTTTATACATGAAAACAAAAAAAAGTCAAGTAAGACTAGTCCTTAAAAACAGAAACAATCTAAAGGAAAGTATACGTCAACACCCACCAAGGTCAATAATATTCTGCTTCAAAAAAAGTGAATACCGGGTGGATAAGACCACACAGGACCATCCTCTATCGAAATAGGGTGGTCCTGTGTGTAAAGTACTCAAATAAATGAACTACTTCCTTCATTATGGCCGTCAATTTTAATCACTCATTACAAAATCTACCCATAAAGTGATTTATACCCCTGAAAATGGGGGTTTTTATAGAAAGAAAAAGGCCAGCAGATCGCTCTGCTGGCCCATTCCCTACATCAGTTCCGCTTTCAGCGGGACGGCCAGAACCGAATGGTCCTGAGGGCCCCGCTAGATTCCACATGGACGGCGTCCATGCGACGGAACTCCACCACTTCCCCACTCGGATCCGAACTGCGGACCCAGCGGAGGAACGGACCATCTGGTCCATCCGCCCTCGATGGCGGTACCACAACAGGCGGTACCACAATCGAGCGTGGTGCCGGGGGCGGAGGAGGCGGAGGCGGAGGGGGCGGAGAGTGCGGTGTAGCACGCCGTGGTGGTGGCCCACCCCTGATCCAACTCAAGAGGGCATCAAACGCCCTCAAAAGCAGGGCGAGGAGAGCCAGCAGGAGCAAAAGAGCCCCCAGCACCAAGATAATTGCCATAATGGCTCTTGCGAGCCAAGTGGCAACCCTCTTGATCCAGTCCCAGAGATTGGCCCAGAAGCCGCCTCCCCTGTTCTGGTCAACCAGATCGAGCGCTCGGGGCGCCGAATCCGTGACAGGAACTGCCGGTAAACAGGCCGGACACGCGGTAATCGCCAGAAGGCGGTTACCACAGTCCGCTTTGTAGAGCGGAATACCCGTGCTGTCCGTGTACACCACCGCGCCGATGGGCAGTGTCTCCAGCATGAAACGCTTGCTGGGACGGTGATAGTTGTACCCCGTCCACGACACCTCAAGGGTGTCGAGACGAAGCCCCTTGGCTCTGCTAAGCACGAAGTCAATTGTGCTCGGGGAAGGATCACGCCCGCTCTCCCAGATGATGGGGTGCGTGGCCAGATCTGCCCCTTGCGGAACCGCGAGAGTACCCCTTTGGGCAAGCGAGCTCGCCGGTAAGACGAGCATGATGATGAACAGCCAAAGGTACTTCACTGTAAACCTCCTTGAGTTGGGTGGGCGGTTTTGATGATATAGGAAATTCCGAAAGGTAAGCTGATTACGAAATAGCCATAAATATAGCCATATTTAATCTTCATATACAATTCACCTTTCGGAATTATTTATTTAAAATAACTATTTCTGTTTGTATTATAGCAAATTTAATAGTATTTGTCAAGTATAGAAAAAGGCCAGCAGATCGCTCTGCTGGCCCATTCCCTATTTCTTCTTCAGAACCGGATAAACCCCAGCCGGAGCTGAGCTATCCGATTTGGCGGATCAACTGGTCCACCAGTGTCGGAGTTGCACCGACACTTGTGCTTCACGAGAAGCTCGTGAGCAAACCAGCCGACCCCAGTGCCAATGACAGCACCGATGATGAACGGCCACGGACCGCGACCCTTCCTCACCGTCAATGTATCGGTCACGAAAACCGTCAACGGCGGAGAAGTTGCAACACGAGGGTCTTCAGCGCGGAAAATCCACACCGAAGGGTCCTTGAAAACCATGGTTGTATCCTTAAGGACATTCGTGTGGGCCCCAGAGTTGTGATTGATCCGGGTGCCTCTCGCGACTGTGGTGGAGAAAGTGTCCTTTACTTGGGGTTGATCTGTCAAGGACACCATGACCCTCTCCCTCACCTCGTCCCTGCCGTGGTCACCGACGAGTGCGTTTCCGCAACCTGCCGATGCCACGTAAATACCAAGGTTGGAATCAAAAAAACACAACTCTCCGGTCCTCAGCCACCTGTTGAACCGAAAGTCTACCGTCCGACTCGGCAAAAGGAGCCGGGCCAAGTTGAGCCGAATAAGTGGGCACGGCTCAACGAGCCACGCCTCTGCTCGCAGAGCAAGATCTTCAGTCGAACGAAGACCGAGCTCCGGACGAGAATCTTGGAATGACTTCAGAAGTTCTTGGGGGGTTGCCCGAAGACACCTGTTGTCATTTTCACGGATGCACTTCGCGAGCTCGGCACCAGACTCCATCGGCCTACGAAGCATGGCATAGCCAGCGTCGTCGGGATGAAGCGTCTGAGCAGTCTGTCCCTCGAGAACCGAGGTCCAGAGAGTCAAACTGATGAGAACCACCAACATTGTGCGCACTGCGCCTCCTTGGGGCTTTGGCCCCTGTTGAAAAGCTGTGATTAAGAAATAGAGAAATCAAGGAACTCTTGCTTATCACTATCATACTTTTTATATTTTGTAAAGGGCTATAAAACCACCACCCCTCCCTTGTTACAAGGGCGGGGTGATGGTTTTAATTTATAATTCTATAAAAACAGGCTATCTGGATGTACGGGTCTTCAAAGTTCCTGTGGATGTAGTAAGTGACGGATCAGAACTATTGGCGACAATCTTATACCAGTAGTTTGAATTCCCTGAAAGACCGGTTATGGTCACTGAGTGTTGTGTTCCCGAAGAGCTGTTTATCGTAGAAGACAGTAAGTTTGATTTTGTACCATAAAGCACAGCTCCAGTGGCAGGAATATTTGTCTGCCAAGTTACTGTCAATGAATTTGATGTCCCGGAAACCGTGTGGTTAGAAATTGAGAGTGTTGGAGTTGGAGTTGGTGTTGGTGTTGGCTCTGGAGTTGTAGAACATGCAGGCGAGGCTGTCGCCGAAGCTGTGTTGGAATTTGGAGAATCGCCCACACTGTTTGTTGCCCTTACAAGATATGAATACGATGTTCCAGAATTCAAAGACCCATCTGTAAAGGGAGATTTGGCATTAGAATTAATCAGGGAATTGTCTCTGTATATTTTATAACTTGTAGCATCACTAACATTGTTCCAAGATATATTTGTATAGCCACCACAAGTATTTGAAGTTGACGCACTAATTGTTGGAGCTGATGGTACTGTAGGCTCCGGTTCTGGGGTAGGTGTTCCCGTTGTTCCGCTCGCTTTCGTTACCGCAGAACCAGCGTCCACAAAACCCCAACCAAAGAACGGATCCCTTCCCGCTGTGCCAGAATCAATTGCTGTTGAATATAGAACATCTCTAACCTGCGCAGGGCTCAGAGATGAATTTGCTGAACGGATAAGTGCCACAACGCCAGCAATTTCTGGTGCCGAATTTGATGTCCCACAGAAACTTCTATATCCACCACCTGAGGCGGTAGTCGCCCCGGTACAACCAGGGGCCACAATATCAACATCATTTCCATAAGTAGAGTAGCTGGCAAGGCTATTTATTGAAGTAGCAGCACCAACGGTGGTTACTTCTGGCCAATCAGAGTTGTATGTTGTAGCTGTACCAGTATTACCAGCGCTAACTATTACCACAGCTCCCTTTTTATCAGCATAGGAAGCCGCATCTCGAACAGCCTGAGACTTGCCACCATAACTCATACTTATAACCTTTGCTCCATTGTCTGCGGCCCATACAATACCGCTTGCCTGAGCAGAAGAATATGCCGAGCCAGTTGAGGAGTTGTCTGTAATTCTAATTGGCATAATCTTGGAAGACCAAGCACCACCAGCAACACCTAGGGAATTGTTACCTCTAGCAGCCGCTACACCGGCGACAGCAGTACCATGACCATATATATCACTAGTATCAGAATTATTACTTGCTGTATTTCTACCGGCAACACAGAGTCCGGATATATCAGCATGATTACAATTAACGCCCGTATCTAATATGGCAATAACCATATTAGGATTTCCAGTAGTGATATCCCAAGCAGTGGGCATATTCATCATTGCTTTATCCCCCTGAGAACCGGCATACATTGGATCATTCGGTAAAAGTGCTGGATAATCTAATGAATCGGATTCCGCATAATCAATGCTGTCTCTTTCAATTACATTGATTTCACTTGCTACATCTATGGCGCTTCTCCCTGGGGGAACTTTAAATCTCTTGAGGCCTAAACTGCTTAATTCGGAACTAGCTTTCTCTTCACGCAAATTATGTCGTGCTGATACTATACTTCTCCTGTCAAAACCAGCATTTGCTTTAAATTTAACTAATACGTATTCTTCGTATTTTTCAGAACCGATACCACCAACGGCCGCAATGCTGTCTTCTCCATATTGATTTATATTTCCAATAACAAGAAAAGCGAATAGGAGAGACAAAACTACAAAGGCATACCAGTGAAAAAACTTTGTCGCCTTATGATTGTGCCAGTCTCGATAAAAACCACTCTCCTCTGCAAGGCGCTCGTGTAATTTATTCATTTTGTTGATTATATTAAGCAATACTCTGACAATACTTTTATCCTTTCATAATAACATCATATATCTATAAAAACAGACGGAAACCCACAGCGTACAGAGTCCTGACGAGTCTTTCGAATCCTCTCCACTGCTACAAAACAAAAGTCGCGGAACACTTCGTGTCCCGCTTCTTTGTTTTGTGCGCGATAGAGGATTCGGTCACAGATAATTTCCTCGCTATCGCTCAGAAATTTCCGCGACCCCGACTCGGCAACCCCGCCTTGGCGGGGGCTTAGCGCCTCCGTCTTTCGAATCCTCTCCACTGCTACAAAACAAAAGTCGCGGAACACTTCGTGTCCCGCTTCTTTGTTTTGTGCGCGATAGAGGATTCGAACCTCTGACCCTCTCAACGTCAATGAGATGCTCTACCAACTGAGCTAACCGCGCTTATAATTCCCCATTTTCAATTTACCTCACATTTTACGTATTACGATGTACCTACCAAGACAGCTAACCGCGCATGATTTTCAAATTCAACTTACTGTACTTATTTTACGTATTGCGACATATCTACCAAGACAGCTAACCGCGCATGATTTTATGTTTCAAAAAATACAATCTGCGGAGGAGGAGAGATTTGGTCACAAATATTCGCCTGCTGGCGAATTTCGCGACCCCGCCTCGTCCCCGGCTCGGGACTCCGGCCTTCAAATCCCACCATTCCTCACGAAATGATAGCCCGCTCGGACAGGCCCCACCTGCCCTCTCGGATCATTGCGGAGGAGGAGAGATTTGAACTCTCGAAGGAGTTTCCCCCTTGCTGGTTTTCGAAACCAGTGCCTTCAACCGCTCAGCCACTCCTCCTTCGCCAAAATATCCTATCATTTTTTGATTTTTTCAACAAAAATGCTATGATTTTCGCGTTCTGTTTTGTATCTGTATTTCCAGAAAGCTAATTAAGGGCCCTATCGTCTATCGGTTAGGACACAAGCTTTTCAAGCTTGGAAGCGGGGTTCGACTCCCCGTAGGGTCATGGCAACAAAAAAACTCCGTCTTGTGCGGGGTTTTTTGGTGCCATTATGATCCACTGATGTGGAGAGTCGAAGCCCGGAGCACGACGGTGCGAGGGCGGGCTGGATGACTTTTCAGCAGAAAAGTACAGCTAGCCGACTCCCCGTAGGGTCACAAATTCCATCAAAAGCAAAAGGTGGTCGCGACAATGAAGTCGCAACCACCTGTTTGGTCTCGAGGCATGACTACCATGTCTGAGACCCAGCTCCGCGGTAACGCACACGGAGGCGCTGGACCACACTCGGATTGTCCTTAATCGGACGACCAGCGAGGTCCAACTTTTCGAGCTCGAGAGCCTCCGGCGCAAAGCGAAGTAGCGCTTTGAGCTCGGACTGCCTAAGACGGAGACCGTGCTCCATCCGCAGAATAGCCCTCATTAGAACAAACAGACTGCGCATCTTCCCCTCCCTTTAAAATGTGACAGAACAACACCCTATATCCCAATTATACACCCATTTTTACTAAAAGTCAATGTCAAAGTGGTTACCCCAAAAACACGCTATAAAATAAGGGTTTCGTGGTAGAATCGGCTCTATATTATGAAAATCCTATCTATTGAAACAAGTTGTGACGACCCCAGTAGTAAAGCGAAGCTCACTACGGGGCGAGAAGTTAAAATGCTAAACCTCACCTTTCTAACATTACTTTCATGATTATATTAAGTATTGAAACAAGTTGTGACGAAACTGCTATAAGCGTGATCAGGGCAAGTGGACCTATCACTTCCCCAAAATTTAAGGTGTTGGGAAATGCCCTTTATTCACAAGTAAAAATCCATGAACAGTATGGTGGAGTATTTCCAAATATTGCAAAAAGAGAACATCAAAAAAACTTCATTCCCCTACTTAAAGAAGCCCTGGGAGAGGCGGGATTTCTAAAACAAACTACCGACAATAAACTACCGACAAGAGGAATACAAAAAATACTTGAAAGAGAAACAGAACTTTTGGGAGAGTTTTTAAAATTCATACCGACCATAGAAAAACCTCCAATTGACGCCATTGCAGTAACATTTGGCCCCGGACTTGAGCCGGCACTCTGGGTGGGCATTAATGGGGCAAAAGCTCTAGGGAAAATCTGGAACATCCCAATAGTGCCGATAGATCATATGGAAGGACACATTGTCTCCGCTCTTTTATCTAAAAACTTGAAACCTAAAACTAAAAACTTTTTTAAATATCCAGTACTAGCGTTGCTAATTTCTGGTGGGCATACAGAATTAGTTTTGAGTAAAAAAATACTAGAATACAAAACTATTGGCAAGACAAGAGACGACGCTATCGGAGAAGCTTATGACAAGGTGGCGAGAATGCTCGGACTTCCCTACCCCGGGGGCCCAGAGATTTCTAAGCTAGCGGAGAAAAAAAGAATCTCTGGATACAAAAAAGAAAAGTGGAATCTTCCTAGACCGATGATACATACTCACGACTATGACTTTTCATTCTCCGGTTTAAAAACTGCCGTGCTTTACCGTATACGCGAACACGGAAAATTAAAAACCAAAGACAAAGAAGAGATAGCTTTTGAGTTCGAAAAAGCCGTTACAGAAATACTAATTCACAAAACCAAAAAAGCCGTAGAACAATACAAGCCGAAAAGTTTAATAGTCGGAGGTGGTGTTATTGCAAATACCCATATTAGAAAATCTATAACAAAAATGTCAGAGGAGTTTAAGGGGTTGGCACTTCATATACCAACAAGAGAACTCGCTACAGACAATAGCGTTATGATTGGTATAGCAGGATACTTGAGGATAAAGAAGTTTCCTAAATTACTAAAATCAAGAAAAAAAATTGTAGCAAAAGGAAACGCGACGCTTGGATAAGCGTCGCGTTTCCTTTTGTATCTTTATACAAATTTATATTATTTTTTTACCTCAGAAGAATCTTCGTTCTTTTCTTTTGGTTGTTCAATATTTATGAGTGTCATCGGTTCTGATTTTGAAACAGCCAACCAAAGAAGTACAACAGATAGGACAATGATTAAGACGATAAGAGGAAGTATAATCGCATAATAAGATGTTACGAAGCAGATTATAACCGCCAAGACCAGTATTAGAGTGAAGACTGAAACCTTTCTCATTCTCAATGACTCTATAGATACAGAATCTTTATTCGTGCCAATCACAATCCTTGTCAGAATATAAGCACCCACAAGCACTAATATGAATATCATTATTGCTCTAAATGATTCGTCCCAGCCCTGAGGACCGGCAAAAATTGCCCCTGCCACCGCACGAATATTTGCATTGCCAAATATTCCACTGCCAGTTTGATTATCACGATCATCATCTAGACCATCTAATATATCTTCAATAGAGCTAATAATGCCTGGAAAGGTGGGAACTTCTTTGTCATCAATATCTGTATCAGTATCCTCTCCTACTATAGGGGACACATCTACACCTTGTGCTTTCAAACTTTCTAGAAATGCCCGGAATTCTATAATCTCTTGTTCTTGAGCAGAGTTTAGAGGAAAAGCACGCTGACAGAATATTTCGTTTACTTTTTTCTTAGTAAGAATATAGACGAAGCCAGTGTATCGGTCATGACCCCATGGCTCTAGAATGTCACCGAAATATCTTTCTTGGAAAATTGCTACTGCGTCAAATGTTGCCTGATCAAAAACTCTCGTAACTTCTAGATTTTTAAATCCTTCTAATTCTTTCAAGAACACTTGAAGTTTTATAACCTCAACAGGATCATTGACCCAATCAATGCGTAGATAGTCTTTCAAATATTCACAGACCAATTCTTCGCCCAGGACTTCTGGGGTTGGTGTTCTCCTTGAACCGCCTCCGCCACCGCCCCTTGGTGGATCATTTACTGTAATAGTAGCTAGATCAGTAACTGATTGACTACCCCTTACACAAGTAATGCTATAAGTAGTCGTACTATCAGGACTTACAACCTGAGTTCCCGAAGTAGAGGTTGCTGTTGTCCAAGTTGCAGAACACTCTGTTGCGTTTGTAGATGTCCAAGAGAGAGTTGAGTTACTGCCCCTAGTAACGGCGTCTGGATTTGCTGTTAAATCAACTGTTGGATTTGTGCTTCCTCCGCCATTACCCTGATCCACAGTAATCATCACTGAGTCTGTGGCCGATTTTGATCCTTTTACACACGTAATATCGTAAGTAGTCGTACTATCAGGACTTACAACCTGAGTTCCTGAAGTAGAGGTTGCTGTTGTCCAAGTTGCAGAACACTCTGTTGCATTTGTAGATGTCCACGAAAGTGTAGAATTTTGTCCTTTAAAAATAGTTGTTGGGTTTGCTGTCAAATCAACAGTTGGATTAGGGTCACTAGGGGGTGTGTCTTTCTTTGAAATGGTGATTGTTAATGTCGCATTTGTAGAACCACATTCATTGGTTGCTACAATAGCCACACTGAACACTCCATCACCTGTGGGCGTACCTGATATAGTATTTCCGTTCCAAGTCAATCCTAGAGGTAGGGATGATGTTGCCACTGTCCAAGAGACGGTAGAAGAAGATGTTGCTGTCAGGGTGTATGAAAACGCATTACCCTCCTTTCCAGAAACAGATGTTGAACTCGTGATTATGGGTAGATGACACACAGGTGCTTCAGTCACAGTTACAGTAACTGTATCTGTCGCAGTTTTTCCATTCTTTTCACAAGTAATGCTGTAGGTTGTAGTTATTTCAGGGTTTACAATCTGACTTCCAGATACAGCCGTTGATGTGGTCCACTGAGCCGAGCAAGAATCCGTGAAGTTAGATGTCCATGAAAGTGTAGAATTTTGTCCTTTAAAGATAGTTGTTGGATTTGCTGTTAAGGACACCTCTGGAGATTCTAAAGGACATAATTTTGAAGACCTAATTCTAACTTCATTAGAGACGCCGGAATCACCGGCTGTATTTGTGGCTTTTACAGTATATGTATATGGAGTATCCGCCAGTGTGTTGTTATCAACATATGAATTGCTGGTGGTTGTGGCAATCTGCACACCATCCCTGAAAACCTTATAAGATGTGGCGTTGGAAACAATATTCCAAATCAAGTCTACTTCCCCGCCACATTGTGTACTAGAGCCAGAAAGCACCGGTGCAACGGGCGCTACTACACAAGGAGCTGATGCCGTTGCCGATGCTGTGTTTGAAAACGGAGATTGTCCAGCTGAATTTATGGCCTTTACGGCGTAAGAATATGATTGTCCAGAAGTTAACCCAGTATCCACAAGAGAATTGTTAAATGAACTAGCGATCAGCACTCCGTCTCTGTATATATTGTAGGAAGCAGCATTTGATACCTGTGTCCAAGATACAGAAATGGTTCCACCGCAAGCACTTCCAGTACTAACAGAGATTATTGGTGCATTGGGAATTGTCTCGCAAGCTTGAGATGCATTAACTGATACCTGGTTTGAGCTTGCAGAATCTCCAACCATATTTACAGCTTTTACTCTATATGTATATGAAACATCTGAAATTAAACCTGTGTCTGTAAAGAAATTATTATTAGTTGTTGCTATTTGGATATTATCTCTAAATACTTTATAGGATGTAGCATTTGAAATTGTATTCCAAGAAAGATTAATCTGTCCTCCGCAAACAGTACTGGTAACAGCCGAAAGTACTGGTGCGTTTGGCACTGTCTCACATGCAGCTGAAGCATTGGCTGAAGCTGTGTTTGACGGCAATGATTCTCCTGCCAAATTTTGAGCAACAACTGTGTATGTATAATTTTGTCCGTAAGACAATCCGGTATCGTTAAAAACGGTTCCCAAAATAGTTGCCACACCAGATCCATCCCTAAAGATACTATATGAAACCGCTCCTGGAACTGTATTCCATGAGATAGTGATTATCCCACCACACTGACTGCCCGTAGTAACAGTAATGGTCGGAGCTGGTGGAGGTGTGGCTACGTTAGGTCGAGATACAACAACACTGTCAGTAATTTGTCCGCTTAATCCGTCGCAAATTATGACAAAGGTGTTACTTCCACCAGCCACAGGATAGAAGGAGTGTGACGAATTGATTGAACCCAAACTTCCATTAGAAGCAACTCCTGTGCTGAATAGTCCA